>DASXOQ010000020.1:0-1956 GCA_036494165.1 Steroidobacteraceae bacterium
CCGTTTGCAAAATGAGCAAAACGCATCCATTGTTCGATGGTTTACCAAGGAGGCCGGCTTGCGAGTCTTGGGCACGATATTTCTCCCCATCGCCTTGTTCGAATTGTGCGCGCCAGCCTCCGCCAGTGAAGCGCTGCCAGAAAATGGCGCAGCGAAACTCGCAGCCTACCAGGTCTGCCATCCGCTAGCGGCGGTCGACATGGGCCCATTGGGTTCCGAATCCTTCACCGAGTGCAACGGCATCGTCAAAAATCTGGGCAGTCAAAAGCTCCCGGACAATCTTGCGATACGCTGCTTGGAGGATACGAGCCCTCGACCGGAGACGTACAAGTATTTCGGGACCTGCGTGCAGACCGACGGAGATGGAGACAAACTCTTCATGACCTACGAGGGGTCAAAGAACGGTCTAATCAAGTGGCTTGGTGGAACTGGCAAATACAAAGATGTTGATGGTTCGGGAAACTTGAGCGTTGTGGTCGCCCCTGGCGGCACTTCTAGTCTTTTTGCATATACTCTCAACTACGATGTAACTTGGACGAACAAACCGAAATGATTTGGTTCCTCGCTGTTGAGTGTGGGTAGCACGCGCTAAGCCGGCAGCCTGAGGTCGAGCTTGCCGGCGAGGAGATAGACCATGGCCTTGAGATTTCGCGTCGAGCGGTAGCCGCGGGCTTTGGCCTTGGCGGCCTGGACGAGGCTGTTGATGCCCTCGATCAGCCCGTTGGCGATCTTGCTGTCGAACCAGCGCAGGATGCCATCCCAATGGCGCTTGACCGTGCGTGCGGCCTCGATCATCGGTTCGAGCCGGCTGTGGGTGACCCAGAAATACCACTTCTTCAGGAAGGCGGCGGCCGTCTGGGTGGAGGGCTGCTGGTAGAGGTCCTGGAAGGCCAGCCGGATTTGATAGGCGCGCGCGGTCTTCAGATGCTGGGTCGGCAGGCTGTCGAGAGTGGCCTTCTGTCGCTCCGATAGGTTGGCGGGATTGCGCAACCAGATGTAGCGCGTGCCGCGCAGCGCGCCTTGCGTCTTCTGTTCGGCGCGGCGCACCTGATCGACCGCTTCGTTGATGATCTTGACGGCGTGGAACTTGTCGAAGGTGATCGCGGCCTCGGGCAGGTTGTCGGCGACGCCCTTGATGAAGGCCGGGCTCATGTCGATGCAGACTTCCTCGATGGCCTCGGGCGCGCCGCGATGGGCCGTAAGATCCCCAGCGAATGCGGCGACCGTGCCGGCGTCGCGACCTTCGGTGGCGAACAGCACCCGGGCCTCATCGATATCGACGAACAGGGAGATATAGTCGTGACCGCGTCGCGCAGCGGTCTCGTCGATGGCGACCCGGGTGACGCCGGCGGCATCGGCGCGCGCCCGCGCCTGATCGACGTAGTAATGGACCACACGCCACAATTTTGTGTCGTGCTCGCCGACAATCCTGGCGACGGCCTTGACCGGCATGGCCGAG
Source organism: Steroidobacteraceae bacterium (assembly GCA_036494165.1). Taxonomy (GTDB): domain Bacteria; phylum Pseudomonadota; class Gammaproteobacteria; order Steroidobacterales; family Steroidobacteraceae; genus Bog-1198. The sequence continues at coordinate 1,460 of DASXOQ010000020.1, forward strand.
ACCATGGTCATCACCATCGCCTCGAACAGCAAAGTGAAGCCGCTGTCGGGTCGCGCCCATGGCGCGGCGATCTTCTTGACGCCGCACTTCTCGCAACGCACCCGCGGCACACGGGCGTTCAGATAGGCTTGGTGCTGAAAGAAATTGAGGTGTCGCCAGGTCATCCGCTCGGTGTCGTGGGCCGGACAGTCCGCCGCCCCGCAGGTCGGGCAGACGAAGCGGCTGCCTGGCGTGAAGTCGATCTCGATATCCAGCCGATGCGCCTCGGCGTCGAAGTGCGCGCCCGCCACGGTCCACGGCGGCGGCAGGCCGAGCGCCTGCTGCATCAAGGTCGTATCGTTCATCGCTACCCGTCCGCATCCTCTCTGTGGGGCCCGTCCTGATCCAGCCTGGCGCCGTGCTCGCCACCGTCAAGGACGCTGCGCGCCGCGCAAGCGCGGTGGCCTTCGGCCATCCTTGACCGCGGCTGCGCGCGACGCCTCGGGGTCGTCAGGCCG
>DASXOQ010000021.1:0-21153 GCA_036494165.1 Steroidobacteraceae bacterium
ATGTCCGCTCCCTGTGCACCCGCGAGCGCATCGAGCGAACGGCTGGCCTGCCGCGCATTGCGCGCGACTTCGGTCATTCCCTTTTTGTGGCCGTCGAGCTCCTCCAGCACGATCATCGGCAGGAAGATGTCGTGTTCCTCGAACCGGAAGAGGCTCATCGGATCGTGCATCAGCACGTTGGTGTCGAGCACGAATATGCGGCGGGTCTTCTTGGCAGCGGCGCTTTTCGGCGTCGCAGCGCCGCTGCTCCGCAGGTTGCCGGTCACAGGCTCTTGACCGCGGCCAGCACCGCCTCGGCGTGCCCTTTGACCTTTACTTTGCGCCATTCCTGGCGAACCACGCCCTTGTCGTCGATGACGAAGGTACTGCGTTCGACACCCATGTACTTGCGGCCGTACATGCTCTTTTCCTGATAGACCTCGAACAGGTTGCAGACCTTCTTGTCGGGGTCCGCAAGCAGGTCGAAAGGAAATCCCATCTTGGCCTTGAATTTCTCGTGCGAGGCTACGCTGTCGGGGGAGACGCCGACGATCACGGCCTTCGCCTTCTTGAACTGCGCATTCAGAGCCGCGAAGTCCTGGCCTTCCTGCGTGCAGCCGGTGGTGTTGTCCTTGGGGTAGAAGTACATCACCAGCGTGCTGCCGGCGGCGTCCTTCGACGACCAGGTGCCCGATGTGCCTTCCAGGCTGAAGGCGGGCACTTTCTTGCCCAGCTCGATCTTGCTCATCAACTTTTCACCGGTTCGAAAATGGCATCCAGATTGAGGTGATCGCAGAAGTCCATGAATTCCTCCCGCAGCACTCCGATGTGCAGCCGGCTGGGTACGTTCACGATCATCTGCACGGAAAACATCGGGGCCCCGGTGTGTGCGGCGGCATAGGAACGGGTGGAAAGTTCGGCGATGTCGACACCGCGCTGCGCGAAAAATCCCGACAGGCCCGCGACAATGCCGGTTTGATCCAGGCAGACCACATCGATGGAGTAGGGCAGCATGTCGCTGCGCACCGAGCGCTCCTCGGTCCGGCGCAGCTGGATGTTCATGCCGGTGGCATCGGCGAGCTTCTTGAACTCGCCCTCGAGCTTGGCGAGCGTGTGCCAATTGCCGTTCACCAACAGCAGCATGGCAAACTCGTTGCCGAGCGAGGTCATGCGGCTCTCGCTGATGCTGCCGCCGCAGTCCGCGATTGCCTTGGTCAGTTCGTGGACCATGCCGACGCGGTCTCCGCCGACCGCGGAAATCACGATGTGTTGCTTCATTGGGCGCAAATTCTACCGGATGGACCGCTTGCCATGGGTGCGGGTTGGCACTTAAGGTAGCGATATTTCCCCCGTGGAGCCCTTGGATGTTTTCCGGAAGCATGGTAGCCATCGTCACGCCCATGACCAGTGACGGCGCGCTGGACTTGCCGGCATGGGACAGATTGCTGGATTTTCATCTTCGCGAGGGTAGTGACGGCATCGTGGTTGCGGGGACCACCGGCGAATCGCCGACGCTGTCGCTCGCCGAAATAGAGGAACTGTGCGTTTGCGCCGTGGCGCGCTGCCGCGGCAAAGCCAAGGTGATCGTCGGCACCGGCAGCAACAACACCGAAAGCACCGTGGCACGCACGCGCAGCCTGTCGCGACTCGGCGTCGATGCCGTGATGCTGGTGACGCCCTACTACAACAGGCCGCCCCAGGAGGGGCTGTACCGGCATTTTGCCGCCGCCGCCGATGCCGCGGAATCACCCGTGATCTTGTATAATGTGCCGGGCAGAACGGCAGTGGACCTGCTGCCGGCCACCGTGGCGCGCCTGGCACGCCATCCACGAATCGTCGGACTGAAAGAGGCGACTACCGCATTGAGTCGCGCCCGCGAGCTCGTGAGCCAATGTCCTCCGGACTTTGCCATTTTGTCGGGCGAGGATGCGAGCGCCATGGACTATATCGGCGCGGGCGCCCGCGGAGTGATCTCCGTGACCGCTAATGTTGCGCCGCGCCGCATGCATGAGGCGTGCGCTGCCGCGTTGGCGGGGGATTTGGCCCTTGCCCGCAGCTTGGATATGACTTTGCAGCCGTTGCATAAGGAGTTGTTCATTGAATCGAGTCCAATTCCGGTGAAGTGGGCCGTGGCTCGGATGGGCCTGATGGGGAACGGACTGCGTCTGCCGCTGGTCCAATTGTCGACCGCGCATGAAGACGCGGTTCTGCGCGCGATGCGCGCTGCCGGGATTTCGCTCGAGGATCAAGCTGCATGAAATTGAATGGATTGCTCATGGCCGCACTGTGCGTGTGCTTAAGCGGCTGCCACATGCTGGCCAGGTTTCATTCGGATTGCCACCACGCTCAGGACTATCAGCGCGCCAACTCGGTGTCGCCGCTGATCGTGCCGGAGGGCATGGACAAGCCCAATACGCAAGGAGCGCTGGTCATTCCCACCGTCGAACTGGCGCCGCCCCCGCCGGGGCCCAAAGATGCCTGCCTCGATCAGCCGCCGCGCTACAAGGCCGCCCCGCCCAACAAGGCGGCGAGCCCCAGCAGCTAGGAGCCTTGGATTTGCTCCACCGGAGCCGCTCCGGTACCCTTTGCGCCGCGTGGGAGAGGTGGCCGAGTGGTCGAAGGCGCTCGCCTGGAAAGTGAGTAACACCCCAAAAGGTGTTCGAGGGTTCGAATCCCTCCCTCTCCGCCACCCAATCGCCGTTTATGGCGGCTCGCGTTTGCATCTTCGCGACGACTGGTCACGAACCCCGTCAGGCCCGGAAGGGAGCAGCGGTAGCGACATCATGTCGGGCGCCGAAGTCCTGCGGACGCGGGCCGCCGCCTCTTGGGCTCGAAGCCCACATCGAACCTGCGCACACGCTAAACTTATTCGCTTATGAGTTACGTCGTACTCGCCCGCAAATGGCGACCCAAGCGCTTCGCCGAAATGGTGGGGCAGGAACACGTGCTGCGCGCGCTCACCAACGCGCTCGACAACGACAAGGTGCACCACGCGTTCCTGTTTACCGGAACGCGCGGGGTCGGCAAGACCACCGTGTCGCGCATTCTCGCCAAGTCCCTGAACTGCGAGACCAACGGGGTCAGCGCCAATCCCTGCGGCACCTGTGCCGCCTGCCGCGAAATCGATGAGGGTCGCTTCGTGGACCTCATCGAAGTGGACGCCGCGTCCCGCACCAAGGTGGATGATACGCGCGAACTTTTGGACAACGTGCAGTACGCGCCCAGCCGCGGCCGTTACAAGGTGTACCTCATCGACGAAGTGCACATGCTGTCCAACCATTCCTTCAACGCGCTGTTGAAGACGTTGGAAGAGCCGCCGCCGCACGTGAAGTTTCTGCTCGCCACCACCGATCCGCAGAAGCTGCCGGTGACCGTGCTGTCGCGCTGCCTGCAGTTCAGCCTCAAGCGTCTGCCGGCTGCCCTCATCGGCGAGCGTCTGCGCTTCATTGCGGACGCCGAAAAGCTGACTCACGAACCCGCGGCCATTGCGCTGCTCGCGCGCGCGGCCGACGGCAGCATGCGCGATGCTTTGAGCCTGCTCGACCAGTTGATCGCCTTCGGCGGCGGCAGCGTCAGCGAAAGCAACGCGCGCGCCATGCTGGGCACCATTGATCGCGGGCATGTGGGCCGCCTGGTCGGTGCGCTGGCGGCCGGGGACGGGGCGGCGCTGCTCGCCGAGGTTGGCGAACTCGACAAGAGTTCGCCGGATTACGATCGGGCGCTGGCCGAACTCGCGGCCTTCGTGCAGCGCGTCGCCCTGGTGCAGATCGTGCCTGAGGCGGCGGAGCAGGATGAGGAGTTCGATGCCGCGGAACTGAAGCGGCTGGCCTCGGCCATATCGCCCGAGGACGCGCAGCTCTACTACCAGATTGCCCTGAACGGACGGCGCGACCTGCCGTTTTCGCCCGATCCTCGGGCCGGCTTCGAGATGACGCTGTTGCGCATGCTGGCATTCCGCCCCGAGGCCGCTTCCTCGCCGGGCACCAAGGCGCCGGCGACGGGCGCGGCGAAGACCGCACCTGCCCAGCCCGCCCAGGGCGCGGGTCCTTCGGTCGCAAAGCCCGCCAGTGCTCCGGATCGGATCGATGCCGCCGGCTGGCCGGCCGTGGTGGAAGCCGCGGCATTGACGGGCATGGTTCGTCAATTCGCGCTCAACTGCGTGCCCGCGGGCTTCGCAAACGACGTGCTCACCTTGAAGATGGATGCGTCGGTCGCAGATCGGCGTACACGGCTCATCGAGGAGCGCATGGCGCAGGGTTTGTCGAAACACGTGGGACGCGAGGTAAGGCTTCTGTTCGAAGCCTCCGGGACCGATCTGGCCTCGCCTGCCCGACAGCGCCAGCAGGCCGAGCAGGACAAGGTGGCGCGCGCGGCGGTCGCGTTCGAGTCGGATCCGGCGGTGCAGGGCCTGCGCGAGCGCTTCGGGGCCGACGTCGACACCGCGTCGGTGAAGCCTACCCATTAGCAGGAGAAGGTCATGTTCAAAGGCGATATCGGCGGCATGCTGCGCAAAATGCAGCAGGTCCAGGAAAACATGCAGAAGGCGCAGGCCGAGCTCGAGAGCCTGGAAGCGGTGGGCGAGGCGGGCGCGGGCATGGTGAAGGTCACCATGAACGGCAAGCACGAGGCCAAGAAGGTGTGGATAGAGCCCAAGCTGTTGGGCGAAGACAAGGACATGCTCGAGGATCTGATCGCCGCCGCCGTGAACGATGCGGCGCGCAAGATCGCCGCGCGTACGCAGGAGAAGTATTCCGCGCTCACCGCGGGACTGAATCTTCCCCCGGGCGTGAAGCTGCCGTTCTAGGGACGATGAAGTACACCCCCACGCTCGCTCGGCTCATCGACTCGCTGCGTTGTCTGCCGGGCGTCGGTCCCAAATCCGCGCAGCGCATGGCGTTCCACCTCTTGGAGCGCGATCGCGACGGCGGCCGCTCGTTGAGTCAGGCGCTTACCGAGGCGTTGAGCAATGTCGGACATTGCAAGCGCTGTCGCATGCTCACCGAAAGCGAACTCTGCAGCATCTGCGCCTCGAGCCAGCGCGATGTCGCACAGCTCTGCGTGGTGGAGTCTCCGGCCGATGTGGTGGCCATCGAACAGTCGGGCGGCTTTCGCGGCCGCTACTTCGTGCTGATGGGCCACCTGTCGCCGCTGGACGGCGTCGGCCCCAAGGAGCTCGGTCTCGATGAGTTTGAACGCGTCCTGGCAGAGGGCGAGGTGCGCGAGGTCATTCTTGCCACCAATCCCACCGCCGAGGGCGAGGCCACGGCGCACTATCTGGGCGAGCTGGCGCTGCGGCGGGGCCTGCGAGCTTCGCGTATCGCGCACGGCGTGCCGGTGGGCGGGGAACTCGAATACGTCGACGGCGGCACGCTGGCGCATGCGCTCGCCGGCCGCACAGTGGTTTCCTAGGCGAGGCGCTGGTAGAGACGAAACAGGCGCCGATAGCTTTCATAGCGTCGCGGCGATATGTCCTGCTTGAGGACCGCGCTTCTCACCGCACACCCCGGCTCTTCCATGTGGCGGCAGTCCTTGAAGCGGCATCCGGAAATGCGCGAGCGGACCTCGATGAAGCCGCGTTCCGCGGCGCGCGGGATGCTGGCGGGCGGCGCGAAGTCGCGCACCCCGGGAGCATCGATGAGCGCGGCACCCGCAGACAGGGGGTACCAGCGTGCGGTGGTGGTGGTATGGCGTCCCTCGTGATCCTTGGTAAGTTGCGCGGTCACGGCCGCCGCTTCCGGTGCGAGTGCATTCACCAGCGAGGACTTGCCGACGCCTGACTGGCCTACCAGCATGGTGACCGACCCGCCGATCATCTCCTTCAGTTCCTCGATGCCGGTGCCGTCGAGGCAGGACACCTCGATGCACGGCAGGTCGAGCTGCCGGTATTCATCGAGCTGCGCCTGCAGCGGTTCGCTGCCAAGATCCGCCTTGTTGAGTATGAGCACCGCCTCGACGTCCTTGAGCGCAGCACCCGCCCAGTAGCGGTCCACCAGAAACCAGTCCGGCACGGGCTCGGCTCCGACGACGATCCCCAGGCGGTCGATGTTGGCGGCCACCGCCTCGGGACGTCCCCGGGCATCCATGCGTTCGATGAGATTGCGGCGCGCCTCCACCGATTCCACCGACGCCTCATCGGCCGCCTCGGGATATTTCCAGGCAACCCGATCGCCGCACACCACTTTCAACTTGCGGCCCAGCAGGCCACAGCGCAGCACCGCCTCGGCGGTCTGCACCAGCGCGCCGCGGCCGAAGCTTGCGAGTACGGTGCCGACTCCGCGCTCTGCTACCATGCGATTTTGCGCCGCTGGACTCACATGAAATCCCCTGAGAATCTCATCTGGATCGACTTGGAAATGACGGGGCTCAAACCCGACTCAGATCTGATCATAGAAATTGCGACGATCGTAACCGACAAGCATCTGAACACCCTGGCGGAGGGTCCGGTGCTTGCCATTCAGCAGCCCTTGACCGTTCTCGAGGCCATGGACGATTGGAATCGCAACCAGCATAGCAAGTCCGGCCTCTGGGCTCGCGTGCTGGAGAGCCGTATTGACGCGGCCAGCGCCGAGCGGCAGACCCTCGAGTTCCTCGCCGCCTGGGTGGATGCCAAGCGTTCGCCCATGTGCGGCAACAGCATCTGCCAGGACCGCCGCTTCCTCGCGCGCCTCATGCCGCAGCTCGAGGCGTTCTTTCACTACCGCAATCTGGATGTCAGCACGCTCAAGGAACTTGCGCAGCGCTGGGCGCCGAAGCTCATCGAAGGCTTCCGCAAGAGCGGCAGTCATCTGGCGCTCGACGACGTGCGGGAGTCCGTCCGCGAGCTTCAGTACTACCGCGAGACCTTGCTCAAGCCGCTTTAAGCGCGCGGCTTCTTGTCGTTGGCGATGAACATCCAGGTCTCGACCACCGTGTCGGGATTGAGCGAGAGGCTGCTGATGCCCTGTTCCACCAGCCAGCGGGCGAGCTCCGGATGATCGGAGGGACCCTGGCCGCAGATGCCGACGTATTTGTTCTGTGAGCGGCAGGCCTTGATGGCGAGGGCCATCAAATACTTCACCGCCTCGTCGCGCTCATCGAAGGACTTGGCGACCACGCTAGAATCGCGATCGAGGCCCAATGCCAGCTGGGTCATGTCGTTCGAGCCGATGGAAAAGCCGTCGAAGTATTCGAGGTAGCGTTCCGCGAGCAGCGCGTTGGTCGGCAGCTCGCACATCATGATGTGCTTCAGGCCGTTGTCGCCGCGCTTCAGGCCGTTTTGAGCCAGCAGCTCGGTCACGGCCTTGGCTTCCGCGACCGTGCGCACGAACGGCACCATCACCTCCACGTTGGTGAGGCCCATTTCATCGCGCACCCGCTTCAATGCCTTGCACTCGAGCTCGAAGCACGGCCGGAACACCTTGTCGATGTAGCGCGAGGCGCCGCGGAAGCCGAGCATCGGATTCTCTTCATGCGGCTCGTAGTTCTTTCCGCCGATGAGATTGGCGTACTCGTTGGACTTGAAGTCCGAGAGCCGCACGATCACCGGTTCCGGCGAGAATGCCGCCGCGATCTGCGCGATGCCTTCGGCGAGCTTGTCGATGTAGAAATTGACCGGGCCGTCGTAGCCGGCCATCTGCCGCGAAATGGTGTCCTTCAGTTCCGGGCTCTGCTTGTCGAATTCAAGCAGCGCCCGCGGATGCACGCCGATCATGCGGTTGATGATGAACTCCAGGCGTGCGAGGCCGACGCCCTTGTGAGGAATGCCCGCGAAATCGAAGGCGCGGTCGGGATTGCCCACGTTCATGGTGATCTTCACCGGGATCTCAGGCATGGTGTCGAGTTCGATGCTTTTTTCGTCGAACTCGAGCTGCCCCTCGTACACGTAGCCGGTGTCGCCTTCGGCGCAGGAAATGGTCACCGGCTGGCCTTCCTTGATCACGGCGGTGGCGGTGCCGCAGCCCACCACGGCTGGAATGCCAAGCTCGCGCGCGATGATGGCCGCATGGCAGGTGCGGCCGCCGCGGTTGGTGACGATGGCGGATGCGCGCTTCATGATCGGTTCCCAGTCAGGATCGGTCATGTCGGCGACCAGCACGTCGCCCGCCCGCACCCGGGACATTTCCTTGACGTCGTTGATGATGCGCGCCGGTCCCGCGCCGATGCGCTGACCGATGCTGCGTCCGGTGATGAGGACCTTGGAGCGCGACTTCAGGCTGTAGCGTTGAATGGTCCGCCCGGCGCGGCTCTGCACGGTTTCGGGACGCGCCTGCAGGATGTAGATCTTGCCGGTGGCGCCGTCCTTGCCCCATTCGATGTCCATCGGCGCCTTGTAATGCTCCTCGATGATGAGCGCCTGCTTGGCGAGTTCCATCACATCCGCGTCGCTGATGGAGAAGCGCGCCCGTTCGGCCGCCGGGACATCCACGGTGCGCACCCGCTCCTTGCCGCCGGGTTCACCGTAGATCATTTTGATGGCCTTGCCGCCGAGGTTCTTGCGCACGATGGCGCGCTTGCCGGCGCGCAGGCTCGGCTTGAACACGTAGATCTCGTCCGGATTGACCGCGCCCTGCACCACGGTTTCACCGAGCCCGTAGGCTGCGGTGATGAACACCACATTGCGAAAGCCGGAATCGGTATCGAGCGTGAACATGACGCCGGAGGCGCCGAGGTCGCTGCGCACCATGTGCTGCACGCCCACCGAGAGCGCCACGGCGCTGTGCTCGAAGTTGTTGTGCACGCGGTATGCGATGGCGCGATCGTTGAACAAAGAGGCGTACACTTCGTGCATGCATTTCAGCAGATGCTCTTCGCCGCGCACGTTGAGAAAGGTTTCCTGCTGTCCGGCGAAGGATGCCTCCGGCAAGTCCTCGGCGGTGGCCGAAGAACGCACCGCGACGGCGAATTCGGCGAGCGCCGTGCCGCCGCGCATGGCGCGCCACGCCTCGAGCACCTCCTTCTGCAGGCGCGCGGGGAACGGGGTCGCCAGCATCCAGCCGCGGATCTGCGCGCCCACCACCGCGAGCCGGTCGACATCGTCGACATCGAGCGTGGCGAGCACCTCGCGGATCTTCGCGTCGAGTCCGTCCTGCGCGAGAAAGTCGCGATACGCGTGGCTGGTGGTGGCGAAGCCTCCGGGCACCGATACCCCGAGCGCGGCCAGCCCCGAGATCATCTCGCCGATCGACGCGTTCTTGCCGCCGACCAACTCGACGTCTTTGTTCTTGAGCTTCTCAAACGGGATGATGTACGGGTTCATGGTGCGATGCTTGTCCAGCGATAGGTTAAATGGAACACTTTGCGATGGCGTGCCGGGGAGATGAAGTTACCGTGATCAAACGAACTGTGTTCTTCGTATCCGACCAAACGGGAATCACTGCAGAGACGATGGGTCACAGTCTTATGACGCAGTTCGACGGCATCGAATTTAGGCAGGTGACTCTGCCATTTATCGCCACGATTGACAAGGCAATCGAGGCGGTGCGCAAGATCGACGCCGTATGCGAGCAGGAGGCGGTGCGCCCCATCGTGTTCAGCACCTTGGTGCAGGAGGAAGTGCGCAACGTAATTCGCGGCAGCAACGGCCTGTTCCTGGATTTTTTCGATGCCTTCCTATCACCGCTGGAGCGCGAACTCAAGACGCAATCCTCCCATGTCTCCAGTAAGACACACCGCATGGCAGACGGCCACACCTATGCGATGCGCATCGACGCCACCAACTTTGCGTTGGCGAACGACGACGGTTCCGTGGTGCGCGACTACGAACGCGCCGACGTGATTCTGGTGGGCGTGTCGCGCTCGGGTAAGACGCCCACCTGCCTGTACCTCGCCATGCAGTACGGGGTGTTCGCGGCGAACTATCCGCTGACGCCGGACGATCTCGAGTCGAGTCGTCTGCCGAAACCGCTCGAGCCGTGGGCGCGCAAGCTATTTGGCCTGACCATTAAAGCGGATCGGCTGCAGCAGATCCGCAACGAGCGACGGCCCGACAGCCGTTACTCGTCTGCGGCGCAGGTTGCGTTCGAACTGCGCGCCGCGGAATCGTTGTTCGAGCGTTATGGCATCTCCGTCATCGATGCCACCGAAGTCTCCATCGAAGAAATCTCCAGCCGCATTCTCGACCGCACGGGAATCGAACGGCGCCTGCGCCCCTGACATCCGGCACGTGCATGGTATAGTTCCAACATGATAGCGGATCAATTGTGCAAGACTTCCTGGCGCGCGCGTCCCGGCAGCTTCGTGAGTCTGATGACGCTGTACGAAAGCAATTTCGTGCGCTTGGGCTGGCTCGTGGACGATTTGCGCGCCCTCAACGAGTCGCGCGTTTCGAGATGCGAATCGGATTGTGATCTGCTTCTCACGCCGCTCGAGCTCAGCCGCTACACCAGTGTGTTCCACCTCACATACGAGTTCGAAAACGGGACGGAAAAGGTGCGCGATCCGGATCTGGAAGTATGCGTGTATCACGACGCACGGCTGGCGGAAGTGCGCAGTTTCCGGGGATTCCAACGCCATCCGCAGCTCTCGCGGGTGCAATCGGGACTCAAGCGTGAACTGGATCAGCGCTGGACGCGAAACATGATGTTAAACAAATGGCTGGAGTATTGTGCCGAACGGGGCCATCACTTCTAGTCGCGCGACAGGCCTTCTGATGTCCCGCGCGTTCCATCGGCTTTAGGCGGGAAACCTTGATCGACAAGCTCAGTTTTCTGAAAGGAGGTGCCGAGGGCGAGACGGTAACTCCCGAGCAAGAGCGGCTCATGCAGCTCTTTCAGAATCGTGCTGGCTTGAAAAAAGCCTATGCCGAGCTCGAGGACGAAATGCACCTGTTGCGCGACCGCCTGAAGCAGCAGGAGGGCGCCACCATCCGCGTGCAGGAACAGCTCGACGCGCTCGGCGATCTTCTCGGCGATCCGAAAACCGCTTTCTCTGCGTTGGTTTTCTACCAGTTGCGCACGCTGTGGAAGACCTGCCACCAGCAGCTCTCGGCCTTCGCCACGGAGCTGACCCGCACCCAGGAAGCGCGCGAAGTGGCGAAGCACAACGCCGATATCGCGGCGGACAAGAAGTCGCGTCTCTCGGCCATCGATGCGCGGCTGCAGGAGGCGCTCGGCACCGCCGACGAACAGCGGCGCAATCTCGCGGATGCGCAGGCGGAACTGGCGCGGCTCACCGCCTTCTGGCATTACTTCAAGCGCCGCCGTCTGTCCAAGTCGCTCGAGTCGTTGCGCAACCACGTGATCATCGCGGATGGCGCGGTGGGCGATGTGCACTCCGAACGCAGCGCGGTCGAGAACGAAGCGCCGCCCGAGTTTCCGGGCATTTCGCTCGGCGCTCGACGCAACATCAATCTCGCCATCATCAGTTATGCGGAACTGCTCTGCGAGCACGTCGATGCCTTCGGGCTTGCGGCGCGTTGCAAGGAGGCGGTGGCGCGGCGCGTACACGAGATGAACTTCGGCACGCGCGAGGAATGCGACGGCTACATGCAGCGCGTGCAGAAGGCGCAGTCGGTCGTCGTCAACCAGCGGCAGATGACAGGCGCCGTCAAGGCCAAGCTCGAGCGCCTGCGGTCCACCTGCGACTACCGCAACGCCGCCGACACCGTGCCGACGGCGGACTCGCTCAGCGCGCAGGCGGGCGATGTGGATGTCGACAAGCCGCGTCCCGCCCCGGCGGCCTGGAACGTGCTCGCCGAGGACTACTGGGACCTGTACACGCTGCTACTGCGTTAGCTGCGCGCGCGCCTCGTCAGAATTGCCGTGCCGCGCGTTGTGCGCCTGGGTGGGCGCATTCTTGCGCTGCGCCAGCGTGATCATGTCGCCCGCGATTTGCGACGTTTCCTCCAGCAGGATTCCTGCGGTCGCATCGTCCTTGATCTCTTCGAGCGAGGCGGCGGGCTTCTCGCCGCGCGACACCCGCAGGGCGTTTTCCCGCGATAGACGGTCGGCATCCTGCTTCTTGCGGTCGGCCTCGCGCGTCTTGAAGTTGAGCGACACGGATTTCTGGCTGCGCAGCGTATCGAGCGCGGCGATGTCCTCGCGCAGATAGCGGAAGTCGGCACTGCCGGCGGTGCGTTCCTGGTGCAGCTTCTCCAGCTGCGTCGCGAGCGGCTTCAGGTCCCCTTCCGTCTTGAAGGTGGCGGGCTCGATGTGATCCCAGGGCAGGGCGCGATCGCGGGTGCTCTCGCCGACTTCGCTGGCATCGATCAACGAGGGCAGATCGATGTCGGGAGTTACGCCGCGGTCCTGCGTGCTCTCACCGGTGATGCGGTAGTACTTGCCGATGGTCACGTTGAGCTGCCCCAGTTCGGGCTTGCGGCCGAAGATGCTGTAGTTCAACGGGTGCGCATTCTGAACCGTGCCCTTGCCGTAGGTCTGCTGGCCGACGATGAGGGCGCGGCCGTAGTCCTGCAAGGCGCCGGCGAAAATCTCGGAAGCCGACGCGCTGAAGCGATCCACCAGCACGATCAGGGGTCCGGAGTAGAACACGGCCGGGTTCGGGTCGTCGTCGACCTCGATATGTCCGACGGTGTCGCGCAGCTGCACCACCGGGCCGCGATCGATGAAGAGTCCCGTCAGGGACTCGGCCTCGGGCAGGTACCCGCCGCCGTTGGCGCGCAGGTCCATGATGATCGCCTCGGCGCCTTCCTTGCGCAGCTCGCCGATCAGGCGCTGCACGTCGCGGGTAGTGCTGCGGTAGTCCTTGGCGCCGGCGCGGCTGGCATCGTAGTCCTGATAGAAGGAGGGTACGGTGATGACGCCGACCTTGAGTTCCTTGCCGTTGCGCGTAATGGTGCGCATCGCCTTCTTCGAGGCCTGGTTCTCCAGCGAGACGCGATTGCGGGTGAACTCCACCACCTTCGGAGCGGATCCGGGAGCCGCGCCCGCGGGCAGGAGCTGCAGCCTCACGATGCTGCCGCCGGGACCGCGGATCTTGCCGACCACATCGTCCAGGCGCCAGCCGATGACATCTTCCAGTTCGCCGTTCTTGCCCTGGCCTACCGCGGTGATGCGGTCGTTGGCCACGAGCTTGCCGGAGAGCGCCGCGGGGCCGCCCGCAATCACGTCCATGACGGTGACGTAGTCGTCGTTCATCTGCAACGACGCGCCGATGCCCTCGTACGAGAGGCTCATCTGGATGTTGTACTCCTCGGAATTGCGCGCCGAGAAGTAGTTCGAATGCGGGTCCAAGGACAGCACGAAGGCATTCATGAACGCCTCGAACACATCGTCGGGCTTGCTCTGGTCCATGCGCTTTTCAACGTGCTCGTAGCGCTTGCGCAGCAGGTCCTGGATTTCGGGCCATTGCTTGCCGGTGAGCATCAATCCCAGGGCATCGTTCTTGACGCGCTTGCGCCATAGTTCGTTCATTTCGGCCTGATTGGCCGGCCACGGTTCCTTTTCGCGATCGAAATTGAACGATTCGTCCAGATTGAAGTCCGGTTGTTTGTTCAGCAGTTCGACCGCATAGGCCATGCGCTCTTTGCTGCGTTGTTGGTAACGGCGGAAAATGACGAAAGCAGGTTCCACGTCGCCGGACTTGATGGCGTCGTCCAGTTGATAACGAAACTTCTCAAAGTCCGCGATATCGCTCGCATAGAAGTAGCTGCGTCCGCCGTCGATGGCATCGAGGTAGCGGTCCAGGATGAGGCTGGAGAGATGGTCATCGAGCGGCGCGCGCCGGTAATGCTCGTGTTGCACGATGTCCGCGACGCGGCGCGCGACGTAGTTTTCCTGATCGGTGGGATTCAGAACGGCCGCGGCGGCGTTCGCCGGCGGGGTGGCGGCCGGAGTTTGCATGGCGGCGCCGAGCAAGGCGGCAAGTCCAACGGCACCAGCACAGATGGCGATGCCGGTGATCCAGCGCGAGCGATTGGCCTTGGGCCTGACTTTCATCACTGTAGCCGTTCTCCTGTAAACTTCATTGCAACTCGCTTTAAGGCTAGAGAAGCCTACGCTTCCTAGCAAGTGGTACTACACAAAGGATATGCGTCCGTTCACGGTTTTGATCGGGATCGTTCTCGGCTCCGCCGCATCGATCACTTTCGGGCTCGGTACCGTCCTGATAGTTTTCTTCATCCTGAAGGGCGAACACCCCCAGCTGCGCCAGGAAATGCCGCAACTGCTGGTGAGCCTCGGGGCCTTCAGCCTTCTGACCGCCGCCAGCGCCGGGAGTTTCCTCGGCCAGGCACAGGAGCGCTCATGGCGCGGCTGGGCCCATATCGCCACCCTGGTGAGCCTTATCGTCGTTATCCTCATCTATTGGCCAAAACGGACCTGATGCATGGCATTTCCGGCTCCACGCCTTCTAATAGGCTCAAGCGCGTTGTTTCTGGCGCTCGCATTGTGCGGTTGCAACACCCAGCCCAAAGTGCCGCTCTCCACCGACATCGATGAAGCGGTGTATAGGGACGGAGTGAGAGTGCTGGCCTCCGACGACTTCGAGGGCCGGAAACCGGGCACACGCGGTGAGGAGAAGACGGTCAACTATCTTGCCGAGCAGTTCAAAAGGCTGGGCCTCAAGCCGGGCAACGGTCAAAGCTATGAGCAGCAGGTACCCCTCGCCGAAACCAGCGTGGTGGCCCTCTCCATGAGCGTACTGGGGCAGAGCGGAGTGCACCGCCTCGAGCAGGGCAAGGACGTGGTGCTCTTCAGCAAGCATGCGGGCGAACGCCAGGAACTCAATCGCAGCGACCTGGTTTTCGCGGGTTACGGCATCGTGGCGCCGGAATTCAAGTGGAACGACTATGCCGGGCTCGACGTCCACGGCAAGACGGTGCTGGTCTTGAGCGGCGATCCGGGGCCGCCATCCAAGGATCCAACGCTGTTTCAGGGCAACGCGCTCTCAGCCTACAGCCGCTTCCAATACAAGATCGAGGAGGCCGCCCGTCAAGGCGCCGCAGCCATCCTCCTGATTCATGATCCGGCGGTGTCCGGCTACGGTTGGAACGTGGTCCAGAACACGTGGGGCGGCGCGCAGTTCGCCCTAGCACAGGCCAATGAGGCGGAGCACCCCTCGCTCGAGGGGTTCATGACCCAGGAAGCCGCGCACGACCTCGTCAGCGACGCCGGTCTCGATTTTGCGGACCTTGCCAAGAGCGCCTTCAAGCGCGGCTTTGTGGGCCGCCCGCTCAATGCCAAGGTGAACGCGACCCTGCAAAGCTCGAATCGAACCTTCAATTCGGCGAACCTCATCGGCCTGCTCCCCGGCGGCAAACACAAGGATGAATATGTCATCTACGTGGCGCATTGGGATTCACTCGGCCTCACCGAGCATAACGGGGTGCGCACGGTGTACACGGGCGCCGTAGACGACGCCTCGGGCGTCGCGGGACTGCTCGCCATGGCGCAGTCCTTCCAGCGCACCAAACCCGGGGTGGACCGCACCATCGTGTTTCTCGCCACCACCGCCGCCGAGCCGAATTTCCTCGGCATCAGCTACTACATGAAAAATCCGGTGCTGCCGCTGGCGCAGACGGCCGCTTTCCTGGACCTGGACTCCTTCATGCCGGGGGGGCGCACCCGCGACATCAGTGTGTTCGGTTACGGCACCTCGGAATTGGACCGTTCGGTGCGCGAGGCGGCGCTCGTCAACGGCGGCCGCGAGACGCACCCGGACCCGTTCCCCGAGCTGGGACTCTACTATCGATCCGAAAGCTACCTGATCAGCAAGGACGGGGTGCCCGCGCTCTACGCCGTGGCCGGGATCGACGATGCGGCGCGCGGTCGCGACTATGGCAAATCCAAGCGCATGGACTATCTGGCGCACTTTTATCGGCAGCCAACCGATCAGTATTCGCCCGACTGGAATGTGGGCGGGGCGCTAGAGGATCTGACGATGTATTACGAGGTCGGAGGGCGGGTGGCAAACACGCGTCAATTCCCGCGCTGGACGCCGAATGGCGGCACCGAGGGACGGCCGCGGCGCCACGAGGGGCGCGAAGGACATGAGGGCCCGCCGCCGCGCGAGCCGCCGCCGGCGAGCAACTAGCGCTTGCCGACGCGAGCCCAGTTCTTGCGGCGGTCGAAGCTGCCCGAGGTGTTGTAAGGATCGGAACCGCGGTCCTCGCTCACCAGCGCGAGCGACTTGACCTCGAGCGCCTGCGAAACGTGGAGCTTCGTCTGGCGCATCTCGCGCACACCGAAACTGAAATTGGCGTCCGCCTCGTTGCGGCCCTTGCTGCTGCTCATCTCGCTTCCCTCGTCCTAAACCGTGGGTTTGTTTTCGTACTTAAAATGGAACCCTTGAGTGCATGTTCCCAAATTGCGACAGCGAAGCGTTCGGCAAACTCAAGAATTGTGACGCAGCTCAAGCGAGCCACGACATAACTGCGGGGCGGTGTAACTTAAGCGGGGGAAATCAGCCGCTCTTGGCGAGGTTCGGCGATATCTGCCTGTCGAACGGCACCGAGCGGTTGCGGCCGCGGAGCTTCGCCGTGTATAGAGCTTGATCCGCGGCTTTCACGAAATCGGCCGGATTGTTGAACTGCGTTTCGGTGCCATGCGTCGCGCAGCCGATCGACACGGTGACGCGCGCGCGGTCCGAGCCGATCACATGACCGGTGTTGCGGAACGCGAGCACGATGCGCTCGCAGATGGCGTGCGCGGTTTGCGCATCGGTCGCGGGCAGAACCACCACGAATTCCTCGCCGCCGTAACGCGCGATCATGTCCGACTCGCGGGTATTGCCGCGCAGGATCCGCGCGGTGGCCTGCAGCACGCGATCGCCCGCCTGGTGACCGAAGCTGTCGTTGATGTTCTTGAAGTTGTCGAGGTCGGCGAACGCCACCGACAGCGGCCACTTGTGGCGCGTCGAATTCTCAAACTCGCGTGCCAGGAACTGTTCCAGATAGGCGCGGTTGTAGACCCCGGTCAATGCGTCGCGGCGCGTCTCCTCCTCGAGTTCGAGCGCATGCGCCTGTGCGGAGTCGGCCTGGGCGCGCAGCGTGTTGATCTCGCGCAGCGCGTGCAGATTTCGCAACATCAGCACTTCGCGCGCCTGCTCGAGGATGAGATCGGGGTGCTGCTTGGACAGAAGCTCCGCCTCGAAGATCGATTCGGTTTCCGGGATCATGGAGCCGATGGTGCCCAGGATCTGGCCGAAGCCCATCTTGTCGATGCCGAGGCTGCGCTCCGCCGAGAGCGCGGTCTCCGCGAATTCGCGCTTGTCCGCTTCGACCAGAAACAGATCGGCGATCGAACCTGAGAGCGCGACGCTGCGGTTGAATATCTGCACCGCATCCTGCGCCGGGGAGAACTCCAGCTGGTGACTCGCCGAAATCGCGCGGTGCAGACGCTCCGGCAGGTTCCAGCCGGCCATCAGCCAGCCGCCGACGTAGGCGTGGTCCACCTTCAGACGCTTCTTTTCGTGCTCGGCGAGGGCCGCATGATTCTGCTGGATCGCCTCGACGCCCTTGTAGGTGTCCGGTATGGCGTGATCGAGCGCCAGCATGCCGACGTCCTGCAGCAGGGCGGCGAGGAACACCTCTTCGCCCTGCGGGCCGTGCATGAAATCGCTCACGGCCCGCGCCGCCGTGGCGGACAGCAAGGCGCGGCGCCAGTAGTACTTGTAGTTGAGGCCGTTCGACTTGCCGTTGCGCAGCGACTTCACCAGCGAGAACGACAGCGCGAGGGTGAGGGTGGCGTTCAACCCGAGAACCACCAGGGCCTGGCGCAGGTTCTCGCTCTTGCGACGCTGCGCATAGAGCGGCGAGTTGGCGATGCGCAGCACCTTGGTGGACAACGCCGAGTCCATGCTCAAGGCCTTCGCGACCTTGCCCATTTCGATCTCGGGATCTTGCGCGAGCTCGATGATGTGCGTGGCGACGCCCGGCGGTGAGGGAAAGTTCACCGACTGGCGAAGTTGCGCTTCGATCTCAGGATTCAAGCATTGCTCCAAAGGCCACCGCGGTTGCGTATCCGCTAAGCCTTGTAGCGTCCGCGTCCTACAAAACTTGAGTGTTAAGTTATGCGGAATTCAAGGCTAATTTTGGGCCAATTTGGCGCTTGCGCGCCACCACACCCGCAGCGCCCGAAACAGCAGGAACAGCCCATAAGGGCCGAGAATGACGATCCAGGCGGCGCTGGAGGGCTCCTTGAGTCCTGCAAAGACGCTGCCGTAAAGCGGCCCGAGCGCCGCCCCTTCGTAGCGGCCCAGGGAAGCCGCTCCCAGGTAGAAAATGATTATCGGCATGAGCACGATGCCGATGAAGAGGCATACGCCGAGTCCAAGGAGTTCAAATACCAACGGCTGTCGCAGATTCATGCGACAGATTGTAATCGAATCGCAGCGCACGCACGGGCAGGCTAGAATAAGGCCGATGCACCGCTGGCTGCCGTCCTCCATCTACGAGTCCAAACCTTGGCTTTTGATCGTCGTGGGTGCGCTTCTGGTCGCCTCCATGACCGTTTGGTCGCTGAGCATGGGTTACTGGAGCGTGACCCGCAGTCTTCTAACGCTGCTCGGAGCGGGTCTTGCCATCGGCGGCGGCGCGGTCCTGCAACTGCGCCAGGACTATCGCGCCAAGAGCAAGTGGCGCCGGGATAGGATGCCCTGATGCGTACCGCCGTGGTCGGGGTCGGATACCTCGGCCGATTTCATGCGCAAAAGTATGCTGCGCTGCCAGAATCGACTCTGGTGGGCGTCGTCGACCCTTCGGAGCCCGCCCGCAATGCCGTCGGCGGGGAACTCAAGGTTCAAGGCTTCGCCGACTACCGAGATCTGTTGGGGAAGGTCGACGCGGTGAGCGTGGTGACGCCCACGCCCATGCATTTTTCGGTGGCAGAGGCTTTCTTGAATGCCGGCGCCCATGTGTTGGTGGAGAAACCGATGACCGCCACGGTCGAGGAGGGCGAGCGACTCATCGAATTGGCCGCGCGCCGGCGCAAGGTGCTTGCCGTCGGGCATCTGGAACGCTTCAACGCCGCCATCCAGGCGGTCCAGCCCACCTTGAGCGCGCCGCGTTTTCTGGAATCGGCGCGTCTCGCGCCCTTCAAACAGCGCGGCACCGATGTGAACGTCGTGTTGGATCTGATGATCCACGACATCGATCTGATCTTGAGCATCGTGCGCTCGCCGGTGATCGCGGTGGACGCGATCGGCTCGTCGGTGTTCTCCCGGGAGATCGACATCGCCAACGCGCGCCTGCGGTTCAAGAACGGCTGCGTCGCCAATGCGACCGCGAGCCGGGTGAGTTTGAAAACCGAACGCAAGCTCAGGCTTTTCCAGGACGATGCCTATATCTCGATGGACCTGCAGCAGAAGATTCTCACCGTCATTCGCAAGGGAAATGGCATCGGCGCCGACGGCATGCCCCAGGTGTCTATCGAGGAGAACACCTACGAGCAGGGCGATGCATTGAATGACGAGATCAAGGCGTTCTTGCACGCGGCCGCGACCGGAACGGAGGCTGCGGTGAGCGGCGAAGATGGCCTGCTGGCGCTTTCCACCGCCATCACCATCACCGAGCAGGTCGGCAGCTCGATGGCGCAGTTCCGCTGAACGGCTAGCGGGCGGCCGAGGCCGCGGGCGCCTGGGGTGCGCCGGCCGGCGGCGCCGAGGGCAGGGGCTCGTTGTCGGTCACCGTCACCTGGTCGACGAAGTATCGGGTATCGGCAAAACACGATGTGAGCACGCCGGGGTGTTCGGAGTAGTGCAATCGCACTCGATGTCCCACCACCTTGGTGAGTTCGGCGGCGACCTTGGGATCGCGAACGCTGAAGTCCCAGAGCTGCGGGGTGGTCGAAGGTCCCATATAGTTGCCGCCGCCATAGTAATAGGCGATCTCGCCCTCGTAGGTCTTGCAGAGCCATCCGCGCCTCACGAATTTCTGCAGCACGCCGGCACGCTCACCATCCGCGTAAGAGAAGTAAATCATCATCCAGGTCCAAAGCGCAGCGGCCGCGATGATGATGACGATGAGAATAAGCAGCGCCCGGCCGAAGCGGCGCCTGCGCACGGGTTGGCCGCTCACGGCCATAAGATCGTCGCGGTGTTGGCAAGCATTCTCATTCCCTTCCGAAAACTTGAGGCGCGGAGAAGCTTACCGCAACGAAACGCGCCCGTTCTTGGTTTTCCAATGGCCTCTTCGAAGCCCTGTTGTTAAAGCAGAACTTATGCCGGCTGTCTGAGCAGCGGTTTCGGAGAGACAAACGATTTCATCGCCCGCCGGATGGCATCCTGCGCTGGCATTTCGAAATAGCGGTGCACCAGGAGCCCCGAGCCTACGACCACCCCGAGGTAGGTCAACAGGGCGAGCGGGCTGAAGAAAACGGTGCGGCTGATTCCAATGCGATCGATCACGATGACGGTGAGCAATTGCAGCGGGAAGTGGATCAGATACGACGAGTAGGTGGCATTGCCCAGGAATGCGAGGCGGTGGAAAAGCGCGCGCAGGGTGGATTCGCCGAGCTTGGTCATCACGATCACCAAACTTGTCGCAAGGATCAGCACGCTCAGGTCATTGAGCGGTCGGCCGAGGATCGCCGCGGCGGGCGGCAGATGGCCGAGGGCCGCTGCCGCGCCGGTGACGATGGCCGCGCCGCCGGCCACCGGCAGGGCGAGCTTGCTTGAGGTCAGCCGCTGCGCCACGCCGCCGGCGAAGAAATAGATGCCGCAGTAAAAGACCTGCGGATCCAGCACCCTGCGCAGGATCGCGAAGCCGACCACGAAACCTGCCGCGGCGATCGCCGCCGGCAGGGCGCGCGAACCAAAGGCGCGCGCCACGCCGAAGAAGCACATGTATATGAGGACCTCGATCGACACGCTCCAGATCGGGCCGTTGAAGCTCGGCGGTGAGCCGACGAGCCAGTTCGAGGCGAATAGCAGTTGCGCGAGGAACTCGCCCTTCGTGTTCGAGCCGTAGATGAAATTCACCCCGTGCGATCGCCAGTAGAAGTATTGAGCGGTTGCCACGATGATGAGCGTTGCCAAGTGCAGCGGGTAGAGGCGCGAGAATCGGCGCAGCCAGTAAGTGCCGAAGCTCACCGCCCCGGTGCGCACCGACTCGGCGTAATGCCAGTAGAAAATGTACCCGGATATCACCCAGAAAAAAGGCACCGCCCGGTTGCCGTATTCGTAGAACAGTATCAACGGCCGGTACAGCGGCAGGCCATGTCGCAGCACGCTGCCGATCTCAGGCTGCCATACCCCGCGAAAGAAGAAATGCTGGTAGTGCCAGATCAGCACGCCGAATGC
>DASXOQ010000022.1:0-209668 GCA_036494165.1 Steroidobacteraceae bacterium
CCGGGATCGGGATTCGGCGCGCCGGACCACATGCGTATCTCGTTTGCCTGCAGCATGCAGACCCTCGAAGAGGCGGTGCGCCGCATCGGCAAGGCGGTAGCGGTGGCCGAGGCAAAAAGAGCCTAACGCTGCATGCGCTACAAAAACCTGGGCCGCACGGGACTTAAAGTGTCGGAGCTGTGCTTGGGCTGCATGACCTTCGGCACGCCCGAGCGCGGCGATCATCCATGGACGCTGCCCGAAGAGAAAAGCCGGCCCATCATCCGTCAGGCGCTCGAACTCGGCATCAACTTCCTCGACACCGCCAACACCTATTCGGACGGTTCCTCGGAAGAGATCGTCGGCCGCGCGCTCAAGGATTTCGCGCGCCGCGACGAGATCGTGCTCGCGACCAAGGTGTATTTCCCGATGTCAAAGGACGCGAACGGCCGCGGCCTGTCTCGCAAATCCATTTTCACGCAAGTCGACGCGAGTCTGCGGCGCCTGGAAACCGACTACATCGATCTTTATCAGATCCATCGCTGGGACTCATCCACGCCCATCGAGGAAACCCTCGAGGCGCTTCACGATGTGGTCAAGATGGGCAAGGTGCGCTACCTCGGCGCCTCATCGATGTGGACGTGGCAGTTCGCCAAGTGCCTGTACGTCTCGCGCCTGCATGGCTGGACGCCTTTCGTGAGCATGCAGAATCATTACAACCTCCTCTACCGCGAGGAGGAACGCGAGATGCTGCCGCTGTGCGCCGACCAAGGCATCGGCGTCGTCCCGTGGAGTCCGCTGGCGCGCGGTCGCCTGACGCGCACCTCGGATGAGCAGACCGAGCGCAGCCGCACCGATGCGTTCGGCAGCAGACTCTACGTGGCCGATGTCGAAGCCGATCGCCGGGTCATCGAGCAGGTCGCCGCCATCGCGGCGGCGCGGGCCGTGCCGATGGCCCAGGTGGCACTTGCCTGGATCGCGCAGAAGTCCACCGTCACCGCCCCCATCATCGGGGCTTCGAAGCCGCAGCACCTCACCGATGCCGTGGCGGGGTTGTCACTACAGCTCACGCATGAGGAAATGACGCGCTTGGAAGCGCCGTACGTGCCGCATCCGATCGTGGGGCATTCCTAGAAAGTAGACACGAATTCTTGACTTGCAGACGTCGGTTCTCGAAAATCCGCGCCTCTTCTGAATTCCCCGGTAGCTCAGTGGTAGAGCGACGGACTGTTAATCCGTTGGTCGGCGGTTCGAATCCGTCCCGGGGAGCCACATACAATGAATAAAATCAAAACTTTACATTGATATTCTGATTTTATTTCGAGTCGACTTTTCCGATCCTATTGCACGGCTCGACGCTTCGCGACGCCCGCATCCTCACTCGGGCGATAGCCCGCCCACACCCATTGCAGTGCCGCGCCGAGGGTTTGATAAAAGGTCGGCTGGTCTACATGCCCCGCGTCACGAGAGAAGATGAATTGGTACGCGTAGGCCTTGGCAGCGAGAACCTTGGCCATGTTCTCGCTGGCCAAGACCCAATCATGCATGCCGTCGTCCATGCTGCCGATTGGATACCAAAGATCCCGGTCGCCCACTTCGAACCAGACGCGGATCGGTTTCGGTGCACTCTTCTCGATCAGCGGCGATGCCACGGCCATGTCGGTCGGAGTTGGAGCCTCAAAGCCCTTGGCGTTCAGAACGGCCCCGTCCTTGGGACCAGCCCATGGGCTGTGGTATTCCCAGGCACCGCCCCGCAGTGCCGGGCTGTGGGGCCATTGCTGATTGACCATCGTGGGCGAGTAAGCCAATACGCGGCGATAAAGATCCGGGCGAAACCACGCCATTGAAAATGCCGCTGCGCCGCTGGAACTAAAGCCCATGGTTGCCCGCGCGTCCGGGTCGTGGGACAGATTGACGCCTGTCTTGCGTTCGACCAGGGGCAGCACTTCTCGCTCGACGAATTCGGCGTAGGTTCCGGAAACTGTGTCGTATTCGAACCCTCTCTCGCTCCCCTGCGCGTCCTGTCCTCCGGCTCCGATCGTTATGGCAATCATGGGCGGGAGTTTCTTCTGGGCAATCAGGTTGTCGAGCACCGTGAAGATCGTCGCATCCAACCACCCTCCATCGCCCACGATCAAGAACGGCGCCGGTCCGCTTCGAGACAATTGCTTCGACAGGTAGACCGATATCGAGCGGGTCCAAGTGCCGGGCCTGCTCGCCGATACGATCAGGTTGGACGGATCGTAGGAAACCGTGGGGGCCGACTTGAGGGAGCCGTCCCGCACCATCCCTGGGCTGTAGATGACGCTTTCCCTGGACGACATCGTGAAGGTGATCACCTGCCCCTTGGGCACATCCTCGTTCAGGGTCTCGGGTCCGGGCTTATGGGTGGGCCCGATGATGAAATTTCCTTGTGCATTGCTCCCCGGCGGCACGCCGTCCGGAAGTTCAGTGGCCGCCGGATATTGAGGATTGCGCGGATCGCGTGTGGGAGGTGTGGTCTTGAAATCCAGGCCCCCGAGATCGATGAAGAATGGCGCCGTCGAGTTCTCAGTGTTGGCTCCCGCCTTGAGACCCGGTGCCTGCGCATGAGCGCAGTAAGCGACCAAGAGGCCGAAGACCGCGACTGCAGTTCCGCCGAGTCTGATGGGACTCGCATCGTCGGACATTGGTGACTGCTGCATTTGACCGGGCTTCCGTGTCAGCAAAGTTTCAGTCGCATCGAAAATTTTCGCCCGCAGACGATCACTTCCGAGCCGGCGCTCCCGTTCCACGCGACGATTTCAATCCGGAGCGTCGGCCCGCGGTTTGACCCGGCCGTCCGGCGGCTTTGGAGTTGGGTCCGACTCGAGCATTTGCCGAATCTTGGTTGCCAGCGCCTCCATCGCAAACGGTTTGGTAATCATCGACATGCCGGGCTCGAGGAATCCTTCGGCGATCGCGGCATTTTCCGCATAGCCGGTCATGAACAGAACCCTCAAGTCGGGCCGCGACTGGCGGGCAGCCTCGATGACTTGCCTGCCATTCAGCAAGGGCAAACCGATATCGGTGATCACTAGGTCGATGCGTTGCGAGGATTGGAGCACCTTGAGCGCCGCCGGGCCGTCCTCCGCCTCGAGGGTTCTATAGGCCAGTTCCTGCAAGACCTCGACAATGAGGTCGCGGACCACGAACTCGTCCTCCACCACCAGGACGGTTTCGTTGGCGTGTGCGATTTGGCTGTCCTCGAGCGCTGGATTGAAGTCTTCGGTCTCCAGTTCTCCACGATGGCGCGGCAAATACAACTTCACCGACGTGCCTTTGCCCAGTTCGCTGTAGATCTTTGCATTGCCACCCGACTGTTTGGCAAATCCATAGATCATCGACAGGCCGAGTCCGGTGCCGCGCCCCAACGGCTTGGTGGTGAAAAATGGTTCGAAGGCCTTGGAAATGGTATCCGCGCTCATGCCGCTGCCGGTGTCTGTCACGCTGATACATACGTATTGGCCAGGTTCGATATCCCGCTGGCGGGACGTGTAGGCGCTGTCGAGGTGGGTATTGGCGGTCTCTATCGTAAGACGCCCGCCCTCCGGCATTGCATCGCGCGCATTGATGGCAAGATTGAGCACCGCATTCTCGAGCTGGTTTGCATCGCATCTGGTCAGCCATAGTCCGCCTGCGGTGACGAACTCGAGGGCGATCTGCTCGCCCAAAGTTCTGCGCAGCAGATCCTCCATGGAAGCCAACAGCGGATTGACTTCGACGGGCCGCGGCGCCAACGGCTGGCGCCGGGAAAACGCGAGCAGACGATGCGTCAGGGAGGCGGCGCGATTCGCCGAGGCCATGGCGCCCGTGATGAATCGTTCGATCTCGCTGAAACGTCCCTGGGTCGCACGCTTTTTGACGAGGTCCAGGCTGCCCGTAATGCCTTGCAGCAGGTTGTTGAAATCATGGGCGATCCCGCCCGTCAACTGGCCGATCGCCTCCATCTTCTGGCTCTGACGCAGTGCCTCCTCGGCCTCCAATAACTGCGCCGTACCTGCCTTGACGCGCTGTTCGAGCGTGCGGTTGAGTTCCGAAAGCGCGGCCGCTGCATCGCGTGCCTGCGCTTCGCTGTTGCGAAGCGCAGAATCGATCGCGCGGCGCTCGTTGACATCCCGCAGGATGATGGTGGCAAAGACGCGGGAGCCGGTCTTCCAGGAGGAGGCGGATGCCTCCAGGTGCGTAAGATCCCCGTTCTTGCGGCGCCCGACGAGCGTGCGCAGCTGCACCGGTGCGGACTTGTGAATCGCGTCGGACCAGGCCGCGTTCCAGTCGCCCTTGGTCTCGAACAACTGGGCGGCGTCGATTCCCATCAACTCGCTTTTGCCGAACCCGAACTGCGTCACCGCGGCCGGATTCGCGAATTGAATCAGCCCGCCTTCATCGACGGTGATGATGACGTCCGGCGCGCTGGCGACGACCGCGTCGTAGCGTGCATTCTGGCGATCTCTCAAGAATCGCTCGCGCTTGGTCACCATGGTCACATCGGTGATGGACACGAGGCAGCCGGTGATCTGCTCATCGCCCACCGGCATGACGGTCACATCATGCAGGAGCGTCCGGTCGGAGCGCGTGCGAAGCGGCAGGATGGCCGAATTCAAGGCGTGGGTGAGGATTGTCGCGGCATTGGCGGTAAGCGCGGCGGTGACGGCGGTGAGCAGTCTTCCCAGGTTTGCGGCCGGGAAAACCTCCGACAGCATCTTGCCCTGCACCTGCTGTTGCGAGTACCCGGATGCGGCCTGCATCCAGCCATTCCACCGGGCAATCCGCTTATTCCGATCGAGAAGAATCAGCCCGGCGTTGACCGCATTCAGAATGGTCTGGTCGAGCTCGTGCTCGTTAGCTGTCATGGGGAGGAGCGATGATGGGACTGCCGGCGGTCCGCTCAATGAGCGCAACCAACAGACTCTTGAGTGTCGCGAGCGAGGGTAGATCGAGCAGCATGGCAATGTAGCCCTGGATGTCTCGGTGCCGGATCGCAAAATTGATGTACATGAAAATCACGCGATCATCCGGTTTTCCGCCGGACTTGGTGCCGAAAAACTCGTCGCCTTCGCCGTAGATGACCTCCGGCAGGGAGATGCGAAGGCTGCGTTCGAAATTGTCGGCAATCGTCCCGAGGCAGGAATTGAGCATGATGTTGCCGGTCTCGGCGAGCGCCTCTTGCTCCAACTCCATGATGTCTTCGGCCGCGAGGTCGCTGCCGATGATGCCGCGTACCAGTTCCATGCTCTTGGCTTCGGGAAATATCAGCAGAGCGCGACCACGGATATCACCCTCGAAATCCTGACGGACCGCGACCAACCGCTTGGCAACGCGCTCATTCAGATTCGCCAGCGCCTGCTCGCGCGTCACCACAATCACTCTTGGAACCGACAGGACCACTTCCTCGCGCACCAGGTCGCGAAGACTGGTGGCGGCGTTGCTGACTCCGAGATTGACGAGTTCGGTCAACGCGTCGAGTTCCATCTCGGTGAGCAGGACCGGGTCGGCCGCCATCAGCGCACTCCATTGGATTGTTGCTGGGCCGCGGCGGCATTCAAAAAGTCGCCCAATGCCTTTTCGGTGAGCGGTTTCGGCAGAAAGGTCGCGCCCACCGCTTCAGTCCGATTGATCACCTCGGCCTGCCGATTTGCCGAAATCACGGCGATGGCGATCCGTGGATTCTGCTGACTCAGTTCGGCGGCGAAGAGCAGACCGTCCTTGCCGGGCATGTTGAAATCCAACAGGATGATATCCGGCTCCTGTTCATTGATCCGAGCCAGCGCTTCTTCAGCATTGCTTGCCTCGATTCGCGGCCAGTCGGGTCGTAGCGCGTTGAGTGCCTTGATCACCGCCATGCGGGCAAGTTTGCTGTCATCCACGATCAAGACTTTGTGCGTCACAATCTCTCCCTACGCGGCATACGTGTTGCTCTTCGCTTGCGCTTCGAGTTGCATCAAAAATTACTGTAATTCAATTGGTTACAAGCGGCAACAGCACGGACAATAGCCATTTGCCAATAGCCGTGTCTGTAGGAGGCAGCTGTAAAGTGGGTTTGGCGGTCAAAAGAACTTGAATGACCGCGGCATGCAGGGATTCGCAGCGCCGAAGGTCGACGACCGCCTCGGGCGCGGCGAGCAGACGCTGCAGAAGCACTTCGGCCTCCTCGCTCGCGCACTTGCCCTCGAGGAATATCAGGTCGCCATCCGCGGTTCGCACTGTCATGACAGCAGTTCCTTCAAGTCCAAAACCAGGAGGACCCGGCCGTCGCCTAGCAATGTCGTCCCGGTGATGCCGCGCATTCCCTGTAGCAGGCCCTCGAGCGGCTTGAGTATGATCTGCATGCGTTCGCCCACGCGATCGACACGAAGTGCGATGTCCTCGCCGCCAACCGTAGCCAATGCCACGGTGGTCTCTTCAGAGTTCGCACTCGTGCCTCGCGTCCCGCGGAGTTCTCCTGCAAGATCGATCAGAGGAATCGTGCGTTCGCGATGAATCAACGCCTGCGCGGATCCCACGTCGGCTATCGCGGCGCTCGGCA
The DNA here is from genome assembly GCA_036494165.1 of Steroidobacteraceae bacterium. GTDB lineage: Bacteria > Pseudomonadota > Gammaproteobacteria > Steroidobacterales > Steroidobacteraceae > Bog-1198. The sequence continues at coordinate 6,524 of DASXOQ010000022.1, forward strand.
CACGTATAATCTCGACCAGCGCGTCGACCGGGATGGCAAAGGTCTGACCGCCCGCCTCCACCGTAATGACCTGGGTCATCATCACGCTGAAGGGCAGTGAAAATTTTACACAGGTGCCTTTCCCGGCCCGGCTCGCAATCGATACGCTGCCGCCGACCCGCTCAATGGCCGTGCGTACCGCGTCGAGTCCGACACCGCGACCCGACAGTCCCGTCACGGTCGCCGCCGTCGAGAAACCAGGCGCAAAAATGAGATCGACTACTTGCGCATCGTCCATGGCTTGCAGCTCATCAGCCGTCGCGACGGATCGATCCAAGGCGACGCGCCGGACCCGGTCGATGTCGACTCCGGCCCCATCGTCCTCGACTTCGATCACCACCCGATCATCCTGCCGCGCCGCTCGGATTTGAATGGACGCGACGACGGGCTTGCCGCGCTTCAACCGCAAATTGGCTTCCTCCACTCCGTGATCGATGGCGTTGCGCAGCGTATGCAGGAGCGGCTCGAACAACATCTCAACGATCGCTTTGTCGGCCTCCGTATGATCCCCCTCGATGTCGAGCGTGACGGGTTTGCCGAGCGTGGACGACAAATCGCGCAACACGCGCGGAAACCGCTGCAAGACCGTGCGCAGCGGCAGTACGCGCAGCGCAAGAACCGATTGCTGTAACTCACCGATGAGACGCTCGAAGCCGCCCGTCAGGGCAATCAGTTCGGACGGCAGCTCGAGCCCCGCGAGTTGTGCTCGCGCCGTGGTGTGGAGCAGCGCATTCTTGGCAATCGTCAGCTCGCCCGTAAGACGGACCAGTGCGTCGACCCGTTCCGCGTCCACCCGGAGCGTCGTGGACGCCGAGTCCCCCCCGTGCTGAGCTCCCGCGCCCGCTTGCATCGGCGCATCCGGCGCGAGGAGGCGCTCCAAATTGCGCCGCAGGATTTCAGCCGACTTCTGCGCGAGCGCGGCAGCCGTTGCTTCACGCACCGCTCGCGCCTCATCGTCGCGTCGGAGTGCCGTAAGTACATTGGCTGCCACGAGACCGGCGGAGGAAACCCGGCCTTGAAACTGCTCGGCGTCCTGCTCAGTGAGAATGGCCACTTGTGCTTCCAGCAACTCGCGCCCCCGCTGCGAAATACCCCGGTCAGGCGCGGCAAAACCGCTGGCGGGGGCCAGGTCAACAATCTCGCATTCGCCGGAGTGCCCGCGCATATGCGCGCGCACCGAGTCAACCGGGGCGGCGCTGAGCGCCATCACCACGAGATTGCATTCATAGGGATCGAGCTCGCTCAAGGACGGCCACGGGTTTGCCGGCAGGAGCTCCTGCGCTGACAGCAGCGGCAGCGTGCCTATTCGAGCGACGGGATCTTCACCCAGATAGAAGCAATCCGAAGCCGGCGCATAACGAATCGCCGTGATCGCCTCGGCATTCGCGTGGCGCGAACGGAACGCGGTCAACCAGGGCTGTGTGGTACCCGCGCCGGGCGCCGGCTTGCCTTCGCGCCCGTCGATCGAAACAAGCCGTGCGATCAGCGCCTCTGCCTGATCACCGGCGCCCGTCGGCAGCTCGTCGGAGTTCGCCAAGATATCAAGCCAGGCGCCGACCTGATCGAGACTTGCGAGGCATCCTTCGATGAGCGCCGTCGTGATCTTGCGCCGGCCCGTACGCGCTTCGCTCAGCAATTCCTCAGCCGCATGCACAGCGCGCTCCATGGCGGCGAATTCCACGATGCCCGCGCCGCCCTTCAGCGTATGAAAGGCGCGGAACACGCGATCCAGGCATTCGGCATCCTGAGGCGAGCGTTCGAGCTGCAACAGCCCATCGCCTGCCTGTGCGAGCAGTTCGCGCGACTCGATCACGAATTGCACCAGAAGGTCGTTCACGGTGAAACACCGCACAGCATCGATGCAACGTGCACCAGCGTGTCCCGGTCGATGGGCTTGACGAGATAATAGTTGGCACCGGCCGCTCGCGCGGCGGCGAAATCCTTCTCCGCGGACTCCGTGCTCGTGATCAGCGCCGGGGTCGCCGCGAGCGGCAATTCCTTCTGCCTCAGTCTGTCCAACATCGTCAAGCCGTCCATCAACGGCATATTGATGTCCACGATCAAAAGATGCACCGCCACGGAGCGCAGCTTCTCGAGGGCTTCGATGCCATTGAATGCCTCTTCTATCCGAAACCCGGCCGGTTCGAGGATGGAGCGGTAGTATAAACGCACCAGGCTGGCATCATCGACGACCAGGATGGTTTTCGAATTATCCATGCGCTGCACCTCCCGCAGGGCGCTGATAGACGATTGCATCGGAGAATCGGCGCACCTCGAACAACGGCGAAATGCGGCTCATCGACTCGGTATGCCCGAGGCAGATGAATCCGCCGGGCAGAAGATTCTCGTAAAGGTTTTCCGCGGCGATACGCCGCGAGGTGTCGTCAAAATAAATCAACACATTGCGACAAAAAATCACGTCGAACTGTCCGTTAGGCCGCGTGTCGCCTGGCTCCACGAGGTTCACGCAGGAAAATCGAATCGACTGGCGCAAATCGTCCATGATCTGCCACTCATCCTCACCGTAGGCGGAGAAATACTTCGAGATCAGATACGGGGACAAACGCATGAGCGCGCGTTTGCCGAATATGCCCGCTTGCGCCTGCGCCAAAACTTGTGTGTCGATGTCCGAACCCAGGATTTCGATGTCGTAATTGTCCACCAGCGGCCAATTCTCGAGCAGCCACATCGCGATTGAATAAGGCTCCTCGCCCGTGGAACACGGCACCGACCAAATTCGAATCGAACCGCCCGGTCTCTTTGCCCGCGTTCGCTCCGCCAGCAGATCATTCGTCAAGCAGTTCAGCTGATAATCTTCCCGATAGAAGTAGGTTTCATTGACCGTGAAGGCATTGATGAAATCCGCCAGTTCATCTTGCGGGTTGGCACGCAGCCGCCAGAAATAACTCATGAAGGTCGGCGACGCGGTGGCCGCCATTCGCTCATGCACGCGCCGCTCCACGTAATAGCGCTTTGCCTCCGTAAAGACCATGCCTGTACGGCGGTACAGATAATCACAAAGCTGCAGAAACTCCTCCCTGCTGAGCGGTGGAGGGTCGGTCACGCGCGCGCGGACTTCGCGTTGATGCGATCGCGTACGGAGCTGATGGCGAAAAGCAGGAACGGGGTGTCGGGAAAGCGAGCGGCGCAGGCGGAAAGCGGGTCGAGGGCTTCCGGTCCGCCCACTTCGGCGAGAACCTCGATCGCCGCGGCGCAGACATTGGGCTGCTGTTCTTCGGCCAGCATGCTGCACAACAGTTGGCTCGACTGAGCGGCGGGGAGCGAGCGGACGAGTTCGCAGCTGAGGATGCGTACGTCAGGATCCTCATCGCGAAGCAGTCGCGACGCGACGCTGTCGAGGGAGCCAAGCATGCGCAAGGCATCGAGCGCACCAGTCCGCTGCTCCGCGGAGTCCGATCTCAGCATCGACAAAAGAGATTCGATGGCAACGGGAGAACCAATGCGCGCCAGGCAGGTGAGCATCGCCTCCCGCACCCGGGGATCCGCTTCGGTCTGAAGCGCTTGAGAAAGCGCAGCGTCTGCGCCCTCGAGACCGGCTGACGAGCGCGCCGCCATCCAACGCTCCTCGCTGTGGGGACTGGTGAGCGCCTGCAGCGCGGATGGATCATGCGGACTCGACGGCGGCGAAGTGCCGCCGGATTTACGGACGAGTGGCATACGTTGGCACCAGGCGTTGCAACCGGTTGGCGATCAGGGGCAGCGGCAGCGTCCATGTCGCGCCGCCGGCACGGACCAGTTCGCCCGGCATTCCCCAAATCACGGCGGTCTCCTCCGCTTCGGCAATGGTGCGCCCTCCCTTCGATTGCAGCTCAGTCATCGCTTTTGCGCCGTCGTTTCCCATGCCCGTCAGGAGCACTCCGATGATTTGGTTGGCCGGTACCTGTTCTAGAGCCGTACGCACCAGGCGATCCGTGCTCGGGTGCCAGGGATAATCGTTGTTCGCGGGCGTCGCCATCACCACGAGTCCCGAGCGCCGCCGGGAAACTACGATATCGGCATCGCCTCGGCCGATGTAGACAGAACCCGGCGAGAGAGGCATGGGGCCACCCACTTCCATCACGTTGAGGGCGCACAGCCTGTTCAACCGCTCGGAGAGCGACCCGGTAAAGGTCGCTGGCATGTGCTGCGCCACCAAGAGCGGCCACGGAAACGCGGCCGGCAGCGAAGTGAGCAGTGCTTCAAGAGCGGGCGGCCCGCCGGTGGACGCCCCTACCAACACCAAGCCCTCTCCCTGGGCGGCTTCCACCGGCCACTCATCCTTACTGCGAGATGCGGCGCGAACCTTGCTTACCCGGCCGTTGACCCTGAACTGCACGCGATCCTTAAGACGCCGGCTCGCGGGGAGTTTCGCCGCGACCGCTGCGCGCAGCTTCGACACCAATGTCGGAGCGAATTCGTCCATTGTCAGTGACAGGGCGCCGCTTGGTTTGGCCACGAAGTCCACCGCCCCCAGACGCAGCGCGTCGAGTGTCGTGCGCGCGCCCTCCTCGGTGACGGTGGACACCATGACCACAGGGCAAGGTCGCTGCAACATGATCCGGTTGAGACATTCCAGGCCATCCATCTGGGGCATTTGGACGTCCAGGGTGACCACATCCGGTTGGAATTGTTCGAGCTGCTCGACGGCCTCCAGACCGTTTCTTGCGAACGACACGTTGAAATCGGATTCCGCGCCGAGCACGCGTCCGAAAAGCTTGCGCACGAGAGCCGAGTCGTCAACGACGAGCACCTTGATCAATCACGAACCTTCTTGCTCTGCGTCTGAAAAGTATCGAGCTGAGTTTGTTCGGTTCTCGTCAAAAGCTCGGCAGGATCGAGCAAAAGCACCAGCCGCCGGGAATTCTCCAAGTTGACCACCCCATGGACCAGGCGGGAAATCTGCGCAGTCAATTGCGGCGGAGGCGAGATCGCATCAACCGTGGTCCGAAGCACTTCGGACACGCTGTCTACGATGATGGCCGCTTTGAGATGGTCGGTCTTCAGCACAATCAGCCGCCGGCTTTCCGCTTGCTCGAGTTTCGGCATGTCGAAGCGGCGGCGCTGATCGATCACGGGCAGCACCTCGCCGCGCAAATTCACCACGCCCTCCAGGAACTTGGGGGTCTTCGGAATTCGAGTGATTTGCGAGGGAACTTGCGCCACCTCAACCACCGAATCAATGGGCAGACCGAATGCGTCGCTGCCGAGATGGAACACAAGAAAGATCGATTCTTCGGCCGCGTGGCTCTTGGACTGCACCCCTCCCCGGCGCTCGGTGGGCTGAATCGCCGCCAGTCGCTGCATGACGTCCTCCCGAAACAGATGATCAGGCGATAAGACTGAAATCAGGCGACGGCCGGCATCGGCGCGGTAGACAGCCTTGATTCGTGCTTCGCCGCCCGTGCGGGCGGCGAGCACCGGCGGCACCGCCTCCATGTCGTCCAAATCGGCGGCGACCACGGAGCGCGCCGCATCGGTCACGAGCCCGATGGGCGAGCCGCCCACCCTCAATACGACCACCTTTTCACGGTCCGTCGATTCGAGGGGAGGTGCGAATCCCAGCAATCCGCGCAGCGACAAGAGCGGCAGCAACGAATCACGCACGGCGGTGAAACCTACGATCACCCCGTCCGTTTTGGAGATTGTCGTCACGCTCGGTGGCGCGGGTAAAATTTCCTCAACCACATCCAATGGCAGCGCGAATTCCTGACCCGCCACCTGGAAGGTCACGAGCATCTCGGCGCGTGCCGCCTGCTGTCCTTGCCGGGCGCCGCGCGCAATCGCACGTTCCTTGCGCTCGCTGCGTGTTTCACCCGCGATTTGCGCGAAGGCGGCCTTCAACAGGCTATCGATGTCGAGGATCTTGGCGACCTGCTGCGTGCGCTCGATCTTGAATGCGCCCTGGAGTTTTTCCGTTTCCTGTCCATCCCACGCCTTGTGCCCGCTCTCGACGCTGGAGGCGCTCACACTTTCGAGCGTATCGATCGCATCCACGACCAGCGCAGTGGGTGTCGCCTGATCAAGAACGAGCGCGAGCTTTTCCGAGAGATCCGGGGTTGTGCCCTGCCCGAGCAACTCGCGCAGTCCCACGACTGGAACTACGGCGCCGCGCAAGTTGGCGACGCCAAGCAGCGCCTTGGGCCCCTGCGGCACCCGCGCTACCGCGGACAAACGGATCACTTCCCATACGGCCGCGGTGGGCAATGCATACAGCTGCGCGCCCTCGCGAAACGTGAGGTAGCTATCGGACATCGAGGTATCGACGGGTTCCACGACTGCTGTTACGCCGATATCTCTTTGAGTTCGTCGGCCAGCGTGGCTATCTCCTCGATGGCAGCCGCCAGATCCTCCGCGCTGGTGGATTGTTCGGTCGCCGCCGTACTCGCCTCGCGGGCGGCGGAACTCGCCTCTTCGGCCGCCGTGGCGATCTGTCGAGCCGCCTTCGCGATTTCTCCGGTTGCGGACAGGATCTCGTCGGCACCGTTCAAGATGGTGCTGCTTGCGACGCGCAAGCCCCCGACCTCTTTCTCGATTCTTAGCAGCGAGTTGGATATCGTCCTGTTGTTCTGTGCCTCGATTTCAGCCGTGGCGATGAACTGCTCCAGCGCAACTTTAAGGACCTCGATCTGGTCGAGAATGCCTTGCACTGTTTCCTTGGCGCGCTCGATATTGTCGGAGGCCTCGCGAGACAGGTTCCGAATGTCGTTCGAGACCACCGCGAACCCGCGGCCTGCATCCCCTGCACGCGCCGCTTCCACCGAGCCGCTGACAGCCAACATGCCGGTCTGCACCGTGGTTAGCGCAATTGCATCGACGATCTTTTCGATTTTGCGCCCGACGCCCTCCAGCCGCTTGGCGGCCGCAGAACTTGATTGACTGTCGGCCAACGAACCGGCCACGCTCAGAACCATCTCATCGACCGACTTCCGGCCGTCCTTGAGCGCCGCATCCAGCCGCTTCACGCGTTCATCGGCGACTTGCGCGCTCTTCTGCGCTTGCCGCGCGCTCGACTCGATTTGCGCCGCGGCGGCCGAGGTCTCGTGCGTTGCCGAAGATTGCACTTGCGCCGCCCGGCTGATTTGCGTCACCGCCGCCATCACCTGGCTTGCGGCACTCGACATCTCCTGGATGGCCGCGGAGAGCTGTTCCGCGCTCGCGCTGATCTGCTCAATCGTAGAGGCGGTCGCACGGCCCGCACGAACCCGTTCGGCAATCTGGGCCAGATCTTGGGCTGCCTGCTGGCCCTGGCTCAATGACTGGCTCTGCTGGTCGGTAGCGGACTGCGCCTCGCTGGCGCCCGAGGCCTGTTCTTGCGCCGCGCTCGAGATTTGTTCGGCGCCTTTCTGCGCCTCGAGCGCTGCGCGCTCCGCCTCCGCGGCGGCGAGACGGATGTTCTGACTGCCTTCGGCGATTTGCGTCATGTCCTCCAGTCTCGACTCCAGCGCTTGCGCAACGCTCGCCCCCACCAGCGCATCCTTCTTGGTGGTTTCCGCCACCTTCTTCAATGAGGTTCCTACTTCCGCGATGTCCGACAAAATCGCCTCGGTGAGGGACTGGACTTGTCGCGCACTCTTGTCGGAGGTGCCCGCGAGCGTCCGCACTTCGTCGGCGACCACGGCAAAGCCACGGCCTTCCGCACCGGCACGCGCCGCCTCAATGGCTGCGTTGAGGGCCAAAAGATTGGTTTGATCGGAAATTCGACTAACGACACGGGAGATTTCGCCGATGGCCTTGGCACGCTGATCAAGAATGCCTACCAAGGCGACGACTTGCGATTGGCGTTCCGCACCGCGTTCGATCGCTCGCACCGATCGCAGGATTTGCGCCGACGTCTCGGATAGCGCGTTTGCAAGCAATTCGGTCTGCCGATTGGCGCGTTCTGCCTCCAAACGTGCCGTGTTTAGGCTCCCCACCACCGACTTGAGTGCCACTGATTGCTCTTGAGAGGCGCCGGCCGCCTCTTCCGCGCCCGCTGCGATCTGTTCCATGGAACTACTGAGTTCCTTGGTCGCCGCGGCCGACTGCGTCAGACCGCTTGCGAGTTGCTCGGTCGCCGCTGCAATGCGCTCCGAGGCCTGAGCGCTGCGAGCGGGACGGGATGAGGCCGCAGCGGATGCGGCGTGCGGCTTGGCGGATCGGAATGAAGCTTTGTTTGCAGGACGCGCAGGTGCATTTTTAAGGCCGGATGCTATTTTCGATTTTTTGACTAGCGCCATGTAACCCTCGGTATTCTGCCGTCTATCCGCATTTTGATGATCCGCGAAAAAGCGGAATTGCTCTGTCTAGGTTCTAACACCCGTACCACGAAGTGAATACGGAATGTTATGTTAGTTCAGGGGTTTATCCAAGAATCCGCTTCAATGCCCTGAATTGGCTGGAAACCGTATCGGCGTACCGGTCTTTCCGACCCCTGAGGCCGGCGGCGTCTTGATTTGACATCGAAGCGGACGCGTTGCGCCTGGCTCGTCACGCCGGCTTTGAATGTCCCGCCGGGTGGCCGGACTCGAATCTCTCGATAGCGCGAGACCATAGCAGCCCGTGGAGCGGGCGCGGCGAACTCATCTCATCTCGACGCAATGCTCCAACGGTTGGATTGAAGCGCAGATATGAGGGATCTAGCGCGACCGCTCGCCGCCGCAAATATGCGCTGAAATCTCAGACGCGCACCCGGCAGTCACGCGGAAAAGTATTGCGTGGGAGCGTTCGGCCACCGGCAATCGCGACGAGTGCGCTGCGCACCGAGAAGGCTTGCGTTTCTTTCAATCCGAGCAGACCGCTCCTCCGTGAGATTGCGTTCTGCAAGTCGGAAGAATCTGGGCGGACAGTTCGCCGGAAAAATCGCCTAAACTAGCGGCGTCATTTTTACGCTTCAGGATGAGAGGATGAGACCGACAGTCACCGTAAATGGGATGAAGATCGACCATGCACTTCATCAGTTCGTCAACTCGGAAGTAATCGCCGGCACCGGTGTGAAACCTGAAGCCTTCTGGTTGGGACTGACTGGCCTCATCGAGCGGCTGGCCCCGCGCAATGCCGAACTTTTGCGACGGCGCGACGAACTTCAAAGTCGGATCGATGCCTGGCATGCGAGTCACCCAGGTCCGGACTTTGACAAGGACGCCTACAAAGCGTTCTTGCGGGAGATCGGATATCTCGTCCCCGAGCAGCATCCATTCAAGGTGAGCACCGCGAATGTCGATGCGGAGATTGCTCGCATTGCGGGCCCCCAATTGGTGGTGCCTGTGAATAATGCCCGTTACGCCCTGAACGCGGCGAACGCGCGATGGGGCAGCCTGTATGACGCCCTCTACGGCACCGATGTGATCCCCGATGATGGCGCCCCGCGCGGCGGCAGCTACAACCCAGCGAGGGGGGCAAAGGTCATCGCCTACGCGCGCGCCTTTCTCGATGAACATTTCCCACTGGAGGGCGGCTCGCACCGCGACGTTCGCGCCTACCGCCCGACTGCCCAAGGTCTTCAGGTAGAGCTATCGGAGGGTCGATCCAGTCAGTTGCAGGACGCCACATCGTACCTCGGGTATCAAGGCAGCGCCGACTCGCCGACCGTGATCCTCCTCGCCCATCACGGGCTGCATGTGGAGCTGCATATCGATCGCACGCACTACATCGGCAGGGATGACCCTGCCGGCATCAGTGACGTGGTATTGGAAGCCGCGATCACCACAATCCAGGATTGCGAAGACTCCGTGACCGCCGTCGATGCTGCGGATAAGATCGCCGTCTATCGCAACTGGCTCGGCCTGATGCGCGGAACTCTCGAGGCTCGATTCGCGAAGGGCAGCGGCTCGCTCACGCGGCGCCTGAATGCCGACCGTCGCTATCAGACTCCGGACGGAACAGAACTGACCCTCCCCGGCAGAAGTCTCATGCTGGTGCGCAACGTCGGTCACCACATGTTCTCGGACATGATCGAGTGGAACGGCGCGCCGGTGCCCGAGACTTTCATCGACGCAGCGATCACCTCGCTCATTGCCATGCACGACCTCAAGGGTCCCGCCGCCGGTACAAACTCGCGCAGCGGTTCGATCTATATCGTCAAGCCCAAGATGCATGGACCGGAGGAAGTGGCGTTTGCGGGCGAGCTGTTCGCTGCCGTTGAGGATCTTCTCGAGCTGCCTCGCAACACCCTGAAGATCGGCATCATGGATGAGGAGCGGCGCACCAGCGTCAATCTCACCGAATGCATCCGCGCCGCGCGCGAGCGCGTGGTTTTCATCAATACCGGATTCCTCGACCGGACCGGAGATGAGATTCACACCTCCATGGAGGCGGGCGCAGTGCCCCGCAAGGGCGAGCTGAAGAAAGCCATATGGCTCGATGCCTACGAACGCCAGAATGTGGACGTGGGACTCGCATGCGGCTTGCCGGAACACGCGCAGATCGGCAAAGGCATGTGGGCAATGCCCGACCTCATGGCCGACATGCTGAAAGCCAAGATCGCCCATCCCGAAGCGGGCGCCAACACCGCCTGGGTGCCCTCGCCCACTGCCGCGACGCTGCATGCACTGCACTATCACAAGGTAAATGTCGCCGAGGTGCAGAGGCGTCTCAGCAGCCGGGCGCGCGCCTCCCTCGATGACATTCTGACCCCGCCCTTGGTCGCGAAGCCTGCCTGGAGCGCCGAAGAGGTCACCGAGGAACTCAACAATAATGCGCAAAGCATCTTAGGCTACGTCGTGCGCTGGGTAGACTCGGGTGTGGGTTGCTCCAAGGTACCCGACTATTTCGATGTGGCGCTCATGGAGGATCGCGCCACGTTGCGCATCTCAAGCCAACACGTGGCCAATTGGCTGCGTCACGGCGTGTGCACGGCAGAGCAGGTAATGGCCGCGCTCGGAGCCATGGCAGTCGTCGTCGACCAGCAGAATGCATCGGACAAGACCTATCGGAAGCTCGCCCGCGATCCCGAATGCAACGTCGCGTTCCTGGCTGCGCGTGACCTAATTTTTCAGGGACGTGCCGAACCCAACGGCTATACCGAGGGGATTCTTACCCGGCGGCGCAAGGAGGCAAAGGCCGCCGGGTAGCAGCGGGGCGGCGCTGACGCATCAGCGATGCAGGCGCTTGGCGGCGCCGGCCGCCGAACGCAGCGCCGGGGAGAGCGTGTTGGGGTGGCTCCGCGCCAAGGCCAAGTCGAGCTTGGGTTGCGCCGCGCCCGGCCGTATCGGCGCGCTGTGACGCGCAATTCTGTCCGCCGAATCCAACAGATTCACCATCTGACTGTGCAGGGCTTGCAGCTGCTTTCGTTGCCGCGCAATTTCCCGGCGTAGTTCGCTCGAATCGAGAACAATGACGCTGGCACAGGTAGGACAACTCATATGACGTTGCGAACTGACCCAGCTTAAGGTCCTCGCCTCCGTCCATCCGCAGTGCCAGCAACTAACATCGATTTCGCGACGTTCAATAAGCTCGTTCAACTCAGGCATGTCGACTTCTCCCTCGTGGCCATCCTTGGACCTACACGAATGCCGCTTCATCACGAAAACGGCGCGATCGCCCCACACTGAAGAACCCTCTCGCGAAAAGCCACCGCCTTTTTTTTGACGCTCACTGATCATTTTTTGATCAATCGCCGTATTTAACCGTTCGCACTGCGAATGTCAGGCAGATTTAACAAATTCCTGCGAATTTTCGCTCCATTTACCACAAATAATAAAGATCCAAAATTGCGACCCGGCTCACAATTGCGGGTATCGCGGTGACGCAAAACCCTTTGAAAGCACTAGGGAAAACCCTGCTGTAACGCAACGAACAGGGAGCGTGAACTGGATCACAATCCGCGACCGCCGCTTGCCGCAGGATTTTTGCAATGCGACTCACGGGCAAACGCAAGCCGACCCTCGACGGGCTGATGGCCTCGTACGGCGAGCTTGCATTGCGCGCAATTCCCGGGGCCCTGCGAATCACGCTTTGGGGTTCGGATGGACAGGTGGCCTGGAGTTCCGGGCGATTCGCTGATGTTGGCAGCGACGATGCGGAACCCGCCCCGGACTTCTCCGCCGCCCAATTCGACCCGCTCACCGTAAGCCTTGGGTCCGGACTATTCTCGGTTGGCGTACCGGCCGCGCTCGACGGCAGGCTGGTCGCGAGCCTGTCGGTGTTGATGAACTGCCGCTCGCACGAGCACCAAGCGGAACTGGTCGCCGACATCGTCGCGCAGGCCGGCCCGTTGCTCGATTGCTTCGCCCGCGAATTAAGTCAGTTTGGCCGCAAAGAACCGCAACCTGCCACCCTATCGGAACGCAACGAGGAGCTTGAGTGGCTGTTCGCCCTCACCGAGAGCCTGCACTCGAACTCGAACGATCCGCGTGCGATCAATCACCTGATGGGCGCCACCGTTGAACGGCTGAAGTGCTGTTTCGGCGCGGTCGTGGCCCCTGAGCATGGGATCGACACGATCCATGCCTCGCTGGTCCACATCGACATTCACGCCGAAAACGTGTTCGAGCGGTGCCGTCCTTATCTGTTCGACTTCGTGCAGCGCCAGCGCCAGACATTGGTCGCCAACAAGGTGCCGGCCGGTACGCGCGTGGCGCCCTTCAAGTGGCTGCTGGTGCCGATCCAGCCGCGAGACAATCGGCTGCTCGGCTACATTGCCCTCTTCAAGCAGGCCACGCGGCCGAACTTCGGGCGCAGCCACGTGTTCCTCGCGCGCCAGGTCGGGCACCAAATCGGCACGCTGCTCGAGAGCCAGTACGATCACGCCACGGGGCTGCTCACGCGCAGCGCTTTCGAAGACGACATCCGCCGCATGGTGGAGGGCATGCCCGCCGATGCCGAGCATGCCCTCTTCTATCTCAATATCGATCACTTGCGCATGATCAACGACACGTTGGGCTTCGAGGCGGGCGATGCGGCGATCATCGCGGTCGCCGATCTGCTGCGCGCGCCCACGCTGCCGGAAAACGCCATTTGCAGCCGCCTCGGTGGCGACAACTTCGCAGTGTTCATCGCCAATGCCGACCGTTCGCGGGCCAGCGGCATCGCCACGGCTCTGCTGGCACGTGCCGCCGAGCGTGGTATAGGCAGCGCCAAGCCGGCGCTGCCGCTCTCATTGAGTTGCGGCATCGCCCTGCTTCGCGCAGCGCCGTTCGAGATCATCTCCGAGTTAAACGCAGCGCAGCTTGCCTGCGCAAGCGCCAAACAGCAGGGGGGCAATCGCCAGGAGATCTACGCCGAGGTCGATCATCTGCCTTTGGCGGGGGAGCTCCACGGCGCGAACGAACTGCGCGAGGCTCTGCGTGAGAGCCGCTTCTGTCTGTACGGACAAAAAATAATCTCGGCCGGCGGAGTGGAACCGCGCGCCATCGAGTGTCTGCTCAGAATGCTCGGCAGCGACGGCAACCTGCTCCTACCCCAGGAGTTTTTCCCCGGTGCCCAGCGCCATCAACTGCTTAAGGCCATCGATCGATGGGTGATCCAGCGTACGCTGCGTGAAGCAGAACCCCACCGGCAGCTGCTCATGGCGGCCGGACTGGTTCTCGCAATAAACCTTTCGACACAGTCCGTCCAAGACGACTCGTTCATCAAGGACATTGCCCGCTGGGTGCGAAGCTCCGGCGTCGCGCCTCAGCTGTTGCGTTTCGAGATCGCCGAGAGCGCCGCAATCTCCAACATGGCGCGCAGCGAGCGGTTGATTCGTCGCCTGCGCGAGATGGGTTCGGGCGTGGCATTGGACGACTTCGGGGCGGCGATCAACTCCCTGTCGTATCTTAAGTGCCTGCCGGTAAGCTGCGTCAAAATCGACGCCAGCTTGACGAAAGAGTTGCCGCTGGGCGGGCGGCACGACGTCATCATTGAAACCATCGCGCAGCTCGCACGATCGCGCAACATCGAATGCGTGGCCGAATGCGTTGAGTCGGCCGAAACGGCCGAGCGCCTCAAGGATCTCGGCGTGGGCTGCCTCCAGGGCTTTCTGGTCCACAAGCCCGAACCGCTGCGCAATCTCTTCGTCGCCCTGCGCTCGCGGGCGGACTCAAGCGAGCCGCAACGAATCGCTCAGTAGCTGCAGGCATCGCCGCTGTGCGATCATGCGCGCATGCCTGCGGACGCGCGCGCCAGCAATCCCAAAAACCCGCGACAACACGAAGTTCGATACGGCGGATTCCAGCTCTTCAGCACCGGCACCGCGCGTTTCGATCTGTCCGACCCTTTCCACCTCATTGCGACCATCAGCTGGCCGGCTTTCTTCGCCTGCTTGCTGGGATCGGAATTACTGATCAATACGTTGTTCGCATTTTTGTACGTCGCGGTTCCCGGGGCCATCGCCAACGTGCGGCCGGGCAATCTCGCGGACGCATTTTTCTTCAGCATCGAGACTCTCGCCACCGTGGGCTACGGCACCATGGTGCCGGCGACGCTCTACGGGCACATCGTCTCATCGGTGGAGATCGTCACCGGCATGGTGTACGCCGCTGTCATGACCGGGGTGGTCTTCATCCGCTTCTCCAAGCCGCGGCCAAAGATCGTCTACGCCGACCGCCCGGTGGTGGCCAATTACAACGGTGCGCCGACCCTGATGATCAGGCTCGCCAACGGCCGGGCCAATCCCCTGACGGACGCATCGGTGCGGCTCTACGCGCTCATCACCGAACGCACCGCCGAGGGGCACATATTCCGAGGCGCCAAGCAGCTGACTCTGGCGCGGCCGCACTTTCCGCTTTTCGCCCTGATCTGGACCCTGATGCATCGAATCGACGAGAGCAGCCCGCTCTACGGCTCGACCGCCGAGACCATGGCTGCCGATTCGGTGCGCTTGATCCTCATCTTCGAGGCACGCGATCCGGCGGTTTCCACCCACGTGCATGATTTGAAGGGTTTCATGCCGGAATCGATCGCCTTTGGCATGCGTTACAGCGACGCTGTCCACTGGGATGAGCAGGGACGGCCCATGGCGGATCTTGGCCGCATCAGCGACCTGGAACCCGACGTGGCCCATCGGACGCAGCTACAAGAAGCGTCTTTGTAACGCTAACAGTCGCCCACGCCACGGCATCTCGCGCTCGAACCAGGCGGCGAGCGACAACAGCAACGCTTCCTGGCCGAGAGGTGCCGCAAATTGAACGCCGATCGGAAGTCCATCCCGCCCGTGCACCAGCGGCAGAGATATTGCCGGTTGCCCGGTTACGTTGAATAGCTCGGTGAATGGGGCAAACCCGTAGGAATCCCGATTCCAGCGCTCCAAGTCAAATTTGTCGGTACGCCCGTCGATGCTGCCCGTCGGCACCGGGCTTTTCGCCAGGGTCGGCAGGAGCAGCACGTCGACATCGAGAAAAGCCAGTGCCATTTCGCGCGTCGCTCTCGTCAGCGCCCGACGCGCAGCCAGGAACTGCGCAGCGCTCACCTGCTCGCCCAGTTCAATGCAGGCGAGGGTCAACGCTTCAAGCTCGTCGTTCCGGGGCGCCCTGCCTGCGAGCGACCGGTAGTGGCGCACTTCCTCGGCCGTGGCGCTCATCCAGATCACGGCGGCCGAATCTGCAACGCCCGCCGCCGAGCCCGGGTATCGAAATGCCTTCACCCGGTGGCCGGATCCGGCGAGCTGCTTGGCCACCGTTTCGATAGCTTCGGCTATTTCGGCAGCAGGCTGCATGCCGCTCGGCGTATTGATCGCGAGCCCTATGCGCAGCGATTCCGGTGCGCGCTTCAGTGCGTTTACGAATGGCTCGTTGGGGAGAGCGGCCGGATAGCGGGAACCGAGTTCTGGCCCGGCGGTAAGATCGAGCATCAATGCCGAGTCTCGCACGCTCCGAGTGAGCACATGCTCGCAGTCGAGGCCGCCGGCAAGCTCGTCGTGGTGCGGACCCACCGGCACCCGGCCGCGGCTCGGCTTGAGACCCACCAACCCGCACGCAGCCGCAGGTACTCGGATCGAACCGCCCGAATCGGTGCCATGAGCAATCGGCACCATGCCGGAAGCCACGGCGGCCGCAGCGCCTCCCGAGGAACCGCCCGGAGAGCGAGTGAAGTCCCAGGGATTTGCGGTGGCGCCGCGCAAAGTCGGTTCGGTCACGAATTCGCCCGCAAATTCCGGCGTATTGGTGCGCCCCAGAATGCAAAGACCCGCCTCGCGCCATCGCCTTGCGAGGGGCGAATCTTCGCTCGCGGCCGGCAGATCCTGCAGGAACCGACAGGAGGCGGTGAGCCTCAGGCCCTTGACCTCGATGTTCATATCCTTCGCAAGAAAGGGCACGCCGGCCAGCGCGCTCTGGCGTGCAATCGTAGACGCCTGGATGCGCGCAGCCTCGAACGAGCGCTCCACCACGGCATTTAACTTGCCGTCGACGGCCTCGATGCGCTCGATAGCCGCTTCAACGAGTTCAGTGGGGCGAAGCTCTCCGCTGCGTACGAGTCCGGCGGCAGCAGTTGCATCGAGCTCGAGATATTCTCCGGCCTTCACGCGTTGCGTACGCGCCGATGATGCGAATGGAAGCGACGCATGCCCTGCATCGCCAGCACTGCACTGGATAGCGCGGCGAGATACCCGCCGAAGCCGATGGCGACGTGGCGCGCGACCAGATCGCCGCCGCGATGCACAAGACTGTTGGCGAAGCGGATCACCTTGCCGCTCACGGTGACAGGATCGGCGGGCGTATTGAAGAATTCGGCCGAGGTGCGCGAATAAAGCAAAAATGCGCAGCATGCGAGCAGAATGAGCGGCGCGAAGTAGGTGAGCCAGGCGAGGCGCACCGCCTTCAAGTGCGGCAGCAAGGGCACCAAGAGGCACACCGCGCAGAGTAAGCCGAAGAGCAGCGTCTGCAGCGTCACATCGATTCCAAGGAACATGCGGGTGGGATCCGCAATGAGCGCCGAGACATCGAAGAATCGCACGCCATGCTTGAGCGAGCCCAGCCTCACCACCAGGGTGTCAACGAAAAACCAGGCGATGACCAGGCACACCAGCGCGAGCTTGGAAACGTTGTCCAGGTCAGAGAATGCGGCGAGGAGTCGCGCGGACGGCGTGGCGATGGGCGCGGATTTCAACTCCCCGGAAACATCCATGCCCTATGTTAGTTAGCGCGCCGGCGCTTGCCAACCTCGCGCTCGCGCGCCCGCCTCACCGGCCTGGTCAAGGGGCTCGCCGTTGATTCCGGCCTCGATGGATTTGCGCAGCAGCGGCGGCAACCCCGATCCAGCGGTACGGTACTGCCCCTGGTTGGCTTCACCTTGCGCGAGGGCCTCGATCTGCCACTCGCTGCCGCGCCAGCAGGCAATGCCCGAGGGCGAGCTCGGCCCGCTCAGTTGAAATACGCGGCAATATCCGCCCGATTTGGCAAGATAACTGATTCCCAACCTTATCTTTGGATTCGCGGTCTGCTCGGCGCCGAGTTGATGCGATAGCGCCGCGTCGAGATCGCCGCGCGCCACCCAAGTCCCGGCGGAATTTTGACCCAGGAAATCATTATTCCCATGCCAGACGCCATAACCCAGTCCAAGTCCCAACAGCACGCCCGCCGCGACGCCTCCGAAGGACTGCCATAAGGGCCGCGATCCGGCGGACAGGGTCTTGTGCGCCGCCGCCTTGAGCGCCTCAGCCTGCCTCGCGTGCGCGGCCCGCGCTTCGCCGAGGTCCACGACCTTCCCGGGCGTTCGCCGCGCCGCGGGGAGCAATCGCTTCGGCACCGGTTCCGAGAGTTCGGCTGAATACGCGAGCCGGACCCGGTCTTTGAGGGCCCGGTGCCGGGCAACTCGCTTTTCGATCTCCGGGTTTTCCCGAATGGCCATTTCGACCGCGGCACGTTCGGCATCATCAAGTTCGCCATCCGCGAACGCCATCAGAGTCTCATCGGAAATGTTCATGACCCCTCACCTTCGCGACCCCGCGCCAGTCAGCTGGTGGGGGTTCCAATGGTATGTCCAGCACGCGCGCCGCCTCCTTAGAGGGCAGACCCTCGATGCGCACCCGGCTTACCGCCATTCGCTGATCTTCGGGAAGCTGCAGCATGGCCGTGTGCACGGACATTAGAGTCGCCTAGTGCTCAATGGTTTCTCCGCCGATATGTTCGCGCTTTAGGCGCCGATAAAGAGTTTGTCGCGCCGGCCGCGTGCGCGCAGCTCACCGAATCCACGCATTGCGTACGAACTTGAACATCCCGCTTCTCGCATTCCCCACAGCCGAACTCGCTGACCGCGTCCAGCGCAGGCAGCTTCAAAACTAGTTGCTGAAGAGCGCACGTCGAGGATGAGATGCTCTCCAGGGACGCCCCAGACAGGGCGAAATCCGCGGGCACGTGACGCACTTGGCACCCACCATAAGTTAACGCACATTTAGTGGACGTCGTGACCCAACACCTGTACAGTGCCGCCAGCTTTGAGGCAGGTGCACGGTCAGCACC
Organism: Steroidobacteraceae bacterium; assembly: GCA_036494165.1. Classification (GTDB taxonomy): domain Bacteria; phylum Pseudomonadota; class Gammaproteobacteria; order Steroidobacterales; family Steroidobacteraceae; genus Bog-1198. Next base: position 24,916 of record DASXOQ010000022.1, read on the forward strand.
GCCAGCAGCTCGCAGTCCGTCCTCGACGCACTTCGCCTTATTTATCCCCCCTCGCTTCTGACCGCTGCGCACCCTTTGGTGTGCCGTGCGAGTCAACCAAAAAGGTTTATTGATGACATTTTCCGATCTCGGGCTTAAGCCCGAATTGCTGCGTGCTGTGGCCGATAAGGGCTACGACACGCCTTCCCCCATTCAACGCGAAGCCATCCCGGCAGTGCTTGAGGGCCGGGACGTTCTCGCCGGCGCACAAACTGGAACCGGCAAGACGGCCGGTTTCGTACTGCCGATATTGCAGCGTCTCACCGCACAGCCGGCAACGGGCCGCGCACCGCGAGCGTTGGTGCTCGCCCCGACGCGCGAGCTCGCGGCGCAAGTCGCGCAGAGCGCGCGCGACTACGCCAAGCACGTCAAGGTGCGGACCTACCAGGTGTTCGGCGGCGTCAGCATCAATCCGCAAATCTCGGCGCTGCGCGCCGGGTGCGATCTGCTGGTGGCGACTCCCGGGCGACTGTTGGATCTAGTGCAACAGCGCGAACTCGATTTGAGCCGGATCGAGGTCCTGGTGCTCGATGAAGCCGATCGCATGCTCGACATGGGCTTCATTCACGACATTCGCAGAGTGATCAAGCTGCTGCCGGCCAATCGCCAGAATCTGCTGTTCTCGGCGACCTACTCGGACGACATCCGTACTCTGGCTGAGCGCCTCCTCAAAAATCCCCTGTCCATCCAGGTCGCTCCGCGCAACGCTCCGATCGAATTGGTGGAGCAGCGCGCGTATCGTGTCGCCAAGGATCAGAAGCGTCACCTGCTGGTGCATCTGATCAAGGATGGCGGCTGGCACCAGGTGTTGATATTCACGCGCACCAAGCATGGCGCCAACCGACTCACGCAGCAGCTGGTGGGGGCCGGCATCGAAGCGGCAGCCATCCATGGCAACAAGAGCCAGGCCGCCCGGGTGCGCGCGCTCGACATGTTCAAGAGATCCCAGATCACCGCTCTCGTCGCCACCGAAGTGGCGGCTCGCGGCCTCGACATCAAAGAGCTTCCGCAGGTCGTGAACTACGAGCTGCCGAATGTGCCCGAGGATTACGTTCATCGCATCGGCCGCACCGGCCGCGCAGGTGCCGCCGGTCAGGCCATCTCCCTGGTCTCGAGCGACGAAAGCGTCTTCTTGCGCGACATTGAGAGGCTGCTCAAGCGGAGCATTCCGGTGCTGGCCACGCCTGAGTTCAAAATCACGGAAAGCGCACCGCAGGCATCATCCGAGCGTCCCTCTGAGGGGCGAAGCGGACATGCTCATCGCGGTCACGGCCAGCGCAGCCAACAGCGCTCCGAGTCCGGGGCGCGCGGCGGCGCGCACGGCCATCAGGGACATCGCCATCACGGTCACGGCGGGGGTGGCGATGCCCAGCGTCGCGATCATTCGCGGCGCGGACGGATGCGCTAGCCCACCCGTCTGAGCTGACGGACGTTTGAGTCCACCGGTGAACGGCTCTGGGAGCCGTTCACCTGGTATCGCGACACCAATTGATCCAGGCGCCGCGCTTCCTCGAGGAGCGATTGTGCCGCCGAGGCGGCCTCCTCCACGAGCGCCGCGTTCTGTTGCGTGACATCGTCCAGCGAGGCCACCGCCTTGTTGACCTGATCGATGCCGGTGGCCTGCTCGTGGCTGGCTTGGGAAATCTCCAGCACCAGATCGGCCAGCTTCTTGACCGCCGAAACGATGCCCGAGAGCGATGCGCCCGACTCGTCCACCAGCTTGGTGCCGTGGATGACTCGGCTGACGCTGTCCTGAATCAGGGTCTTGATCTCCTTGGCCGCATCGGCGCTGCGCGAGGCGAGATTGCGCACCTCGGAAGCGACGACGGCGAAGCCCCGGCCCTGCTCACCGGCGCGTGCCGCCTCCACCGCCGCGTTTAAGGCCAGAAGATTGGTCTGAAAGGCGATCTCGTCGATCACGCCGATGATGGCGGCGATCTTGTTGCTGGCCGCGTTGATTCCCTGCATGGCCGCGACCGCCTCGGTCACCACCGCCCCGCCCTTTTCCGCCTGCGCATGGGCAGCCGACGCGAGCTGGCTCGCCTGGGAAGCATTCTCGGCGTTGTGGCGCACGGTGGTGGTCATTTCCTCCATGGACGAGGCGGTCTCCTCCAGGCTCGATGCCTGCTCTTCGGTGCGCTGACTGAGGTGCTGATTCCCCTTGGAAATTTCCTCCGCGCCGCTGGCGACACCACGCGAACTGCTCTGAATCTGCCCGACCAGCGCGGCGCTTGCCTCCACCAGCGAGTTGATGCCGGCGGCGAGCGACTTGAAAAAGCCCGCCTTGTCCGTCGTTGAGATGCGCTGCGTGAGATCTCCCCCGTTCGCCGCCGTCACCACCGATTGGAATTCCACCTCCGTCATTGCCTCGGCGGTGCGATCGATCCATTGAAAAGCCGTGCCTACACGCTGCTGTCGTGAATCGGTGACCTGCGTGGCGACGATGCGGAATCGCGCATTTCCCAAGGCCACATCGTGTGGCAGCGCGCCGGCATCCGGCAGTATCCGATCGCCCGCCGCGCTTTTCCGCAGCGTGGCGGCGCTCGCCCCGAGAAGCCCTGCGGGCTCAAATTCCGGCAGACCCTTGCGAACATCCGCAGCGCGCTCGCGCAACATCGCGACGAGCGCCTCGTTCAGGTAGATCACCTTGTCGTTCGGATCGACGATCATCACGGCGCTGTTGACCTTGTCGAGCGACACGCGAATGCGCGCATTTTCGGCCGCGGCCGCGGCATCCAGTTCGATGCGGGCGCGCAGGTCGCTCTGCATTTTCGCCACAGTGGCTAGGAGGCTGTTGCAGTCGCCGATTTTCAAGTCGATGCGGCTGGAGAAATCGCCGTTCGCCACCGCTTCGGCGACCCGCGCCACCGCGCCGGGCTCACCACCCAGCGAGCGGGTGAGCTGGCGGACGATCAAATAGCCGATCAAGGCGATGCATAGAAGCACCGCCGCGGCCATGCCGCCGGACATCATGAGCGCGGTGGCGCGAACGTGCGCAGCCTGCGCCGCTCCGGCGGCGCCGAGCTTCACGTTGTAGGCGCGCTGCGTGGCGAAGCCCTCGGCGATACCGCCGATGGCCCGATGTTCGGCGAACAGGAAATCCCGCGCCTCGGCTTTCTTGCCGGCGCGCGACAGGGCTATCGCCTTCTCCCTGAAGCTCTGATACTTGGCAAATCCCGCCTTGTTGTCCGAGAGCATCCTGGCTTCGGTGCCGTCGGGCACGAGCGGCGCGTAGTCGGCGAGAAGTTTGGAGATCTCCGACTCGAAGTTGGCGATGCGCTGCTCGCGATCGCCCATGACGTCGGTCTCGGCCGCGGCGACGTGCTGCCACACGGCCACTCGCAGATTCGCAAAATCCGTCTCGACCCGGTTCAAGTTTTCGAGACTCGGCACGGTGTTCCGAGTCGAGTAGCTTGCCGCCGTGTAGGATTTGTTAAAGGAAAGGATGAACGTTGCGGTGAGGGCGACGATGCCCAGGGCCGCGACGGCGACCAAGAGGGCGAGCTTGCGGGCGACAGTCATGCAGAAGATCTCCGGGGGATGCGCACGCCCAGATATATCGGCACGGCCGACCGTTACTTAATGGTTTGCACGGCAGAGTAACGCTTGCCGTAGCGCAGCAGACCTTAAGGCAGTTTTGCCGCCAAATCCCGCAAATAAGCTGCAAATTGGCCGCCCAAACTAGGATGCTGCAGGCCGAATTCCACGGTCGCCTGCAAGTATCCTAACTTGCTGCCGCAGTCGTAGCGCTTGCCCTCGAACTCGAACGCGTACACCGGTTCGCGCCGCATCAATTGGGCAATGCCGTCGGTCAACTGGATTTCTCCGCCGGCGCCCTTGCCGATCTTCGCCAGATCGTCGAAGAGCGACGCGCTCAGCAGGTAGCGCCCCACCACCGCAAGCGTGCTGGCCGCCTTGTCGGGCTTGGGTTTCTCGACGATGTGCGACATCTTGCCGATGCGCGGCTCGATCGGTTTTTCCAGCGAGACGATGCCGTATTTGTCGGTGTCCTGCTTCGGCACGTTCTGCACGCCGAGTACGCTGCCGCCGTGCTTGTTGAACACCTCCACCATCTGCTTCAAGCACGAAACCTTGGCATCGATCAGATCGTCCGCAAGGTGTACGAGAAAAGGCGCGTTGCCAACCACCGGGCGCGCACAGAGGACCGCATGGCCCAAACCCAATGGCGCCGACTGGCGGATGTACACGCAAGAGGCCCATGAGGGCAGGATGCCGTGCAGCGTATCGAGCAGGTCTTGCTTGCCTTGCTGCTGAAGCACCGCCTCGAGTTCTGGATTGCTGTCGAAGTGATCTTCGATGGCGCGCTTCGATGAGCCTGTGATGAACACCAGCGTATCGGCGCCGGCCGACAATGCTTCGTCCACCGCATACTGGATCAGCGGCTTGTCGACGATCGGCAGCATCTCTTTGGGACTTGCCTTGGTGACGGGAAGGAAGCGCGTACCGCGGCCGGCAACGGGGAAAACGCAGGTCTTTATAGGTGTGTTTGACATCGATCAGATCATATCGGATTTGTAGGGAGCGCGCCGTCGGACGATTCTCACGTCAGCGTAGTTTGATGATGGCGTAGGTATCGAAACTGTCCCAGGCGTGACATGCAGGGCACTGCCAATAGAAGCTGCGGGTCGAGAAACCGCATTCATTGCACCGATATTTCTCGGCGTGTTCGAGCAATGCGCCGATTTCAAGCGCCACGCGCGGATACTGCTCCGGAGCCGCGTTCCAAACGGCGCAGAGCACGGGGTCCCTGGCAAAAACTTCCTGGACCGAATCCTTCAGGCTTTGCGATGAAGCGACGCCCGCGGCGAACGCGGCAAACACCAGCCGCTTGCGATCCTCGAAGTCGCCGGCGGCGGCCTCGGCGGCAAGATCGCTGAGCATGCCCTGCTGCGACTCCTCGCCCACCCATTTGACCAGGTTCGGCAGCTCATCCTGCAGCAGCGCGGGCGCCTCGTTCAACGCCTCGCGAAGCAGCTGCACGGCGAGCCCGTTGTCGCCCTCGCGGTGTGCCAGCTCCGCGCGCAACAGCGCCGCGCGCGGAAAGGGCGAGATCTCCCGCGCAACTTCGCGCAGGAACTCCCGGGCCTGCGTCACATCGTCGCGCTCCAGCGCCTGCAGCGCCAGTTCACACAAATAGTGGCCGGCGACATTGGGCGGCGGGGCGGCCTTGACGCGCACCAGCTCGCGGTAGGCCTGCAGCGCCTGTTGCCAGTCGTGCTGGCGCTCGTACACGCCGCGCAGCGCGTCGAGCGCGCTCGAGCGCAGGCGCGCCACTTCGCTCACCTGTTGGAACAACCGCTCGGCGCGATCCAGCACGCCCGCGCGCAGATAATCGCGCGCCAGCGCCAGCAGCGCCTGTTCGCGATGCTCGCTGGCGAGTTCGCTGCGGGCAAGCAGGTTCTGGTGGATGCGGATGGCGCGCTCCACCTCGCCGCGCCGGCGGTACAGCGCGCCCAAGGCGAAGTGGGTTTCGATGGTGTCGGCGTTCGCCTCCATCAGCTTGAGAAATACGTCGAGCGCCCGGTCAGGCTGCTCGGTGACGAGGAAATCGAGTCCGGCGAGATAGTCCGGGTGCAGTTTGCTGGAACCCGGCCATCGCTTACCCCAGCCGAAATGCCCGGCCAAGATGCCGACAACGAGCGCGGCGACCACCAACACCCACGTCAGCAGCGAGAAATCGGACATGCGGGTCCGAGCGGTTAGTCGCGGATCGGCTGATCCGCGCCGTCATTGACGCGTTCGCGCAGGTCTTTGCCTGGCTTGAAATGCGGAACATGTTTGCCGGCGAGCGCGACCGCCTCTCCGGTCTTCGGATTGCGGCCCTGGCGCGGCGGCCTGAAGTGCAGCGAGAAACTGCCGAAGCCGCGGATTTCGATGCGTTCGCCCGTCGCCAAGGAATCGCTCATGATCTCCAGCAGTTGCTTGACCGCGAGTTCGACGTCCTTCGCCGGCAAATGCTTCTGTTTAGCCGAAATGATCTCGATGAGTTCCGATTTGGTCATTATCGATCCATGCGCAGCGCTAAATTATCGAATAGATCGGGCGCCTTGATCCAACAAGGCGCCCGCGTAGGTCCCTATTCCTGACCGGAAATGTGCTCCTTGAGCAGATCTCCCAGACTCGTGCCGGTCGAGGTGTCGGTCCGGTAGTTCTGCATCGCCTCTTGTTCCTCGTGGATGTCCTTCGCCTTGATCGACAGCGAAATGCTGCGGCCCTTGCGATCCACGTTGATGAACTTCGCTTCCACTTCCTCGCCGACCTTCAGCAGCAGGCGTGCATCCTCTACGCGGTCACGCGACAGCTCCGAGGCGCGCAATTGGCCATCGACGCCGTTGCCGAGATCGATGATGGCGCCTTTGGCGTCCACTTCCCGCACCACGCCCTTGACGATACTGCCTTTGGGATGCTCGGCGATGTAGGCCGAGAACGGATCCTTGGCGAGCTGCTTGATCCCGAGGCTGATGCGCTCGCGCTCCGGATCGATCGACAACACCATTGCGTCGACCTGCTGGCCCTTCTGATAGCTGCGCACCGCCTCTTCGCCCGGCATATCCCAGGAGATGTCCGACAGATGCACCAAGCCGTCGATGCCGCCGGCGAGGCCGATGAAGATACCGAAGTCGGTGATCGACTTGATCTGGCCCGAGACCTTGTCGCCGCGGTTGTAGTTCTCGGCGAACTCCTTCCAGGGATTAGTCTTGCACTGCTTCACGCCCAGGCTGATGCGACGGCGCTCTTCGTCGATGTCGAGCACCATGACCTCGACTTCCTGTCCGACGTGCACCACCTTGGCGGGATTGACGTTCTTGTTGGTCCAGTCCATTTCCGAGACGTGCACCAGGCCTTCCACGCCCTCTTCGATTTCGACGAAGCAGCCGTAGTCGGCGATGTTGGTGACCTTGCCGAACAAACGCGTATTGGCCGGATAGCGGCGCGCGATGTTCTGCCACGGGTCGGCGCCGAGCTGCTTCAGTCCGAGGGAAACGCGCTGGCGCTCACGATCGAACTTCAGGATCCTGACGTCGATCTCCTCGCCCACCTTGACCACTTCGGAGGGGTGCTTGACGCGTTTCCAGGCCATGTCGGTGATATGCAGGAGGCCGTCGATGCCGCCCAGGTCCACGAACGCGCCGTAGTCGGTGAGGTTCTTCACCACGCCCTTGACCGCTGCGCCTTCCTGCAGGTTGTCGAGCAGTGCCGAACGCTCGGCGCTGTATTCTTGTTCCACCACCGCGCGGCGCGATACCACCACGTTGTTGCGTTTTTGATCGAGCTTGATGACCTTGAACTCGAGCGGCTTGTTCTCGAGATAGGAAGGATCGCGCACCGGGCGCACATCGACGAGCGAGCCGGGCAAAAACGCGCGCACGTTGTCGATTTCCACGGTAAAGCCGCCCTTGACGCGGCCGGTGATGACGCCGATGACCACTTCCTGCTTCTCGAAGGCGCTCTCCAGGCGCGTCCAGGTGCGGGCGCGCTTGGCCTTCTCACGCGACAGCCGGGTCTCGCCCGAGCCGTCTTCGACGCTATCCAAGGCCACTTCGACGGTCTCGCCGACGGCAACTTCGATCTCGCCCTTTTCATTCTTGAATTGTTCCGACGGAATGACCGCTTCGGACTTCAGCCCCACGTTGACGATCACGTAGTCCTGGCCGACTTCGACGATCAGTCCATTGAGGATGGTGCCAGGACGAATGCGCTGGCTGGCTATGCTTTGTTCAAACAGTTCTGCAAAAGATTCGCTCATACCTACTCTTTCAAGACATGTCCCTAGCGCTAATCCCTAAAGCCCAAGGGGTTGCCAAAATTACAGCATTCAAATCCCTGAACGCCGCTACCCAAAATTCCATCGTCAATCAAAGTGTCGACAATCGTCCGCGAACCAGACGAAGGACGTGTGCGACCACGGCCTCGACGGACATCCCCGTCGTATCCAGAACCACCGCGTCTGCGCTTGCGACCAGAGGCGAAACGGAGCGCTTGGAATCGCGCTCGTCACGTTCCGCTATCTCCAGCGAAAGGGCGGCAAGGGTAGCAGTAACCCCCTTTTCTTTCAACTGCTTATGCCGTCTCGCGGCGCGTTCCTCGGCGCTGGCGGTCAGGAAAATCTTCACATCCGCGTGGGGAAATACCGTGGTGCCCATGTCCCGCCCATCGGCCACCAGCCCCGGAGGCACTGCAAAAGCGCGCTGTCGGTCCAAGAGTGCTGCCCGCACCGCGGGCAAGGCCGCCACCTTGGAGGCGTCATTTCCGGCCTGCTCGGTACGTATGGCCAGGGTCACCTCCTGGCCATCGAGCCAGACAAGCTCCTCGCCGGAGGCGCCCGAACCGAAGCGTATGTCAAATTGGCCGGCCAAGCGGGCGAGAGGTTCGGCCTGACTGAGATCGATACCAGCCCTTTTGCCGGCTAAAGCGACCAAACGGTACAGCGCACCGCTGTCCAAGAGACCGAATCCCAAAGCCTTGGCCACCGCCCGGCTCACAGTGCCCTTGCCCGAACCGGACGGACCGTCGATGGTCACCACCGGAATGCGGTTCATGCGGCCGATGACTCCTCGAGCTTAAGTCCCACCGTACAGGCCAGGGAGGCGAAGCCCGGAAACGAGGTGGCGACATTGGCGACATCGTCGATGAGGATGGGTCCTTTGGCCTTGAGGCTGGCGATGCTGAATGCCATGGCGATGCGATGATCGCCGTCACTGTCCACGCGACCCCCGCCGAAGGCCGGAGCACCGGCGCTTCCGGCAATGCGCATGCCGTCAGGAAGAACCTCGTGCTCGGTCTTGAGCGCCTTGAATCCTTCGCTCATGGCAGCAATTCGGTCCGACTCTTTGACCCGAAGCTCCTCCGCCCCGGTCACGAGCGTTTCCCCGTGGGCACATGCGGCAGCGACAAAAAGCACCGGGAACTCATCGATGGCCAGCGGCACCAGTTCTTCGGGCACCTTGATGCCCGAAAGTTCAGAGGCATGAACCCGCAGGTCCGCGACCGGTTCCTTGCCCGCGAAGCGCGGCTCCTCGACCTCGATCTTGCCGCCCATGGCGCGCAAAATCTGAAGCAGGCCGGTGCGTGTCGGATTCATGCCGACATTCTTGATCAGAAGTCCCTCGCGATCGGCGCCTAGCAAGCCCGCCACGATGAAAAACGCCGCGGAGGAAAAGTCGCCCGGCACGCTCAGGGCCTGATTTGCGAGCGATTTGGGCGGATTCAAGCGCACCTTGAGCCCGTCCACCTGCACCTCCACGCCGCAGCTCTCAAGCATGCGCTCACTGTGGTCTCGATTCACTGCCGGTGCGGTAACCGTGGTGGCCCCCTCGGCATAGAGCGCGGCCAACAGAATCGCGGATTTCACCTGGGCGCTCGCCATCGGCATCTGGTAGTCGATGCCGTGCAGGTGGCTCTTCCCGCCCGTGATCACGGGCGGCGTGCCGTTATCGGTGCTCACTAGGGCGCCCATCTGCCGCAAGGGTTTCGCCACCCGCTCCATCGGCCGCTTCATCAGCGAGGCATCGCCGATGAGCGTCGACTCGAACGGCTGGCCGCACAAAAGGCCCGTCATGAGCCTGATGGCGGTGCCGGCGTTGCCCATGTCGAGGGCGGCCTTGGCCGCCTTCAGGCCTCGCAGGCCCACCCCGCGCACCTTCACCTCCGTGGCGGAGCGCTGCTGCAGCTCGACCCCGAGCGAGCGCATGCCGGCGAGCGTCGCCAGGCAATCCTCGCTCGGCAAAAAACCCTTGATCTCGCTTGCACCGTCCGCGATCCCAGCCAGCATGAGCGCGCGGTGCGAAACTGACTTGTCGCCCGGCACGGTGAGGCTGCCGCGCACCTGATGCGCAGGCGCGGCGGTGAATGACCGCACTACTGCACCGCCCGTGGGTAGGAGCCCAAGACCTTGTATAGCGATGCGCGTTCGGCCAGAGCTTCGAGCGCCTGGGCGACCGGCGCATCACTGACGTGTCCTTCGATGTCGATGAAGAACACATAGTCCCACTTGCGCTTGCGCGAGGGGCGCGACTCGATGCGCGTCATGTTGACCCGATGCGCCGCCAACGGCTCGAGCAGCCGGAACAAGGCGCCGGCGTCGTCGGTGCCGTGCGCCGACACCAGCAGACTGGTGCGATCGACGCCGCTCGCGCTGAAAAGCTTGCGCCCGATCACCAGAAAGCGCGTGGTATTGTCCGGCCGGTCCTCGATTTCATTGGCAAGCAGGTTCAACCCGTAGATTTCGGCGGCGGAATTGCCGGCAATCGCCGCCGAGCCGCGCTCGTCGCGGGCGCGGCGCGCGCCCTCGGCATTGCTCGCCACCGGCACGCGCTCAGCCTCCGGCAGGTGCTCGTCGAGCCACAGGCGGCACTGCGCGAGGGCCTGCGGATGGGCGCAGACGCGCAGCACCGGTTCGAGACCGGTCATCTTGCCCATCAGATGATGGTGGATGCGAAGTTCCACCTCGCCGCAGATCTTGAGCGAGGAGGTCAAGAACATGTCCAGGGTATGGTTGACGGTGCCTTCGCTCGAATTCTCGATCGGCACGACCCCGAAGTCGGCCACACCGCCCTCGACTTCGTGAAAAACCTCATCGATGGCGGACAACGGCAAGGCGCGCGCCGAGGAGCCGAAATGCTTGATGACGGCGGCCTGCGAAAAGGTGCCTTCGGGGCCCAAGAAGGCCACCTTGAGAGGCTCCTGCTGAGCCAGGCACGCCGACATGATTTCGCGGAACAAGCGCGCGATCTCCTCGTTGCGCAGCGGTCCCTGGTTGCGCTTCAAGGCCATGCGCAGGACTTCGGCTTCGCGTTCTGGACGGTAGAAGTCCACCGCACGCCCCGACTGGCTCTTGGAGATCCCGACCAGTTGCGCGAAACGGGCCCGTTCGTTCAAGAGCGCATGAATCCTTGCATCGATGGCATCGATGCTGTTGCGGACCTCCGCAAGATCGATCTTGCCGGGCTTCGCGCCGGGGCGTTCGAGCACGCCGGGGGCGGCCTGCTTGAGCGCTTTTTTTGCGACCGCTTTTTTTGATTTCGCCATGGTTTTGGTCTTTATCCGTGAGCCCGTTCGAATTCGCGCATGAACTCGATGAGCTTCAAAACGCCCTCGAGCGGCATGGCATTGTAAAGGCTCGCCCGCATGCCGCCGATGACCCGGTGGCCCTTCAGCCCGGTCAGCCCCGCTCGCGCCGCTTCGCCCAAGAATCTCTCATCGAGGCCGGGCTCTTTCAGCATGAAGGTGACGTTCATCCGGGAACGGGCGTCGGCCTCCACCGCGTTGCGATACAGCGATGAACCATCGATGGCCTGGTAGAGCGTTCGGGCCTTTGTTTGATTGCGCTCGCCCATCGATGCGACGCCGCCCTGCCCCTTGAGCCACTTGAACACCAGGCCCGCCACATACCAGGCAAAGGTGGGCGGGGTGTTGAGAAGCGAGTTCTCCTCCGCCACGGCGCGGTAGTCGAACACCTTGGGCGTCTCGGCGCGCGCGCGCCCGAGAAGATCCTCCCGCACGATGAGGACGACCAGACCCGAAGGCCCGATGTTCTTTTGCGCGCCGGCGTAGATCAATCCGAACTTCGATACGTCGATGGGCCGCGACAGTATGCTCGAGGACATATCCGCGACTAGATCCACGCCGCCCGCCTCGGGCACGTAACCGAACTCCACCCCGCCGATGGTCTCATTGGGCGTGTAATGCAGGTACCTGGGATTCGCGCTCAGCCTGATTTCCGATGGCGCGGGCACCCGGGTATAGGCACCGCCCGCGTCCGCCGCGACATGCACCTTGCAGTAGCGGCTGCCCTCTTCGATCGCCCTCTTCGACCAATGGCCCGTGTTGATGACATCCACGGTATCGGTCGCAGCGGTGAGGTTCATGGGTATGAGCGAGAACTGAGCCGAAGCGCCTCCCTGAATGAACAGCACCTTGTAGTTCTTCGGAATCGAGAGCAGTTCGCGCAGATCGCTTTCCGCACGCTCGGCCACCTCGATGAAGGCCTTGCCGCGGTGGCTCACCTCCATCACCGACATGCCGCTGCCCTGCCAGTCGGTAAGTTCGGCGCGCGCCTGCTCCAGCACCTCGAGCGGCAGAACCGCAGGTCCGGGGGAGAAATTGAAGACGCGCATCGCGGAGGTTTAGGAATCGGCGGGCGGCGGCGCACCGTTTGCATCCGCAGACCCGTCTTCCGATTCACCTGCCAACCCGTAGATGCGTTCCAGCCCCGAGAGCTGGTCGCCCTCTTCCAGGCGGATCAGACGCACACCCTGGGTGTTGCGTCCCACCACCGAGATATCCTTGACCGGCGTGCGCACCAGCACGCCGTTCTGGCTCATGAGCATGACCTCATCCTCCATGCCGACCAGCACCGCGCCGACCATGTGGCCGTTGCGATCGGTGATCTGCAGCGCGATGACGCCCTGGCCGCCGCGCCCGTGCTTGGGGAATTCCTCGAGCGAGGTCAGCTTGCCGAAACCGTTCTGCGAGGCCGTGAGGATGTATCCGTCGGCGGCGTCGATGAGGGCGTTGACACGCTGCTCGTCGGCGAGCTTCACACCGCGCACGCCCGCCGCCTCGCGTCCCATCGGACGCACCTCCTCTTCGGCGAAGCGAATCGCCTTGCCGCCCGTGGTGAAGAGCAGAATGTCCTTGGTGCCGTCGGTGATCGAAACACCGACCAGCTTGTCGCCCGGATCGAGGGCGACCGCGATGATGCCGCTGGCGCGCGGCCTGGAGAACATGCCGAGCGGCGTCTTCTTTACCGTGCCCATGCTGGTCGCCATGAACACGAATTTGCCTTCCTCGAATTCCTTGATGGCGAGAGTCGCGCTGATGCGTTCGCCCTCCTGTAGGGGCAGCAGATTCACGATCGGCTTGCCGCGCGAACCGCGGCTCGCCTGCGGCAGCTGGTACACCTTGAGCCAGTAGACCTTGCCGTGATCCGAGAAGCACAGCAGCGTGTCGTGCGTATTGGCGACAAACAGTTTGTCGACGAAGTCCTCGTCCTTGACCGTGGTGGCCGCCTTGCCGCGGCCGCCGCGGCGCTGCGCCTGATAGTCGGACAGCGGCTGCGCCTTGGCATAACCGCCGTGCGAAATGGTGACAACCACATCTTCGGGCGAGATCAGATCCTCGATGGTGAGGTCTTCATGGTTGGTGACGATCTCGGTGCGGCGCTTGTCGCCGAAGGTGTCGCGAATCTCCTCGAGCTCCTGGCGAATCACCTCCAGCAGACGTTCGGGGCGCGCCAAGATGTCTGACAGATCCTTCATCTGGACCAGCAGTTCCTGGTACTCCGCGATTATCTTTTCCTGCTCGAGGCCGGTGAGCCGGTGCAAGCGCATGTCGAGGATGGCTTGCGCCTGGGTCTCGGTGAGCTTGTAGCCGCCATCCACCATCCCCAAAGCAGCGATCTCGCCGTCGGGACGCGTGTTGATGTCCCCGGCGCGCGCCAGCATCTCGGGCACCGCGCCGCTTTTCCACGCGCGCGCCATCAGCGCGATGCGCGCCTCGGGCGGCGAAGGGGATGCCTTGATGGCGGCGATGATGTCATCGATATTGGCGAGGGCGACCGCGAGGCCTTCCAGGATGTGGCCGCGCTCCCGGGCCTTGCGCAGCTCGTACACCGTGCGCCGCGTGACGATCTCGCGCCGGTGACGCAGGAATGCCTCCAGCATCTCCTTCAGCGACAGCAGGCGCGGCTGACCGTCGACGAGCGCCACCATGTTGATGCCGAAAACGGTCTCCATGGCAGTCTGCGCAAACAGATTGTTGAGGAGAATCTCCGGCACTTCACCGCGCTTGAGCTCAATGACGACACGCATGCCGTCCTTGTCAGATTCGTCGCGCAGCCCGTCGGAGGCGATGCCCTCGATGAGTTTGTCGCGCACCAGGTCGGCGATGCGCTCGATTAGCCGCGCTTTGTTGACCTGGTAGGGAAGCTCGGTGATGACGATGGCCTGGCGATCGCCCTTGCCCACATCTTCGATGTGGGTGCGCGCCCGCACGTGCACGCGGCCACGTCCGCCTTTGTACGCCGCGACGATTTCCTGGGCGCCGTTGATGATGCCGGCGGTCGGAAAATCCGGGCCCGGCACGATCTGCATGACCTGCGCGAGCGAGATATCCGGATTCTCGATCACGGCGATGCATGCGGCAATGATCTCGCCCAGGTTGTGGGGCGGGATGTTGGTGGCCATGCCCACCGCGATACCGGAGGAGCCGTTGACGAGCAGATTCGGGATGCGCGTCGGCAGCACCGCCGGCTCGTGCTCCGACTCGTCGTAATTCGGGACGAAATCGACCGTTTCCTTGTCTATGTCGGCGAGCAGTTCGCCGGCGAGCCGCGACATGCGCACTTCGGTGTAACGCATTGCCGCAGGCGGATCGCCGTCCACCGACCCGAAGTTGCCCTGCCCGTCGACCAGCAGGTAGCGCATGGAAAATGGCTGCGCCATGCGCACGATGGCGTCGTAGACGGACGCGTCGCCGTGGGGGTGGTACTTGCCGATAACATCGCCCACCACGCGCGCGGATTTCTTATAGGCGCGATTCCAGTCGTTCGACAGCTCGCGCATCGCGAACAGCACGCGCCGGTGCACCGGCTTCAAACCGTCGCGCACGTCTGGCAACGCCCGTCCCACGATCACGCTCATGGCGTAATCCAGATAGGATTTGCGCATCTCGTCTTCGAGATTTACGGGCAATATTTCGCGTGCGATCTCGGCCATGTTGCGAGAGTCCGGTGCCTTCTAACGGGTTCTAAACTGAGGGTTTAAATTGTGCTGGAGCTGGGCTCGACATCATTGAAATTCTAGCACATATCGGTGCCCGTCTTAAGCTCCGGCCGATATACTGGGCTGATGCCCGCTGAGGTCGCCGATTTACGCATCGATGCCCAATTTATCGTGCCGATGAACTCGCACGACACGATGCTGCGGGCGCATTCGCTGTTGATTCGCGACGGGCACATCGTTGAAATTTTGCCGACAGACGAGGCCCAGCGGCGCTATCAGGCCGCCGGCGTCGTCGAGCGCAAGGCGCATCTGCTGTTGCCCGGTCTGATTAACGCGGACGCCGAAGCGGCCATGTCCTTGACCCGGGTGATGGGCGAGCAGGATGCGGCGGGCATCGCGGCGCGTTTGGGACCCGAGTTCGTCTACGACAGCGTGTTGCGTGCCATGGCGGAAATGCTGAGGTCCGGCGTCACCTGCTTCCTCGACCGCTTTTACGCACCGCAGGAATCGGCCCAGGCTGTGCATGATCAGGGCATGCGGGCCGTCGTCGGCCTGCCCCTGACCAACACCCCTTCTCCGTGGGCAGCCAACGCCGGCGAGTACCTGAGCCGCGCACTGAAACTGCGCGACGAGTACCGCTCGCATCCTTTGATCACCACCTGTTTTGCGCCGTTGGACGTGCACCGGCTTGCCGATGAACCCTTAAGACGGCTCGCCACCCTGGCCGATGAGCTCGAGGCAGGCATCGCCGTCGATCTGTCGGACGGCGCGACTGCAGAGTGCGGCCCGCTCACGCGCCTCAAGGAGCTGAATCTGCTCACGCCTTCGTTCACGGCGCTGCACCCTAAGGCGCTGGCAGCGGACGAACTCGCCCTGGCGCAGCGCGCCGGAATCGGTTTCTGCCTGAGTCCGCAGCTCACCCTCGGCTCCCGGGGTGCAGCCTCCATCGCCGCGCTTGCCGAGAGCGGAGTGAAGCTTGCCATCGCGTCGGCCGGCGCGAGGACGTTGCGTTACGATGTCTGGGGCGAGATGCGCATCGCCGCGTCGTTGTTGAAGGGCGCCGGGGGCGCTCATCAGGCCCTCGCGCTTTGCACCAGCGCGGCCGCAACGGCGCTGGGGCTGGAAGACGTCGGCACGCTCGCGCCGGGCAAGTGGGCCGATATCTGCTGTCTCGATCTGTCGCATCCGGCCACCTTCGCCGGCCGCGAGGATCTGCGCACCATCGTCTGCTGCGCCGATCGCGACTGCGTGAGCGATGTGTGGGTGGCCGGCCGCGCGCTGCTGTCCAACCGCGAACTGGTGCGGCTCGATTGGCAGGCGGTGGCTGCCAAAGCACGCAACTGGAGTTTGTTGCTCAACCAAGGAGCGCAACGATGACCGCAGCATCCAATGCCGATCCTAGAGAACTCGCAAAGTTCGCCGCCCTCGCACAGAGCTGGTGGGACCCGAAAGGGCCGTCGCGGCCGCTGCACGATCTGAACCCGCTGCGTCTCGGCTACATCGCCTCGCGAGTGCAGATTGCGGGCAGTCGAGCCTTGGACGTAGGCTGCGGCGGCGGCATATTGAGCGAGGCATTGGCCAGATCCGGCGCGACCGTGCTCGGCATCGATCTGGCTCCCGCGGTGCTCGAGGTGGCCGAACTGCATGCGCTCGAGACAGCAGCGAAGGTCGAGTACCGCTGCGTGGCCGCCGAGACCCTCGCGGCCGAATGCCCGGCGCAGTTTCCTCTCATCACCTGCATGGAGCTTCTCGAGCATGTGCCGGATCCTCTGGCCACGGTCCGGGCACTTGCGAACCTGGCGACACCGGGCGGCGATGTGATCGTCTCGACGCTGAACCGGAACGTGAAGTCCTTCGCGGTAGCCATCATCGGCGCGGAATATCTGGCGCGCGTGCTGCCGCGCGGCACCCACGAATACATGAAATTCATCCGTCCTTCGGAGCTGGCGCGCATGGGACGCGAGGCCGGCTTGGAACTCAAGGACCTCACCGGACTCACCTACAATCCGCTGACTCGCGCCTTCAGCCTCTCCGAGAACACCGAGGTCAACTACCTCGCCCATTTCAAACGGCTGGACCGCGGATGAGCGCCCGATTGCGCGCCGTGCTGTTCGATCTGGACGGCACCGTACTCGACACCGCGCCGGACATGGTGAATGCGCTGAATGCTCTGCGCCAGGAACAGGGGCTGTCGCCGTTGCCCTATGAGGAGGTGCGCTGCGCGGTATCGCACGGCGCGGCACGCGTCGTGGGCGTGGGCTTTCCGGGCGTGGAGCCGATTGCGTACGCCGCGCTGCAGAAGCGCTTCCTGGAAATATACCGCTCCGCTCTCAGCCTCGAGACGAAGCTCTTTCCGGGCATGCAGTCGGTGCTCGAGTTCATCGCCGAGCGCGGCATGAAAAGCGGCATCGTCACCAACAAGGCGGCGTGGCTCACCGATCCGCTGCTCGAGCAGCTCAAACTTCGCGACCGTTTCGCCTGTGTCGTGAGCGGCGACACCCTTGCGCAGCGCAAGCCCCACCCCGCGCCGCTCCTGCATGCCGCGAAGCTTGCCGAGGCCGAACCCGGCGAGTGCATCTACGTCGGGGATGCCGAGCGCGACGTGCAGGCCGCTCACGCCGCCGGGATGCCGGCGCTGGTCGCGAACTACGGGTACCTGCGCGATGATGAGGATACGACCCGCTGGGGCGGCGATGCCTACATGAAAGAGCCGTTGGACATCATCGATTGGCTCAAAGAAAACCGCTCGTCATGAACTCCATCGACTGGATTGCGCTTCTGGTCGGCGTGCTCATCGGCGCCGCGCTCATGGCGGTGTGGCGGCAGCGGCGCGAACAGGCCCTTACGGTGGAACTCGAAGTGATGCGGACCCGCCTCAAGGACGAGGGCGCGCAGGCCGCCGAGCACGAACGGCAGATCGAGCAGATCACGCGCGACCTTCAGTCGGCGTTCGGCGAACTCGCCCGTGAGAGCCTGCAGAGCAATTCCGAGCTCTTCTTGCAGCTGGCGCGCGAGCGGCTGGCCCTGCAGCAATCGGATGCCAGCCAGACGCTCAAGGAGCGCGAAGCGGCGATCGACGGTCTGGTGCGCCCGATCAAGGATGCTCTGTCGAAGACCGAGGCACAGATCCAGGCCATCGAGCGCGACCGCATCGATTCCTTCGCCGGCATCAAGACACAGATGGAGATACTCGCCAGCAGCCAGAATCTGTTGTCGCGGGAAACCCGCAATCTGGTCAACGCGCTCAGACGTCCCGAGGTCCGAGGCCGCTGGGGGGAAATGACGTTGCGTCGCCTGGTGGAGCTTGCCGGCATGACCGCCAACGTCGACTTCTCGGAACAGCAGCAGCTGTTTACCGATCAGGGCAGCATCCGCCCCGACATGGTGGTGCACATGCCCGAGCAGCGCGACATCGTGGTCGACGTGAAAACGCCGCTCGATGCGTATCTGGCCGCGGTGGAAGCCCAGGACGAGGACACGCGTAGCGTGCAGCTGCGGCGCCATGCGCAGCTGGTCGGCGCGCGGGTGCGCGAGCTCGCCTCCAAACAATACTGGGCGCAGTTCGAGCGCAGTCCCGACTTCGTGGTGCTGTTCCTGCCGGGAGACCAGTTTCTTTCGGCCGCGCTTCAGGACAATCCAGACCTGATCGACGATTCCATGCGGCAGAACGTGATGCTGGCAACCCCCACGAGCTTCGTAGCGCTCCTGAAGGTCGTGGCCCATGGCTGGCGCCAAACCTCCCTTGCGCAGAATGCCGGTGAAGTGCGCCGGCTCGGCGAGGAACTGCACAAGCGCTTGAGCGTATTCGCCGAGCATCTGGCAAAGCTCGGCAAATCCCTGGGCAACAGCGTCGATGCGTTCAACAAGGCGGTCGGTTCGCTCGAGCAGCAGGTGCTGCCGGCCGCGCGGCGCTTTTCGGACTTGGGACTGCGCATCGGCAACGAAATCGAAATACTGGATCCGGTGGCGAGCTTGACGCGCACTCCTCGCACGGCCAAGCGCGATGACAGCGGCGAAGAATCAGCTTGATGCCACCTACCGGGCCCGCGCGCTGCCATTGGGCAGCGCCCGTTATTTCAGCCATATGTTTGCTGCCGAGAGCCGCAAGGCGGCGCTCCTCGGGCTCTTCGCGTTATGCGCCGAATGGCAGGCCCTTGCCGAACCCGGCACCGAACCAGCCGTCGCAGATCTAAAACTCGGCTGGTGGGGCGAAGAAGTCGAGCGCCTGTCGATGGGCACGGCGGTCCATCCGATATCACGCTATCTGGCCGCCCTGCCCGGCTCAACGCCAGCGGCCCTGCAGCCGCTCCAAGCCACCCTGCGCGCAACGATCCTCGAAGCCGGCGGCGTGCCGCTCGAGCGGCGGTCGGAACTTGAGGCGCATGCCCACGCGCTGCATGGCATACCGCTCGAGATCGTCGCCGCTCTGGCCGGGGCCGAGGCGCCGCGGGAAGCCATCCGCTCGCTCGCCTGCGCCGAATACCTGTTCCGCAGCCTGCAAGATTATCGCCGCGCCGCCAGGCAGGGAAAGATGGTCTTCGCCGTCGAGGAGCTCCTGGCCGCGGGCATCGAAAATACCGCGCTGACGGCGGACACCGCGCCGCCCGCGCTCGCAAACTACCTCGCGGGGCTGCGCGAACAGGCTCTCAGCCGATTCGCGGCGGCCGCCGACGAGTTGCCCCGTCGCGCGTGCGCCGCCGAGCGACATGTGCTGATTCTTGCCGCGCTCGGCCGCGCGCAACTCTTGCGCCTGGAAGGCGCAAGTCCCAAGCACGCCTTGCTTCGAGATATGCTCAGCGCCTGGCGTACCGCGCGCCGCGCGGCGCGCTCCATCGGAGATTGAATGATTCCCACCGATTTTTCCATCCACCCAGAACTTCTGGCGGGCCGCCACATTCTGATAACCGGCGCCACCAGCGGTCTGGGCCGCGCCCTATCGATCGAGTGCGCACGCGCCGGCGCCACGGTGATCCTGTCGGGACGCAACCAAAGCAAGCTGGAGAAGCTCTACGATGAAATCGAGGCGCTGCGCGCCCCGCAACCGGCGATCGCGGTGCTGGATCTCGCCAGCGCCGGCGCGCAAGAATACGACGCGCTCGCCAAGATCGTCGGCGACGAGTTCGGCCGGCTCGACGGTCTGGTGCATTCCGCTGCCCTCCTGGGCGAGCGCACGCCGCTGGAACAGTACGACGTGCCGACCTGGTGCCGGGTGCTGCACGTCAATCTCACCGCGCCTTTCATCCTGACCCAAGTGCTGCTGCCGCACCTGCGCCGCTCCGCGGATGCCTCGGTGGTGTTCGTAAGCAGCGGCGTGGTCAAGCAAGCGCGCCCCTTCTGGGGTGCCTACGCGGTGTCCAAGAGCGGCCTGGAAGCGGTGCGCGCCATGTGGTGCGAGGAACTCGAACAGGAAGGCAACGTCCGATTCAATAGCGTCAATCCCGGCCGTATGCGGACGGCGATGCGTGCCGCCGCCTATCCTGCCGAGGATCCGAACACGCTGCCGACGCCGCAATCTGTGTCGAAGTTGTTCCTGTACTTGTTGAGCACGCAGGCGCAAGGTATTGATGGCAAGTTTCTTGAGGCGCAACAGTCTTAGACATTGGGGAGTGCAATGCCACGAAGAGCCATGAACGCGGCGCTGGTCGCGATGTTTTTGGGGTTGTCTGCGATCGCCGGTGCGAGCGACGAGCCGCCCATTGTCGATGGCCAGTACGTGCTGCACGACTTTCATTTCGCCTCGGGCGAGACGCTGCCCGAATTGCGGATTCACTACTACGCCTACGGCAAGCCGCACAAGGACAAAAATGGACACGTGAACAACGCGGTGCTTGCGCTCCATGGCACCGGAGGTTCCGGTCACAGTCTAATCAACGAACGCTTTTCCGGCGTGCTGTTCGCGAAAGGCGGACTGCTGGATGCCAGTAAATATTACATCGTGCTGCCCGATGGCATCGGTCACGGCACCTCGAGCAAACCCTCCGATGCCTTGCGCGCGCACTTCCCGCAGTACAACTACCAGGACATGGTGAACGCCCAGTACCAACTGCTCACCAAGGGGCTCGCGGTCGATCATCTTCGCCTGGTGATGGGCACCTCCATGGGCTGCATGCACACCTTCATGTGGGGCGAGGCATATCCGGACTTCATGGATGCCCTCATGCCGCTGGCATGCCTGCCGGTGCAGATCGCGGGACGCAATCGCCTGTGGCGCGACCTTGCCATGGATGCCATCAAGAACGATCCGGCCTACAAGAACGGCGACTACACCAGCGAACCGCAGATGGCGCTGCGCACCGTTTCAGGACTTCTGCTGATCGCCGGCAGCGCGCCGATTCAGATGCAGAAGAGCCTGCCGACCCGCGATGCGGCCGACGAATTCCTGTCCAAGTACATGCCGCGCGAAATGGACGGCCTCGACGCAAACGACTTTCTCTACGCGGTGAACGCCTCGCGCGATTACGATCCCTCGCCGGGCCTGGAGAAAATAAAGGCGCCGCTTCTGCATATCAATTCGGCCGATGACTTCGTCAACCCGCCTGAACTTGGGATCGCGGAACGGGAGATCAAGCGCGTCAAGAACGGCCGCTTCATCCTCATCCCGGCCTCGGAACAGACCCACGGGCACGGCACCCACACTTGGGCCGAGGTATGGCAGCAATACTTGAAGGAATTGCTGGACGCTTCCAAGACGCCCAACAACTAGCCGTCCGCGGCCGGATCCACGGCAGGGGCGTTGGCCGCCTCGATCTCGTTCATGAGGGCGTTGCGCTCGGCGCTCAGCAAGGCGCGCGAGCGCCCGCGCGGCAGATCGCGCGTCAAATGCACGGGCCCGAAGCGCACGCGCATCAAGCGGCTGACGATGAGGCCGCGCGCCGCCAGCCAGTGACGCACCACGGCCGGTCGGGTGGCGCGCACCGTGACGTTGAGCCAGTGATTGGCCCCCTCGCCCAACTGCGCTTCGGCGCTGACGATCTGCATGGGCTCGCCCTCGCAGTCGCTCGCCGCGCGCAGCTCCTCCAACAGCCCTTCGCCCAAATGACCGCGCACCCGCAGTACAAAATCCATCGTCAGCGCATGAGCGGCGCGCGACACCTTGTGCGCCCAGGATCCGTCGTCGGTCAGTATCTCCAACCCTCCATCGACCGGCGGCAGCGGCTGGATGGCGAGCCAGCGGCCCGAGGAGCGCGGCAGCTTCAGCTGCTCCGCGGCCCGCGAGGCTGCCGCCTTGATGTCGAGCGCGTCGCCCGGCGAGCGGTGGTATAGAAGCACCCGGGAGTCGTGTTTGGCCGCATCTTTGGCGTGCAGGCGCACGTTGCGTCCGTCCAGGGTGATCCGGTCGCTGACATCGAGCTTGGCGCCAAGCTCCACAGCGGCACCGTTGACCTTGAGCCTGCCCTCCTTGATCCAGCGCTCGATCTCGCGGCGCGAGCCCAATCCGGCGGCGGCGAGCGTTTTTTGGATGCGACCGGCGGGCGGCGCCGCAGGCTCGCGGCGCACAGCCGCCTTGGCACGCGGCTTCGCGCGGGACAGAGTGTCGTTTCGGTAGGGGGCGCTACTGCGGCCGCGCGGCGCCATCAACTGAGGTCAGGATCTGGGCCGCGTGCCACCAAACCGTGCGAATGGGGCGACGAGTCGTCCTGCTGTTCATCGTCATCGTCCGTGTCCTCATCCGCCTGCGCTTGCTCGCCCGGCTCCTCGCCCGAGGCGCCGAGCTCTCCCGCGGCACCGCTCTGCCGGTCTGCGGCCGCACTTCCGATGACTTCCGGTTCCGCTCCCGGGAGCGTCAACTGCACCCGCAGCTCCTCAAGTTCCTTCAGCTGCGCGAGCGTCGGCAGGTCATCGAGCCTCTTCAAGCCGAAGTAGTCGAGAAACTCGCGCGTGCTGCCCAGAAGCTCGGGCTTCCCAGGCACATCGCGATGTCCGACCACGCGGATCCAACCGCGCTCGAGGAGCGTCTTGATGATGTTGGGATTCACCGCCACGCCGCGGATCTGCTCGATCTCGCCGCGCGTGATGGGCTGTCGATAGGCGACCAGCGCCAAGGTTTCCAAAAGCGCGCGCGAGTACTTCGCCGGCCGCTCCTGCCAGAGCCGCGAGACCGGCTGTGCGATCTGCGCGCGGATCTGGATCCGAAAGCCGCTCGCCACCTCGGTCAATTCGATGCCGCGATTCTCATAGTCGGCGCGCAACGCCGCGATGGCGGCGCGCACCTCTTCGCCGTTGGCATTGTCGCGTTCGTCGAACACGCTCACCAGCTCATCGAGGGTGAGGGGACGGCCGGCGGCGAGCAGCGCCGCCTCGATCACATTCTTTACGTACTGCTCGTTCATTGAGTTCTCGCTTGGTCGTCGTTGGCGGCAGCGTCCTCATCGGCTACCAGCTTCAAATGGCGGGCAGGGTTGCCCTGTCTTACATGCAGCGGGGCGTAGGGCTCCGCTTGCACGATTTCGATCAGGCCCTCACGCAGGAGTTCCAGCACCGCGATGAAGGTCACGGTCACCCCGCGTCGCCCCTCGTCGGGCGTAAACAGCCGCACGAAATCTATGAAGGCGGTGTTGGAGAGCACCGCCAGCACATCGGTCATTCGCTGACGCACCGACAGAGGTTCGCGCTGAACGTGGTGATGCGCAAACATGTCGCTGCGCGACAACACCTCCTGGAAAGCCAGCAGCATCTCCTGCAGGGTGACCTGCGGCGGCATGCGCACCACCTTGCGCTCAACCAGGTCGGCAGAGGCCACCCAGGTGTCGCGGTCCAGGCGTGCGATGCGGTCGATGCCCTCGGCGGCGCGCTTGAAGCGCTCGTATTCCTGCAGGCGCCGCACCAGCTCGGCGCGCGGGTCCGCCTCCTCGGCAGCCGTGTCGGCATGGATGCGCGGCAGCAGCATGCGCGACTTGATCTCGGCGAGGGTCGCGGCCATCAGCAAGTACTCACCGGCGAGCTCCAGCTGCAGCACCTGCATCACCTCGATGTAGCTCATGTACTGCTTGGTGATCTCGGCGATCGGAATATCCAGGATGTCGAGATTCTGGCGCCGGATCAGATAAAGGAGCATGTCCAGGGGCCCCTCGAAGGCCTCGAGGAACACTTCCAGAGCCTGTGGCGGGATGTACAGGTCCCGCGGCAGCTCAGTGATCGGCTGGCCCTCGACCACTGCAAAGGGCATCTCGCCCTGCGTCGGCACAGCGGGCGGCGCGGCGGGCGCCGGGGGGTTGTTCTGTACCAGTGTCAGCTCCGGTTTCATCGGTAGTTCATCGCCATGGCTTGGCGCACGGCATCCAGAGTATCGCGCGCCGCGCTCCGGGCGCGCTCGCATCCTTCGGCGATGATACCGCGGACCAGGTCCGGATTCTCCTCGAACTCCTGCGCGCGCTTGCGGATCCCCGACAGCTCTTCGACCACCTTGTCGATGAGCGGTGCCTTGCAATCGAGGCAGCCGATGCCCGCGCTGCGACAACCCTTCTGCACCCAGTCCTGGGTCTCGGCGCTCGAGTAGATCCTATGCAAGTCCCACACCGGACACTTTTCCGGATCGCCCGGGTCGGTGCGCCGAACGCGCGCCGGGTCGGTCTGCATCGCCTTCAGCTTCTTGACGACGGAATCGGTGTCCTCGCGCAGCCCGATGGTATTGCCGTAGGACTTGGACATTTTGCGGCCGTCGAGTCCCGGGACCTTGGGCGTCGCGGTGAGCAGCACGTCGGGCTCGGGCAGGATGGCGATGCCGCCGCCCTCGAGAAAGCCCAGCAGCCGGTCGCGGTCGGCCACGGTGAGCCGCGCGTTCGACTCGACCAGGGCACGGGCCTTGGCGAGGGACTCCTCATCGCCTTTTTCCTGAAAAGCCTTGCGCAAGTTGCGGTACATGTTGGCATTGCGCGAGCCGAGGCTCTTGATGGCCTTCTCCACCTTCTGCTCGAACTCGGGCTCCCGGCCGTAGATGTGATTGAAGCGGCGCGCCACCTCGCGGGTGATTTCCACGTGCGCCACCTGGTCTTCGCCGACAGGCACGTACTGCGCGCGATAAAGGAGAATGTCGGCGCTCTGCAGCAGGGGGTAGCCGAGAAACCCATAGGTGCTTAAGTCCCGGTCGACGAGCTGTGCCTGCTGGTCCTTATAGGAAGGCACCCGTTCGAGCCAGCCTAACGGCGTGATCATGGAGAGCAGTAAATGCAGCTCAGCGTGTTCGGGCACCTTCGACTGCACGAACAACGTCGCGACACCGGGATTCAAGCCCGCCGCGAGCCAGTCGATGGCCATGTCCCACACATACTCCTCGAGCTTCGAGGTGTCCTCGTAGCCGGTGGTCAACGCGTGCCAGTCGGCGATGAAGAAATAGCATTCGTACTGGTATTGCAGCTCGATCCAGTTCTTGAGGGCGCCGTGAAAGTTGCCGAGGTGGAGCTGGCCGGTGGGCCGCATACCGGAGAGCACGCGATTTTGGATGTTGCTGCTCACTTTTTCAGTACCGCCGATGGGATCGCCAAATCAACCAGTGAAGTAACCGCCGTGTACGCGGGCTTGAAGACGACGCTCATGCCGAATTGCTGGGATGCGGCGGTCACCAGAATAAGCAATGCGAAAAGCAGTCCCACCGGTTCGATCTTCTGGATCGCGAGCGCGAGGCGATTGGGCAGGAAGCCGAGCAGTGCACGGCCGCCGTCGAGCGGTGGTATCGGCAACAGATTCAGGTAGCCCACGTAAATGTTGGCGCGGATTCCCGCCTGCGCCATGAAGCTGATCCACCGCGGCCCAACCCGCCCATGCGGAACATGCACGATGATGGCGAGCACCGCGCACCAGAACAGCGCCATGAGAATGTTGGCGAGGGGGCCGGCGGCAGCCACTGCGAGCGTCGCGATCCGCGGATTTTTAAGAGCGCCGGTCGCCACCGGCACCGGGCGCGCCCAGCCGAACACCGGCACCGAAGGCAGCGTCAGAAGTAATCCAGGGACCAACACGGTGCCGATGAGATCAAGGTGCTTTAACGGATTCAGACTCAGCCGGCCGAGCAGCTCGGCCGTACGGTCACCGAAAAGCTTTGCCGTCCATCCGTGCGCGACTTCGCGCATCGTGACGGCGAATAACACCGGGATGGTATATCCTGAAATATTTTGAAGAAAATCATCTAAATCCAATGCTTACACTCATTATTTTATCTACAACACGAGCTGTGCCCGGCGCGCAAAGAGCATTATACGGTGGGGGACGCGGCAAATGGGCTGACATCGCCGCGCCCCACTCGCACCACCTGCGCATGATCGGAGGACAGATCGATCACCGAGGTGGGAATGAGTCCGCAATTGCCGCCGTCGAGCACCAGATCGACGCTGTGTTCCAATCGCTCGTAGATCTCCCGCGCATCGGTGAGGGGTAGCTCGTCGCCCGGCAGCAACAGGGTGGAGCTCATGACCGGTTCGCCGAACTCCGCGAGCAGCAGCTGCGCGACTTTATGATCGGGCACGCGCAGGCCGATGGTGCCGCGCCGCTCGTGCTTCAGACGGCGCGGCGTTTCGCGCGATGCCTTGAGCAAAAATGTGTACGCGCCCGGCGTGCAGGCGCGCAGCAGTCGGTACTGCCAGTTTTCCACCTGCGCATATTTGCCGACCTCGGCGAGGTCTCGGCACACCAGCGTGAAATGATGATTCTTGTCGGTCTGGCGGATTTCCCGAATGCGCTCAAGCGCCGCCTTGTCGCCGATGTGGCAGCCGAGTGCGTAGCACGAATCGGTGGGATAGACGATCACCGCACCGCCGCGCAACGCTTCCACCGCTTGACGGATGAAGCGCTTCTGCGGCGAGACCGGATGGAGTTCGAGGTAGATGCTCATGGGCTTAGGTATGATACGCGGATGATGCAACTCCTCGAGTGGGCGCCCCTGGTCGCATTTTTCGCGGCCTACAAACTGTTCGATATCTACTGGGCGACCGGCGCGCTGATGGTGGCCTGCACCCTGTTGATGCTGGTGCATCGCGCACGCACCGGAAAATTTAAGACCATGCACGTGGTGACCGTGATCCTGGCTCTGCTTCTGGGCGGGGCAACCATCCTGTTGCATGACAAGCGCTTCATCCAATGGAAGCTCACGGTGCTGTTCGGTCTGACCTCCCTCACCTTCTTGGGCTCAACCTTCATCGGCGCGCAGCCTCTGGCGCGGCGCATGCTCGAGTCCGCGTTTCCGGAACCGCTCGAGGTATCCGCGAAAGCGTGGCGCACCTTGAACTATCTGTGGGCCGGCTTTTTTGCCTTGGTGGCGGCGGTGAATCTGTACGTGGCGTGGAACTTCAGCGAGAACTTCTGGGTCAATTTCAAGTTCTATGGAGTTCCAGGAACGATGATGCTGTTCATGCTGCCGCAGGCGTTTTGGCTCAGCAATAAAATCAAGCCTGCGGCCGCGGACCCCTCGTGAGCGTCCGCGCAGAGGCCCTGCGCGAACGGCTGGAGCGGCGCTTCACCCCGCTCGAGCTCTCGGTCGAGGATGAGGGCCACCTGCATATCGGACATGCCAACGAAGGTCGGGGGCATTTTAGAGTCCGCATCGTGGCCGAAGCCTTCCGGGGAGTTGCGCCGGTGGCGCGCCACCGCATGGTTTACGCGGCCCTCGAGGATCTTATGGAAACCGACGTCCATGCCATCGCCATCGAGGCCAAGGCCCCTTCTTGACACAGCTTTTCACGATAAATTGGAGCGTCGGCCGAGTTACGGCTACACTCCCCGCCCCAAGGCGCTGCCATATCGGCCAAAGCGCTGCTTTGCGCAAAGGATCCACATGAGCGAATATTTCTCGGCCCAGAGGGTGGGCTTGGTTGCCGTCGCCGCGGCGGCGATTGTGCTCGCCGGCTGCAACAAGGGCGGAATGACCACTGCCTCGAGCGCCGCCTCCAGCGCCCCCACGCCCGCCAAGGACGATGTCGTCGCCACGGTCAACGGCACGACCGTTTCACGCAGCGAGTACGACATCTATACCAAGAGCCTGCTGGAGGGGAAGAATCCTCCGCCCGAGCTGACCGCCGAACAGAAAGGACAAATCCTCGATCAGCTGATCAGCATGGAGCTGCTGTCCGCCCAGGGCGAGAAGGATGGATTGGACAAGAACCCCGACGTCGTGGCCCGCATGCAGCTGGTACGCATGCGCATCCTGAGCGATCAGGAATCGGTCAAGTACATCAAGGATCATGAGCCGACCGATGCCGACCTGCATGCCGAGTACGACAGGATCGTCGCCAACGGCGAAGCCACCGAGTATCACGCCCGGCACATTCTGGTCGACTCCAAGGAGAAGGCCGATAAGCTCATCAAGAAGATTCAGGGCGGCGCCAAGTTCGAGGACGTGGCGAAAACCGAATCGACCGACCCATCGAAGGCTCAGGGCGGCGACCTCGGCTGGTTCAATCCCAACGGCATGGTCAAGCCCTTCGCCGATGCGGTGCGCAAGCTGAAGAAAGGCGAAATGACCACCGAACCGGTTCAATCGCAATTCGGCTGGCACGTCATCAAGGTCGAGGACACTCGTGAGCCGAGCTTCGATCAGCTGAAGACGCAGATCACCAACCGTCTGGCACAGAAGAAACTCTTCGCCTACATCGAGGACATGAAGAAGACCGCCACGGTCGACAAGAAACTATAAGACTCGAAGCCGTGCGGGCGGTGCACCCGCCCGCACGGCTTCACTCGCGCTTGATCAGCTTGAGGAATCCCGCCTCGTCGAGCACCGGAACACCGAGCTGCTCGGCTTTCGCGAGTTTGGATCCCGCCTCGGCACCCGCCACCACATAGCTGGTTTTCTTCGAAACGCTGCCGCTCACCTTGCCGCCGAGGCTGACGATGGCCTCGCTCGCCTCTTCACGGGTCATCGCGCTCAAGGTGCCGGTGAGCACGAAGGTCTTGGCCGTGAACTCGCCATGCGTGACCGGCGGCACCACCTCCGGCCAGTGAATGCCGGCCGCCAGCAGCTTGTCGACGATGATGCTGTTATCGACATCCTTGAAATAGGCCGCGACATTGCCCGCAACCACCGGGCCGACGTCCGGAACCCGCTGAATTTCGTCGGCGCTCGCTCGGCGCAGCGCCGGCATCTCCCGGAAGTAAAGCGCCAGCGCCTGGGCCGTGGCCTCGCCCACATCGCGAATTCCGAGCGCGTATAGAAACCGCGCCAGTGTGGTTCCTTTGGCCGCAATGATGGCGTTCGCAAGCTTCTGCGCGGATTTTTCGCCCATGCGATCGAGCTCCGCGAGCTTCTCCACGCCGAGTGAGAACAAATCCGCCGGCGACTTGACCCAATCCTTTTCGACCAGCTGTTCGACCAGCTTGTCGCCCAACCCTTGGATGTCGAGCGCGCGGCGCGAGGCGAAATGCCGCAACTCCTCGCGTCGCTGCGCAGCGCAGGTTCGCCCCCCGGTGCAACGCGCCACGGCCTGGTCAGCCTCGCGCACCACGGGGGATCCGCACACCGGGCAGTGGCTCGGCAGCTCGGTCAACTGCGCGCCGGCCGGCCGTCGCTCGGGAACCACCCGCGCCACTTCGGGTATGACATCCCCCGCACGGCGGATCACCACCGTGTCGCCGATCCGCACGTCCTTGCGGGTCAGTTCGTCGATGTTGTGCAGGGTCGCGTTGCTCACCGTGACGCCGCCGACAAAAGTCGGCTCGAGCCGCGCCACCGGCGTGAGCGCGCCGGTGCGCCCCACCTGGAATTCGATGCCGCGCACGACGGAGAGCGCCTCTTCGGCCGGGAACTTGTGGGCAATGGCCCAGCGCGGCGCGCGCGACACGAAGCCCAGGCGCCGCTGCTGTTCCAGATCGTCCACCTTGTAGACCACGCCGTCGATTTGGTACGGCAGGCTTGCGCGTGCAGCGCCTATTTCGCGGTAATACGCGAGGCAGCCCTCCACCGAATCGACCACCTGCGACTGCGGACAGATTTTGAATCCCCAGGTGCGCAGCTGCTTGAGGATGGCGCTGTGCGTGCCGGGCAGGCTGCCGCCTTCCACCACGCCCATGCCGTAGACGAACATGTCGAGCTTGCGGGCCCGGGTTTTGCTCGGATCGAGCTGACGCAGGGCGCCGGCCGCGGCGTTGCGCGGATTGATGAAGGCCTTCTCGCCGCACGCGACGGCCTCCTCGTTGGTGCGCTTGAACTGGGCGATCGGCAGGAAGACCTCGCCCCGCACTTCGAGCATGGGCGGCACCTCGCCGCGCAATTTCAACGGCAGCGCATCGATGGTGCGCAGATTCACGGTGATGTCCTCGCCCGTTTCCCCGTCGCCGCGCGTAGCGCCCTGCACGAAGGTGCCGTTTTCGTACCGCGCGCTCACCGCCAGCCCGTCGAGCTTCGGCTCCGCGGAATAGCGCACCTTCAGTTCGGACTCGCCGAGCCGCTCGCGCACGCGTTCATCGAAAGCCCGCACCTCCTCGTCGCTGAAGGCATTGTCGAGCGAGAGCATGGGCAGGCGATGCTTGACGGTGCCGAAGGCCGCAACCGGGGGAGCACCCACGCGCTGGGTGGGCGAATCGGGCGTCACCAGTTCCGGGTGCTGCGCCTCGAGGTTCTTCAATTCCACCATCAGCCGGTCGTATTCCGCGTCCGGAACCTCGGGATCGTCGAGCGCGTGATATCGATAGTTGTAGTGATGCAGAAGCGTCCGCAGCTCCGCGGCGCGCCCGCTCGGTCCCTTCTCTTTTCGAGCGGCCAAGGCGTCAGCTCACCGAGATGGATGCCTGGAAGCGCGCAACCTCATCGCGCAGCGCCGCCGCGCGCTGCGGCGACATCGGCATGCCCTTGGAATCCTGCAAATGCCCGGCAAGTTCTGCCGCCAGTTCGCGCGCGGCGCCCAACAATTCATCGACGGTGAGGAGCGGCTCGAGCGGCCCTGGCAGCACGGCAAAAAGCGTCAGGCCTTTGAACTCCTGCTCGGCCATCTGGCCGACGTCGAAGGTGCCCGGCTCCTTTGAGCTCGCGACGCAAAACAGACTCCGTCCATCGACGTGACGGCGGTGAAAGACCTGGTAGCGGCCGTAGGCAAGACCATGCGCCTCGAAGGCGCTCAGCAGCTTTTGGCCAGGCCACTGCAGCGTGCCCGCCGCACACACGCGCACCGACACGATCTTCTGCCGTTCGCTGGTATTGGGCACCTGCGGCGCCAACGTCGAGATCTTGTCGCTCGTCTCGGGCATGACGGTGGGAATGGCGGCGGGGACGGCCGCCGGCGCCTCGTTGAGAACGGGACGTGGCTGCGGCCGCGGCGCGACCGTCACCGGCACCGGCTGTGTGACCACCGGGACAGGCTGGGTGATGTGGGGTCTGAAGGGCTCTCTGGGCCCTTCGGCGTCCGGTACGTGCACCGGATCGATGTCGACGATGATGGGCTCGTCGACCATGGGAATGTCGTCGAAATTGCCGGTATGCACCTGCAGCGGTTCGAGCGCCGGACTGCGCTCGCGCTGCACCGGCGCGGGCGGCAGCTCCGCGGCTTTCGCCATCTCCTGCATCTGCGGTTCTTTGAAACTGCTCGCCGGCTCGCGCAGCGCCGCATTTCCGGGTGCCTGTCCCGAGCGCCGACTACCCCACCACCAGATGGCGCCGATCAGCGTTAAACCCAAGCCCAACAGGATCCAGCGAAACTCTGCCAATCGAGCACCCTACATCGCGGCCATGCGCACCGCTTCGTCGACGTCCACGGCCACCAGACGCGAAACACCCGGCTCATTCATGGTGACGCCAACCAGCTGCGCCGCCAACTCCATGGTGGTCTTGTTGTGGGTGATAAAGATGAACTGCACGTTGCGCGACATTTCGCGCACGATGTCGCAGAACCTGCCGACGTTGTTCTCGTCCAGCGGCGCGTCAACCTCGTCCAGAAGACAAAAGGGCGCGGGATTCAAATCGAAGATCGAGAACACCAGTGCCACAGCGGTGAGCGCCTTCTCGCCGCCCGACAGCTGACTGATGGTGCTGTTGCGCTTGCCCGGCGGACGCGCCATTACCGAGACTCCGGCCACCTGCGATTCCTCGCCGCTGAGCTCCAGATACGCATGGCCGCCGCCGAACAGACGCGGAAATTTCTCCTTGAGCCCGGCATTGACGCGATCGAAGGTCTCCTGAAAACGCGCGCGCGTTTCGCGGTCGATCTTGCGCATCGCGGACTCCAGCACCTCCAAGGCATCGGTGAGGTCCTTGCATTGACGGTCGAGGTATTCCTTGCGTTCCGACTGCTCCTTGAACTCGCCGATGGCGGCGAGGTTGACCTGGCCCAAACGCTCGATTTTGCCGCGGGTTTCGCTGAGCTGCGCCTCCCAGGCCTCCATGTTGGCATCGGGCGCCAGCTGCGCCATCAGCGCGGCGAGTTCGAAACTGGTCTGCGCGAACTGCTCAGCGACGCTCTCGCGACGGATGCGCACCTGCTGGGCGGCAAGGCGCGCCTCGTCGAGCGCGGCGCGCGCTCCGTCCACGCGTTGTTCCGCCTCGAGGCGGGCGGATTCCAGCTCTTGAAGCCGCGCGTCGAGCTCGTCGCTCGCGATCTTGGCGGCCTTCAATTCCTCCTCGATGGCGGCGCGCTGCCCGAGCGCCTGCTCGAGTTCATTCTGTGCGGCGGCGAGCGGCGCCTCGCCGGCCTCGATCTGCTGCAGCAGTTCGTGGTGGCGGGTATCGAGAGCGCCGATTTGGGCTTCCACGCGCGAAACCGTGGTGGTGAGGCCCGCGTGCGAAGAGCGGCGCGACTCGACCTGCACCGCGAGTTCGCGCGCCTGCTGTTGAGCTGCGTTGGCGGCCCCGCGCGCCGTGGCGAGTTCGGCCCTGAGTCGTTCGCGGTTCTCTTCGAGCTCGATGCGTTTTGGTTCCAGCGCGGCGAGTTGCTCGATCGCACTTTCCATGCGAGCGCGAGCGCTGCGCAATTCCGTCTCGCTACGCGCAAGGTCTGCGACCACCTCCGCGAGCTGGCTCTCCACCTGCGCGAGGCGGCGCGCGGCATCCTGGGTGCGCGCGTGGGCCGATTCATGCTCGGCCTTGCGGTCGACATGATCTCGATGCAGACGGTTGACCTCCGCCTGCGTGCGGTCGCGTTTGTCCTCATGATCGCGCGCGAGGTCCCGGGTCGCCTCGAGCGAACGCTCCAGTTCAGCCACTTCGGCCGAGAGGCTCGCCACCTGCGAACGTATATCGCGCAAGGACTCCTCTCGCTCGATGATCCCGGTGTGCGGATCGGCGTCGCGCGCCACGCGCAGCCAGTCGGCCCCGAGCCAGATGCCATCGCGGGTGACGACCGACTCGCCTGCTTTGAGCTGCCGGCGCAGTTTCAGCGCATCGTTCAGATTATCGGCGGTCTGCACGGCGGCAAGCATGGCGGCGAGCACGTTGCTGCCCTGAACCTTGGAGAAAAGCGATGTGCCCGCCTCGGGCGGCGGCGCACCGTGGGTGCTCACCACCACCAGATGACCGCCATCGAAGCTCGAAAGATAGTCGGTGACACTGTCCAGACCGTCCACACAGACGGCCTCCAGGTAGGAGCCGAGCACGGTCTCCACGGCGCGTTCCCAGCCGCGCTCCACGCGCAGCTGCTGCGCCACGCGCGGATGATGATCGAGGGACTTGGATTTCAGCCACTCGCTGACCTTGCCGGAGGCCTTGCCGAGGGCTGCCTGCTGCAGCGCCTCGGTGGATACCAGCGAGCCCTGCGCCTGTTGATATTTGGCGCGCAGCGCATTCAAGGACTGCGTCTGCTCGCGCTCGCGCTCACGCGTGGCATTGAGTTCGCCGATCAGCTGCGAGAGCGCCTGTGCGGCGTTCTGGCCGGCATCCCGCGCCGCGCTGGCGCGCTCCGCCAGAGTCTCCAGTGATATGGTCGGCGCGAGTTCCGCCAGATTCGAGCGCTCGCTCTGCAGACGTTCCTGCTGCTGCAGCAGGCGCCGTTGCTGACTCTCCAATTGTTCGATGCGCGCCCGCTCGACCTGCGTCTCGCGTTGATCGCGCGACACCGCCTGGGCATGGGCATCCCAATCGGACTGCCAGGCGGCAAGGGCCTGCTCGGCATTCTCCAGCACCGTCGCCGCGCCCTTCTCGCGCTCGTGGGCACCGTCGAGCCCAGGAATCATGGTGGCCAGTTCCTGCGCCAGCGCTTCGAGCTGAACCTGGTCGCGCTCGCGCACGCCGCGCAGCTCGCTGATCTGCGCATCGGCCTGTTCGAGATCCGCACGTTGGCGTTGCCGCAGCTCGCGGGCGTACTGAATCCCCTGCTCGATCCGCGTGACGTTGGCGCCGGCCTCGTAGAAGCGCCCTTGAATGACGCTCAAGGCATCGGCCTTGGAGGTCTGATCGGCGCGCAGATGTTCGATCTTGGCTTCGGCCTCGCGCAGATCCGCGATGTCGCGCTGCAGCAACGTATCGGCGCTGATGCTGGCGGCGTCGCGGTGGCCGGCCTCGTGGTCCAAGCTCTGCAGCCGCAGCGCCAAGGACTCCGCCTGGAGCTTGCGCTCCTCTTCCTTCAAGGTCTGATAGCGCCGCGCGGTCGCCGCCTGGCGCTGCAGATGTCGAATCTGCTTGTCGACTTCCTCGCGAAGATCGTTCAGGCGGTCGAGGTTTTCACGGGTGTGGCTGATGCGGCTTTCGGTTTCGCGCCGCCGCTCCTTGTAGCGCGAGATGCCGGCGGCCTCTTCCAGAAAGGCGCGCAAGTCGTCGGGGCGTGCCTCGATGACTCGCGAAATCATCCCTTGTTCGATGATGGCGTAGCTGCGGGTGCCCAAACCTGTTCCGAGAAACAGCTGGGTGATGTCCTTGCGGCGCACCTTGGTGCCGTTGATGAAGTAGTCGGACTGCCCGTCGCGGCTCACGGCGCGTCGCAACGACACCTCGTTGTAACTGGCGTAAGCCCCGCCGATCTTGCCGTCCGAATTGTCGAACACGAGTTCCACGGAGGCGGCGCCCAAGGGCTTGCGCGCGGAGGAGCCGTTGAAAATCACGTCCGCCATCGACTCGCCGCGCAGATGCTTCGCCGAGATCTCGCCCATCACCCAGCGCACCGCATCGATGATGTTGGATTTGCCGCAACCGTTCGGGCCCACCACACCCGTCAAACTCGAGGGGAACGTGACGGTGGTCGGGTCTACGAAGGACTTGAATCCGGCAATCTTGAGTTTGGTCAACCGCATTATTTCTCAGCCCTGATGTCCGGGCGGCCTTGAAAGGAGGGAGCGACGCCGCCAACTTGGCGCGTAGTGTAAAGTAAACGTCACGTTCGTAAACCCCTCAATTTTTCCGTCTATGACCGCCCCAAGTAGCTCGCTGGAAGTGTTCGCAAATCCGTCGCCGGAGCGCGACTACACCATCAGGATGTCATTGCCGGAATTCACCTGTCTGTGCCCGAAGACCGGCCAGCCTGACTTCGCTACGCTCGAGCTCGAGTACGTCCCGGACGAGCGCTGCGTCGAACTCAAATCGCTCAAACTCTACATTTGGTCGTTTCGGGATCGAGGCGCCTTCCACGAGGCGGTGACCAACGAAATCCTCGGCGTGCTGGTGTCCGCCACGGCGCCCCGCTTCATGCGCCTTACGGCCAAATTCAACGTCCGTGGCGGCATATACACCACGGTGGTGGCAGAACACAGGGCCCAAGGCTGGGCGCCGCCAGCGCCCGTTTCGCTGCCTTAGGCGAGATGTCGGGCTCATTGTCGCGTCATCGCCCGCGAGTCGCGGTTATTTTCCTGCAAAATCAGCTGGTTATATATACGAAATATGTAACCTTTTCTCCCTGTACAGACCCATTTGCGTCGGTATAATCCCGCGCTCTTTCGTTAGGTAGGCGGAAACCTCAAATGCCCTCGAAGAAACCCAACAAAGCGGCTAAGCGGCCAGGAAAGGCGACACCAAAAAAGACGACCGCGAAGGTTGCCGCCCCTAAGAAAAAGACGGCGAAGCCGTCAGCAAAGCCCACGCCCGTTGCCATCACGAAGGTACCAGTGAAATCTCCGAAACCCAGTTCTAAACCCGTGGCCGCGAAACCGGCGGCCGCGAAGGAGCCGAAGGCAAAGCCGGCTCCGCACTCGAGTGTTGAGTCCGTCGCCGCAAGCCATGCCCCTGCCAAGTTCGATCCGCGCCCACTGGTCGTGGCGCGCGTCGCGCAGAACGATGAAGACGCGGAGTCCGAGCCGGGCGCCATGAGCCTCCTGGCCGGTCCGCGCAACGTCAAGCCGTACATCGCCCGCCGCGGCGAGCAGTACATGAACAAGGAGCAGTTGGACCATTTCGCGCGAATCTTGCAGACCTGGAAGCGCGACCTGATGGTGGAGGTCGATCGCACCGTGCTGCACATGAAGGACGAGGCGGCCAACTTTCCGGATCCGAACGATCGGGCCACTCAGGAGGAGGAGTTCTCCCTTGAGCTGCGCACCCGCGACCGCGAACGCAAGCTGATCCGCAAGATCGACGAGGCGCTGAAGCGCATCGAAGACGGCTCCTACGGCTATTGCCTGGAGACCGGCGAAGAGATCGGCATCAAGCGTCTCGAGGCCCGCCCGGTCGCGACTTTGTCCGTGGAAGCTCAGGAGCGGCGCGAGCGCCGCGAGAAGCAGTACGGCGACCGCGACGACCGCTACCGCTGAAGTAGGTCCCTATGTGGGGCGCTTCGCGCCCACGCCGTCGGGTGATCTGCACCTCGGCTCCCTGTACGCGGCCGCCGCGAGCTATCTGGATGCTCGCGCCCACGGCGGCCGCTGGCTGCTTCGAATCGAAGATCTCGACCGCCTTCGCGAAGTCAAAGGGGCAGCTGATCAAATTTTGCGCACCCTCGAAGCGTTTGGTTTCCAGTGGGACGGACCAGTCTGCCGGCAGTCCGGGCGCACCGAATTGTATGAGCATGCCCTCGCCTCCCTAAGGCAGCGCGACCTGCTGTTCGGCTGCGCCTGCAGCCGCGCGCAGCTCGAGGACGAGCCGCGCTATCCCGGGACGTGCCGCGATCTTAAGCTCGATCCTGCAGAAAATAGGGCGACGCGCATCAGGATCGACGACGAGCGGATCGAGTTCTGCGACCGCGTGCAGGGAATCTTCGCGCAGCAGCTGGTGCGCGATGTGGGAGATTTCGTGGTCAAGCGCCGCGACCAGCTGTTCGCCTATGTTCTTGCAGTGGTGGTGGACGATGCCGAGCAGGGAATCACCCACGTGGTGCGCGGTGCTGATTTATTGGACAACACGCCGCGACAGATCTTCCTGCAGGATCAGCTGGCAATGCCGCGTCTTCACTACGCGCACGTTCCGGTGCTGTGCGAACCGGATGGCACCAAGCTCGCAAAGTCCGCCCGCAGCGTGCGCATTCAAGCAGCATCGCCGCTCAATGAGCTCATGTCAGTGTTTGACCTACTCGGGATGCCGGCTTTGCGCGTCGGTGATTTTGCCGACGTGAACGCTGCGTGGCGCGCCGGAATCGCGGCCTGGCAACTCCAAAAAGTGCCTAAATGCCTGAATTTGCAGCTATCCGGTTAAAAAATGAACAATAATGTCAGAAGACAAAAGTTGGTTTGCGTTACCGCTGCATTGCGCTATTCTTGGATCGGACCTTTGGAAATGACGCCGAGGGAATGGTTTAACGTGGTCTGGCACGCATCGGATTTTCTCGCCGACGCGTGGGCCAAACACGAGCGAGGAGCCTCTATGAGCGAACCGCGAGTGATCAAAAAGTATCCGAACCGTCGTCTCTACGACACCGTCGAAAGCCGCTACATCACGCTGGCTGATGTGAGGCGCCTGGTGGTCGAGCGCATCGACTTCGTCGTTGTAGACAAGAAAAACAACGCCGACATTACGCGCAGCATCCTGCTGCAGGTGATTGCCGAACAAGAGCATCTGGCAGAGCCCATCTTGAGCCAGGAGTTCATGGTGAGCGTCATTCGCTCTTACGGCACCAGCATGCAGGGACAGGTCAGTCCGTACCTGGAGTCAAGTATCAAGCAGCTGGTGAACCAGCAGCCGAACGTGCAGCGGGTGAAACCGGTAGCCGGTGCAGAGGTAACTCGCGCGCGGATGGACAACTAGTCGCGCGATGCGACGGGCATTAGAGAGAGCGAGCGCGCAGCGCTCGCTCTCCTAGCTGCGTCCTAAGCGGCGTCCACGTTGCGCATGGAGAGGCGCACGCGGCCCTGACGGTCCACTTCCAGCACCTTCACGCGCACCACGTCGCCTTCCTTGAGCTTGTCGCCGACGCGCTCGACGCGCTCATCGGAGATCTGCGAGATGTGCACCAAGCCGTCGCGGCCCGGCAGGATGGTGACGAACGCACCGAAGTCCATGAGGCGCGCCACCTTGCCTTCGTAGATGCGGCCCACTTCCACGTCGGCGGTGATGAGTTCGATGCGCCGCTGCGCTTCGCGCCCCGCCGCGCCCTGTACCGAAGCGATCTTAACGGTGCCGTCGTTCTCGATGTCGATGGAGGTACCGGTCTCTTCGGTGATCTGGCGGATGACCGCGCCGCCCTTGCCGATGACGTCGCGGATCTTCTCCGGGTCGATCTTCAAGGTGATGATGGTCGGTGCCCACTCCGACATGTTCTCGCGCGGCTTGGACAGCACCTTGTTCATCTCGCCGAGGATGTGCAGACGGCCGTCGCGCGCCTGCGCGAGCGCGACCTGCATGATTTCCTTGGTGATGCTGGTGATCTTGATGTCCATCTGCAGCGCGGTGATGCCGTCTTTGGTGCCGGCCACCTTGAAATCCATGTCGCCGAGGTGATCTTCATCGCCCAAGATGTCGGTGAGCACGGAGAAACGGTCGCCTTCCTTCACCAGACCCATGGCGACACCCGCCACCGGCGCCTTGATCGGCACGCCCGCATCCATGAGCGCGAGGCTCGAACCGCACACCGAGGCCATGGAGCTCGAGCCGTTCGACTCGAGGATCTCCGAGACGACGCGGATCACGTAGGGGAATTTTTCCACTCCCGGCATCACGGCGAGCACGCCGCGCTTGGCGAGATTGCCGTGACCGATTTCGCGGCGCTTGGGAGAACCCATCATGCCGGTCTCGCCCACCGAGAACGGCGGGAAGTTGTAATGGAGCATGAACGGCTCTTTGCGCTCGCCGCTCAAGCCGTCGATGATCTGCGCGTCGCGCCCGGTGCCCAAGGTGGTGACCACCAGGGCCTGGGTTTCACCGCGGGTGAAAAGCGCCGATCCGTGGGTGCGCGCCAGCACGCCGGTGCGCACGGCAATCGGACGCACCGTCTTGGTATCGCGGCCGTCGATTCGCGGCTGTCCTGCCAGGATGCGCTCGCGCACCAGGCGATATTCGAGGTTGAAGAACTCGCCGCCGACCTGGTCGGTCGTGAACTTCGGCGTTGCTCCGCCGGCCAGCGCTTCGAGTGCGGCCGCCTTGACCTCGCCGATCTTCGCGTAACGCTGCTGCTTCTCGGTGATCGAGTAAGCCTCAACGAGGCGGGTCTCGGCAAACGCCTGGACCGCATTCTTGAGGTCGGAGTTGGCGGGCGGCGCTTCCCACTGCCAACGCGGCTTGCCGGCTTCCTTGGTGAGTTCGATGATGACGTTGATGGCGTTCTGCATCTGCTCGTGGCCGAACACCACGGCGCCCAGCATGGTCTGCTCGTCGAGGCAGTCGGCCTCCGACTCAACCATCAGCACCCCTTCCTGCGTGCCGGCGACCACCAGATCGAGCTTGGAGGTCTTGAGCTGGGTTGCGGTGGGATTCAACACGTACTTGCCGTCGATGTACCCGACGCGCGCTCCGCCGATCGGGCCCATGAACGGGATGCCGGAAATTGCGAGCGCCGCGGAGGCGCCGAGCAGCGCCGGCACATCGGGATCGACTTCGGGGTTAACCGAGATCACCGAGGCGACAACCTGCACGTCGTTGTAGAAGCCTTCCGGGAACAGCGGCCGGATCGGGCGATCGATGAGGCGGGAGGTGAGGGTTTCCTTCTCCGTGGGCCGGCCTTCCCGCTTGAAGAATCCGCCTGGTATGCGGCCAGCGGCGTAGGTCTTTTCCTGGTAGTTGACCGTGAGCGGGAAGAAATCACGCCCCGCGGCGGCCTTTTTCTGGCCGACGGCGGTGACCAGGACCACGGTTTCGCTCATGCTGACGAGCACTGCGCCGTTGGCCTGCCGGGCTAACTCGCCCGTTTCAATCGTGACTGTGTGATCACCGTACTTAAAACTTTTCTTAATAGCGCTCACGCAAGAGCCCCTCTGGAAGTGGTCGGAATAATACGAACGTAGGCATACCAACGCATGCCCGCAGTGCGCTCAAAAAATTAACGGCGCAGCCCTAAGCGTTCGACGATTTGCGTGTACTTGTCAGGCGTTCTGCTCTTCAGGTAGTCGAGCAGCTTACGGCGCTGATTGACCATCTTTAACAATCCACGGCGCGAGGCATGATCGGCTTTGTGCGTGGTGAAATGCTGCGACAGACCGTTGATGCGTTCCGACAGCAGAGCGATTTGAACCTCGGGCGAACCCGTGTCTTGCGCGGTGCGTCGATATTTCGCAACGACGTCAGTCTTTTCTTCGCGAGTGAGTGGCATTGAAATCAAACCTCAATCAATAACTTAGACCCTTTAAGGAGGCGCGCATTGTACGCGTCGGGGGCGTTGCCCTCAAGCTCGATTCGCATGGGCCGAAATGAGGCGCACAGGGACCAGACGACCGGTCGCCTCGATCTGCCCCAAACCCAAAAATCCCAAGCCGGGGGCATAGATACGCACGCTTCCTAAGACCTTGCCGCCACCCTGCGCCCCCAGATCAACGCTCTGTCCCTGCCTCAATGCCGCCACCCCGCCCTCAAAGAGGTCATAACGCGGGGTGGCGCGCAACGCCGCATCGACCGGCAGCAGGCATTCCAATAGCTGCTCCGGCGAGAGTCCGTCCAACTCGTCGAACCCGCGCGCTGCCTCGGCGAGGAAGGGATCGACGCCCCGCCGATGCAAACCGGCGAGGTAGCCGATGGTGCCGACATGCGCCGCCAGGTCTTCCGCCAGCACCCGCATATAGGCGCCCTTGGTGCATCGCACGTCGAACTTA
Source organism: Steroidobacteraceae bacterium (assembly GCA_036494165.1). Classification (GTDB taxonomy): domain Bacteria; phylum Pseudomonadota; class Gammaproteobacteria; order Steroidobacterales; family Steroidobacteraceae; genus Bog-1198. Next base: position 65,700 of record DASXOQ010000022.1, read on the forward strand.
AGATCCGGGGCAGCCCATTCGAGCAGTTGCATGTCGTGGATCAGAATCCGGCGCGGAGCGCGCTCCCGCACGATGCCGGCACGGGCGTATTCATACAGCGGACGCCCGTCCTGTTTCAGCGCGGAATGCATGGGCGGGATCTGCTGATAGTCGCGCGGGAAGCTCGCAATTGCGGCCTCGAGCGCCTCGCGCGTGAAAGGCGGCAGTTCGCGCCGCTCGATGACCTCAGACTCGCGATCCGCGCTCGGCGTGCGCTCACCGAGGCGCACCGTGAGCCGATAACTCTTGTCGGCATCGAGCAGCAATGATCCGAATTTGGTGGCCTCGCCGAAACAAACGGGCAGCATGCCGGTGGCGAGCGGATCCAGTGAACCGGTATGCCCGGCTTTATTGGCGCGATACAGCCGCTTGGCGCGCGCCACGGCTTGGGCGGAGCTCAGGCGCAGCGGCTTGTCGAGCAGTAAAATGCCGTGGACTTCGGCCACTTAATCGGCGTCGGGCGGATCTGGGTCTTGACTGTTCTCTGCGCCCGTTTCGGCATCCTGGACCGGATGCTTCACCGAGTCGATCAGCTGAGTCACGCGCACGCCGCGCTCGATCGAGGTATCGAGCTCGAAACTCAAAGTCGGGGTGTGGCGGATCATAAGGGATCGCGACAGCGCGTTGCGCAGAAAACCCGCGGCGCTCTCCAGTCCCCGCTGCACGCGAGGGTCGGGTCCTTCCTTGCCGAACACCAGATAGTAGACATGCGCGTTGCGAAGATCGCCGGTGACATTCACGTCGGTAATGGTGACATTGCCGATACGCTCATCCTTCACCAGGCGGCGGAGCATCTCCGGCAACTCGCGCTGGATCTGCTCCCCTAGGCGCCGTGCGCGAGGATTTTCCTTGGGCATGATTTGAGCTTGACCCGCGGCGCTACAAGGTACGCGCCACTTCCACCCGCGAATAGCACTCGATCTGGTCCTTCTCGCGCACGTCGTTGTAGTTCTTGACGCCGATACCGCATTCGGTGCCGGCGCGAACTTCGTTGACATCGTCCTTGAACCGCTTCAGCGATTCGAGGGCGCCTTCGAAGATCACCACGTTTTCGCGCAGGACGCGGATCGGAAAATTGCGGCGCACATAGCCGTCGATGACCATGCAGCCGGCGACGGTGCCGAATTTGGAGGAGCGGAAAACGCTGCGCACCTCGGCGAGGCCCACGATCTGCTCCTTGACCTCGGGCGCCAGAAGCCCGGTGAGTATGGCCTTCACGTCGTCAATGGCTTCGTAAATGATGCTGTAGTAGCGCACATCCACGCCGTGATCCTTGATGGCGGTGCGCGCGGCGGCATCGCCGCGCACGTTGAAGGCGATGATGAGCGCCTTGGAGGCGGCCGCCAGCGTAACGTCGGACTCGGTGAGTCCGCCCACGCCGGATGACACCACATTGACCGCGACTTCGCCCGTGGACAGCCCGTTCAAAGCGTCGCGCAGCGCTTCGACGCTGCCCTGCACGTCCGCCTTGACCAAAAGCTGCACCACATTGGGTTTGGTCTCGCCCATGGTGGAGAACACGTCCTGAAGGTTCGTGGCGCGGGCCGCGAGCTTGACGTCGCGCGACTTCGACTGCCGATGCATCGCGACTTCGCGCGCCTTGCGCTCGCTCTCGACCACCAACAGTTCGTCGCCGGCGTTCGGCGAGCCCGACAAACCCAGCACCACGACCGGCATGGAGGGACCGGCCGATTCCACCGGCTGGCCCGCCTCGTCGAAGAGCGCGCGCACGCGCCCGAACTCCTGGCCGATGAGGATGGGATCGCCGAGCTTCAGGGTGCCGCGAAGCACCAGGACCGTCGCCACCGCGCCGCGACCCTTCTCGAGGCTCGACTCTATGACATAGCCGGCGGCAAGACCGTCCGTGGGCGCCCTTAATTCCAGCACTTCCGCCTGCAGCAGCAGGCCTTCCAGCAGCTGATCCACGCCCTGACCGGTGCGCGCGGAGACATTGACGAACTGGTTTTCGCCGCCCCATTCCTCGGGGATCACGCCGTGCTTGGTGAGCTCCTGCTTGACCTTCTCGGGGTCCGCCTCGGGTTTGTCGATCTTGTTGATCGCCACCACGATCGGCACCTTGGCCGCCTGCGCGTGCTTGATGGCTTCGATGGTCTGCGGCATGACGCCGTCGTCGGCGCCCACCACCAGGATCACGATATCGGTGACCTGGGCGCCGCGGGCGCGCATCGAGGTGAAGGCTGCGTGGCCCGGCGTGTCGAGGAAGGTCACCATGCCGCGCGCGGTTTCCACGTGATACGCGCCGATGTGCTGGGTGATGCCGCCCGCTTCGCCCGCCGCGACCTTGGTGCGGCGAATGTAGTCGAGCAGCGAGGTCTTGCCATGGTCGACGTGTCCCATGACGGTCACGACCGGAGGACGCGGCAGCAGTTCGTGGCTGCTGTCCGTCTCGCCCTGCAGGCTCTCCTCGATGACGTTTTCCTTGCGCACCACGGCCTTGTGGCCGAGTTCCTCGACCACCAGCACCGCGGTGTCCTGGTCGAGAGTCTGGTTGATGGTGGCCATCACGCCCATGTTCATGAGCGACTTGATGACTTCGGTGGCCTTCACCGCCATCTTCTGCGCAAGCTCGCCCACCGTCATGGCCTCGCCCACCGCCACCTCGCGCACCACGCGCGCAGTCGGCATCTCGAAGCCGTGCTTGGCATCGGTGGCATCACCCATGCTGCGCCGCCGCCCGTCGCGTGATTTCTTCTTCTTGTGGCGCGAACTCACATCGCCCGCGATGTGCAGTTCCTGTCGGCCGTAGCGGGTCTTGTTTTCATCCGTCTCGGTGCGCGCAGGTTTCGCCTGCTTGACCGTCGTGGCAGTCTTGCGTTCGCGTTCGGCCGCTTCGCGCGCCTGCGTCTCGGCGGTGCGGCGCGCCTCCTCTTCTGCGGTGCGCTTGCGGTTTTCCTCATCGGTGCGCTTGCGGTTCTCTTCTTCGATCCGCTCGCGATCGAGCCGCTCTTTCTCAAGCCGGTCGCGTTCCGCGGCCTCGCGCGCGAGGCGCGCCTGCTCTTCGGTCTCGCGTTGCCGGTCGAGTTCCTCCTGCTGGTGGCGCGCCTGATCCTCGAGGACTTCGCGCTTCACATAGGTGCGCTTGCTGCGCACCTCGACATTGACGGTGCGGGCTCGCCCTTGAACGCTGGCGAGTTTGAGCTCGGACTGCGATTTGCGGCGCAACGTGATCTTGCGCGGCGCGGCGTCTCCCTGTTCGCCATGGCCGTGGCTGCGCCTAAGATGCGTCAGCAGCTCGTGCTTGGCATCCTCGCTGATCATGGTCTGCGCGCCGTCGACCTTGATTCCGGCCTGGTCGAGCTGCTGCAGCAGTCGGTCCACGGGGACCTTCAGCACCTCAGCAAATTGCGCGACGGTTACATCTGCCATACTCGCTCCTAGGCCTTCGCCTCTTCCTCAAACCAGTGCTTCCGTGCATTCATAATGAGATCCGCGGCCTGTTTTTCATCCACGCCACCCATCTCCACGAGCTCATCGACCGCCAAGTCCGCCAGATCGTCGCGGGTCTTCACGCCCTTGCGGGCGAGTGACTTGGCGAGCTCATCGCCGGTAATCTCGATCAAATCCGCACTCGGTTCGCCGCCGTCCATGGATTCCTCGCTGGCGATCGCCTGGGTGAGCAGCACGTCGCGCGCGCGGGTGCGAAGTTCCTTGACGATCTCCTCGTCGAATTCCTCGATGGCGCTCAGTTCGCTCGCCGGTACGTAGGCGATCTCCTCGATGGTCGAGAAGCCCTCCTGCACCAGGATGCTGGCGACGTCGGCGTCGACGTCGAGCTGCTTCATGAAGGTCTCGCGCAACGCGAGGGACTCGGTCTCGCTCTTCGCCTCGGCCTGCGACTCGCTCATGACGTTCAGCTCCCAGCCGGTGAGCTCGCTCGCCAGGCGGATGTTCTGGCCGCCGCGGCCGATGGCCTGCGACAGCTTGTCCTCCGACACCGCGATGTCCATGGAATGCGAATCCTCGTCGACGACGATGGAGGTGACTTCGGCCGGCGCCATGGCGTTGATGACGAACTGCGCGTTGTTCTCGTCATAGGGAATGATGTCGACGCGCTCGCCGGCGATTTCGTTGGATACCGCCTGCACGCGCGAACCGCGCATGCCGACGCAGGCGCCCACCGGATCCACCCGCGGATCGTTGCTGCGCACCGCGATCTTGGCGCGCACGCCCGGGTCGCGCGCCGCCGCCAGAATGTTGATCAGGCCCTGGCCGACTTCCGGCACCTCGAGCTTGAACAGTTCGATGAGAAATTCCGGCGCGGTTCGGGACAGGAATAGCTGCGGGCCGCGCGGCTCGGTGCGCACCTCCTTGAGAAACGACTTGATGCGGTCCTGCGAGCGCACCGGTTCGCGCGGAATCATCTCTTCGCGCGCTATGAAGCCTTCGGCGTTGGCGCCCAAATCAACGTACACGCCGTTGCGATCGACGCGCTTGACGATGCCCGACACCAAGGTGCCGGCCCGGTCCTTGTAGGCATCCACCACCTGGGCACGCTCGGCCTCGCGCACCTTCTGCACGATGACCTGCTTGGCAGTCTGCGCCAGGATGCGGCCGAAGGGCACCGACTCCATCGGTTCCTCCACATAGCCGCCCACCTCCACGTCCTTGTCGATCTCACGCGCGTCGTCGAGCCTGAGCTCGCGGTCCGGCACCTCGAGTTCGGAGGAGTCGTCCGCGAACACCTTCCAGCGCCGGAAGGTGTCGTACGCACCGGTCTTGCGGTTGATGGACACGCGCACGTCGAGCTCCTCGCCGTGCTTCTTGCGGGTCGCGGACGCGAGGGCGGCTTCGAGCGCATCGAAGATGATTTCCTTGTCGACGCCTTTCTCGTTGGAAACGGCATCTACCGCCATCAAAATTTCTTTGTTCATAGACCCCTGACTCCTGGTCACCCCGGCCGCAATCTCGCCTTCTGAATCCGGTCGAGCGGCAGGCTGTGCGCCTTGCCATCGACTTCCACCACAATCGTGTCGTCCGACACCGACTTCAATACTCCGGCGAAGCGCCGCCGCCCCTCGATGGGAAGCTTCAGCTCCGCAAACACCCGTTCGCCCACGAACCGCGCGAAATGCGCCGGCGTGCGCAAAACGCGATCAAAGCCCGGCGAGGAAACCTCGAGCGTGTATGGCCCCTTGATCGGATCGTGCGTCTCCAACACTTCGCTGACGATGTGGCTGACTCGCGCACAGTCATCAACCGTGATGCCGGGCATCCCATCGGGCGTCCGGCAATCGATATAGATCCGCAGCACTCCACCGCGCCCCTCGCGCGCGAACTCGACATCAACCAATTCGTAGTCCAACGCCTCGATGGGCGGCTCTAGCAAGCGCATCAAGGCGTCATGCATTCTTTCTGGTCCTTAAAAACTAAAAAGGGGACCATCGGCCCCCTTGATACTGCAACGAAAAGGCCCCGTTAAGGGGCCGATTTTCAAGAACGCGGGGCCACGGCTCAACGGACCTAGAAAGTCCATCGACCAGAATGCCAGCCCAAGACCCCCGCCGAGGGCCGCGATTATAGGCAATAGGGGGTATCCCGTAAACCCTTGTGCCCAAAACGACTGAGGCCGCATCGCTGCGGCCTCAGTAATCGCAAAAAGATCTAGAAACGCCTTACCAGCGCTTCGGACCCCGCGACCCACCACCGCCGCCGCCGCCGCCGCCGGTGCGCTCCTGTGCCTCGTTCACCTTCAGCACTCTTCCTTCGACTTCCTGCCCGTTCAGGGCCTGCATGGCGCGCGCCGCATCGGCACTGGCCATTTCCACGAAGCCGAACCCACGGGGACGACCCGTGTCGCGGTCGTTGATCAACGCGACCGACTGTACGGCGCCGTGCTTCTCGAACAGCGTGCGTACCGAGGACTCGTCCATTGAGAACGGAAGATTGCCAACATACATTTTCGTCATGTGAGAAATACCTACTACAAAAGAAACAATCGGCCGGACACCGCCTACTTCGTTATCTGATTAACTTAATGGGAGTGCCAGCCACCTTGGATCGAAAAGAACTGCTTTGTAGGTTTGGGGTCAAGGTGACGCCGGAGCGGCGCGGTGACCGGAAACGGACCAAGTAGAAGTTCACGAACCGGCGCGGATACTACAGCAATAGCCTGATAAACACGACCATTTTGCTCTTAACCGAGGTTAAGCGCGGACCCCGGCGCCCACCAAGAGAGCATCGCCGGTTCGAGCCGATGGCCCGAAAAGTCGCCCTCCCCCGCCCAGGACGCCCGCAGCCTAAGTCCCGCCGCAATGCAGCATTGATGGGCCAATCGGGCCTCGGTCGGACCGTGGTTGATCATGAAGAAAAGGCCGTCCGCGGTGAGGTTCGATGCGATCCGGCTGAACAGCCTGCCGGGACTTAGCACGGTGAGCGGCAGCCGCCAGGCGAGGACCGAGTGTTCGGTGAGGAAGGGAAATATGGCCGTGATGAGATCGGCCGGGCGGACATAGCTTGAGTAATCGGCGATGACGAACTCGGCGAACGGGAGTTCCGTCAGGTATCCCCGAGCATAGTCGATGCGGGTGTGCCAGTCGCGAAACAGGCGGTGCCCCTCCAACTCGATGCCGACGAGCGCCGCGGGCCGAAAGAAGGCCGCCAGGGCCGGGCCATACCAGAAACTCGCCGAGCCCACATCCGTGAGCACTCGCGGCTGCGGCGGTGAAATGCCTGCGGCGGCAAAGCCGCGCTCCAGCAGGTCGAGATATTCGTAGTTGTTGAGGCTGGTTTTCGCGCTGAACCTTGTCTCGAAGCAAACGCCGAAGCGTTCGGCGAGTTGCCGCGCGCGCAACTGCTGCGCGGCGGGCAGCGAGAGCGTGAGCGCCGGGGGCTCGCGCTTCACGCCGCGCGAGAAGCGCAGGCTCTCCGAGACCTTCAACCAGAAGCCGTGACGCCAGGAGGACAGACGGCGCAGCACCCTCATGCTTCTACTGCTTGCCGATTCCCTCGGCCCGGGACAGCAGCTCGGCGCGCATTTTCGAGGCCTCGAGCCGCAGGGGCCGCGAACGAAGCTCCTTGACCTCATCCGTGGTGTAGGGCTTGAAGTCGTTGGGAATGTCCTGCTTGTCGAAGCGCCACAGCATCCAGTTGAGTTCCTCGGCGAGGTCGCGGTCGCTCAACGCCGAGGTGGCGACACCGGGAACGCGGCTCAAGTACTCGCGTCCTTCCGGGACCTTGAGAAATTTGGCCGTGGTACCGAGGAGTGCGGGAGTGGTCTCGGCGGAACCGCTGCCATCCGGCCGGTGGCAGCCCTGACAATTGAGCGCCCAGTTCTGCCAGGCGCGCTGCGCGTTCTCGACCCCGGGAATGGACTCGTTCACTTGTGCGAGCAGACCGCGCGCGAGCAGCGCGAAAGCCGCCAACAACAGAACCAGCGGCAGGCGCTGCACGTCAGCCCCCCGGCCTCAAGGCCCGCGTGGCCTGACTGGAGTTGTCCGGATGTCGCGCGCGCGCTGCCTTGACCGCATCCGCGTCGAGCGCGGCGCTGCCCAGTTCATTCTTGCCCAGATCGCTCGCAAGGTAGTTCAAGACCGCGGCCACATCGGTCTCCGTGAGGCCCGACTGCGCCGGCATGACGTTGTTGTACTTGACGCCGGCAACCTCGAGTTGCCCCATGAGACCGGTGCTGACGACCATGACGAGATAATCGCGTCCCGCTTCCGTCTTGGCAAAGCCCACCACTTGCTCGTGCAGCGACGGAAAGGTCCCGGGAACCCCCGCCGCCTGCGGCCCGTGACACACGGCGCAGCGGCCGGCGAACACGGCGGCGCCGCCGGTGTCCGCCGCTGGTGCGGCACCGCCGGCGAGGCATCCGGCCCCCAGCAGCAGCAGTGCCCGGCTCTTACTTCTGGTCAATGGCCACGCCCAGGATGATGGATACCGTGCAGGTGTAGGACTGGCTCTGCACTCCAAAGCACCAAGTGACCTCATTGTTGTTCTGCGGACGCACCACCGGACGGTCGCCCTGATTGTTCTGACAGGCGCAGCGGCCCCACGGCAGGCCGCCGCAGCAGTCGTTGTAGGAGACGATGTAGTTGCGGCTGTCGGCGGGGTTTCGGCAGGTGCCGATCCAGGTGATCGGCGACATCTCGGTGCCCGGCGGGCAGGAAGTCTTGGTGCCGCCGTAACAGGCACACAGTGACCCGTCGATGGCGCAGTAGCGCCAGTAGTCGCACTTGGTGGGATCTCCCGGATCCTGAGGATTGCCTGTGCTTTGTGGCGCGGTTTCGCCGGAGTTGGGATCGGGCGGGCCGTCGGTGCTCTTGGCTTCCGCCGCGTTGGCGTGCCCTACCGGCAGCAAAGGCAGGCTGCTGGCGCCGGCCAGCATGCTGCCCAACATGCCGATGATGCTCCGCCGAGAAGTGCGCCCGGCCATGGAGCGCAGCATTTTTTCAGTGATCAGGTCGAATTGAGCCACATCCTTCTCCTAGCGCGCGGGGTCAATTTGCATTCGGGTGTGAAAGCCCGGCAAATCCAGGCTGCGAACCAAACTGCCGTCGCTGGCTTGGTACACGTCGAGCCGTTCGCCGGCCTGCACCAGAAGCAAGGGATCGGCGGTGTGGGTAAGAGATATGGATGAACCGGGGCGCACCAGCCGCAGACGTTTGAGGCGAGCCTTGCTGGCGACGTTGTACACCCATACCTCGTTCGCAGGATCCTTGTGAGTGCCCTCATGGGCGTCCGCCTGCATCAGCACGTAGAGCAGCTTTTGTTCATCGCTTGCCAGGATCTGCCAGCCGCTCGGCCGCCAATTGCCCGACGCGTCGGCGGCGGACACCAGCGGCCAGTCCGGAAGAACCTTGACGTCCTCGGTGCGCATGTCGATCGGCTGGATGCGGCCATGCAGGCTGGGAAAGTAGCGGATGCCGCCGATCAGGGCCGAGGCCGTGAACAGGGGATCCGTATCGAGCGGATTGAAGGCCTTGGATTCGGAGCGCCCGGCAACCGCACCTTTTTCATCCAGGCGGATGGAAAGCAGCGTGCCGCTTTGGCACAAGGTCGAGAAACCGCGTTTGCCTGACGGGTAGACCAGCGAGCAGCCGGGTATCTCCACATCGCCCAACACCTTGCGGTTGACCAGATCGACCACGGTCACCGATGAGGCCGGCGTGAAGTTGAAGACGAGCTCCATGCGCTGCTCGTCGGTAAAGGTGGTCAAGCCCTCCATCGCCGTGATGAGGGCGCGCTTGGTGCCGGGCAGGACGATTTCATCGACGACATTGAAGGTTTGCTTGTCGTAAATGGTGATGAAATCGGTGCGCGTGCCGCGAGTGCCGCGCGACCAGACCGTATCGGCGACGTACAGCTCGGGGCGCTGGTCGGAAATGAGGATGGTGGCCGAGTCGTGCGCCTGCAACTGACCCTTGACCTCGCGCGAGTCGCTCCCGACGTTGCGCAGTTCGATGCGATCGCCCGCGTAATTGAGGAACGCCCAGCCGGTTGGATACTTGGCGGGCAGAGTTTCGACCCTGGGTATGGCTTCCGGCGGCAGCGGGTTTGGAAAATCCGCTCCCATGACGAATGTCGAAAATCCGGCAAGCAGCGATGCGCACGCGGCGCACCCGATGGCTTTATTCATCATTCTTCCCCAAAAAGAGAGGCTTGAGTGCCTTCTTTATCTCGAGTTTACGTGAAGGCGCGCAAACTGAACACTGGGGTGCTGATAAGATGTTGTCGCGGTGCGCCGGATGCAAGTCATCCGTTCAACGAGGATGCATCGTGAGATAGAGGATGTTCGACGTGGGCGATGATCAGATAGCCGTACGCAGCGTCACGGGCGTGGACATGACGCTGAGCCTCGCCGGTCCCGGCAGCCGCAGCTACGCGTTCGTGATCGATTGGCATATCAGACTGCTATTGGCGCTTGCGTGGCTGTTCGTGACTGTTGTCATCTTGCGGTTTGATGCCAAACTGCGCAGCCACGATGCGCTGCTGACATCATTGCCGGCGAGCCTGCTGTATTTCCTCTATCACCCGGTGCTTGAGGTTGCGATGCGTGGACGCACCCCGGGGAAGCGGATGGCGGGCGTCCGCATCCTGAATCGTCACGGCGGCTCGCCAAGCACACTGGCGCTACTGATTCGCAACCTGTTCCGCCTCATCGACAGCCTGCCTTTCATCTATGCCGTCGGCCTGATCTGCTGTTTGATCACCCGTCACCATGTGCGCATCGGCGACATGGCTGCGGGCACGCTGCTGGTCATCGATGGTTCCGAGGCGGAGAAGTCGCTCGATCGATTGGAGTCCGCGGCGCGCGCCTCGTCACTGCCGCTCGAGACGCTGGAACTGGTGGATCAGCTACTGGAGCGCTGGGACTCGCTCGAGTCCGGCCATCGAGCTAGCATCGGACGAGCACTTCTAAAGCGCATCGTGTCGGCCAGCGAAGACATCGAAGGCTTGAGCGATGATCAAGTGCGCGTTCGACTGACAGCGGTGCTGCAACCCGCGCCCTCAGCCGATGTCATCTGACCGCGCAGAAATGCGCACATGGATACTGGCGCGCGCCGCGAGCTGGCGCATCCTGGTCGCCGCCGTGGCGAAATTGCGGGCAGGTGGCGCTGGCTCGATCGATGAAGCGCTCAATGCGGTCGAATCCTACCGCGGGTTGGCGAGGGATCTGGCCATGGCGCGCCGCGTAGCGCCGCAGAGCCGCACCACTGCCGCGCTCGAATCGCTGTATTCGCAATTGCATGCGCTCATCAGCCGCAAGCCCGTCGGCAGTCGCCATGCGCTTGCCGGCTTGCTGCGCACTTCGATTCCGCAGGCGGCCTCAGCGATACGCGGCAAGATCTTGCTCATGGCCTCGCTCATGATCTCTGGAGCATTGGTCGGATGGTGGCTTATCTCCACTTTTCCCGCCCTCATCAGCCTCATCGCGAGTCCGACCATGATCGATCATGTCGAAAAGGGACATTTATGGACGGAGGGCATCATCAACGTGACACCCTCCTCCATCCTCTCGATCAGCATTCTGGCCAACAACATCATGGTGAGCGTCTTGGCCTTCTGTGCCGGGATTTTTCTGGGCCTCGCGACGTTCTATCTGGTCCTGTTCAATGGCCTGATGCTCGGTGCGGTGTTCGCGTTCGTGTCCCAGCACCATCTTGCAGCCGCCCTGTTCGCCTTTACGATTGCTCACGGCCCGGTGGAGCTTTCCGTCATCTGCATCGCCGGCGCCTGCGGCGTGGCCTTGGGCGAGTCCATCATCCGGCCGCAGTTGCCTACGCGGCGCGACTCGTTCGAGGCCTGCGCTCACCAATTGGCACCCCTTATAATGTTGTGCGCCGCGCTTCTCATCGGATGCGGCTTTATAGAGGGGCTCGTATCTCCGGATCCTCTCTTCCCGTTGGCGAGCCGGGTAGTGATCGGAGTTTGTTATTTCGTCGTGATGATCGTGCTTTTGAGCGGGCGTCTTCTGGGAGCTACCGTCAAGCGCGGCGCTGTCGATTGAACCGCTCGTAGGCCGCAAATACAGCGCGCTCCAAAAGCTCGGGTCGCGCGGCCAGCGCTGGAGCGCCCATCGCATTGAGGGACCGCACTTTGCGCTCAAGGCCAGTGCAATACTCCTGCGCAGCGAGGGACTTGTACGGATCCAGCCAGTCTGTGCCCGCGGTGGTGGCCAGCCGCTCGGCCGCAGCACTGGACAGTCCAGCGACAAACGGCAGATGTTTCGGCAGCAGGAATCGCACCGCATGGGCCAACTGGCTTTGCGCCGAAGCATCGTCGAAATCGGTGAGCACTATCACCAGACTCCGGTGCCTTACCAACGATTTGACCCGCGCAACCGCATACATCGGATTTGATTCGGTGCGTTCAATCTGACTGGCAGCCAACACTGCACGCAAACGCGATACCGCGGGCGCCCCGCGCGCGGGAGCCAGGGCCGCCAAGGGCCTGTCCGCATAGACGACAAGACCGACTAGATCCTCACGACTGGCGGCATACTGTGCCAGGCGCGCGGCGACGTTGACGTAGTGGGCGAACCGGTCGAGCGATCCGGCCCGCAGCTCGCTCGAGCGGCCTGCGTCGACCAAGAGCACGATGCTGAGGCCCCGTTCCTGCGAGTAGTCCCGGCTAATGAGCCGGCCCGCCCGCGCGGTGGCCTTCCAGTCGACCAGTCGAGGCGGATCGCCCTCTCGGTAGTCGCGCAACCTCAGCACCTCCGCGCCACCGCCGGCCTGCACCGCCGGGCTCGCGCCGATCGCCGCGACGCTCTTCGCTTCATCTTCGCTGCGCAAAAGATCCGGCATGACCCGGATCGAGCAACCGCACGACACTTCTCTCGGCCACCAGGCAAGGCCCAGTGGTCCCGCCACGCGCAGCGGGGTTTCCGGCCAGGCAAACTCGCCGAGCCGCGTTCCGGTCACAGTCAACACGAAGGAGCCCGTATGCTCCGGTTCGATGCGCAGCGCCTCGATGCGCGGATCCATCGCAACGAAACTTGGCGCAGTCGGCGAAACTTCTACGTCGAGTCGGCGCGCCAAGGCATGAGCCAGCGAGAGCTCGACCCGAGTTTCGCGACCAAGATAAATTTTTGCCGGCGCATCGAGCTGCACCCGCCACCGCGCGCGCGACAACATCCAGTGCTCGTAGGCGAGTCCGAGCAGTAGCAGCGCAGCCGGCAGGCGCCAACCGACTTTGAGCGCCGCGTCCGGATTCCAATCCCCGATGATGGCGATCAGTACGATGGCTATCACCAGGATTATTCCATTTCGCCGCAGGCTCATTTCAGCGTGGCACCGCGACTTGCTGCAGCAGACGTTGCACCACATCCTGCGTGCTGACACCCTCGAGCAGCGCTTCCGGAGAAAGCACCAGGCGATGCGAGGCGGCATGCGGCAGCATATCTTTGACGTCGTCTGGGGTTACGAACTCGGCGCCCCTCAGCGCCGCAGCCACTCGCGCCGCACGCAGCACCGCCAGCACGCCGCGGGTGGACAATCCTAGGGTAAGCTGAGCATGCTCCCGGGATGCCTGCGCAAGCGACAGGACGTATTCCACCAGCTCCTGCGCCATGTGGACAGCATCGACATCGGCGCGGGCCGCCTGCAGTTCCCCCTCGGTCAGGGAGACAACCTGTGGGGCCGCGGGGCGAGTGCTGATTCCCGCGTACTGGCTGAGAATTTTTGCCTCATTCGCCCGCGCGGGATAGCTCATGTCGATGCGCAGCATGAAGCGGTCCAGCTGCGACTCCGGCAATGGGTAAGTGCCCTCAAAATCGCCCGGATTTTGAGTAGCAATGACGAGAAATCGCTCCGGCAACGCATAGGTCTGCCGCTCCACGGTAACCTGCCTCTCCTCCATCGCCTCCAGCAACGCCGACTGGGTCTTGGGACCCGTGCGGTTGACCTCGTCCACCAGCAGTACTTCCGCAAACAACGGGCCCGGCCGGAACTCAAAGCTCCCTTTGGAGGAGTCGAATACATGCACGCCGATGATGTCGGAAGGCATCAGGTCGGCGGTGCCTTGAACGCGGCGGTAAGTACCTGCGAGCACCGTCGCCAGACTCTTCGACAGCAAGGTCTTGCCGAGACCCGGCGGCCCCTGCAGAAGGATGTGCCCGCGTGCTACCACCGCCACAGTCAGGGCGCGAATCACCAATTCAAGTCCAACGACTGACTGGCCGAGCGCCTCTTGGAGGCGCCGAGACAAAGATTCTGCCGCCGTGCTCATGTTAATTTTTCCCGCAATTGACAAATCAAAGTATGAAGTCCAACAACGCTCACCCTCTTGCCGGCGTCCAGTTGCGCCTGAAAATTGCGCAGTGCCTGCACCTCGCCGTTCAAGACCTTGGGCTGCGACGCCAGCCACTGCCACTCCGCGCTGCCGTTCTCCGGCAGATTCAAGCGGCGACGGATGCCGTTGAAAAAGTTTGCCAGGAGCCTTGCCGCCGCAACCCGCGGCGTTACGACGCTCGCAAGAAATTCGCCGCTGGTGGCGATGAACGATGTGATATCCGCCGCGTGCCACGTCTGCGGGTGAATACGCAGGCGCTGAATCCCAAAGACGAAAACCAGCCACAGCGCCACGAGCCACAGCAGCGTGCGATGCAATCTTGGGTCCGCAAAAAAAGCCTTGGCGTCGTAATAGTCGACGGCACCGTGATGGGCATCGTCGAAAATCAAGGAGCCGCCGGGCCTGAGGCACCAGCCCAGTACATTGGAAATCAAACGGCCGGCATCACCGGTAGCGATGTTGCGGTTGTTGAATATGCCGGCGAAACCGATCACGATGACTTGTCCCGCGTCCTTGCGCATCAGCCAGATCGCAGTGTCGTCGCTGCCCTGCACGGAGGCAATGTCCAGAAGCGCCGCATCATCCCCGATTGATCCTTTCCAGCGCGATGAAGGGAATTCTGAAGTGACCGTCACGGATCTCACTCCCGCAAGAAGCGGATGAACGCCGCGCGGCTCGATGACACTGCTCCGGTCGGCCATGAGCGTCGACACGCCGTTGCGCAGTTCGGCCATTCGATTCTTTTCCGATATCTGCTTCTCTTCGGTCGCTTTCATGCCGGTGAGTTGCTTCACCTCGTCGACTAAACGATCGCCATAAGCGAGCGACCAAGCCGGCGTGTCGTCGAGGGCCGCGAGCACCAACAAGGTGTTGCCCGACTGCACCCACTTTTGGAGTTCGGCCGTTTCGGTCGGGTTAGGGGCGTTTTCGTAAGGCAGGCTGGCCAGAAGAACGTTGCCTCCTTCCCCGCCGCCGAAACGACGCGCCAAGACATCGTAACGGCTGCGCGAAGCGACTTCGCCAATGTGTTCGCTCGCAAGCCATTGCCACAGCACTTGGTAACCCCCCGAGCGGCCTTCGGTGCTCAGCGGTCGTGAAGGCTCCTCTTCCGCCCGTTGCGGCTTTGGGATGAACAGAGCGTAAACGATGGCTAATGCCGCAATGGCAAGCCCGACTGTTATCAAACGATCCTTCACGGGTAGTCTCGCTTGGGCGATTGCGCGATCTGGGAGAGCAGCGCGCTCCCCTGCTGCATCAGCTTCTCGGATGCGTTCGATCCACGAGCGCCATACATTAGCGCCTCGGCGGACAGCGCCACGGACGCGAAGATCCTGTGCTGCTCGTCGTTGTCAAAAACGCTGCGCTTCACCAGTTCGC
Source organism: Steroidobacteraceae bacterium (assembly GCA_036494165.1). GTDB lineage: Bacteria > Pseudomonadota > Gammaproteobacteria > Steroidobacterales > Steroidobacteraceae > Bog-1198. The sequence continues at coordinate 80,871 of DASXOQ010000022.1, forward strand.
GGTGAGTAAGGGTGCGCTCCGCGCGAAGACGCCCGGTGGCGACGAGCCGAACCACCAGCAATCCCAAGAGTTGCGCAATGCCGGAGCGTGCTTGCGCAGGGTCGAAGTCCGCGGGAATCTGGGGGTGCATGCCGCTTGGGTCGGGCGGACCGTGCCTGTGCTTTCGAAGCCAATTCGCGGCACGCACCTCATTGATGATCACCGCTACAGCGGCAACTACGACGAGTCCCATGCAGAGGTAGAAAAGCACGTTCAGCAGTTGCTTCGACTCCCCTAGCCGCTTCAGCCACCCGTCAAGCCATCCTTTGTCGGAGGGCACGTGATCCGAGAACCATTGTCGCACCCAGTCCTTGAATCGGTCCCACCAAGTACGTTGCGGTTCCATCTTCTTTCCGTTCACCCGTTCCGCTATCGACGCCAGAGCGGCGGTCGAAGCAACACGCGCGGCAGGAGAGCCCGTATAGCGGCGCACCAATGTGTCGATGTCCTCCAGCACCTGCAAGTTTGGTTTCTGACCCGCATCAATTTTAATTTGACGGTCGAGACCGAGGGCGGCGAGAGAATGCTCTATGTTCGGGCAAAGTTCGATGAGCTTACGATCTGAAGACTCCTGACCTTGGACTTGGGTCACGCACGCATGCAAGTCCTCGCGTGGGGTCGCTCCGGCAGCCAAAGCGCCGAGAAGCAGCGGGATCGCGGAGACTACAAGGCGCAATGAACTCAAGCACTCAACCAGGCGACTTGGAGCGCGGGGTCTCGACCCTCGCGACGCGACTTGAGATCGACGACGTGCAGCGTGTACGCACCGGCGTTGAACCTGCATTCGACCCATGGCGTTGGCATCGCAACGATGAAGTGACTATTGGCGCCATTATCAGCCTCCTCTTTGGGCCGGCAATTGCGATATAGGGATGGCTGCGATTAGGGCGAACAGCAAATAAATCTGCAACAATGGGCGCAGGCCGCGGCGATAAGCTCGCAGTGTGCGATCGATGACGCCGCCGACCGATCGCGGCGCGTCGACTTCCAACCACATCAGGCCCGGCCCGGACTCAGGGCCTCAACGCGACCTGCGAGGTCCCCTCCCTCCTTGCGCATCTTCAGGTCGTAGTAGATGGAAAGCAGGCCGCCGTAGAAGAGGGGCGTGAATACCAGGCTCGATACCACCCCTATCAGCATACTCGACAGAAAAATCGAGCGGCTCAATCCATAAACGTTGGCGTTGTGGAGAGCGTCACGGACACCCATCACGCCGACTACGAGTCCAAAGATGAAGGCAACGGCGTAGGCGACGATGGCGAGGATGGTGAGGATTGCAGCACAGCGCCACCAATAGCCGCGCGTAAGGTACCAACTGGCTTTAATGGAGCTAACGGCAGATTTTTTTTCGACCACCAAGATTGGAAAGGCCAAGAAAAGGCGCCCGAAAATCACCAGGAAGAAGATCCCATAGAAGAAAGCGAACACGGCGAACAAAGCAAGACCCGAACCCAACTGGCCGGGCGTCGTCACCGACCCCACCATCAACGCCGGCACCATTATGGGTATCGCAACCAGGATTCCGATGAGGACGAGGCCGAAGGCTTTTCCCCAGAGACCGAATCCCCGTGAAATGCTCGCACCAAGAGCGAGCTCGCGCCCGTGCGCGAATTCATCGACTCTCAAGAAAGCAGCGCAGTAGAGCCCCAGCGCGCCCAGGGATATCAGCACCTGAAGCACGCTGATAAGGGGTGACTGAATGTAGATCTGCAGTGCCTGAGCAGGGATGGTGGCACCGATCTGGAAGTACATGAGGATGACGGCCGCGACCTTCGGTATCAACACCAGCGGCCACGTCAGTTTTAATGAGGGCCACCACAGGCTGAATGCGCCGTCCAAGACCTTGCCGATGCTCACGGGCGCGGCTGGTTTCGAATACATTGTTAGTCCTCCCTGGCGCGTGGAAACGCTGCCAAAAGACTAGCATGTATCCCGGACCAAGCCCTACACTTCCGCAATTCTTCCAGGAGAACTGCAATCTTGCGAAACATGCTGCTGACGCTGGCGATGACCGGCGTCCTGAGCTGGGCTGCCCCGGCCGGAGCCCGAGACGTGGTGATTCATGCGGGGACCCTGCTCGACGGAACCACCGGCGCGCCGCGCAGCCATGTATCGGTGATGATCCACGATGACAAGATCGTCGATATCAAGGACGGCTTTGTCGAGCAGCACGGCGCCGAAGTTGTGGACCTCTCTTCATCGACGCTCATGCCGGGCTTCATCGATTGCCACGTGCATATCGCGGCGCTCCTGCCTGCGAAGACCAACGCCACCGAATACGAACTGACCCACTCGGACATCGACCGCGCCTTCGATGGCGCGCTGTTTTCACGACAGATGCTGCAGCAGGGATTTACCAGCGCGCGTGACGTGGGCGGCGGCGATGACACCGTATCTGTGAAGAACGCCATCGAAGCAGGAAAGATTTCCGGCCCTAGACTGTGGGTGTCTCTGGAGCCTCTGAGCCCGACCGCTGGTCATGGCGATTACCATAATGGCCTCGATCCGGCCTTGTCCCACCCGGGATGGGACAACGGATTGGTGGATTCCACTGACGAAGCTCGCCTCAAGGTGCGCCAGCATAAGCGGCGCGGAGCAACCGTCATCAAGGTCATCCCCTCCGGCGGCATCGCCTCGACGGGCGATGATCCCAACCGGCAGCTCATGACCAACGAGGAGATGCGCGCGGTGGTCGAGACAGCGCACGGGCTTGGACTCAAGGTGGCAGCGCACATTTACCCTGCCTCCACCATCGAAAATGCCGTGCGTGCCGGGGTGGATTCTATCGAGCACGGTTCGTTTGCCACCGCGCAGACCTTCGAACTGATGAAGGCTCACGGTACGTTCCTGGTGCCGACCTTGACGGTTTACGAAGTATTTTACACAGCCGCCCACGATCATCCCGAGCTGCTGACGCCCGGAACCCCTGAGAAAGAGCTGCAATACGATCCACTGCCCAAGAAAAATCTGCCGCTCGCCCTGAAGTCCGGAGTCAAGATCGCCTATGGAACGGATCTGGGTCAGGGCGATCACACGCAGGAGTTTGCACTCTTGATCGCCAACGGCATGACCCCCGCACAGGCATTGATCACCGCAACGCGCAGCAGCGCGGAGCTTTTGGGTGCCTCCGACCTCTTGGGCACCGTGCAGCCCGGACACTACGCGGATTTGGTGGCCACCGACGGCAATCCGCTGCAACAGCCGGAGCTGTTTCGCCACGTGAGCTTCGTGATGAAAGGCGGCCTCATCTACCGGCGCAGTGGCACCGAGGTTCTACCGCAGGGACATTGAGAATGGGTTTCTCGGTTCGGCCCGCCGAACCTGGCGATATACCGATGTTGAATGAACTGATCAGGCGCTCGGCGCGTGGCCTGAGCAGGGATGACTATCGGCCTGAGCAGGTGGAAGGCGCGTTGCGCGGCGCCTTCGGCGTCGACTCCCAGCTGCTAATAGATCGGACGTATTTCGTGGTCGAAGAATCCGGGGAATGCGTGGCCTGCGGAGGATGGAGCTATCGCTCCACATTGTTCGGCGGGGATGAACGATCCGGTCGCGACACTTCCGTGCTCGATCCCAAGACCCAGGCTGCCAAAATTCGCGCCTTCTTCGTCGACCCGCTACATGCGCGTCGCGGCATCGGCACCCTGCTCCTCGAGCACTGCGAGCAGCAGGCGCGTCAGCACGGTTACCAGGAAGTGGAACTGATGGCCACGCTGCCCGGGCTCAAGCTCTATGCGGCCCGGGGTTACATCGGCGGCGAGCACGTCAACTATGACTTGGGGCAAGGCCAAAAAATTGAATTCGTTCCCATGAAAAAGCGCCTAGCTCCGCCATAGATTCAGCCAACCCTGCAAACCCAGTCCTTTGAGCGTTCGGATATTGCGTTGATAAATCTCCTCGGTATCGGTGGTTTCCACCGCCCTGCTCACGCTCTCCTCCCGCAACAGGTGCAGAGTAGGATATGGGGACCTGTTGGTGTAGTTCTCGATGTCATCGGAGAAAGTCTCCGCAAATTGGTATTGGGGATGAAAGGTCGCCACCTGCAAGACCCCCTCCAGACCGACTGACTCGATCAACTCGTCGCACTCGGCGAGGAAGTCGTTGTACGGGAGGAATTCCTGAAGGGTCGCGGGGTGAATTAGAAGCGTCGTCTCGCAGCTGCTTTGATCCGCCTCGCTCAACAGGTGAAGCTCCGCTTCAAGATCCAACAGCAGTTCCTGCGGCGTACGCGCTTCGCTCACTGCGAATCGGACCCGGCCGCTACGATAGGGATGCGCCGCAAAGGGACAAAGGTTAAGACCGATGACTGCCTTCTCGAGCCAGCGCCGTGTCTCGGCGATGACTTCATCGGCGTGCGGGGCTGCGACTGTCAAGCGGGGCGCTCTCGGGTGGGTTCTTCGAGTATCCTAGCCCCTTTGCCCAATTGGAAGAAATGACGATGTCGAATTCGATTCCCGCCACACTCATTCCCGGCGATGGTATTGGGCCCGAAATCATGGACAGCACCCTGGCGGCGCTCGACGCATTGAAAGCCCCGTTCCAATGGGAAACGCAAATCGCGGGTCTCGAGGGCGTCAAATCCGCAGGCGATCCTCTGCCCGCCAAAACCATCGACAGCATCAGGCGCAACCGTCTGGCACTCAAGGGGCCCTTGGAGACGCCGTCCGGCGGCGGATATCGCTCATCGAACGTAAGGCTTCGGGAGGAATTCCGTCTGTATGCCAATCTACGCCCCGCGCGCACCATGGTGCCGGGTGGACGATTCGAGAACATCGACCTGGTGGTGGTGCGAGAAAATTTGGAAGGTCTGTACGTGGGTCACGAGCACTACATACAAATCGAAAACGATCCGCACGCGGTCGCGATGGCGACCGGCATCAATACGCGCCAGGGAAGCCGACAGGTGCTGGAATTTGCCTACCAGCATGCCGTCGCCACCGGCCGTAAAAAAGTCTCCATCGTTCACAAAGCAAACATCATGAAAGCCCTCACGGGCATTTTTCTCGAAACCGGACTCGAATTGTACGAACGCAAGTACAAGGGCAAATTCATACTCGATACGGTCATCATCGACGCCTGCGCCATGAAACTGGTGCTCAATCCCTGGCAGTTCGACGTGCTCGTGACCACGAATCTTTTCGGCGACATTCTCTCGGACCTGGTCGCAGGGCTCGTGGGCGGCCTCGGTATGACGCCGGGCGCCAACATCGGCGTGGATGCGGCGATCTTCGAGGCGGTGCATGGATCGGCTCCGGATATCGCCGGCAAAGGGATCGCCAATCCAACTGCGCTGTTACTGGCTGCTGCCATGATGCTCGACCATGTACAGTTGCCGCAGATGGCGACGCGCCTTCGCACCGCGATCGAACAGACCTTGAACGTGGACAACGTCAGAACCGGCGATCTCGGCGGCAAGGCCAACTCTGCGCAATTCACCAAGGCGCTGATCAGCCGCATCACCAATGCCTGAAACCCGGGCGCCCATCGTCTCAGTCAGCGGCCTGACCAAGTCGTATGCCGGCGGCTTTCAGGCGTTGAGGAGCGTCAACCTCGCCATCGAACGCGGCGAGATCTTTGCCCTGCTCGGGCCGAACGGTGCCGGAAAAACCACGCTCATCAACATCATCTGCGGCATCGTCACGCCGACGAGCGGCAGTATCACGGCCGATGGACATGACATAGCACGGGACTATCGGGCCGCGCGCGCCAAGATTGGCCTGGTTCCTCAAGAGCTGTCGACCGACGCCTTTGAGTCAGTGTGGGCGACAGTGAGTTTCAGCCGCGGCCTCTTCGGCAAGCCTCCCGACCCGAGGTTCATTGAAGGCCTGTTGCGCGACCTGTCCCTCCTCGACAAACGCAACAGCCGCATCATGACGCTCTCCGGCGGCATGAAGCGTCGCGTCATGATCGCAAAGGCGCTATCGCACGAACCTCAGATTCTGTTTCTGGACGAGCCGACTGCGGGTGTTGACGTAGAACTGCGACGCGACATGTGGACGCTGGTGAGGGGCTTGCGCGAGAGAGGCGTCACCATCATCCTGACCACGCATTACATCGAGGAAGCCGAGGAGATGGCCGACCGCATAGGCGTCATCAACAAAGGCGCCCTGGTGGTCGTCGAGGAGAAAAAATCGCTTCTCAAGAAACTCGGCAAGAAGCAACTGACGTTGCATCTGCGCACGCCCTTGAGCGCAATCCCCGAGGAGCTTGCCTCATGGGGGCTTGAGCTGAAGGGAAGCGGTCGCGAGCTTGTATATACCGTGGACAGCGCGGGCAGCGAGGGTATCCCCAGCCTGCTCAAGCGGGTCAATGACCTTGCGATAAAAATCGACGACCTGCAGACCCATCAAAGCTCGCTCGAGGACATTTTTGTGCAACTCGTGAGCGAGGCGCCATGAACCGCTACGGCATCTGGGCTATTTATCGCTTCGAGATGGCACGGGCGCTGCGCACCCTGCTGCAGAGCCTTGTAACCCCGGTCATCACCACGTCCCTCTATTTCGTCGTGTTCGGGGCGGCCATCGGACCGCGGCTCGCCGCCACCTCGGGCGTCAACTATGGCGCCTTCATCGTGCCCGGGCTCATCATGCTGGCGCTGTTTACAGAGAGCCTGTCCAATGCCTCCTTCGGGATCTACTTTCCGAAGTTCACCGGCACCATCTATGAGATCTTGTCGGCGCCGATCTCCGCATTCGAGATTGTCATCGGTTACGTGGGCGCAGCGGCCTCCAAGTCGGTCGCGCTCGGGCTGGTGATTCTCGGGACCGCCAGCCTGTTCGTGCCAATCAAGATCCTGCATCCGGTGTGGATGATCGGATTTCTGCTGATGACTGCTGCCAGTTTCAGCCTGTTCGGCTTCATCATCGGCATTCTCGCCAAGTCCTTCGAACAACTGCAGTTCATTCCGATGCTGGTAATCACGCCGCTTACCTTTCTGGGCGGTGCTTTCTACTCCATCGACATGCTGCCCCCGGCATGGCGCACCTTCAGCCTGTTCAACCCCATCGTGTACCTGATCAGCGGCTTTCGCTGGAGTTTCTACGGCAGCGCCGACGTCAGCGTGGGCGTCAGCTTGGGCATGACCCTCGGTTTCTTCGTCACCTGCCTAGCGCTGGTCGCTTGGATCTTCAAGACCGGCTATCGGCTGAAGAACTGACCCGGGCCCTCTGAGGGCTGCCAGAATGGGGCACGCCCCCGCCTCCGGAATTTATTCGAAGATGACAGGAATGATGGAGAGCACCAGCAGCGTCGCCATCGAGTAGTTGAAATATTTGCGCCGCCTATCGGTCTGAAGATATTGGCGGAGCATCGCACCGAACAAAGTCCAGCAGGTAACGGCTGCCAGCGTCACGACGAATGCGATGCTCGACAGCGCCAGCACCTGCAGCGTCAAGGTCGAGGAAACCACCGTGTAGGTGGTGACCGCGCTCAATGCCACCACCCATCCCTTGCCGTTCACCCATTGGAAGGCGGCCGCTGGCAGGAAATTGAACGGCCTGGGGGCGGCGCGCGAATCGCTGGCCGGTGCCGCGTTTGCGATCCTCCATGCGAGATACAGCAGGTACACGATGCATACATACTTGAGGACGAAGTGCACCTGTGGCACGGCAACGAACACCTTCGCCAGACCGAGGCCGACCAGCAAAAGCATTACCGGATAGCCGACTGAAATACCCAGGATGTGCGGCACGGTGGCGCGAAACCCGAAGTTCACCCCCGAACTTGCGACCATGACGTTGTTCGGCCCCGGAGTGAAACCCATGGAGGCAAGGAACGGCACACTGGTGAGGATGAGCGCGGTGGGAAATTCCGCCACTAGTCTAGTCCCACGTCGGCCGCCTCCGCCTGCGTGCGGTCGGCGGCAAGATCGAGCGAGCGACACGCGATCATGTAAACCAGCGCCGCCACCGGCAGCCCCACCAGCATGGCGATGTCGGCACCATCCAGAGCCCGTGCGACGCTTCCCATGTAAACGCCAGTACTGAAAAACGGGATCATGACCACGAAGCCGACAAAATAGGCGACCAGGCCGCGCCAGTTCCAGAGGCCATACATACCCCGACGGTTGAAAATCTCTCGGACCGAATAGTGCCCTTTGCGCACCAGATAGAAGTCGACCAGATTAATGGCAGTCCACGGCGTCAGCAGATACAGAAGCACCGCCAAAAACTCGCCGAACTTGCTGACGAAGGCATGCGAAGACCCCATGGCGATCAGGCACGCAGCCAGGAGCGAAAGCGCCAACGTCCCGAATCGCTTGGCGACGCTCGGCGGCGAGGGCTTGAAGCAATCGACCGCGCTCAGCAGGGTGAGTGAGGCGCCGTAGTAATTCAAAGCGGTGATACCCACCAGGCCGGCGAGCGTCGCCAGCATCAGCGGCCGGCCGAAGCCCGGCAGAACCGAGTCGGCCACTTCCCGAAGCCCCGAAGTGACTTCCACTTGGGGAAACAGCGCGGCCGCCAGCGTGCCCACCAGCATCATCCATGCGCCGCCGATCAAGGCGCCGAAATAGGTCCAAAGAAACGCCGGCCGCACTCCAACGTTGCGCGGCAGATAGCGGGAATAGTCGGAAACGTAGATTGACCAGGAAATCTGGTATGAGGCGGCCGCGAAGAACTGCGCGAGGAACGCAACCCGCGGGAACGGACCGAGTCGCAGGTCCTGGGGAGAGAACTGAAGTCTTGCGGCGCACGCAACGGTGAAGACCAGAAGGGCTGCCATGACCGTATAGGCGATCCAGCGCTGCGCGATGTGGATGAAGTCATAGCCCACCGCCGCCAGAAGGACCGACAGGACCGAAAAGATCAGCATGGTGGCCGTAGGATCGGTGCCATACATGGAACCCATGGTCTGGGCGGCAAGGATTTGATTGAAGGCATTGAAGCCGATGTAGGCGATCAACGCGACGCCCCAAACTAGCAGGGCTCCCAAAAAACCGAACTGCGGTCGGGACTGGATCATTTGCGGCAGGCCGAGCTGCGGTCCCTGCGTCGAATGAAATGCCATGAAAAAAGTGCCGAATATGCAACCGCAAATCACCGCGATTACCATCCACATCAAGTGGCCGCCGAGCGCCACGCCCACAACGCCGGTTGCCACCGTGGCGAGATTCGCGTCGCCGGAAAACCACACCGGCCACAGATGCCAGACCTTGCCGTGCCGTTCAGCCAATGGCACGTATTCGATGGAACGCTTTTCAACCCCGAGTTCATTCGTTTTTGTCATGCGAAAATAGTAACACCGCGGCCTCGAAGCCGCTCGCGGCGCTCCGTGATTGTTATTAGTTAACGACTTCGCTAATACTTAATCCAATCTACAGTCATCAGGAGCATTGCATGAAACCCACTCCCGCCGACTGGCCGCGATTCTCCAGCGCGATCTTCTACAAGGACGCATCCAAGGCCATCGACTGGTTGTGTGAGGCCTTCGGATTCGAAGTGCGCATGAAGGTCGAGGGAGAAGGCGGCCGCATCGAGCATAGCGAACTCACCTACGGAGAAGGACTGCTGATGGTGGCGCAGGAAACGCCAGACTCGCCGCGAGCCTGGAAAGCGTCAATGCGCAGCCCCGCGTCCCTCGGTGGCGCCGGAACCCAAAGCGTGATGTTCTTCGTCGACGACGCCGACGCTCACTGCAAGCACGCGCGTGCGCATGGTGCCAATATCATCGAGGAAATCGCCACTCACGACTACGGCGACGAATACTGGGCCGATCGCAGCTATGGAGCACTCGATCCCGAAGGCCATCTGTGGTGGGTGACGCAGCGCTTGCGCAACCCGCCGACGCGCTGAGGGCTGAGGTGGAAGGCCGCGGCAGCATACCCAACTTGACCTCGCGTTCGGCGCGCTCGCGGACGCTTCGCGCCGCGAAGTCATCCGGCTGCTGCTGCAGAAACCGCGGCGCGCAGGCGAATTGGCCGAAACCAGCCACATGAGCTCAAAGGCCCTGAGCCGACATTTGCGATTTCTGAGGCGCGCCGGGCCTGGTCAGCCGAAGCGGACGCCCGGGTCCGCGTGCACAGCGTGCAGGCGAGCGTTTCAACCGGCGCAGCAGTGACCAACCAGGCCGAAGAGCTGTAGCGCTGACAATATGAATGCCTTCAGGCAATACGCTGAGAGCCTGCATCGCGCCCGCAAAGGCGGCTGGAACTCAACACGCGAAGCCGGCCGCCCACCCATTGAGTTGGCCCACGAGTCACGCCGACGCCGGCGGGCGTCGCCGCGGCACAATCGGGATACATGCCACTTCTGCCCCGGCGGGGAGAACTTACCTTGGTCGGACAGGGTCCTTTAAAGGATGGATAACCCCGAACACACCTCCCAGACCTCGAACAGCCTTGAGACGCCACGCATCGAAGAGCTGCCGGGTGCGACCAAGGAGAACCTCGAGCTGCTCGAGCGCTTCGAGCATCACGAAGCGCTCGAGATCTCCGGCATGCGGGTGCAAATCGAACGCTTGAGCAAGTTCTTCGGCAGTCCGTTCTACCTGATCTTTACCGCCCTTTTCATCATCGCCTGGGTATGCGCCAACCTCTGGGGCTTGCGTTCCGGTTGGCGTCACGTCGATGAGCCGCCATTCTTCCTGCTGCAGGGGTTGATCAGCGCCAACGCGTTGCTGCTTACCATTGCGGTACTCATTCGCCAGTATCGAATGGCGCAAAGCGCCACCCACCGTTCGCACCTGGATCTGCAGATCAACCTGCTCACCGAACAAAAGGTCAGCAAGCTAGTGCAAATCGTCGCTGATCTGCAACGCGAACTGACGGCGCTGCGCCCGCGGCACGACGCGGAAGTCGAGGATCTCAAGAAGCCCGCCGACGCGAATGCGATCATGCACGCCATTAAAGGAAAACAGGGCGAGTCCTAGTCAGCGATACAAGTGCCGTCGCGTAAGGGGAATGTCCAAGGGTCCGGAGCCGCGCTTTGCGGCGAGGATCTGGTAGAGGCCAATGTCTCCCGCCTCGAACTGCAGCGCGCTCGCCGCCATGTAGAGGCGCCAGACCCGATAAGTGGCCTGGCTAACGAGTTCCAGCGCACGAGCGCGCTGCTTTTCCAGGCGTGCCACCCACTGCCGCAGGGTGAGCGCATAGTGCGGACGCAGCGCTTCGACGTCTGCAATCTCGAATTGGGCGCGTTCCATGACGCTCTCGACGTGGCTGATGGTGTCGAGCTGCCCGTCGGGGAACACATAGCGATTGATGAATTGAGTGGAGAGTGTGTTGCCCCACCCCTCGGCTTCATGGGTGATGCCGTGGTTGAGGAACAGCCCGTGCGGTTTCAGCAGCCGGTGCACGGTGGAGAAGTATATCGGCAGGTTCTTCAGCCCGACGTGCTCGAACATACCGACGCTTGCAATCTTGTCGTACTTCGGCTCGTTCGGCATATCGCGATAGTCGATGAGATCGACACTCACACGGTCCGACAATCCTTCCGCGGCGATCCGTCGACGCGCGAATTCCAGCTGCCTCTCGCTCAGCGTGATGCCGCGCGCCCGTACTCCGTAGTGACGCGCCGCGTGGATCACCAGCGCGCCCCAGCCGCAGCCGACATCGAGAAACTGTTCGCCGGGCTGTAGCAGCAACTTTTTGCAGATATGATCGAGTTTCGCGACTTGCGCCCGATCCACGTCGACCTCGGGATTCTCGAAATAGGCGCAGCTGTACACCATGCGCTGGTCGAGCCAGAGCGCATAGAACTCGTTCGACAAATCGTAGTGAAAATGAATGGCATCGCGATTTTCGTACTTCGAATGGGCCTTGACGCGATGTCCGTGCCGCACGGTCGAGGCGGCGAGCCGCTGCCGTTCGCGATTCATGCGGCGCAGCTGCAGAGCGCTGAACAGGGCTTGCAACTTGGCGCCGCCCGACAATCCGATTGCATCCAGATGATCCTTGACGCTCAAGGCAGCGAAGAAATCGCCTTCGATGTCGATGTCGCCGCGGAAGTAACTCTCCGCGAGGCGCAACGGGTCGCGTCCCAGCACGGCCGTGCAAACGGCCTCCGGGTTTTTGAACACCAGTGAAAAGCCGCTCGAGGCTGCCGAATCCGGGTTGCACCCCACCCGCACGCTTTCGCCAGTCCACAGACGCAGCATCAGACCATCGGGATAGTGCTGAAACAGCCGCCGCAGCAGAGAGGCGGCAAGATCTGACCCTTGATAGCGCGACGAGCTGTTATCGGCATGCACGCTTGCGTTCTCGAACGATGATTGCGTATCGATTGGGTGGTTCATGGATGGCTCATTCCTCTCCAGTATCCCAAGCAAATTGCATACCAGCGCATGCCGGCCTGGAATCCGCCAAACGGCCGATTCCAGGCCCGCGATTTCTTACAAGATCGGCTCCCGTTGCCCCATTTTCCGGCCTATTTGCCCGACCCCTGCTTGGTTCGCTCGATGAAGGCCGCCACATTGGCATGCAAAGCTTTCAAATCAGGTTCATGCGCGTACACCATGTGCCCCGAAGTGTAGAAATGCATGTCCACATTCGCGTGCAGGGAATCCTCAATGGGCAGTTGCTGCAGCTCGTATTTTGCCGCGAAATACGGCGTCGCCAGATCGTAATACCCGCCGTTCAGCTGAACCTTGAGATTCGGGTTCTGTTTCATGGCAACCGCCAAGTCCGGCATGACGTTGACCGGACCCGGGATCTTCGACGGCGCGCCGGGTGGCTGATGCAGCATGTCCCAGTACTTTTCCACGTCGATGCCCGGCTTGAAAGTCTTATGCTCGCCGAACTTAAGGCTCGATCGCACGTAGTCGTTGAAGGCGGAAACGTAGGCGGATGAAATCGCCGCCGACTGCGGGTCGTAGTCCGATTCCTTGCTCATCGGGTCAATCGTCGGCCCAGCAAAACGGGTGTCGAGCCGCCCCGTGGTGATTTCGGCGCCCATGAGGTTCTTCTCGAACTCACCGCCATTGACACGCAGGTTGGCGCGTTCGATGTAGTCCTGCGGCAACCCGGTGAAATTGTGCAGTTTGGCCGCGATTGCCGCCTTTCTGTCCGCGCTCAGGCTCGAGCCTGCCGCCAAAGCCTGCAGGTAGTCGGTAAGCGCGAAGTTTTCCACCTCTTGCAGAAACGGCTCGAGCGCCGTCGGCTGACTGGGAAGCTTCTTGTGGTACCAGGCTGTGGCCGCATAGGTCGGCAGCGCCAGTGCATAGGGCAGATCTATGCCGGGGTTGAATTGCGGTGCATCCACACCGTCGTCGAAATTCAGCACCTGCGACAAGAGGATCACGCCGTTAAGATCAACGTCCTTCTCGGTCTCCAGAATGTTGGCCAGCGCTGCTGAACGCGTGGTGCCGTAGCTCTCACCGAACAGATATTTCGGCGAGTTCCAGCGATTGTGGCGCGACAAAAACTCGACGATGAAGTTGGCGAACGCGTGCGCGTCCTCGTCGACGCCCCAGAACGCCTTTTCCTTGTCCGCCCCGCGCAAATGGCCGAAGCCTGTGCCGGGCGCATCGATGAACACCAAGTCGCTGGCGTCGAGCAGAGAGTACTCGTTGTCCACCACGCGATATGGCGCAGCGGGACTATGAGAATCGTCGGGTGTGACCACGCGCTTCGGGCCAAAGGCGCCCATGTGCAGCCACACGGTCGAAGAACCCGGGCCGCCGTTGTAGAGGAAGGTGATGGGCCGATGGGTATCTTCTTTGTCGCCGCGGAAATATGCCACGTACGACATGCCGGCCTCGGGCGGTTGCGGCGGCGGCGGTCCGGTTCGATCTTCCTTGGGCGGGGGAGGATCATCATCGAGGGGATCCTTCACGTGGACCACCAGGATGCCCGCCTCCGACTGGTAGGCCATCGCGTGTCCGGCGACGCTGATGGAACCTTGCGATGCTTGTTTCTCGTCCTTCAGATAGCGCGGCGACTCGGTCGGTTCCGGAACGATCGAGACCTTGGTTTCAGGCGCCTCGTTGGGCGTCCGTTCAGCAGCCAGTGCGCCGCTGGTTGTCGCGAGCAGCAGCACCGCGACTCCACTCATCCCCAGTTTCATTCGGTAACTCCAAAGCGGTTATTGTATGCGCTTCGGGCGTCGCGCTCCTAGTACTCGAACTGATAGAGAAGGCCGATGCTGCTGCCAGGATCGTTGTCTGGCGTCGTACCTTGAACCGATGCGGTGCCGTTGCCGAGCTTGGTTTGCAACTTCAGGCGCTTGGTCAGATCCACATCCGCCTCGAGCTGGCTGGTCCCCGTAGTGCTTTGTTTCGCTTCGATATAGACGCGTTTTGATATGTAGCGTCCCGCCTCGATGCTGGCGCCGGAGTTCTCCGTGCCGCCCCCGGGCGCAGCCGTGGTAGTACCCGCGCCGATGCTGAGGCGATCAAGTCCCAGACTCTTTTGAATTTTAGCCAAGGGATTGATGCCGCCATTGCCGCCGACCCCACTCAGTGAGGCGAGCGCCACGCCCACCTGAGCCAACTGCAATGCTGACAGCGACTGCTCATTGGTGCCAAACAGCAGCGCAGCCATGATTTCATCCTGCGGCAACGTATCGTCGCTGGTGAGGGCAAACTGCGGCGAGTCGGCGTAGCCGGTGATGTTGAGCGTGACCCGGCTGGGACCCCCAGAGCCCCGGTTGACGGTCGAGGTTGCAATGAAATTCAAGGTGGGATCGAGCTTGTTGCGCAGGCCCGCGCCGTCGAAGCTCACGTAGCTTTCCGAAGTGAATACGAGTTTGCTGCTCGAGATGGTGAAATTGCCGCGCACCAGATCGAAGCGTCCGCTCACCTGCGGCGAGTCGGTGGTTCCAGATATGCGCAGGTCGCCGCCCATTTCTGCGTCCAGCCCTCGGCCTTGCACCAGCACTTGCCGAGGCGCCTGAATTCCGAGATCGAGCGCGACGATCAGGGGTTTGTCCGGTGGCGGCGGCGCGGCCTTGCCGCGGCGTCGTACCTCGAGCACCGCGACGTTTGGAGGCAGACTGTTCGGGATGCCGATGAGCGCCCGGTTCAGATGCAGGTTGCCCGCGATGTTAAGTTGATCGCGCAAATTACCCGATATCTTTATATCGGCGTTCATGTTCGCCGTTATCAGTTTGCTCACCACCGGTTGCGCATCTTTTGCCGTGATCTTGATGTCGACGGGCATGTCTGGCTCGAGAACACCGATTCGTCCGGTGGCATTCATGGTCCCAGGGGCCGCACTGGCCTTCAATGTCTCGATCTGCAACGCACCCTTGGCGCCGGTCAACTTGGCTTCTATATTCGTGAGGCTGATGCCGCGCACATAGTCGCGCACGCTGCCGTCCGCGAGCTGCGCTCCGCCGCCTATGTCCGGAGCGTTCAACGTACCGGTGACATTCGCATCAACGTCAAGTGTTCCCTCGGCGTGCTGTCCGCGCGCCTCGAGCAGCGGATTGATCAGCGTCACCGACACCTTGCCGTTTATCTTGGCGTCGATGGCGCCGTCGCCGGCGACCGGCACGGTGCCGCTGATACTCAGGTGCGAGTCGCTGCCGGCGTCAAGTGCCACGTCCAGTTGCGCGGTGTCTCCCGACAACTGAGCATTGGCGCGCAAGTTGCCTGCGGGCAGATCGAGCGCGACCCCCTGCGCCGAGCGCACCCCATTGGCGTGCACGTCCAGCTGGCCGGTGGGGCTCGCGAGCGAACCGTGCAGTTCCGCATGGGCCTCGATGGACCCGGCGGCCAACAAATCCGGCATGAACGCGTTGACCAGATCGGGATGGACCTTGCTGAGCGCGATTCGTAGGTCGGCATCGGGATAGATCGCTCCCTGCACCTCGAGCTCCGCTTCCCTGGCGCCGAACTTCAGAAGCTCTACCGACACCCCGTTCGCATACAGAACATGCGCCGGCGCCTTTAGCGTCACGTCCTGGCCCCGATAGTTGGCGAGCAGGTGGGTTACGGTAATCTCATGAGCGTCAAGATTCAGCGTGCCGTCACTGCTCAGATTTGCGGCTGCTCCTCGAAATGCCGGCATTTTCGCTTCGAGCTTGAATGGGAACGCATCGGTCATACCCTCGCCCGAAAGACGCACCATGCCTGCCAGCGTGCCGACCTTCAAATCGTTCCCCTCGAGGTCGAGCTGCATGCGTGTGCGCTCGTGATCCGGGATCAGATCAATTTTGGCGACTGCGCTGCCCTCGATTTTGCTGCCGATCAGATGCTCGAGGTCGGAAAGATGTTCGAGACTCGCCTCCAGGTGGCCCTGGGAGGTTTGACTCGCCGTCGCCGTGGTTATGTCGCCGGCCGCACGCGCGCTCTTCCAATTCAAGTCATGGATCACGGTGTGAAGCACGCCGGGAGCGGCGCGCTCCAACGCTACATTCGCGTGCAACGGGGATCCGTCCAGGTCACCTTGCGCAAAAATGGAGCCGCGTGGAGAGCGCGGCAATCCCTCCATCTCGACTTTGGCCTCGATCTTCCCCGCCGGCGAGCCACGCACAGCCAGCTCGGAATTGGCCTCCACACTGGCTTTCAGATCGTCGAGCGCACCCTGAACCGAGCCCGATGCTGAAAGCTTGCCCGCCAAAGCGGATGCCAACGCGCCCATGTCGCTGATCGCGACATCGAAGCGCGTTTTAAGCTCGGGAGCGGTGCCACGCGATAGGCTACCGTTCAACGATGCGGTCATGGCGCGACCGTTGAACTTGAAGTTCTCCACGGTCATCAACTTGTCCGTGATGATGCCCGCAAGCTGCAGCGTGACCTTGTCCCCTACTACACCGGACCAGATCTGCGATCCGGGTTTAAGCTGCACATTGGCCTCGGCTGCGATGCGGGTTTCGCCGGCCTTGGAGGAAAGGCGCGCGTTGATGCCGGCCGCACCGCGAATGTCCTGGCCGATGAGGGAACCAAGAGGCGCGAGATCGGTGACACGAAGGTCCGCTGTGGCGTTCGGGTACGCTGCCGCCTCCACCTTTCCCTGCAACGCAAACAGACGATGGGTTGCCGTGATTTCGACCGGCCAACGGGACTGATCGAAGCGGACGTCGGCATCAATCGCAATGGGATCAGCGGCGAGGAGGCGCGGTGAGCTGCCGGGAATTTCCAACCCTTCCAGCTTGGCCTTGAGGTTCGCGTGCCCGAGACGCGAAGTAAACTCGCTCGCCAACGACTTGAGCCGGACGCCCCCGGGCGTGAGCAGGTCGCCTATATCCACGTGAGCATCGGCATTCAGGGACTTGAGACTGCCCTGCCATACGCCATGAATCGCCGCTCGCGACCAACTCAGATCCTCCCGCGGTTGCATGTTCGGCGCGTCGAAATCGAAGCGCAGATTGGCCGCGAGTTCCTTGAGATCGAGCGAGCCCTCGGCATGGCCCTTAAGACCGCCGGCGGCAAGTTCAAGTTTGAGCGTCTCCTTAGAACGCAGACCGGTAAAGCTGGCATCGACATCGAGCGCGCCTAACCCCGGCAGTCCTAAAATGTGTTCCAACGGCCCGCTGGCGGGCTCGTGGATTTTGAACACGGCATCCATGCGCTCGCGGTCGAAACGCAAGTGCGCCAGATAGTCACCGTCACCGTCCACCCGGCGCGCTTGGGCGTCGAACAGCATGTCCGTGATGCTTTGCATGTCGGCGCTGCCGGCCAAGCTGAGCGAGGCCGGCACGCCCGCCAATTCCGCGCCGAGTTTTACCTCGGGGCAGCTGAATTTCGTGACTTGAATATGCGGCATGGCGGCGGGCTTGGCGCCGGGAGGTGAGGGCCTGCTCTGCGGCAGGCGCTCCATATCGACCCGCGCTGCCTGCATATTGTCGATCGAAAGTCCCGTGGAGAAATACCGCAGCGGCGACCAGTCGAGCACGATACGATCCGCCGTCAGCCAGACGCCGCGCGCATCCGTGAGTTCCAGGTGATCGACGGTCAAATGGCTGGGAAAACTACCGTTCAGTCCCTGCAACCGGACGAGCCCATCGGTCAAGCGCGAGGTGAGCTTCTCAATGCTGCGGCGGCCTGCATCGGTATTGCCGGCCAGAATCAGAACTCCGATGGAAATCAAGAGCAACGAGGCCACGCTCGCCAGCGACCATAGTGTGATTTTAAGCGGACGGCGCATCAGAACGTCTGACCCAATCCAATGTAGATTTCGAACGCATCATCGCCGGCTCGGCGCGGCACAGGCACCGCCACGTCGAAACGAATCGGACCGATGGGGGTGTAGTAGCGTACGCCCGCGCCGGCCCCGACCCGCAGCTGGTCCGGCAGAAACTTCAGCTTTGCACTGACCTGCCCCGCATCCAAAAACACCGCGGCGCCCCAGTCTGAGTAGAAACGCTGCCTGAATTCGGCGCCCGCTGCAGTTATGGCAGTGCCGCCGGTGGGAAAGTTCGGGTCGTTGGCGAATGTGGGGCCAACTTTTTGATAGCCGAACCCGCGTATGGTGCCGCTGCCGCCACCGTAAAATCGTTGATCGGGCGGCAGGCTGAATTCGGAGGCGCCGAGCGCCTGTCCGATTAGCGTGCGCAGGGCGAGCACCGACCGGCCGGCTGACTCGTTGAAGATGCCCTTAAGATCAAAATAACCGGCAGCTTTCAGCTGCGTGATGAGGAAGGTGGTGGTCGGGTGGCCGATGGCGAGGGTGGGCGCCAGTGATACGGAAGCGCGGAAACCGTGAGTCGGATCGACCAAGGGGCTCGACAGGTGCGTCGAATCGTAGTTCACGTTGAATGGCAGCGCGATCAGGGTGTAGTTGAAAGTCTGGGGAATTTGTTCACAGCCGGGATAGTTCACCGGAGGGTTTGTATTTATATGGGTTTTACAGGGAGTAGACCCGTTTTCCACGACATCGGGTGGCTGGACGATGTGATCGTCCGTCGCCAGTATCCCGGCGCTGACCGAGAAGATGCTCGAGAGTTTACGCAACAGCGTCACCCCGACGCTCCTCGAAGTTTGGTCATAGGCCTGCAGCTCGAGCTTCTGCGCCTCCACGGAGAACAGCAGTGACTGGTCGCGGTGCAGAAAATCCGGCAGCGAATAGCGGGCGCCGAGGTCGTACCCCACGCCATTGGTGTCACTGCCGCCAAAATTGGTAATTTCTGCCTTAAGCTGCAACTGCTCGGCATTACCAAACACGTTGCGATCCGTCCAGGTGACTCCGCCGCTGCCGCCGAGGTCGCTCGAATACAAGGCGTTGACGGCGACCGCGTGCCTGGCGCGTTCGCGAATCTTGATGGTCAAGGGAACTCCGCCGCTTGCATCGGCTTTATCGCCGATCTGCACGCTCACTTGGGCAAAAACCCCGAGTCCAAGAAGGTCTTGGCGCGCGTGCTCGACGGCAGAAGGACTGAAAGGGTCTCCCGTATGCAGCAGCAGGCGCTTACGCAGCAGCGATTCGTGCACGCGTTTCAAGCCCTCGATGTGAATCTGCCCCAGATTGACCTTCGCCCCCGCATCCAGGTGGAACGTGAGGTCGAGTACCGGCGCATCCGCAGCCTCATAGGCAATCGGCGGGTCGACCTTGGCAAACGCGTACCCTTCCTCCTCGAGCGCGTTCAAGAGACGTGCACCGCCCGCGAGTATGTTCGCCGCCACGGCAGGCTGGCCGCTTTGCAGGCCCAAGGTTGCGCGCGCATCGAGCGGCGGAGGCACCTTGCCGTCTATGTCTATGCGCCGAATGTTGTAAAGCGGGCCTAATTTGAAATTGACACCGACCTGCGCAGTGCTCCCCTTGGGCAGCGCCGTCAACGCATCGCCCAATCCGGGATCGCTCAAGAGAATGCCGTTGATGCGAATGGTGATGGTCGACTGATAGTAACCGTAGCTTTCGATCGCGGTTGTCAGCCGATCGAGATCGCTTCTAGCGCGAGCGATCAAACCGAACGGACTCACGGGTGCTGAACTTCGCAGCGACTGCAAATCCGAAGTCGCCTTTATGGTGGTATCGATGTCGTGATTGCCCGTGGTGGCGAAGTCCACCTTGTAGCTCTGAGGATCGGCGCTCCAAGCGCTCGCGCTGAGTGCAAGGAGCGCACCGAAAAGTAATAGTTTCCTATGAATCCACGGCATTTGTGCGCGTAAAATAACAGGTCGCGACTCGTTCGGTGACTATGTCGGTGCGCACCTACATTGCCTCGACACACAGTCCTTACAGTCACACCTCCTCATCGGTCATAACCTCCCATTAACGGTTCACTGGCGACGGAGGAGCACAACGATGGGAAACGTCAATCGAGACAGTCCTGATCTGGACAAGGCTGGTGAAACCCGCCTGCGAGGTCGTTCGCTTGAAGGAGCCGAACTAGATCAAGCGGTGGATCACACACGACATGCCAAGCGGCGAAATCCCGACACGGAGCTGCGCACTGACGGCGAGCCGGACACGCTGTATGAGGACGGCTTGGAGATCGAAGATGATTCCCGCCCTCTGACCGGCGTCAACGGCGGCGACGACAGCCAGCGCAGTTAAGCGAGGTGACCGCTCGGTGATCCACCGAGCGGTCGGTCCGAATCTGACAGCGCGACCCTGACGCAGCGGACCGCCAATTAGGCCGGCCCCGGCTTGCTGCGGCGAGCGGCTTGATATGCCAGCGTTGCGAAGGCGCATTATAATGTGCCGACTCGTTAGGTTCGGACCCGATTTTTATGAACGTTCGTCGCTTGAGCATCGCAGCCGTGTTTGCGCTGCTTTTCACATCCGCTTTCGCTACTGTGCCGGACATTTATCCACCGCCTGCTCAGGCGCAGGCGGATATCGACGCGGGAATCGCGCGGGCTGCCGCGCAACACAAACGGGTGATCCTGGATTTCGGCGGCAACTGGTGCACCGACTGCCATGTTCTGGATTATTACTTTCATGACGGCACCAACCTGCCCTTGCTCGATGCCAATTTCGTACTGGTCCATGTGAACATTGGTCACATGTTGGACAACCTCGCCCTGGTACAGCGCTATGGCATCCCGACCATGACGGCACGCGGTGAGTTCAGAGTGACGGCGGTGCCGGCTCTGGCGGTGCTCGATGAGCACGGCAAGCTGCTGTATACCCAGAAATCCGGCGAATTCGAGTCGATGCGCCGCATGCAAACGGCTTCCGTTACGGAATTCTTGCAACGCTGGAAAGCCGGTAGTTAAGGGCGAGAAACTAGCGCCGGGCTTTGACGCGAGGCGGCGTTCTGAACGCTTTTCGCTATATTTATCAATGAGTTGAATTAGTCTGAAGGAAGCTCCAAGGGCATTAACTTATCTTAACAATGCACACACGGGGCTTTAACCCCAAAGAGCCCAGTTTGAGCGGCCATGATTGGAAGATCCCCTACTTTGCCCCGCCTCCGGCTCGCCCTTTCCGCCGTCTTGATTCCATTGCTGTTGACCGCCTGCTGGGTCGGTCCGACCTACAAGAAACCGGACATTCCGCCACCGCAACGTTGGAAGCAATCCTCCGGCGATGAAGTCCGCGCGACCTCGGATGAAAATGCCTCGAAGACCTCCTCCGCCTCACAGGCTCCGGCCGCTGCCAACGCCGCCGGTGTCTGGCCGGACGGCGACTGGTGGCAAGGCTTCGGCTCCTCGCAACTCGATGGCTACGTAACAGAAGCCAAGCGCTCGAACGACGATCTGTTGGCCGCGATCGCCCGGGTACGCGAAGCGGATGCCCAAGTGCGCATCGTCGGCGGTGCTCTTCTTCCACAGATCGACGCCACGGGCGATGTCTCCCGCTCTCGCACCTTGATCAGCGGCGAAGGCCCGCGCATGGTCAATCTCTTCTCGCCGCAGCTGATGGCGAGTTACACGCTGGACTTCTGGGGGAAGAATCGCGCGGCCTATGCTTCGGCGCGCGCCGCGGCGCTTGCCAGCCGTTTCGACCAGCAAACCGTGGCGCTCACGGTGGTGAGCAGCGTCGCCAGCAGTTATTTCCAGGCCCTGGAATTGCGCGATCGGATCACCGTGGCGCACGACAATCTCGTGAACGGCCAAAAGATCCTCGACGGCCTGCGGCTCCAGCAGAACGCCGGCATCGCAACGGGGCTCGATGTCGCGCAACAGGAAACCACGGTAAAACTCCTCGAGGCTGCCGTCCCGCCGCTGGTGCAGCAACTGAGGCAAACCGTATTCGCGCTCGCCGTATTGCTTGGTAGGGAGCCCGAGGCGATCGACGTGGACGACGGCAACCTTTCGCAGATCAAGTTGCCGCAGATCCTCGAGGGAATGCCCTCGCAGCTGCTCGCGCGCCGACCTGATGTTGCCGAGGCGGAGCAGAATCTCATCGCCGCCAACGCAGACATCACCGTGGCGCGCGCGGCCTTGTTCCCGAACATCGAACTGACGGCCGGCGGCGGCTACGAAAGCTCGCAGCTGCAGCATTTGGTGCAGCCCTACAACCGTGTCTACTCGGTCGCCGCAAGCCTCACGCAGCCGATCTTCCATGCCGGCGCGCTGCACGCCGGGGTCACCCAAAGCAAGGCGCATTACGATGAATTGTTGAGCACCTACCACAAGGCAGTGCTCAACGCCTTCAGCAACGTGGAGAGCGCCCTGACGGCAACCCAGCAGACAGCCGAGCAGGAACGGCGCCAGCAGGAGGCGGTCGAAGTGGCGCAGCGTGCCTACGAATTTGCTCGCAAGCAGATGTCGGCGGGCACGGTCAACATACTTACGGTACTCAACACGGAAAATGCGCTGTTCAGCGCGCAGGACGTGCTGGTTCAGGTGCAGTACCAGCGCCTGCAGGCACTGGTCAACTTATATGTCGCCCTCGGCGGCGGATGGCGGCAAGGATAATTTTCAATGAGCGATTCCAAAGGTTCTAAACGGGGTGTCTGGATCGCGGTGGTGGCGATCCTGGTGCTTCTAGTCGGCTGGCGCTTCATGACCCGCAAACCCGCCGACGCCGCGACCCACGCGGCCAGTGGCGACATCGCGGTGCATGCCGCCGAGGTGTCGCAGGGCGATGTGCCGATTTATCTGCAGGGTCTGGGCACCGTGCAGGCGTTCTACACGGTGACCGTCACGGCCCGCGTCGACGGTGAGCTGCAGAAGGTCGCCTTCACCGAAGGTCAGTATGTGAAGAAAGGCGACTTGTTGGCGCAGATCGATCCACGTCCCAATCAAGCCGCGTACGAGCAGGCCGTGGCCACCAAGGCCAAGGATGCGGCGCAACTTGAAAATGCCAAGCGCGACCTGCAGCGCTACACGCTGCTGCAGCCGCAGGATCTTGCCAGCAAGCAGACCGTCGATACCGCGCATGCCGCGGTGGATCAGTTGACCGCGCAACTCGGTGTCGATCAGGCGCAAATCGACAATGCACACACTCAGCTCGACTACACTCGCATCGTCTCGCCAATCGACGGCAGGACCGGCATTCGGCTGGTGGACCCAGGCAACATCGTGCATGCCACGGACACCACCGGCATCGTGGTGGTGACACAGCTACAACCGATTTCCGTGATCATCACGCTGCCCGAGGAGAATCTCCCTGAAGTCAGTGCAGCCCTGGCGGCCGGTCCCGTGCAAGTCATCTCATTGTCCCGCGACGGCGGCAAGGAGCTCGACCGCGGCACGCTTACCCTGATCGACAATCAGATCGCGCAGTCCACCGGGACTGCCAAGCTCAAGGCAACTTTCGCCAATGCGCACAACACGCTCTGGCCTGGACAGTACGTGAATGCACGCCTATTGATCCGCACCGACCATGATTCGCTGACCATGCCCTCGTCCGCCGTGCAGCGCGGACCGTCGGGAACCTTTACCTATGTGGTCAAGCCGGATTCGACGGTGGAAGCCCGTCCCATCGACATCGGCGCCGAAACCGACACGCTCACCCAAGTGAAGAAGGGCGTCGCTCTGAACGAACGGGTGGTCATTTCGAATCAGTATCGCCTGCAGCCGGGCGCACGCGTGCGAATCACCGACGCCCCTCCGGCCAATGAGGCAAAGACGGCGAAGGCCTCATGAGCATTTCCGAGCCGTTCGTCCGGCGGCCGATCGCCACCTCGCTCTTGATGGGCGGGTTGTTCCTGGTCGGCTTGGTGGTATTCCCCCTGCTCGCGGTCGCGCCTCTTCCACAGGTCGACTTCCCGACCATCCAGGTAAGCGCGCAGCTGCCGGGCGCCAGTCCCGAGACCATGGCCTCCTCGGTGGCGCAGCCGCTCGAGACCCAGTTCGCGACGATTTCCGGGCTCGCCCAGATGACCTCGACCAACGTGCTCGGCAGCACGACGATCGTCTTGCAGTTCGATCTGGACCGCAACATCGACGCCGCTGGCCAGGACGTGGAAGCAGCCATCAACGCCTCGAGTGGCCAGCTGCCGAAGAACCTGCCTAACTCACCGAACTTCCGCAAGGTGAACCCGGCCGACTCGGCCATTCTGTTTTTCGCGGTTCACTCCGACGTGCTGCCCATCACCACGGTGGACGACTACGCGGAGAACATCCTGGCGCAGCAGATCTCCCAGGTGCCGGGCGTCGCGCAGGTGGTGGTCGGAGGCCAGCAGAAACCGGCGGTGCGGGTGCAGGTGGACCCGGTGAAGCTCGCCGCCCTGGGACTGCAGCTCGAAGATGTGGCCTCGGTGATCCAGTCCGCCACGGTGGATGCCCCCAAGGGGTCATTCAACGGCCCCCTGCGCAGCATGACCATTTACGACAATGACCAGCTGCTCAAGGCCGAACCCTGGAACGATGTGATCATCGCCTACAAGAACGGCGCGCCGGTCCGTATCAGGGACATCGGTCGGGCGGTCGATGGTCCGGAGAACGTGCTGTCGCGCGCCTGGCAGAACGACCGCGACGGCGTGCTGCTGCTCATCTTCAAACAGCCCGGCGCCAACGTGATCGAAGCCGAGGAAAACGTGATGAAGCTGCTGCCGAAGGCCATGGCCTCGGTACCGGCGGCCATCAAGGTGGAGGCCGTGGCCGACAGAACCACCACCATCCGCGCCTCGGTCCACGACGTGGAAGTCACGCTCCTGATCTCGATCGTGCTGGTGGTCGGGGTGATATTCCTGTTCTTGCGCAATGCCTGGGCCACCATCATTCCCGGCGTCACGGTGCCCCTGGCGCTGTTCGGCACGGTGGCGATGATGTACGTGCTGCATTACAGCCTCGACAATCTGTCTTTGATGGCCCTCACCATCGCCGTGGGCTTCGTGGTTGACGATGCCATCGTGATGCTCGAGAACGTCTACCGCCATATCGAGGCAGGCTTGTCCCCGCTGGAGGCTACCTTGAAGGGGGCCGGCGAAATCGGCTTCACCATCATGTCCATCAGCGTTTCGTTGGTGGCGGTATTCATCCCGTTGCTCCTGATGGGCGGCATCATCGGCCGGTTGTTCCGCGAATTTGCAGTGACCATGACCATCACCATTGTGGTTTCGGCATTCGTCGCCCTTACCCTTTCGCCAACCATGTCGGCCCTGTTCTTGCGAGACGAGAAACACGCCAAGCATGGCCGCTTTTACAACGTGGTCGAACGCGCCTTCGACAAGATCCTGGCGGGGTATACGAAGGGACTCGACCTTTGCCTCGATCACAAGCGGATCACCCTGATCGTGTTCATCATCACGGCCGTCATGACGGTGGTGCTTTACATAGTGATCCCGAAGGGTTTCTTTCCGCAGCAGGACACCGGCATCATCAGCGGCCTGGCAGACGCACCGCAGGACATCTCTTTCGACGAGATGGTGCGGCGGGTTCACCTGCTGACCGACGTCGTCGCCAAGGATCCCGACGTAGCATCCTACGGCACGGGTATCGGCGGATCGCGGCCGTTGAACAACGCCTGGGCCATCATCGGGCTCAAGCCGCGCAGTGAGCGCAGCGCCTCGGCCGACGAGATCATCAATCGCCTGCGGCCGCAGCTCGCCAAGGTACCTGGTGCGACCCTGTTCCTGCAGGCTTCTCAGGATATAAACATCGGCGGCCGAACCTCGCGCACTCAGTATCAATACACGCTGACGGACTCCAACATTGAGGAGCTGGACGACTGGGCGCCAAGACTGCTTGCGAAGCTGCAGCCGCTGCCCACGCTGCGCGACGTCGCGACCGATCAACAGGCCACCAGCGGCATGGTGTCCATCGACATCGATCGCGATCAGGCGGCCCGCTTCGGCATTCAGCCGCAGCTCATCGATCAGACGCTTTACGATGCCTTCGGTCAGCGCCAGGCGGCGCAGTTCTTCACGCAGTTGAACAGCTATCACGTGGTGATGGAAGTGACGCCATCGCTTTTGGGCGATCCGAAGAGCCTCGATCAGATCTACGTGAAATCGCCGCTCACCAACCAGATGGTGCCCTTGTCCGCCATGACCCGGTACGACAGCAATCACGTGACCTACCTGTCCATCAACCACCAGGGACAGTTTCCAGCGGTGACCCTGTCGTTCAACCTGGCGCCGGGCGCCGCGCTCGGCGATGCGGTGACTGCCATCACGCGCGTGCAGCAGTCCATGCAGATGCCCTCCACCATCACCGGCACCTTCCAGGGAACTGCTCAGGCGTTCCAGTCCTCGCTCAAAAGCGAGCCGTACCTGATCCTGGCCGCCCTGGTGGCCGTGTACATCATTCTTGGGATGCTGTACGAGAGTTACATTCATCCGCTCACCATCCTCTCGACGCTGCCCTCGGCCGGTGTGGGTGCGTTGCTGATCCTGATCCTGTTCCACCTGGACTTGTCGGTGATGGCCCTCATCGGCATCATTCTTCTGATCGGCATCGTCAAGAAGAACGGCATCATGATGGTGGATTTCGCGCTGCAGGCCGAACGCGAGCAGCACTTGAGCCCTCACGATTCCATCCGTCAGGCGTGTCTACTTCGCTTCCGGCCCATCATGATGACCACGATGGCGGCACTCCTGGGCGCCCTGCCTCTGGCGCTTGGCACCGGCACCGGATCGGAGCTGCGTCAGCCGATGGGTTTCACCATGGTCGGCGGGCTTATCTTGAGCCAGGCGCTCACGCTATTCACTACCCCCGTGATCTACCTGTATCTCGACGAGTTCAGCGCCAAGATGCGCGGCCGGCGCGCCCAGAAGCGCGCATTGGCGCATGCCGAGACGCCGGCGCTCGGGGATCATCCGTGAAGGTGCTGTTGGTGGAGGACAACGAGCGCGTGACGCAGTTCGTTGTGAAAGGCCTGCAGGAAGCCGGCCACACCACCGACCACGCGGCCAACGGCCGCGAGGGCATGTTCCTCGCCGCCAGCGAACCTTACGATGTCATCGTCATGGACCGCATGTTGCCGGGCGACATCGACGGCCTTGCCATCGTCGAAGTCCTGCGCAAGGCCGGCAAGCGCACCCCCATCCTGATCCTCAGCGCGCTCTCCGAGGTGGACGATAGAATTCGCGGACTGCGTGCCGGCGGCGATGATTACCTCACCAAACCGTTCGCCTTCGGCGAATTGCTGGCGCGGCTTGACGCCCTGCACCGGCGCGCGCAGGGTGTCGATCACGAGCATCCTCTCATAGTGGGTGACCTGCGCATGGACCCGTTGACCCGCAAGGTGACGCGCGGCGACCGCCCCGTGACATTGCAGCCGCGCGAGTTCAAGCTGCTCGAATACCTGATGCGGCATGCCGGACAGGTGGTGACTCGGACCATGCTCTTGGAGAATGTCTGGGATTACCATTTCGATCCGCAGACCAACGTGGTGGACGTGCACATCAGCAAACTGCGGCAAAAGATCGACGCGGAATTCGAACGCCCCCTGTTGCGCACGGTGCGCAACGCCGGCTACACAGTGACCGCAGATGACTAGCATGATGCGCTCTTCGGCGCTGTCGCTGGCGGTCAGCTACGTATCGCTCGGCATTATCTCGCTCATCTTGTTTGCCGCGCCCCTTTGGTATGCCTGGCAGGTGACCATCACCGAGGGCCGCGTCGAATATCTGCAGGCCGATGCCACGCGGCTCACCGAGGTGTATCACCGCGAAGGCGCCGATGGCTTGAAGAGCTTTATCGACGCGCGCGTCGGCATGCAGATCGTCGGCGAGCGCATTCTGCTCATGACCGACCAGAATCTGCGCCCGCTCGCGGGCAATTTGC
Organism: Steroidobacteraceae bacterium; assembly: GCA_036494165.1. Classification (GTDB taxonomy): domain Bacteria; phylum Pseudomonadota; class Gammaproteobacteria; order Steroidobacterales; family Steroidobacteraceae; genus Bog-1198. The sequence goes on from DASXOQ010000022.1 coordinate 108,855, forward strand.
GCGCCTGGCCGAGCGAGGTTCCTGCGGCGCAGGGCGACTACAACACTCAGGTCGATGTCCCCAAGCACGGCGCCGTAAACGCCTTCGTGCACGTCCAGGTGCTCGGTCAGTACCGGCTGCTGGTCGGACGCGACGACCTGCTCTTCAAACCGCTGCACACCTATTTCTGGTATGGCCTCGCGGCCGCAGTCGGCGTGCTCTGCATCGCGGGTTTGTTGATCGGACTGATGACCCGGCGCGCACTGATGTCGCGCGTGCACAGCATTCGGCAGACCGTCTCGGCCATCATTCATGGCGACCTCAAACACCGCCTTCCGACTCATCTCAAAGAGGACGAACTCAACACCCTGTCGCGCACCATCAACGGCATGCTCGATCAGATCGAGCTCCTGGTACACGGGGTGCGCAACGTCTCGAATTCCATCGCCCACGACCTTCGCACCCCGCTCGCGGAACTGCGCTCGCGTCTCGAGGAAATCACGCTCATCAGGCCGCCTCCCGAAGAAACCTACATGGAGGTCGATGGGGCGGTGGCGGATGTCGACCGCGTCATCCGCATATTCGATGCCCTGCTGCGCCTTGCGGAAATCGATGCCGGCATGCGCCGTTCTGGATTCGTGGCGATGGATATATCGGATCTTGCCGCCAGTGCGGTGGAATTTTACGAGCCGGCGGCCGAACTGAAGGGCATCGACTTACGCTTCCGCAGCGCAGGCGCGCTCATGGTGGCGGGCGATCCGGTGCTCCTCGCCCAAGCGTTGAGCAACCTCATCGACAATGCGCTGAAATACGCGCCGCAAAATGGTCTGATCGAAGTCGCCGTCGAGCGCCGCGACGATGGCGCCCCGGTGGTCGCGGTGTCTGACAACGGCCCTGGCATCCGCGACGAAGAGAAGGCCAAAGTGGTGGAGAGGTTTTATCGTGGCGACGCCAGCCGCGGCACGCCGGGAGTGGGGCTTGGCCTCAGCCTCGTGCACGCGGTGGCCAAGCTCCACGGCAGCGCGCTTGAATTGTTCGACCGAACCCCTGGGCTGCGCGTGGCGCTGACCTTCCCCGCCGTCGACGCATTGAGCGCATCGAGAAGTACGCCGCGCCCCGAAACGGAGGCCCAAGGCGTCATCGTTCCGACACTCGTTTCCCCTTAGAATCGCCGGATGCTAGTCAATTGCGCCGCCTACCAGAACGGTAAGAAGCTCGGCGACATCACAGTGGAGCAGATTGCGGAGTTCGTGAAGCTACCGCACGCGTTCGTATGGGTGGCCCTGCACGATCCGAGCCCGCAGGAACTGGCGCAGATGCAGTCCGCTTTCGGCTTGCATCCGCTCGCCATCGAGGATGCGCAGCTCGGGCATCAACGTCCCAAGATCGATGAATACGGCGATTCGCTGTTTGCGGTTCTGCACATCGTCGAACCGGCGGGTGCCGATCTTAACGTCGGCGAACTCGCCATATTCGTGGGCGCCAGCTATGTGCTGTCAGTGCGCACCCGGGCTCAGAAGGGTTTCAGCGAAGTGCGCGCGCGCTGCGAGCGCGAACCGCAGCTTCTTAAGCATGGTCCGGGCTACATTCTGTATGCGCTGATGGATGCTGCGGTGGATCGCTACTTCCCCATCCTCGACGCGCTGGAGGATGAACTCGACAACATCGAGAAGCGGATCTTCGCGCCCGAAGGCGTGCCGCGCGCCAACGTCGAGGGACTCTACGAACTCAAGCAGCGCCTGATGGTCTTGAAGCACGCCGTGGCAGAGCTGCTGGAGAGCGTCTCGAACCTGTCGGGCGCACGCGTGCCGGTGCTCTGCTCCAAGCTTGCGGAGTACTTTCGCGATATTTATGACCATTTGCAGCGCCTGAATCAGACTGCGGACTCCATCCGCGAAACCATCGCCACCGCCATTTCGGTCAATTTATCCATGGTCACGCTGCAGGAAAGCGAGACCATGAAAAGGCTGGCGGCATATGCCGCGCTGTTGGCGGTGCCCACCATGATCGCGGGCATATACGGCATGAATTTCGAGCATATGCCGGAGCTGAAATGGCGCTACGGCTATGGAATCTCGCTGCTGGTGATGTTCGGAATCGACGTGTACTTGTACTTCCGATTTCGCAAAGCACAATGGCTGTAGCACTTTAAGGCATTGACGCAAGGTCTTGCCTCGGTTGAATTTTCCCTTATTTTTCACGCACCTACGAAGGCAGCGCGCCATTTTTTGCGCTTGCGCAAACTGTAGGACAAGGATTACGGTAAGTCGGGATTGAGACGTCGCGCAACGCAAGACTCGCCGGGAGGCGCGAGACTTTGTGCGTCTGATTGCAAGGGCAGCGACACAACGAGCTTGCGCTTAAGCTGGGGGAAAAATGTCTCTGAAAAGTTTCATCTTCTCGCTCGGATATCTATCGACATGGCTGATCCTGATGCCCGTTGTCGCCATCGGCGGCGGCATTGCGCTCTTCGCGTACGCGGTATTCGCAGAACTCACGCAATTTCTCACCGGCAGCCATGACCAGGCTCCCGACCCGACCACGGCGCGTGCCCTGGCCGAGAAAATCTGCATGCCCTACAACCCGCGACGCATGGCCGTAAGCCACCGCCCGTAAGAGACACCGACCGCGGTAGACCGTCTTGCCCGGGCCCATAGTCCCGGCGCGCCAGGACCGCTACACTCCGGCCGCTATGAGTCGCGGTCGGGGATTCGAATTAAACCTTTGATCATGCGCATGAGCTTTGCCGTTGCGGCATTTGCTGATGTGCTCTTAACCTGTCTATTGCTGTTCCTGGGCAAGCCGCTGGCGTTGAGCCAGTCGGCGGGCTTTGGCGTGGGCGTGGTCTTGCTCGCACTGATGACGCCGCGCCCGGCGCGCTCCTCTCCGGTCGGCGCACTCGGCGACTACACTGGCTATGTGGCGGTTCTGCTGCTCGCCCTCGCTCTGCGATCCGGGATCCTGGCATTGCTCTGCGGCCGCATCGGACTCAGCGCGCAGCTGGCGCTGCTACTGGCTGCACCCGCAGGGTTGGCGGTACTTCGCTGGTATCTAACCCAGCTGCTCACCGCGGAAACCGACGAGCAGCGGTTTCGCGTCTTTGCACTGGGGTTCGTGTTTTTCGCCTTCGCGCTGCGCCTCATTTATGCCGGCTGCGTTGAACTGCTGCCGGAGGAAGCCTACTACTGGAATTACGCCCAACACCTCGACATCGGCTATCTCGATCATCCGCCGATGGTCGCGTGGCTCACGCGACTCGCAACGACGATTTTCGGTGAGAATGAATTCGCGGTGCGGGCCGGCCCCCTGTTCTGCGGGGTTCTGACCACCTTCTTCGTGCATCGCCTGACTCGCAGTCTGTTCGGCGAAACCGCGGCATTGGGCGCGCTCGTGCTGGTGCAGGGACTGCCGTTCTTCTTTCTCGCCGGCATGATCTTGACTCCCGACTCGCCGCTTTCGGCTGCCTGGGCGGCATCGCTGTATTTTTTGCAACAAGCCCTGGTGGCGCAGCGTGCCCGCAGCTTCTGGTACGCCGGATTGAGCCTCGGCGCGGGTCTGCTATCGAAATATTCCATCTTGATGCTCGGGGCGGCCGGCGCTCTTTTCATGGCGTTGGATCCTAGCGCGCGACACTGGTGGCGGCGGCCGCTCCCCTACGCGGCGGCAATCCTCGCGTTCGTGATCTTCACCCCGGTGATCGTCTGGAACGTGGAACATGAATTCGCTTCCTTCGCCTTCCAGACCTCGCGACGTCTCGCCGAGGCGCCGCGCTTTTCATTGCACAAGCTGATCGCCTCCGTCCTGATCCTCATTACCCCAACGGGCGTGTGGGCTCTGGTGCGCCTGCTGACGGCGCGTCGCGATGATGGCGGTGAGACCGCGCGCGCGCGCCGCTTTCTCTGGCTCGCGATCGGCCTGCCGCTTGCCGTGTTTTTCTTTTTCAGCCTGCGCCATGAAGTGAAGCTCGACTGGACCGGAGCTCCCTGGATCGCCGCCCTGCCGCTTCTGGCACTCGGAATGCGGGAACGCCGCGCGCTGCGCAAAGCTTGGGTGGCGACCGCAACCGCCGTGCTGGTGCTGATGGCGGCCGGATTCGTACATCTCGCGGTGGGCATTCCAGGCCTGCCCTACAGCGCTCGCATGGAGCTGCTGCCGGTCGGCTGGCGGGACTTGACGGCGCGGGTGATCGCGCTTTCGGATACGTATCATGAGAGCAGCGGCAGCACCCCGGTCATCGTGGGAATGGACCGCTATGCGATCGCGAGCGAAGTGTCCTTCTACGGCCTGACCCAGGCCCGGCGACATCTGGAGGTCAGCAGCGCTCATTTGTTCGGCGGCGTCGGTCTCATGTACGAGCGCTGGGCCCCGGCCGCTCGGTTCGAGCACCGCACCCTGCTCCTGGTATCGCAAAAGGCATCCGACCTGGCTGATGCCGCCCTTGCGGGGCATGCCGAGAGCCTGGGTCCCCTGCTGCCGATCGAGGTGCGTGGGAACGGCCGCATCGTCGCCACGGTCTATTCTCGTTTCGCGTTCAACTATCGGGCAAAATGATCCCTCATGATACGTTCGCTCACCGCACTGTCGATTCTGCTCCTGGTTACCGGCCTGACCCGCGCACAGACGCCTGAACAGGAAAAGGCATGGGAAGCGCAGCGCGCGCAGGCGCAGGCCGATGCCAAGATCAGGGCGGAGAAACTCGCCCAGGAACGCGCGGTGCGCAAGGCCGATCCCATGAGCTTCGTGCGCACGTTGGATCCGATGACCACCGGCGGTTGGCAGTTTCGTGTGGTGGCAAATGACGGCTCTTGGGCGATTTACAGCACCGAGCACCAACTGAAGCGCTCGGGACACACCGTGACCTTATGGCTGCGCCAGGAATATCCGGAGACCCAGCACAGCGAAGCCGGCGATGCGTACCTGAGCAGCGTCCAGAAGGTGCAGTACGACTGCGGCAGCGAGCGTGCGCGCGTTCTGCTGGTGATCTATTACTCGGGCAACAACATCAGCGGCAGCCAGCAAACCGACGAGAGCGATCCGAAGCAGACACCCTGGTCGCCCATCGTGCCGGGAACGCAGAGCGAGTCCATATCGCAATGGGCCTGCAACGCCCACAAGTAGGCAGCTTCAGATCTGGCGGATGGTTTTGCGCTTCAGCGACTTGAAGTCGGCGTTCGGCCCCACCAGCACCTCCAGTTCGCCCGGTTCCCAGACGCTCTGCAGCTCCAGACCGAGGAACTTGAGGTCCCGCGCAGGAACGCTGATGCTCACCGTACCGTGAGCCTTGGGCGCGAGATTCACCTTGCCAAAACCGCGCAGCTCAAGCACCGGCCTCGCCACACTGGCGATCTTGTCGTGGGTGAAGACGAACACGGTCTCCTCGGCGCTGCGCATGCCGACGTTGCGGATCTCAACCTTGACCTCGATGGCGCCGGATTCGACGACACGGTCCGGCGTGACGCTGAAATCCACGATCTCGAACTCGCCGTAGCCCAAGCCGAAACCAAACGGCAGCAGCGGCTCGTTAGGAATGTCGAGATACTTGCTGGTGTAATGATCCTCAGCCGCCGCGGGACGTCCGCTCGGGCGTTGCGAAAAGAAAATGGGAATCTGGCCAACGGCGCGCGGCCAGCTGACGGGCGTGCGTCCGCTGGGCGAGACCTCACCGCAGAGCACGTCGGCGACGGCATTGCCCGCCTCGGTGCCCGGAAACCACGCGATGAGCAGCGCATCGGCGCGTTCCAGAAGCCACGGAATCACCAGCGGCCGACCGCAGAAGAGCACCACGGTGACCTTCTTCTGAAGAGCGATTGCGCGCTCGAACACCGCCTCGGCCAGCTGCCGCTGCTTGCCCGGCAGATCAAGACAGGCGCGGCTTGCCGCCTCCCCGCTCATGACCGCAGCCTCGCCGACGGCGAGCACGATGGCATCTGCATCAGCGCAGGATTCGAGCGCCGCGGCTATCCCCTCGGTTTCCGCCGACTCGATGGCCACCCCCGACACCTGCCTCACATCAGCATCCGGCCAGCGGGCGCGCAGACCATCCAGAACCGTGATATTGCCGACCGGATCGCCCGCGCCCCACCACGGTCCGCGCATGTCGGCCGAGGAGTGCCCCAGAGGTCCGATGAGCGCGATGCGCCGGAGGCCTTTGGCGTAGGGAAGCACGGCGCCGTTCTTCGCGAGCACCAGCGAGCGAGCGCCGACGTCACGGCTTAAGCGCCGCCGAGCCTGCCGCGCGGCGGGCGGTTCCGCATGCGCTCCGCGGCGGTACGGATCCTCGAACAAACCCAGCCTCTCCTTCAGCGCCAGCACCCGGCGCACGGCCGCATCGATATCGGCGCGTTCCACCCAGCCCCGTTCGAGGGCAATGGGCAACCCGTGGCGATAGGCATTCGCCATCATGTCGATGTCCACGCCCGCCTTTAGGGCGAGCGCCCCCGCTTCGGCAAGGTCGGCGGCGATCCCATGATGCATGAGCTCCGCAATGGCGTTGTAGTCGCTGACGATGACACCGTTGAAGCCGAGTCTGTCGCGCAGCCAGCCGCGAAGCATGGCGCGATTGGCCGTCATCGGCACGCCGGCAAGATCATGGAAGGCGGGCATCACGGCCGCCACGCCCTCGCGGACAGCGGCGGCAAATGCGGGCAGGTGCACTTCGAGCACCGTGCGCTCGGATACATCCACCGAGGCGTACTCGCGGCCGGCGGTGACGGCGCCGTAGGCGCAATAGTGCTTCGCGACGGCGGCGATGGTGTCGGCCTTGGACAGGTCCGCGGCCTGAAATCCCCGTACCTTGGCGCTCGCCAGCCGCGCGGCCACATAAGGGTCTTCGCCCGGGCCCTCGGCGCTGCGCCCCCAGCGCGCGTCCCGTGAAACGTCCAGCATGGGGGCGAAGGTCATTGCCAATCCGTCGCTGGCCGCTTCCGTCGCGGCCTCGCGCGCGGTTTTGCTCCAGGTCTCAGGGTCAAACAGGGAGGATTCACCCAACGGAATGGGAAACAGCGTGCGATGACCGTGCACTACATCCAGACCGATCAGCAGCGGGATGCGCAGGCGCGACTCCTCGACCGCCAGGCGCTGCATGGACCGCACGTTCTCGACGCCCACGAGGTTTAGGAGGTTGCCGATTTCACCGCTCTTGATGGCCTCCGTGGAGTCCCCCGCGATGGTGGGACCGGTCACGGTGCTGCCGCAGGCGGTCATGGTGAGTTGCCCGAGCTTCTCGGGCAGAGTCATTGCTTCCAACAGATGATCGATTCTGCTCACGTACTTGAACTCACTAAAAATGCCCGCCTGCCCGATAATGTGCCTCTGAGCTTCGGTACAGAGAAAGTATGGCTGCAAAAGACGCGGATGGGGACACCAAGTCCGGCCTGGTGCCACAACTTACCATGATGACGCGGGCCCTATGGGCTTCGCCGGTGCGCAATGTCCTGCTCTTGCTGGCGGCGGCGCTGGTGGCCGTCATCACCATCACCGCCTACGGCCAGATCAAGCTCAACAACTGGAACCAGCCCTTCTACGATGCGCTTTCCAAGCGCAATCTCGACGAATTTCTGAAACAACTCGGCGTATTCGGGGTGATCGCCGGGGCGCTACTCGTATTGAATGTGCTTCAGCGCTGGCTCGGCGAAACCTTGAAGTGGCGTTTGCGGCAAGGCCTGGTACACGATCTGGTGCAAAACTGGATGGTGCCGGGCCGGGCCTTTCGTCTCAGCAATGCCGGTGCCCTTGCCGTCAATCCCGACCAGCGCATGCACGAGGATGCCCGGCACCTGACTGAACTGTCCGCGGATCTTGGCATCGGTCTCTTCCAGTCCTCCATTCTCCTTGCCACCTTCGTCGAAGTGCTGTGGAGTCTGTCGAACAATTTCGTGTTCCACTTGGGCGGCCGCCAGTTCACCGTTCCGGGCTACATGGTGTGGGCAGCCGTCCTCTACTCCGGTTCCGCCTCGCTTGTGAGCTGGTGGGTGGGACGCAGCTTGGTGGATCGCAATGCCGACCGCTATGCGCGCGAGGCGGATCTGCGCTTCTCGCTGGTCAGGGTGAACGAGCACATCGATGCCATCGCGCTCGCCGGGGGCGAACTCGACGAGGCACGTCGCATCGAAATCGATCTGCAGGCCGTGCTCGGCGCCACGGCCCGCCTGGTGGCGGGGCTCACCAACCTCACCTGGGTCACTGCAAGCTATGGCTGGTTCACGCAGGTGGCGCCGATTTTGGTGGCGGCCCCTCTGTATTTCGGCGGCAGCCTCAGCTTCGGCGGCCTGATGCTGGCCTCGGGTGCATTCATGCAGGTCCAGTCCTCGCTGCGCTGGTTCGTGGACAACTTTTCGACCATCGCCGATTGGCGCGCGACCCTGCTGCGCGTCGCCCTGTTTCGTCGCGCCGTCGTCGCAACCGACGAGCTGCACGGAGTCGCGAGTCGCATCAGCTATGGGGAGAACAATGCCAACGCCATCCTGATCGATGATCTGCAGATCGCTTCCCCGTCCGGCGGCACGTTGCTGCGGGAAAAGCACATAGAAATCAAGACAGGGGAGCGCGTACTGATCGTCGGCGAACAAGGCACCGGCAAGACGTTGCTGTTTCGAGCGCTCGCCGGCCTCTGGCCGTGGGGCAGCGGCAGCGTCAGCCACCCCGCCGGCCAGGAGTTCCTATACATGCCCCGCACCCCCTATTTGCCGCCCGGTTCGTTGCGCGAGGTGCTGGCATACCCGTTCGCGGCCAGCAAATTCACCGACGAGGACTTCAAGAGCGCGTTGAGCAAGTTCGGTCTCGAGGCACTCAGCGGCTCGCTCGATGCGGTGAAGCGCTGGGATCACGACTTCAACGAGGACGAGCAGCAGGCCTTCGCCTTCGCCCGCGTGTTGCTGCATCGGCCGCCCTGGCTCCTCATCGATGAGGTTCTGGATGGCATGGATGATGAGAATCTTGCACGGGTTGCGCACATCTTCCGCGAGGAACTGCCGAAGACTGCGGTCATTCATATCGGACGCTCCACGGCGTACGATGAAATATTCAACCGCGTCCTGCATCTCATCAAAGACCCCGAGGTGCACCGGCTTCCAGTCATGACCCCACAAACCGCCTGAACTTCGTCGAGCACATCTATGCCGAGTACTTTGGACCCTGCCGCCCTCGCCGGCCTGCCCGACGATGCACTGCTGGAAGCGGTGCAACGCCAGACGTTCGCCTTTTTCTGGGACGGCGCCCATCCCTTAAGCGGGCTCGCAGCCGACCGCAGGCGTGCTGCGCCGGAGCCGGTCGACGACCTGGTGACGGTCGGCGGCTCGGGATTCGGAATCATGGCGATTGTCGTGGCAAGCGAACGCGGCTGGATCTCCCGCGACGCGGCCGTCGAACGGATTCTCGCCATGCTCACCCTGTTGAGCCGTGCCACCTGCTACCACGGCGCCTTCCCGCACTTCATGAACGGGCGCAGCGGCGCGACGATCCCCTTTACCCGCAAGGACGATGCGGGCGATCTGGTCGAAACCTCATTTCTCGTGATGGGACTGCTATGCGCGCGCCAGTACTTTTCCGGCGGCGCGTCCCAGGAGCAGCGGCTGCGGGGACTGGTGGACTATTTATGGAACGACGTCGAATGGGACTGGTACACGCGCGAACGTGAAGTGCTCAGCTGGCATTGGAGTCCGAACAACGGCTGGGCTATGAACATGGATATTCGCGGCTGGAACGAGTGCCTCATCACCTACGTGCTGGCGGCTTCGGCGCGCCGTTACCGCATTGATCCGCGCATCTATCATCAGGGCTTTGCGGTGGGACGCGACTTTCTCAACGGCAAGTCCTACTACGATATCGAGCTGCCTTTGGGCCCCAAGTTCGGCGGACCGCTCTATTTTGCGCACTACTCCTTCATGGGACTCGACCCCAGGGGACTGAAGGATCGGTATGCCGACTACTGGCAGCAGAACGTAAACCATGTGCGTATTCAATTAGCGCATTGCGAGCGGAACCCGAACCATCATTCCGGCTACGGCAAGGAGTGCTGGGGTCTCACCTCGAGCGACGGGCCCGACGGCTACGCGGGCCATGCCCCCGACTATGACGACGGCACCATCGCCCCAACGGCCGCGCTCTCGAGCATGCCGTACGCTCCCAATGAGTCCATGCTTGCGGCACGACATTTCCTGCAAGTCCACGGGACTCGAGCATGGGGGCGCTATGGTTTCGTCGACGCGTTTTGCGAGCGGCGTGACTGGTACGCCGACACCTTTCTCGCCATCGACCAGGGCCCGGTCGTGGTCATGATCGAGAACTACCGCACCGGTCTTCTATGGAATCTGTTCATGTCGGTGCCGGAGGTGCGAGAAGGACTGCGCGCCCTGTCCTTCAGCAGTCCGCATCTCGATGGCGTATGAACCAGGACCTTGGGGCCTGGATCGACAGGCAATGGCAGGCAAGCGCAGCCGGACTGCTGTTGAGCGTATCGCCGCGCCTCAGCAAGTCGCGGCCCGGTTTTGCCCAGACAATCAAGGCGCGCGCAGGCGCCATCGTCGCCTCGCCGGTGCTCGCCTCTTACGATCCTGAACCGGACTATTTTTTCCACTGGTATCGGGATTCGGCCCTCGTCGTCGATGCGCTTAGGTTGCTTCGGAGCGATGAGGACTTGCGCGCCACGGTCGAAACCGCTTTTGGTGATTTCGTGCGGTTCAGTCTGGACCTTTCCGATCTCGACGGCGGCGTCCTGGCGGACTCGGTTGCCTGGCGCAACGCCGTCAAACCCGAATTTGTTCAATACTTGCGCACCGCCGAGGAACTGCGAGAGATCAAGGGCCCTGCCGTGTCCGCTGACACCCGCGTCAACCCCGATGGCACGCTGGATGTGTCACGGTGGGCGAGGCCTCAGCATGACGGCCCGGCGCTGCGCGCCCTTGCGCTGCTCCGGTGGCTGGATGAGGGTGGCCAGGACGAAGCTACAATCTCCCTGGCGGCCACGCTGCTGCTCGCCGACCTCAAGTTCGTAGAGCGCTTCTGTCTCACGCCGTGCTTCGATATCTGGGAGGAGCGACTGGGATTGCACTATTACACCTTGCGCGTCGCGGCGGCAGCGCTCGAGGGGGGCAGCGCCTGGCTGGGGTTGCGCGGCGATGATGAGGCGGCCGCGGTTGGCCGGCAGAGCGCCCAAGCAGTCCTGTCGCGCCTCGACCAATTCTGGCGGGAGGCCGGCGGGTATTACTCGTCGCGCTCGCATCCCGACGGGCGCTTGAACGACAACGACCTGGACATCGCGGTGCTGCTCGCGTGCCTGCATGCAGACAACCCCGGCGCGCGGCACGGCCTGCTCGATCCGAAGTTGCAGTCGACGTTCGAGCGGCTGGTCGGGCTATTCGCAGCCGAATATCCCATCAATCGCGGCCACGGCGAAGCACCGGCCATGGGCCGATACGCGAACGATCGCTACTTCTCCGGCGGCCCGTACTTCTTCTCAACGCTCGGGGCGGCGCAATTCTGCTACCGTCGCGCCGCCCTCGACAGGGACAGGCACTGGTTCGAGCGGGGAGATCTCTTCCTGAAGATGGTGCGCCATCACACGCCGGACGATCATTCCATGTCGGAGCAGTTCGATCGCATCACCGGGGCGCCCCGTTCGGCCCGCCATCTCGCCTGGAGCTATGCGGCGTTCTTGACCTGCACGGAAGCGCGTCGCGGGACGCCTTACACCACGTAGCGGCTGGCTACCGCCTCGGACGCCCCCGGCGCAGCAGCCGGCATGCGCAGAAGATCTGCAAAGGCATCGGCGGGAATGGCTGCGCTCATGAGGAAGCCTTGCATCACATCGCAGGATTCCGCCTTCAAGAACTGCAGCTGGGCATTCGTGGTCACGCCCTCCGCCACCACCTTGAGGTCGAGACTGTGTCCGAGCGCGATGATGGCCCGCACGATGGCGGCATCGTCCGGATCTTCGTTGATATCGGCGACGAAGGAGCGGTCGATCTTCAAGGTATCCAGGGGAAAGCGCTTCAGATAGTTGAGCGAGCAGTATCCGGTGCCGAAATCGTCCACCGCCAGAGCGAAGCCGAACTCCTTGAGGGCCAGGAGCGAGCGCTGTCCCGCCTCCGCGTCGCGCATCAATACGCCCTCGGTCAGCTCCAATTCGAACAGCGAGGGCGACAACTGCGCCTGAGTCACGGTATCGCTCAATCGCAGCAATGATTCCGGCTGCATGAAATCGCGGCCCGAGACGTTGACCGCCACGCGCGGCAGATTCAAACCGGCCGAGCGCCACTGCCTCATATCGCGACACACCCTCTGCATCGCCCAGCGGCCGATGTCGCCGATGAGGCCGGTTTCCTCGGCCACCGCAATGAAATCCGCAGTCGAGATCTGGCCGCGCTCGGGGTGGAACCAGCGCAACAGCGCCTCGCCTCCCACTAGCCGCATGCCGCGAATCTCGTATTTGGGCTGGTAAAAGACATCGAGGCTCGAGTTTTCCACCGCGCGCCGAAGCTCCATCTCCAGAGACAGCCGCTTCAGCGCCCGGGCATTGACGGCGCTGTCGTAGATGCGCAGCTGATTGCGGCCGCTCGACTTTGCCTCGTACATGGCCGCTTCCGCGTTCTTCAAAAGGCTCTGCGGATCGTCGCCGTGCTCGGAGAACACCGCCATGCCGATGCTCGGAGTCACCACCAGTTCGTAGTTCGACTGATGAAAGGGCGCCGCGTGCAGGGTGAGTATCCGACGCGCCAGATGCTCCGCCTGCTTGCTGTCGAGTCGGCCGGTCAACACCGCCACGAACTCGTCTCCTCCGACCCGGGCCAACTGGCCGTGCACCCGCTCCAAGCGTTCGCCGCCCGGACTCAAGGGCAGAAGGCGCGTCTCGCCGTCATTCGATTCGAGCGCGCTCTGCAGACGCTCGCTCACCTGTCGCAGCAGCGCATCCCCGGTCTCGTGGCCGAGGGTGTCGTTGATGCGCTTGAACTGGTCCAAATCGATATAGAGCAACGCTACGCGCCGCTTGCGATTGCGCGCTTCATTGACGGCATTGCTCAGGTATTCGCGGATCCATTCCCGGTTGGGCAAACCGGTCAGGGTGTCGTAGTAGGCCAGCCGGTGGATACGCGCTTCGGTTTCCTTGCGCTCGGTGACATCGCGCAAAATCGCGAGCACGCGGCTTTCGGCATTGGGCAGGAAGCGGCATTCGTAGTACCGCATCGACTGCTGCGGGGCCTCGAGGCTGAATTCGAATGCCGCCGCTTCGCCCCGCGCGGCGGACGCCAGGCACCGCTTGCCGAATTCTTGCGACACGCGCGGCACGAAATCGAGGAGCCGCATCGGCACTTCGGAGGACCCGGGCTCGGCGACGGGCAATGCGTCGACAGGACTGAAGCAGTGCTCGATGGTGCCGGCAGCATTCAATAGAAAAATGCCGTCGGGAATGACCTTGAGAAGAGCCGTATTCTTCTGCTCGCTGAATCGCAACGCCACGATGGTGCGGGCGCCGCGGAGCACGTAGCGGATGCGATGCGTCAACAACGGCCAGTTTATGGGCTTGACCACGAAGTCAGTGGCGCCGGCCTCGTACGCCTTGTCGATGGACGGCGAGTCGTCGCAGCCGGTGACGATGACGATGGGCAGGTCTGCTCCGCCCGGCAGCAGGCGGATGTTCGCGCACGCTTGATAGCCGTTGCCGTCCGGCATCTCCACGTCCAGAAGAGCGATGTCCGGCATCCGCAGTGCGCACGCGGCCACCGCGGCATCGCCGCTTGCAACCGCCTGAACTTCGAATCCCGCCTGACGCAGCACGCCGACGGCAATTTCGCGCAGGACCGCATCGTCGTCGGCAATGAGAATACGGACCGGAGCGGCTTCCTGGCTCATGCCGAGCGCCGCATTTCGGTTTGCAGCTGATCCCGCACACGGGCATGCAGCGAGTGGATCTGCTGGTAAATGACCCGCGCGGCATCGATGTCGGCGCGCCGGGCCGCCTCTTCCAACTCCCGGCACAGACGTGCCAGACCATGCGCGCCGACATTCCCGTTGTAGGAGCGCCAGGCATGAGCGGCACGGGCCAACTCCTGCGCGTTGGCGGAGCTCAGCGACCCCTCGATGGCTTCCACGAGCCCCTTCGAGTCGAGCAGGTACATCTCGCCGATGTGGGTGAGCATGTCCTTGGGGCCGCTGCGCGGCAGGGCGCGCAATGCCGCAAGCGTCGCACCGTCGAGCAGGGGTTCATCGCTCGCGACGGTGGCTCGCGGCGCGCTGTGGATGCCGCTATCGAGGGCCACCTCGGGCTGCTGTTCGGGCAGCCAACCGCCCAGCAGCGCATGCAGGGCTTCACGGCGGAACGGCTTGGCGAGGTAATCGTCCATTCCGGCGGCGAGGCACGCGGTGCGTCCCGCATCGGTCGCGTCCGCGGTCAGGGCCACGATCGGCAGATGGCTGCCGTCCGGCTCGCTCGCGCGCCAGGCTTTGGTGGCGGAAAAACCGTCCATCACGGGCATCTCGCAATCCATGAGGACGACGTCGAAGTGTCGGGCGTGCATTATGTCAAGCGCTTTTCGCCCATCGTGGGCCGTCTCAGCTTCTAGACCAAGCGAGGTCAAAATGCCGATGGCAACTTCACGGTTCAAAGGCTGGTCTTCGACCACCAGCACTTTCCCCGATAGGGGTCGCAAAATGCCCGAGGGTTTTTTGATGACGCTGCTGCGTTCGCCCGCCGCCTGCTCCGCCGGCGCGCCCGCAAGCACGCCGTGCAATTCCGCAAGTCGCAAAGGTTTGGTGATCTCGGTGTCGAACAACGCATGTGTGATCGTCGTATCGGCATTCAAGCTCACAAAGCTCAGGAGCCTGATGGTACGCAGGCTGGTGGACTGGCGCGCGCGCAATTCCTTCCATTGCTCTTGGGCCTCGCCGATCAGCCAGTCATCGATGACCACCGCGTCGAAGTTCCTCGACGCGCCCGCACCCTGCGCAGCCCCGAGCGAATCGACCTCGACCGGATAGGCCGACCACTCGCGCAATGCCCTGCTGATGAGCCCGCGCGCCGCTGCGTTGTCGTGCACCACCATCACCTTGAGCCCGTTGAGACCGCGCCGCGCCACCGGGGCGGCCGCTCCTGCCGCCAGAGGGAAGGTAAGCTCGAAGGAGAAGGTCGAGCCGGCGCCCGGTGAACTCACCAGTGCCAGTCTGCCGCCCATCAGTTCGACCAGCTGCCGAGAAATCGCAAGCCCCAACCCGGTGCCGCCGAACCGACGGGTGACCGATGAGTCCTCTTGCGCAAACTCTTCAAAGATACGCGCCTGATTCTCCGGGGCAATACCGACGCCGGTGTCGGACACTTCCAGTTTGAGTTTGAGCGCATCGCTCGCTGCGCCCAGCAGTTGGACGCGCAATATCACTTCGCCGCGTTCGGTGAACTTCACCGCGTTGCCGCCGAGGTTCACCAATATCTGGCGGAGGCGCACCGCGTCAGCGCGCACACGCGGCAGTGGTTGCGCGGGAGAATCGCAGAGCAGCTCGATGCCCTTGGTCGCGGCGCGGGCCGCGAGCATTTCCACCGTCTGCTCCACCAGTTCGACCAAGTCGCACTCCACTGGATCGAGCGTCAGGCGGCCTGCCTCGATCTTGGAGAAATCGAGCACGTCATCGACAATGGACAGGAGCGAGTCGGCCGAGCGATGAATCGCTTCGGCAAACCGCCGCTGCACCGGATCGATGCGCGTATCCAACAGCAAGCTCGTCATGCCGATGACGCCGTTCATCGGCGTGCGTAGCTCATGGCTCATGCGGGCCACGAAGTCGCTCTTGGCACGCGACAGCACCTGCAGCTGCTGATTGCGCTGCTCCAATTCATGGGTACGCTCGCGCACCGTGCTCTCGAGCTCCTTGCGATAGCGAATCGCCTGGGCACGACGGGCATGCTGTAGACGCCACAGGTACCAACCGATGGCAAACAGCACCAGGAAATAGCCGATGCGCGCCCACCCGGTGTTCCATGGTGCCGGCGCCATGTGCACCGGGATCTCCAGATTGTTGTTGCTCCAGACGCCGTCCGCATTGGCGGCACGCACCTTGAATACATAGTCGCCGGCATCGAGATTGGTGTAGGTGGCGCGATGCTGCGTGCCCGCCTCGATCCAGGCGTTGTCGAACCCTTCAAGCCGGTAAGCGTAACGGTTGTCGGCGGGCGAGGTGTAGTCGAGAGCCGCGAAGTCAAAGGTCACCAGCTTGTCGTCGTAGGCGAGCGACATGGTGCGAGTCGGGTTCGGCAGCTGCGCGGCGCTCAACGGCTTGTTGAGTTTGGCGGCGCTCGTCAGCACCACCACCGGCGCCGCCGCTGCCGCGAACTCCGCGGCCGGCAGGAACGCATTGAACCCGTTGTTGCCGCCGAAGTAGAGCGTGCCGTCGGCTCCCTGGTAGTGGGCGTTGAAATTGAATTCCTCATCCTGGGCGCCTTGCACTTCGTGGAACCATTTGATCGAGTGTTGGTTTGGATCGAAACGCGCCAGACCGTTGTTGGTGCTCAGCCAGAGCCGGTCGTTCTGATCGGACTCGACGCCGTAGACCACCTGGCTGGAAGTGCCGGACAGCGCGCTCTGATTCTCGAAGCGGACGGCGTCGGGCTGGGCGGACGTGCCGACGACCCGGTCGAGGCCCCCGCCGGCCGTACCGACCCAAACATCGCCGCGGCGGTCCACGTGCAGCGCGTAAATCGAGTCTTCGCTCAGACTGCGCGGATCGCGATCGTCGCGCTTGTAATGAAAGAAGCGCCCGCTGCGCCGATCCAGAAGATTAAGACCTCCGCCGGTGGTTCCGATCCAGAGGTTTCCGAGGTTGTCTTCCGCGATGGCCCCTGCGGTATTGCTGCTCAGGGCCATGGAATTGGCAGCGCCGTAGGGGTAGCGGGTCACCCTGCCGCTCGCTCGGTCCACACTCGCAAGGCCGCCGCCGAAGGTCCCCACCCACAGCAGTCCCTGGCGATCCTCGTACAAGGACATGATGCCGTTTGCCGGCACCGTCCCCTCATCGCTCGGACCAGCGCGCAGCACCGTCAGCTTCTTGCTGGCAAGGTCCAACCGGTCGAGGCCGCCCGACATGGTGCCGATCCAAAGCGTCCCCTGATGATCGAACAGCAGCGTCATGATCCGATCATCGCTCAGGCGGATGCCCTCCTCGCTGTGCTCGCCCGAATTGAAATGCTTCTCGCGCCCCTCGCTGATCTGGACCAGCCCGGAGCCTATGGTGCCGACCCAAACGGTGCCCGCGCCGTCGTCGGCAAAGGCGTTGACCGAGGTCGCACGGAAGGAAGCGCTGAAATAGTGGCCCAACTGCCAGCTGCGGGGATTCCAGTGACTGGCCCCGCCGCCGCGGGTGCCGACCCAGAGCACGCCGGTGTGATCCTGGTAGAGCGACATGACGTCGTTGTCCCGCAGGCTCTGCGGATTGTCGTTGTCATGTCCATAGCGCACGAAGCTCTGCGTCGCCGGATCGTACAGGTCGAGGCCATCGCCCGTTGCGACCCAGATCCGATGCGCGTTGTCCTCGAGAACAGCGCGAACCCGGTCCTGGCTCAGCGAACGCGGATTCTGCGCGTCATGTCGAAAGACACTGAGATGATTGCTGGACGGATCAAACAGGGCCAGACCGCCGCCCCCGGTGCCGATCCAAAGATGTCCCTGACGGTCCTCGCGCAGCGCCCGCACATGCAGGTCGGCCAAGCGGCCATCGCCCACATTGGCACCGAGATTGACGAAGCCATCGCTTTTCGGTTCATAGCGGCTCAAACCGCCTTCAGTGCCGACCCAAACCTGGCCCCTGGAGTCGACGAAGAGCGAGCCCACGGCATCGCCCGCCAAGGAGCGGGGGTCGCCCTCGTGATGGCGGAAATGACGCGCTTCGCCGGTTTTGGGATCGAGCACATCGAGGCCCTGCCCCTTGGTGCCGACCCATATGAAACCTTTCGAATCGATGGTCAGGGAGCGTATTGCATCGCTCGCCAGCGTGTGCGGCTTCTGCGCATCGTGCGTGAAGCGCTGAAATTCCTCGCTGCGCCGGTCCCAGCGCGCCACGCCGCCGCCATCGGTGGCAAGCCAGAGATTGCCCTCCCCGTCCTCGGCCATCGCCCATACATAGTCGCTGGCCAGCGCCCGTTCGTTGCCGCGCTGGCGCCGATACTCGCGAATGGAGTAGCCGTCGTAGCGGTCGAGCCCGCTTTCGGTGGCGAGCCAGAGGTAGCCCTGCGAGTCCTGCAGCATGCTGTTGACGGTGCTCGTCGAGAGACCGTCGCGCATCGTCAGATGCTCGAAGTACATCGGCCGCGCCTCCGCGACGGGAGGCGCAGCTTTTGCAAGTCCGACGCACGTGACGGCAATCAGAGCCGTCAGGGCGCAGAGGAACCGCGGCCTATTGCTGCTTGAGCGGTACATCGACACCGGTGTATCCGTCGCTCGCCGCGTATCCCTCGCTCCAGGTGTACCCTTCGCTCCAGGTATATCCCTCGCTCCAGGTGTACCCTTCGCTCCAGGTATAGCCCTCGCTCCAGGTATAGCCGCTTGCCGAGGTGTACGAGCCGTTCCACAGCAATCCATCGCCGAGCAGCGGCACGCCCTTAAGAAGGCCGCCGACGAGCGGCAGCTTGTACGCGGTATTCAGCACCGAAGTCACCACGCTCTGAAGCGGGCCCGGGGTGGCGGCCATGATGTAGAACTGTCCTTGTGAATTCTCGTTCGCGCGGCCGCCGTAGTGCTGCAAGCCCGCAAGGTCCAGCAACACGTTGAGTCCTTGATTCGCACACCCAGAAGCCGTGCTGTAAGCCGCCCCGCGTGCATCGACCAGGCCCGCACCCTGCTGAAATACCGTGTAAGCCAGATTGCCGTTGGGATCGAGAGCCGGTCGGGCGCTCGACATCAGCCGGCACTTGACCTGATCCGGCGTCAACAGCGGATTGACCTGCAGCATCAGGGCCACCACGCCGCTCACCGACGCGGCCGCCTGCGAAGTCCCTGACATGGTGAAATCACTGTAGGGCTCGGTCACCCATTGAGGGAACTCGTGCGCCAGGGTGCCGGTATCGGGCGCATAGGCGAGCATGTGGCCGCCCATGGATACCACCTCGGGTTTCACGAAACCCTCGAGGGTGGGTCCCGACGAGGAGAACGAGGCCAGTCGGTACTGCTTAGGCTGCAGCGGGTAGTAATTGTCGGTCACGGCGCCGACCGTGATGACGTACGGGACGTTGGCCGGCGCGTTGATCGTCAGGGCGTCCGGACCGCGGTTGCCGGCGGCCGTCACAACGACGATGCCTGATGCCCACGCCGCCATGACCGCCTGATTCAGAGGATCCTGCCAATACGGTCCCGACGGCGGCGCGCCGAGCGACAAATTCAGTACGCGGATGCCATAGCGCAAGCGCTGCGTTACCACCCACTGGACGCCGCTGATCACGTCCGAATAGAGGCCCTCGCCGTTCTGATCGAGCGCTCGCACCGCCACCAGATTGACGCCGGGCGCAACGCCCTGATAGTTCCCGCTTTGCGCGACCGCACTCGAGCCGATGATGGAGGCAATGTGCGTGCCGTGGCCGTATCCATCATCGATGTTGCGCGTGTACGGACCGATCAGCGGCAGATAGCTTCCCGGCTTGGTGCGCGCCAGGATCACATCGTACTGCGCAAGGATGCGCGGATTGCCGGTGGCGCCGTTGGCGAGCGGACCTTGTTTCGTCCACAAACCCGAATCGACCACCGCTACGGTGACGCCGCGGCCGTTGAGGCCGCCCACCTGCATGCTCTGGGCATCGAGTTCGCTCGGATAGTAGCTCTCGGCAGGCGCATTCGATAGTGAACTCGCCTTGACCTCGGAATCTTCGTAAATGTGGAACTGCGGGTCATGACGCGCAAGCAGCGCCTGCTTCTGCGAGTCGTCGAGCGACGCTGCAACGGCACGGATGATGGACAGATCCGTGGTGGCCACGCCGCCCGCCTGCTCCACCGCGCTGCGCGCGGCATCGGCACTGGCCGCCTGCACGATGTATCGATGCTGCTCATAGCTCGCGGTGACGCCAAGATGTGGCGGCAATAACTGCAATTGGGGCGCCGCCTGGTCGAGACGCACCAGGTTTGTCGCCTTGCGCTGCGCGTGCCGTAGCGACGAACTGGGCAGCACAGTCAATGCGACGGCGCCGAGAACGAACAGGAGCCGACCGCCATGAGAGCCGATTGACATGGATTATTTTCCTTATCCCGCAATTAGTACGAGTTATTTTCGACTACAGAACGTGTCGAAAAACAGCGACGGTGACCGGATCGCTCGTGATCCGCATCGCAAAAAAAGCCATCAAGTTGGATATGTAAACGGTTGATTTGCCGGCCGCAAAATCAACACGACATAACTGCTTTCAGAGTGTGATCAGTGCAACCTGGCGAGTGTCAGCACCGTCGCCAGCGCCGTGGCAAAGGAGACGAGCACGGTGATGCCAATGCCGAAGATGCCGTCCTTGTGTTCGCGATACCACAGGTCCGCCCGGCCGCGCTTCGAGTGCAGACGGATGGCGCGGTCGGCGCCGGCGAAGGTCACGGACACCGTAATGATGGCGTCGCGGTGCTTGGCGAATTTTATGAGCCGCCGGTACTGCAAATAGCGCAGCGGCAACTCGAGCTTCGCGGCGATCAGCTTGTCGCGGATGGTCTGTGGAAATTCGGCTGTGTCCACGCTCTGTAACTGACCGTCGCGCTCCCAGGCCTCGCCCTCGCGCAGCGGATGCATGGCAAGCCATAGAAGCTGCTCGCCGGAGACCTGCAAATCCTCATCGATGCTCTCCCGGTAAAAGTACAGGCCGTGCAGTATCCGGTCTTCGTCGTCTCGTTTCATAGCCATTGGCGGGCGCGGCGGCCCGCTGGCACCATAGATGCCATGAAATGCACCACACCCCGACTGCTGTGCTCGTTCCTCTGCACCGCATTGCTCATCGGCGCCGTCCCCACCCGTGCTAGCAGCATCTTATTTATAGGTAACAGCTTTACCTTCGCCTACGGCTCGCCGGTACGTTTTTACCGCGCGAACTCTGTGAGCGATCTTAACAGCGACGGACAAGGCGGTGTGCCCGCACTTTTCAAAAGCTTCACCTCCGAGGCGGGTCTGGACTACGAAGTGTCGATGGAGACATGGCCGGGCGTCGGTCTTGAATGGCATTTAGAACATAAGCTGCCGCTGATTGGACAGAAGCCATGGAACAACGTCGTGATGCACGGGTACAGCACCTTGGACGCCAAGCACCCCGGCAACGGCGACCTGCTGGTCCGCTCCGTAAAACAAATGAGCGAGTTCCTCAAGGCTCACAGTCCCCATGTCACGGTACGCCTCATGGCGACCTGGCCGCGTGCCGACCTTACGTATCTGCTGGGCGGAGCCTGGTATGGCAAGCCGATTGAAGCCATGGCCAACGATGTGCGCAGCGGATACGAACGCGCCGCGCGCTCGGCAGGCATCGAGGGCATCATCCCCGTCGGCGATGCCTGGCTGCGCGCCATGCACAGCGGTGTGGCAGATGTGGATCCCTATGACGGAATCGATGCGGGGAAACTCGATCTTTGGACCTATGACGGCTACCACGCCAGCGTCTACGGCAGCTACCTCGAGGCGTTGATGGTATTCGGCGGCGTCACACAGCTCGATCCGCGGGTACTCGGCGTTGGAGAATGCTCCGGCTTCGAACTGGGATTATCGAGCGCACAGGTGGGCTCGCTGGAACAAGTCGCGTTCGATCAGCTGGCGGCGGAGGGTGTGGTGAAACCGTCGCCGAGCATCGGCAGGAACGTACCTGCCAAGTGCAGAGCGCCTTGAGTTTCGACCTAGAGAACTTCGAAGATGCTGTATACGAGTCCGTCGGCGCGCCGATCGCCGATACCCACCGCAACGATGCGATTGAGCCAATCGTATTGCGGCGCGGCCGTTTCGAATGACGGCGTGGTGCGGAAATAATAATCTGCGGGCGAGACGCGCTCGCCGCGATCGAGACTCGCCAAAACCTGCGTCGAAGCGTGGCGAATCCCCCAATACTTCATGCCGATCATCGCGCCATCATCGGTCTTGAGCGTCAGGCGCACGTCGAGTATCACCGCATCCTCGCGGACTTCCTGCCAGTCGCTGCCTCCTTCTAGGACCACGCCCGACAGCCGCTCACCTTCGAACCTGCCGCCCGGCACCGGGAAGATTTCGCCGCGCACCGCCGCGCGTCTTGCCGATGAGTTGCAGTTCGCCCACCTCCAGCCTCATTACGAACAACGGACGTGTCCGAACGGCTTGCAGGCTCTCGGGCAGCGCGGCGAAATCGGTCATTTCGTCTTCGCAAGGTACGCGCTGGTTTCATCGCCAACGATGGAAAGAAGATTGCCCATGGCAAGATTCGCGTCGATCAAGTGCAGACCCCAATCCTCCTGCACCTTGCCATTGATCAGCACATCCCCCGAGATGTCATTCACGCGTGCCCCGCCCTCTGCCGGATGCACCGTGACCGCGAGATACGAGCCGTGCTCGTTGTCCACGCACTCGGAGGTCAGGAGACCCGGCACTTTGACAAACGGCGTATCGATGGGGCGAGGCGGGTTGGTCCAATCGAAGGGCTGAGGCGCTACGTTTTCGCCACCGGTGACGCGGTAGGCCGACAAATAGGCGTCTACCGGTGCCGAACCTCCGGCGAGCGCCGCCGGATTCGCACACACCGCCTGCATGCCGTCCGGCGCCTTGCCGAATCGCGACCTTGCAGGCGGCGGGACACTGGCACGGAAGTTGGCAAACGCGATCACGCAACCCAACTGCGTGTTTGAATGACAGACGGGGACGCTTTTGAAGGCGCCTCCCACATCCGCACCCTTGGGCACCGGCAGCGCGGTGCCCATCAAGATGGCGGAGAGCATGCGCGCCTGCACCGGCTTGCCGTCAATTTCGTTCTTGATCAGCTGCGTCAAAACGCCCGAACCCTGGCTGTGTCCCACCAGCACGAATCCCCTGCCGTGGTTATCATGTGCGAGATAGTAATTCCAGGCGGCCAGCACGTCGTCGTAGGCAAGCGCGCGGTCCACGGGCATGGGTTTGCCGGAAAGATTGGCAATGAGGGCGGTGAGCGTCACTTGCCGATACATGGGCGCAAACAGACGGCACTTCGATCCAAAGCGTTCGAACTGAGCGCGCACCACATTTCGTTCGGCGGCCGTGACGGTCAGATCCGAATTCCCACCAGGCTCGGTCGAAACGGTTGGATAAACGTAGAAGCAGTCGATCGGCGGGTTCTTGGCTGCGTGATAGGTTTCGCGCGTCATCTTGCCGTCGGCGGCAACGATGGTGGCATCCTGGGGCTGAGTACACGCATCCTGTCGCCCTGCTCGGCACAACCAAATATCGGGGTTTGAATAATCTGCTTCGTCGGCGCGCGCGCCGAGGTTGGCAAGACTCAGGCCGGACGCCACAATGATCGCGGCTGCGAAAAACGCTCTGCGCATGAAGCTCCCCTTCGATGAGGAGCGCCATTATAGCTGCAGAGCGCCGGCCTATCCTTGGGGGATGAGGTAACCCACGCCATCGAAAGCGCGCACGATTCCCCACACTGTAGGGACAATGACGGCCATCCACAGTGCGAACAGCTTGATTCGGGATGTCCAGCGGCGCGAGTTCTGCGCTGCAATTTCCTGGCGGGCGGCGATAGAGTTGTGTCCGATGGCATTTTCCATGATCGCTCCGATGGCTGGTGTTCCCTACCATCAGTATCGGAATCGGATGAACGATCGGGCCAGCCGGTTCTCGATCAGGCCTCACTCGCCCATCAAGAGCGTCAGCAGGCTTGCCAGCGGCGGCAATACGAAGCTCCACACCCCAATCCAGGCATAAAGGAGCGCGGCCAGGGCGCAGCCCATGGCGAAAGACAGGATGCTCATGCCCATGCGCGAAAAGCGCGCGTTCAGTGCGCGACGTTCCTCACCGCCGATGCCGCGCAGTAGATCGGCCATGTCAATCATCAACTGGGTGGTATTGCCCGTCATGATGGTCGTCGGAGGCAGCGATCCCCAGTGAATTCGATGGACGGCGTTTTGGATGGCCATGGCGGCGACCAGCACCATCCCGGTGACGAGCGCCGGCGCCCCGTCGCCGTTCTCGAAGGGCCCCCACGCGATCGCCAGCAGGGCGCCGATGGTGAGCAGCAGCACCTTGACGATCAGCAACATGCGCAGCGCATGATGTCGCTCCGCCACCGTCGCAGAAATGAGGCGTGTCAGGACCACGACCACGCAGAACAGCGGCAGCGCCAGGAGCTTTGCCACCGCGCCGCTCGTGCCGTGCACAAGACTTGCACCTAGCGTTACGAAATTACCGGTGACGTGGGTCGTGAATAGACCATGCAGGGCAAGAAAACCCGCCGTGTCGACGAAGCCGCCGTTCGCACTCAAGAGCCACGGCATCGCTGGTTTCATGTTCTTGTTCTCCTCTGCGGAACTCACCGCGCAAATTTGGGTACTATATAAAGAGTCCATAGGCAACCAACAGATGGCCGGGGTACTACTTTCGCGTTTCAAGGGCGCGGCGATGGGTCTTGCGCTCGTCGGCACGGTGATGCTTTCCCCGCAAAGCAGCGGCGCCACTGCGCCTTACGGGATGCCCAATCGTGTCCCGAGCAAGCCGTTCTTGAACATGCCGCGCACCATCGACGGGACGCTGCCCAAGCTTTTGTCCCAAACCGGAGTATTCAGCGATACCCCACATCTCAAGGTAATTGCCGGGCTCATCCCATACGAGCTCGTGGTCCCCTTCTGGTCGGACGGGGCTCAGAAAAGCCGATGGATTGCCCTGCCGGCCGGCAAGGTCAAGTTCAGTCCCACCGAGGAATGGCAATTCCCGGCCGGCACCATTTTTATCAAGACCTTCGAATTGCCCACTGACGCGCGCGATCCCACAGTTACACGGCGGCTGGAGACCCGCTTGTTGGTGCGCAATGCGAACGGGGGAGTCTACGGAGTCGTGTACAAATGGCGCGCAGATGGCAGCGATGCGGATTTGCTGCCGGGAAGCAAGAGCGAACCGATCGCCGTTCGCGATGCGTCCGGCAAGACGCACGAGCAGACCTGGTACTACCCCAGCCGCCAGGACTGCATGACCTGTCACAACTCGCGCGCCGGCGGTGTGCTTGGCGTGAAAACCCGCCAGATGAACCGCAGCATCCGCTATCCGTCCGGCATCTCGGACAATGAATTGCGCGCCTGGAACCACCTCGGGCTCTTTGAACCGAAGCTCGACGAATCCAAGATCGGGGATTTCCTGACGCTCGCCGCCAGCGACGACGAATCGCGCAGCATCAGCGATCGAGCCCGCTCCTACCTCGACGCCAATTGCTCGCAATGCCATCGGCCCCACGGTACGGTGGCGAACTTCGATGCGCGCTACGAAACGGCTCCCGACGAGCAGGCCATCGTCGACGGCCCCGTGCTCATCGACCAGGGAATCGATCACCCGCGTGTGGTCTCACCGCATGACATTTGGCGTTCGATCGCCTATATGCGCGTCGACACCAACGGGGATATCCGCATGCCGCCCATTGCGCGCGAGACCATCGACGAAAAAGGCGTGGCGCTGTTGGGCGCGTGGATCGAGAGCCTGCCGGGGCGCGAGGTGCTGGCGCCTCCGCTCATCTCGCCGGCAGGCGGCAGCTTCACAACCTCAGTCGCCGTGACACTTGAGGAAGCGGAACCCGGCGCCAACCTTCACTACACCCTGGACGGCAGCGTGCCCGGTCCGTCGGACCCGCTTTATACAAAGCCCATTACGTTGAGCGGCCCTACCGTGCTGCGTGCTCGCGCCTACAAGGACGGCTTTACCCGCAGCATCACCACGCAAGAAGTGTTCATCGTCGGCAAATAGCTCAGCGCGAAGTCGGCACGATGGCAATGCCCCACGGGCTCGAACCTGCCTTGACCTTGGCGATCTCCTGATTCGCCGCCAGATCCACGACGGATACATCGTTCGAGGGCCCGTTGGCGGTGAATAAGTACTTGCCGTCCGGCGAGAAGCCGATCCCCCAAGGGCGGGTGCCCACTTTGATGGTGTGCAAAAGGGCATAGCTTCGGGTGTCGTAGACCGTCACGGTTCCGGCCCTGCCGGTGCTCATATAAAGCTTGCTGTCATCCGGGCTCACCAGCGCCTTCATGGGCCTGGAACCGGCAGGCATGCTCAGCGTCTTAATGACTTCGCCGCGTCCAACATCCACGACATTGAATTCGCCCGCCGATTCCGAGGGGATGAAAGCCACGCTGCCGTTCGAGAGCATGGCGACGCTGCGCGGTCTGCCATTTACTTTGAAATGCCTGCTGATCGTGTAGGTGGCGGTATCCACGACATAGATGTCGCCGCCCGCCTCGCAGGTCACGAAGAACAGCTTCCCATCCGGAGACGTTGTCACTCCCTCAGGTTCCTGACCAACCGGGACGATGTGCTCGACCTTGTCGCTGGCGATGTCGATGATGCTGGCGGTCTTGGTGTCCTCGTTGGAGATGTAGACCTTTTTACCGTCCTTGCTCAAGGCGAATTCTTCCGGGTCGGACCCGGCGTTCATCTTCCCCAATACCTTGCCGGTGGCGACATTGATGCGCGCGATGCCGTCCGCCGATTTGTCGGCATTCGCATCGTCATCGTCGTCACCCTTCTTGCGCTGAAAGATGGGATTGCCCTTCGCGTCCAACTGCGGCGGACCTTCGATGGGTGTACCGCTCACCGCCACGAATACGGTCTTGCCGTCGGCGTTCAGATGAATGCCGCGGGGCCGCTTGCCGACGGGAATGGTGGCGGTCACCTTGAAGTCGCCGCCATGAATGACGGTGACATCATTGGAGTGCTCGTTGGAGACGTACACATCGTAGCCCGCACCCCAGGCCATCGCCGGCAAAATACTGAGAATCAGAGCCTTCAAAATCACATGCACTGACATTGAGCGGAGCCTCCCGGTCATCGTTACGAACAGTATAGGCGAGCAATTCACTAGAAGCAGTCGAGATCATCGGCGAAATCCGCCGCACCCCGAAAGGACGCGCGGATGGCCTCAAGCGTAGAGGCCTCCTCGCCGAGCGTACGCAACATCCGATGGGACAACACCAGATGCTTCACGCCCGCCTCATTTGCGATTCTGCCAATGACCGAGGGCGGCATGTGTAATTGACGCAATCCGCCGACCGCAGTTTCCGGAATCGCATTGTGCGCCACAAAAATATCCGCACCTTTGGCCAGCCGTTCCAGATTGCCGTTCTCTCCGTTCGTGTCGCCCGAGAAGACGAAACCACGCCCCTGCAGATCGACACGCCAGGCCAACGCCGGAACATGCCCATGTATGACTTCAGTTGCACTCACCTTGAGCCCTTCGGCACTGTAGACCATTTTTATCTCATGAGGTTTCAACTCGACGTCGTGAGCCTCCAGCCGGTAACCGTCCTCGCGCCCGGACAGAAACTCGTGAAGGTATCGGTAGGCCCCTCTGGGTCCAAAGAGGTCCTGCACAAACTCCGTCGTGGATGGAAACGAATCATTGCCGCCGGGACCGAAGAGCGGCAACGCCGCGTGACGCGACTCGAAGTAGGAAGATTTGAGTAAGGCGGGCAGGTCCGCCGTGTGATCGACATGCAAGTGAGAGAGCAACAACACCGCAAGATCCTCGACGCGCGCCCCCGCACGCCCGAAGTTCAACGCGCTGCCGCCGCCGCTGTCGAGGAGCACCACCGGCCTGTGATCGCGCCACAACAGGTAGCTTGATGAAGCGCGGCGATCCTCGAGCTCCGGTCCGCCCGAACCCAGCACTTGAAGCTCGACGCCGCTGCCCCGACACTCATGCGCAGGCGATGGCGAGGCCCAGCAAGTCATGAGGGCCACTGCATTCAGGAAAAAACCTTTGGACACCATCGCGCCCTCCTGGGAAACGCTGCCTAAACCTTATGTTGCGCGCTATCATGGGCGCTTCATCGGAGAATTAGAAATTTTGGGGGATGCATGAAAGTCGTGGCAGTGTCGTTCGCATTGATTTCTATGGCGTTCAGCTGCCATGGGCTCGCGCAACAGGTGAATCCTGGGCAAATCACCCTGGTGCGCGCGGGTAAGCTGATCGACGTGATCAGCGGAAAAAGTCTTGCGCACCAGTCGATCCTGATCCGTGGCAAGAAAATCGAGGCGGTCGGTGCTGACCTCAAAGCACCGGAGGGCGCGCAAATTATCGATCTTTCGGACAAAACGGTGCTCCCCGGGCTCATCGACTGCCACACGCATCTTGCGGATCTGGGAGATGCGGAACCGCTTGACGTGCTCAAGCTGTCGGCCGTGGAGATTGCCTACGCCACCATTCCCAATGCGCGCCTCACACTGCTCTCGGGGTTCACAACCGTGCGCGACGTCGGGGTCTACCGCGCGCTCAACGACGTGGCCATGCGCGACGCGATCGCCAAGGGCATCATCATCGGACCTCGCATGTACGTTGCCGGCGCCTACATAACCATCACCGGCGGCGCCGGTGCCATGACCGGCCTTGCGCCAGACATCGAACTGCCCTTGACGCTGCGATACGGCGTTGCCAACAGCCCATGGGAGGTGCGTGAACGGATTCGAGAACTCGCCCACCGCGGCGCCGATCACATCAAATTGCTCTCGACCGGCGCCGTGCTCACTCATGGCAGCAACCCCAAATCCATCGAATTCACGCCGGAAGAACTGCGTGCCGCAGTCGAGGAAGCGGCGGCTTTCGGTTTGCGCGTAGCAGCGCATGCGCATGCTGCAGAGGGCATCAAGAATGCAATCCGCGCCGGGGTCGCTTCCGTCGAGCACGCGACCCTCATCGATGACGAGGGAATTGCGCTCGCCAAGCAGCACGGCACCTACCTGGACATGGACATCTACGACGAAGAGTGCATCCAGGGCTCGGGCCCGCATCCCGCCGACTTCCTCGAGCACGATCAGGATTTGGGCGAGATCCAACGCCGCAATTTCACCAAGGCCGTGCGCGCCGGGGTGAAGATGTCATTCGGTACGGACGCCGGGGTTTGCCCCTACGATGTCGCGGCCAAGCAATTTGCTTTCATGGTGAAGTACGGCATGACCCCGATGCAGGCCATCCAGGCCGCCACGGTCAACGCAGCGGACCTCATCGGCCACTCGGAGCTCTTCGGCTCGATCACGGCCGGTAAATCAGCCGACATCGTCGCCGTGGACGGCGACCCCCTGATCGACATCCATACGCTCGAGCACGTCAAGTTCGTGATGAAAGAAGGCCAGGTCTACAAGCGCTAGCTCTGAAGGGACTCGCTACTTTGCCAGTGCCGCGTCGATGAACTTCACGATGCGCTGTCGCACGTCGAAGCCGTGCCACGGCTCGGGTGTGGGAAATCCGCGCATACCCATCGAGAGCGGGGGATGTCCCTCGCGCGGGTACTGCACCATTTCCACGTGAACGCCCACCTGGCGCAGCGCGCGATACATCTCCTGGCTCTGACCTAAGGGGTCGGTGACATCGGTCTCGCCTTGGATCAGCATGAACGGAGTCTTGGCGTGGGCCACATACGCGAGCGGACTCTGTCGCCATGCGGCTTCCGCGTTATCCCAGGGTTTACCGTAGAACCAGCGGTCGTACCATGAATCGGCCTCGGTACCGTATTCGCTCTCCTGATCGATCACCGGCGCGCCGCTGATGATGGCTTTGAATCGGTCGGTCTTGCCCTCCACGAACCCGGCCATCTCGCCGCCGTAGCTGTAACCGAAAAGCACGAGCTTGCTGGCATCCACGGACTCAGAGGCGATCAAGGCATCCACGCCGGTCATGATGTCGCGATAATCGGCGCCCCCCAGATCATTCTTGTCGGCCGCCGCAAATTCCACGCCATACCCGGTGCTGCCGCGCGGATTGGGCAGGAATAAAGCCCATCCGTGTCCCAACAAAAAGGACATCATCGGGTCGAAGTACTCGACAAAGCCACCCGTCGGGCCGCCGTGCACCACGGTGATGAGGGGCACTTTGCCCTTGGCGTTCGGCGGCAGGAATAACAAGCCTTCGAGTTTCATTCCCTCGTTGCTCCAATGCACCGCCTTCGCATCGACGCGCGGCCATGAATTGGGCAGCAAATCCGGAGTATTGAGGCGCGTGCCGCCGCGGCCCGGCGTTTTTGCAAAATACAGCGAACTCGGTTTGCTGCTGCTCTGTCCGAGCCACACGCAGTTCTGGTGCCTGCCATCGCAATCGAGTGCCGCCACGTTCGGCAGATCGAAAGCCATGGGTTGCAGCTTGTCCGCACGCAGATGCGTGAAGGTTCTGTGGATCCCCACGTCAGCGCCCTGCCAGATCTCGTGACCCACGAGCACCGGCTTGCCGGCGAGTGTGCCGGCAAAATCCTGCGCAATGGGTTTCACCGTACGATCGGCCAGCCCGAGCACAAATAGATCGCTGTAGCCCGGCGGTGCGTCCTTCACCGCCTGCGCGAGATAGTACAGACGCG
Source organism: Steroidobacteraceae bacterium (assembly GCA_036494165.1). Classification (GTDB taxonomy): domain Bacteria; phylum Pseudomonadota; class Gammaproteobacteria; order Steroidobacterales; family Steroidobacteraceae; genus Bog-1198. The sequence continues at coordinate 139,301 of DASXOQ010000022.1, forward strand.
TGTCATCTTCGCTGAAGGTCGCGATCTCCACCGAGGGCGGTATTTCCTTGAGCTGAGTCGGATGGCTAGGATCTTCAACCTTGACCAGCCAGGCGACGGTATCCGGTCCGAGATCCGAGGCGTTGTTGGGCCCTTCAACGAAGGCAATAAGCACATCGCCCTTGTTGCTCCATACCACCCCACCCACGTCGGGTGGAACATTGACGTTCGTCAGCTTGCCGGACTTTGCATCGAGCAGGTACACGCGCTTGCCGTGCAAATCGTGGTCCACCCATTGGGCATCCGCCTTGTCGTCCTTCTGTTTCTTTTCCCCCGGCGTTTCCGGATCCTTGGCGATTACCGCGATATGGTGCGCATCCGGGGACACTTCGTAGTCATCCACTTCGATGGGTAAGGGCTCCGCCTTCGCTGCGGCCGCATCAGGCTTGCGTGGCGGTATTGCGTCGGTTTCTTTCGACGCGTCCACGGGCGGCGGCACGCTGAGATCGAAGGCGTGGGCCTCCCCGCCTATCATTGGCAAGCGAAACAGCTCGGCGCGCTCGCCGCGACGGGCGAGAAACAGCAGCGTATCGTCGCCGAGCCAACGCGCTTTGTGTTCACCGCGCTTGTCCGCCGGCGGGGAATAGGTGACTTGGCGCGCCTGGTTCGAGGCAACATCGATCACCCAAACGTGCGAACGACCGCCCTCGGCAGTGGCGTCGGCAATATGCACCAGCACGCGGGTGCCATTCGGCGAAACCTTGGGATCAGCAAGGGTGCGAATGTGACGCAGATCTTCGTTATTCGGAAATGCATCGGCGGCAAACAGCCTGGAGGCCAAGCATAAGGAACCGGCGGCCAGCGTAAGGGCACGAGCACTCGACATGAACATCCCCAGCTTGTTGATTATGCTGCGCAGCCTACCGCATCAACATCCATTCGACACCTGTCCGGCCCCCCGAATGGGATACTCCTCCATCCCGGTCGCCCGGTAGGGAGCGGGTGCACGAAGATTTGTCCGCATTTGAAAAACCGTATGGCAAAACCCACGAGGCGGCCCGCCCTGCGCATACGAGTTCGCAATGGTCGACATGGCACGTCAGCCGCAGCCTCGCCTCACGGCTGATTAAAGGGCAATCCGACGCGCTTGCAAGACTTTGTAACAATTGCAGCAGGCTTGCCCGACAGTCCGGCTCGCGCCGGGCGCTATACTTCAGAGAGTCAACCCGCACGCCGATCATGCGTTTAGTCATGGGGCCGCGATAGCGCTTATCGAAGATTAGGGAGACGCCACATGAACCAGGAAACTTTGCTATCGGTACGAAAATTAGCGCCCGTCGCCGGGTGGCGCGCCTGCCTGCTGGCGGCCGCGATCCCACTGCTGGCGAGTTGCCATGACGATGAGGTTTGCTGCTTCTCCTACACGCCGGTCGAGGTGAACAAGGGACTGGTCGCAGGCAACTTCACCCACAATGGTCACACCTCCCTCATTGCCACCAGCACGGTGGTGTACAACAGCGGTTTGAACGCCGGCAATCTCAAGGCCTATCTTTCCTCGGGCGCCGGCAGCTTCGCCTCCCCCGCGCTCACAGCGGACGGCAACGATCCTCTGTATCTGGTCGCTGCGGACTTGAACGGCGATGGCTTTCTGGATGTGATCTCGGCGAGCTATCTCGACGGATCGATCAATGTGTTCATGAACAACGCTCAGTCGCCGGGCTCGTTCGCCGCGCCCGTGATGCTCACCTCCCCCGGCGCCTCGCAGCTTGCGGTCGCGGACTTAAACGGGGACGGCATGCCCGACATCGTCTCTGCCGATTTCAACGTATCCCTGTTCATCCAGACTTCGCCAGGTGTTTTTGCCGCACCGCTGACGCTGTATACGGGCGGCGCCAACTGGGTGGCGGTCGGGGATCTCAACCACGACGGTGCCGCCGACATCGCGCTCACCGACGCGGTGGGGGTGAAGGTGCTGTTTCACACCGGCGCCGCCGGCAGCACTACGTTCGCCGCGCCAGTTTCGGTATTCACGCAAACCCCGAACAGCTTCGTGCAGGGCGCAAATATCGTGGCGATTGCCGACGTCAACGGCGACGGCTACGGCGACTTGATCATCACCGACCCGGGCCCGGATGGCGGCATGGCGCCCACGGTGTCGGTGTTGTTGCAGGATGCCACCCATCCTGGCACCTTTCTGCCGGCGGTTGCCTACGCGATGCCGTCGCAAAACCTGGCTCTCTCGATCGCAGTAACCGATGTGAACGGCGACGGTCATCCAGACATTGTCATTGGCGGCTCATCGCAAGTGGCGGTGCTGCTGCAGGATGCCGGTCACCCGGGCACGTTCCTCGCGGCCACTGCCTATGATGCGCCGAGCACCACCGAAGTCACCGTGGCCGATGTGAACGGCGACGGATTGCCCGATATCGTGGTCAACATGGGTCCGACGCAGTCTACCGCCAACGGCGTGATCACCAACAGCCCCGGCGTGCTGCTGCAATCGGCCAGCATGCGCGGCAGTTTTGGAACCCTGCAGGCACTGCCTTAGGGGTCAGCGGCGCTTTAGAGCCTCGAGCTCCTCGAGGCTGCGGGGCCAGTCCTTGCCGAGCAGCCTCGACAAGGCGCGGTCCGCGAGCAGTTTGCCTCCAGTCTGGCAGCGCGCGCAGTAGTTGGTCTCGTTGTCGGCATAGCGGATCCTCTGTACCTTCTCGCCGCATCTCGGGCAAGGCAAGCCGAAGCGCCCGTGCACCGCCATTTCTGGACGGAACGCCGTGACCTTTTCCGGGAAGGATCGGCTCGCCTCGGACAGCAGTCGATTTGCCCAGAGCGTGAGGGTGTCCCGAGTCGCCAGATAGAGGCCCTGCCATTGCTCCGGGGTGAGATTCGACGTCAAGGTGACCGGCGACAGTTTCGCCGCATGCAGGATTTCGTCCGAATACGCATTCCCCACGCCGCTCAATATCCGGGGATCGGTGAGCGCCCGCTTCAAGGTGCGATTCTCGCGGCTCAAAGCTTCGCGGAATTGCTCGGCGGTGCTGTCGAACACTTCAATGCCCCCGGGATCCAATGCCTCGAGCATGGCCGCGCCGCGCACCACGTGAATCGAGGCGCGGCGCTTGGTGCCCGCCTCGGTCAGAAGCAGCGTTCCCGCCTCGAAATCAAAGGCAGCCAAGTTGTTGCGCCCGCCGAGCTTGGCGCCCGGAGCGCGCCAATGCAGGCGTCCAGCGATCATGAGATGAATGACGACAAAGATTTCCCTCTCGAATCCGAGTACCACGCGCTTGCCCATGCGGCGCAGTTCCCGGACTTCCGTGCCGACGATCTCGTCGAACGCAGGCTCCACGGTGCGCAGAACAAACGGACTGCCCAGACGCACTGAACGCACCTTTTGGCCGCAGATGCGGCGCTCGAGTGCGAAAATATAAGCGTTGATGTCGGGCAGTTCGGGCATTCGCGCAAGCTTGCCTCAAGAAGACCCACAATTGAACGATAAGGGGGCATGCACCCCACCCGATGGCCCGCCGTCGCCTTGGCAGTCCTGCTTGTGACACAGGCCACCTTGCTGCAGGCGGCGCCCGATGACAATGCCACCGGACTTCCCGCCTATCCGAACCTTACCCGTGCGGGGATGGATGCCAACTTTCGCACCGAGGCCTTGGGCCGTCAGTGCGCACGCTTCACCGGCGCCACCACCGACTCTCTGCTCACCGTGGAAGAGTGGTACCGCAAGAACCTGCGCAACGCCAGCGAGACTGATCTCGCCAACGACAGCTCGTATAAGAGCTATGCGGCACTATCGGGCATCAAACTTGCGTTGGGCCGCGACTACGTGGCTGTCTATCGCGTGGGCATTCAAGAAACCATCATCGAGCTGCATCGCTGCACCTGGATCTGAGGGAATAACTTCTCCGATCAAGCGATGATTTTTTTTGGTCCCCGTCTCGGGCCGGTCATCCCAATCCTAAGCCCGACCGTTCGGGCCGTGCTCGCGGCCCAAGCCCTTGAGCTCAAAGCGCCTCGGAATCCGCTTCGTCCTCGTTATCCTCGAGATTCATGTCGATGTTGGCCGCCAGCGTAGGTGTGAACACGATCTCTCGATTGAATCGATCACGTTCGGCCTGCCGCAGCTCGCACGGCCGGTTGTAGGCAATCTGAAAGGCCTGCGCGTAGGTCACGGTGGGATCCGTGGGCAGGGGCTTGTTGTTCATCTGCGCCTTCATTATTGCGATGCGGATGCGCTCGCGCCGGTCCTCGGGGGACAACTGGGTTCCCGACAAAATCACCCCGCTGCACGCGAGGCTGCGGATGAAGGTCATTTCGATATCGGCGCGCGTCAGATTCATACCCAATCTCCTGAAAGATGAACGACCGAATTGAGTATCGGCCGCCGCTGCGAGCTTTTCTGTCGGGATCTTCAGGACAGATTCGTCGAGCTTCTCAAGCTGTGACTTGGGTCGCCAATTCGCCCAGGTACCGCAACGCGGTCAGCTTCGCAGGCGCAAGTGCACTCCTTGGTAGCCGTCATTGCTGCGACCTCAACGGGCTTTTCGGCGTAATTGACTCGGCTGTATCGCCTGTGGCATACAGCTTGGAAGATCAATATCGGAGTTGTCCTACATGCGTATCGCACTCGCGGTTCTATTGACCATCGCCTCTACGATCGTTGCGCAGGCCGACCAGCCGGCAGCGCCCACCACGCCAAGTTCCACGACTCCCGCGCCGAGCACCGCGGCAGCGGCCCCGGCGCCCGCAGACCCTAAGGCCCAATTGGAAGCGAAGAAAACCGAGGCCATGGACGCGCTGAAGAAAAACGGCTTCAGTGGTTACAAGACCAAGATTGCGAAGGACGGCAACGCCGTGTATTGCCGCAAGGAACAGCAGATCGGCACCCGTTTCGAAACCGAAACCTGCCGCTCACTCGACGCGCTCATTCAGCAGCGTGAGTCGGCCAAGAATTACATGAATACCCTCCAGCAGCAGGGCTTGGAAGGCCGCCCGAGCAATTGAGCATAGTCGGTCGGGGCCGGTGCGCCGGTCCCGACTGTATCTTCTAGCGATAGCCCGGCTCGGTCTGACTGTTGATGATCCAGATCAGATTGCCACCGCTATAGTCCCCTAGCATCCCACCAGCAAAAATCAGCCTGCCGCGCCCTTTGTAGATCAGCTCAAGGCGCTGCCGATCGCTGCCAAAGTAAAAGGGTATGAATGCCTTGCCGGTGATATACGCGCCCTGATCGGTAGGCGGCCCGACGATATCGACCACCTGACGCAAGCCCATGCCGATCTGCAATCGCGCAAAAGGGCTATTGGGTGCCGGACGGCCGGTGATTTCACCGCTGAAATCGTTGATGCCCTTGACCTGCGCGCCGTGGCCGGCTTCCACCTGAGAGGCATCGACGACGTTACCAGCGGCATCCATGCCGGGGGCGAGGCCGCCGTGATTTGCCGGCGCTGAGCCGCCCGTCTGAGCACACCCCGCGATGGCCATGACCATCGCGAACAATCCCGGCAGCAAAGATTCCATTTGCAGTAGCCTCATTGACGATCACTCCACTTGATATGCGACAGCGCCATGCGGCGGAATCCGCACCTCGATGCCCTCCGATGCCGCTTGAAGTTTTCCGCCGAACAGATCGTGAGCTGTGTGCTTTGGCGTATCCATGCCGAGTTGAGTCCACGCGGCGTGAACAGTCGCAGGCTCATTGTCGCGATTGAAAATGGCAATCACTTGCCTGCTGCCCTCAGGCGCGGGTAGGCGCGAAACCCACACGGTCAATTTCTCCATTCCGGGGGGCAAATTGCTTAAAGGTCGGCTGCCCAAGCTGCTCTGATCGAGCGCAATCAGCTCGGCGTTGCTGACCAAGGCCCGCGTGAACTCGTCCAGCCGCGTCAGATTGCCGCCCAGAACCAGCGGTGAACGAGGGATGCACCACAGCAGAAATTGACTGCGTTCCTCGTCATGCGTCAGCCGCGATTGCCGAGCCCGTCCCCACCCCGGGCTTGGCGCCAAGACCCCAAAGGGCAGCATGTCGGCGTCCGGCCAATGCCCGCTTCTCACGTAGGGCGCCCAAAGCGCCAGGCGCGCGAACGCATCGCCAACGCCCATCGGGAATTCGCTGCCGGGTTTGGGGTGCGGAAAAGTCCACCCGTCCCAAACGTCGTCCGAGGTCCGCCACATCTGCGCATAGCGGCTCACTTCCGCGGCATGCGCAAGCTGTGTCGGTCCCGGCGAGAGCGACAGGACGATGCGTCGTCCGGTTTTGCCGATGGCGTCGGCGATCTGGCGAATTTCGCTTCCCCGATAGGGATGATCGGAGATGCAATCCACCTTGATGTAGTCGAGGCCCCAATCCGCATACTGCTTGAGCATCAGATCGTAGTACGCCTGACCTGCCGCCGTGTCCTTTACGCCGAAGTTGCCGTCATCCCACGGACAGGTTTCGCCGACATCCGCCGCGTCCCTGGCCGTGAACCCGCCGAGACCGAGCGGCAGGTTCTTTTCGACGGCCTCTTTGGGGATGCCGCGCACGATGTGAATACCAAACAGCAGACCCTGGGCATGCGTCCAGTTCGCAAGCGCCTTGAAACCCTCGCCCTCGCGCATCGAAGGGAATCGGCGCCGATCCGGTATGAGCAGCCCGTGTTCATCCAGTTGATAGTGGCGGTCGGCGAGTTTCGCGCCCGAAGGATCGGCCATGTACCAGCCCTCGTCGATTACTGCGTAGCGCCATCCCAAGGATTTCAATCCGGCGAGCACCGTGGCGTTGGCCTTGAACTGCGCCTCGTCGATGGTCAGTCCGTAGGCATCCCAGCTGTTCCAACCCATGGGTGGACCGGCCGCCGATTCGGCGGCTGCCGCTTGGAAAAAAACAACGGCAATCAGCATCGCAACGACAGCGCAGTTGAAAGCTCTCATGTGTCTCCTAGATCCGGAATTTGCTTTATACCTCATCGTCCCCGCATCGAGGTCGGCATCGGATTGGGCCCGGGCTCCTTGAGATTCTTCGCGCGGGGCTGGACCGGTTGGAAACGATCGCGGCCGTAGGGGCCCGGTGGATCGCCAGGCGGCGGACCTGCGTCACAGAATCAAAGCCGCCGTTTGGGTTCGCGACCCTCGCCTCAAGCAGATCAAGCGCTCTGAAGAGCTTGCCTCCATCCTGCAAAATGCCGGTTTGGCGCCCAATTCTGGCGCGTTTTGCGCGCAATCCGCCCAAAACTGCGGAATGATCGTCGGTGCCAGCAGGATTTGACACTTACACTGCCGAGCGCGACTGACAACACGCCCTGAACCACTCCGCTGCCGGACGCCACTTTTGACAGACTCCTCGCAGAAAACGTTGCGCAACAAGAGAGGACCCCTGCTGGTCGGCTCGCTCGGCGGCTTGGTGGCCTGGATCACCGCCATCGCGGGCATTGGCGTGGTCGATCTCATCGTGCGCCAGGTGCTGGTGGAGGACTTGCGCACCTATCTTGCGAAGACCGCCACCGTGGTGGCCGCATCGATCGACCCGAATGCCCTGACGCAGATCACGCGCCCATCGCAGGACGGCTCGGCCGAATACAATCGCGCTGCCCGGCCGCTGCAGATCCTGCTCGCCAACAATTCCGATATCCGCTTCGCCTACGTGGGTAAGCCGAATGGCGAGACCATGCGATTCATCCTCGACGGCACGCCCCTCAACGCCAAGGATGCCAACGGCAAGTCGCTACATTCGCCGCCCATGGAAGAGGACACGCTGACTCCGGGCGAGGAGGAGATCGCACGCACCCACAAGCTCACCGTGGAGCGCGAACCCTCGCGCAGCGATTGGGGCATGGGCATTCGCGCTCAGGCGCCGATCTTCGATGCCTCCGCCAACATGGTGGCCTACGTCGGCGTGACCATGAACGCCGACCGCTACGCGCAACTCCTGCGCCGCGTCGACATATCCGCCGGCATCGGCGTATTCATCGCGGCATTGATCGCCTTCCTCAACGGCCTTGCCATCTGGCATGTGGAGCATTCGCGCCGCGATGCCATCGCCTCGGAAATGAACGCGCGCGAGCATTTGAGCTACGCCCACGAACTCGCCAACCTCGGCACCTGGTTCGAAGACCTTAACTCCCGCGAAGGGTCCATGTCGGACGCGTTGCGCTCGCTCATCGGCTTGAAGCACACCGATCGCCCGATGCTGGCCTACCTCGATGCGACCTATCCCGATGACAAGCTGTTGGTCGAGAGCCTGTTCGCGGAAGTCTACGGCACCGAGCAGGCGCGCACCTTGGATCATCGTTTTCTCGTCGGCAACGAAATCAGGTACGTGCGCGCCGCGGTGATGTCGCGGCGTTTGGCCGACAAACATGAAATTCACGGCATCGTGCTCGACCTGACCGACGTGAAAAGCAGCGCGCTGGAAATCATACGCGCCAAGGAAGCGGCCGAGTCCGCCAATCGCGCCAAGAGCGAGTTCCTGGCGAACATGAGCCATGAAATCCGCACGCCCTTGAACGGCGTGATCGGCATGACCGGACTGCTGCTCGAAACTCCGCTGCAGTCCGATCAGCGCGAGTATGCGCACATCGCGCAAACCAGCGGCGAAGCGCTCCTGAGCGTGCTCAACGACATTCTCGACTTCTCCAAGATCGAAGCAGGTCACCTGGACCTCGAGTCCATCGAATTCGAACTATTGCCGGTGTTCGACCAATCGGTGGAGGCCGTGGCGCTGCGTGCCGCGCAGAAAGGTCTCGAAGTATTGATCGAACTGGACCCCAGCATGCCGCGCTGGGTACGCGGCGATCCGAACCGCCTGCGCCAGGTGGTGCTCAATCTGCTCACCAACGCGGTCAAGTTCACCGAAAACGGCCAGATCCACGTCACCGCGAGCGGCAGCACGGTGAGCGAGGGTCAATGCGTGCTGCGTGTCGAGGTCAAGGACACCGGGGTCGGCATCCCGGCCGACCAGCAGATGAAGCTCTTTTCGCCCTTTGTGCAGGCCGACAACTCCACCACGCGGCGTTTCGGCGGCACCGGCCTCGGGCTTTCCATCTGCCGGCGCTTGGTTGAACTCATGGGCGGCAGCATCGGCGTCAAGAGCCAGCCGGGCGACGGTTCGTGTTTCTGGTTTGAGGTCGGCCTGCCCATTGCCGATGCGCGCGCGCATCCCGATCCGATCGACCTTGCACAGGTGGAGATCCTGCTGGTCGAGGATCATCCGATCAACCAGCGCATCGTCGTGCAGCAGCTGGCCTCCGTGGGCTGCCGCGTCACGGTGGCGGCCAACGCCGAACAGGCGGTTGCCACTTGGTCCTACCTACTCTCGCAGGGGCGCACTCCCGATGTGGTGCTGCTGGATCACGACCTGCCGGATCACTCCGGACGCTATGTGGCTGAGCGCATCCGCGCGACGCCCGCCGGGTCCAACGTCCCCATCATCCTCATAACATCCTTGGGATCCGAGCACACGGAAGCGGGTGCCGAGCGTCTGGTGACCCGCCGGCTCACCAAGCCGGTGCGCCACAGCGCCCTGATCGCCTGCATACGCGACTCCGTCGATCATGCGCGCACGCCCACCGTGAAAGTGCTGAAGCTCGACGTGCTGCATGAAGCGCGCGTGCTGTTGGTGGAAGACAACGCCGTCAATCAAATGCTGGCCAAGCGGGTGCTTGAGAAACTCGGCGCGACGGTCACCATTGCCGACAACGGCCTGACCGCCATCGAGCTGCTCTCGGTCAACAGTTTCCATGCGGTGCTGATGGATTGCCAGATGCCGGTGCTCGATGGCTACGAAGCGACGCGGCGGATTCGCGCCGGAGTCGCGGGCAACGGCGTGCGAAGCATTCCCATTATCGCCCTTACGGCCAATGCGCTGGCGGGCGACCGGGAGCGCTGCCTGGATGCAGGCATGGACGACTTCCTGGTCAAGCCCCTTGATTCAAAGGTGCTGCGCGAGAAATTGGAGGCTGCCCTCATCAAATCCGGAAGCTCCGTGCCGCTCGCGGGCGCCGCGGCGGGTTGAGGAGCGCTCGAGCCGGCCTCCGTTGCGCCGCGCTCGCCCTTGAAAGGAACTCACGCCGCTCCCATCTGTCACCCATGCGTCGGCCCGAGGTCCAACTGGGGGTTTTATGCGATTTCTGAATCTGCCCGGTGTCCTCGGATTGGCGGCAGTGCTCATCGGCACATTGAGCGCCAATGCATCCGCGGAACCCCACATGCAATCATTTCAGTACTTCGTGGGCCGCTGGAGCTGCGCCGGGCACTTCGTTGCCAACGGCGCAGAGATCAAATCCACCGTGACATTCACCTACGATGCACCGACGGCGACCTTAAGCGTGCGGCACGACGATCTTGCACCCAATAAGTATCATGCCGTGGAGCTTTGGGGGGCCGCGGGGAGTGCGTACCGCAATACCATGGGCGATGCCTATAGCGGCATCCGTTGGTTCCGCTCGCCGGGTTTTGTCGGCGACAGGCTGTCATGGACTCGCAATGACGGCACGGGTGCGCCTGCCGAGCGCTTTACCTATTTGCGCCAGGGCGCAAGGATGGGCATCGAGTGGTGGATAGCAAAGCCCGGTGCCGGGTTGGCATTGGGTGACACCTCAGACTGCCGACGAAGCGCTTGATCGCGAATCACCCCGTGGCCGGATCGGATGCCGTGGTCGTGTATAGCGGTCCGCGGATGCAGTGTCGCGATTTCAGTCTGGTGCTCGAAGCGCAGGCCATCGAGCACGAAGTGGTGGCAAGCTCGTCTGAATGGCGGATTCTCGTCGCCCCGGCCGATCTGGCGCGGGCCTATGAGGAGATCAGCCGCTTCGCCGCCGAGCCGGCGATGCGCCGGCCGCCGTCGCGTTACCTCCAGCCGTTTGCCGGTGCCCTCTACGGCAGCGTCGGCTATGGCGCCGTTCTCTTGCTCGTCGCCTACGCCGCCGGCGCCGGGTTGTTTCACCTCGACTGGCTGCTGCGCGGCGCCTTGGACTCGAGCCCCGATGCGCACCTGCAGTGGTGGCGTGCCATTACCGCACTCACCTTGCATGTGGATCGCGAGCATCTACTTTCCAATTTGTTGTTCGGAATTCTGGCCGGGGTCGCCGCCAGCCGCTTGGTCGGCCCCGGCGTCGCCTGGGGCGGCGCCACTGTCGCGGCGGGGGCTGCCAATCTGCTCGAGATGTTGATTTCGCCCGCGACTCACCGGGCCATTGGGGCTTCGACGGCGGTGTTCGCGATGCTCGGACTGGTGAGCGGGCTCGCGTCAATCGAATCCGCCTCGCCGCGCGAGCGGCTCTGGCGGCGATGGGCGCCGGTAATCATCGGCGCCTGCCTCCTGACGCTCTTCGGCGGCGGAGGCCAGGATCCCAATCAGCCGCTGCCGCCCGCGACCCATGTGGACGTGCTTGGCCATCTGTTGGGATTCGTATCGGGCACCGCTGCCGGCTGGCTGATGGCCAAGGCGCGCGTGGTCGAAACTCGCAGCGCCCGCCGGCAACTCGCCGTGGGCGCGGCCACCCTGTTTGGGATCTCCGCGGCATGGCTGCTCGCCCTGCTGTTCGGTTAAAGGCTAATGTGCGAGGGCAGGAAAGGCCGGCAGCTTGTTGATGTCGCGGCCATCATGCTGGATGATCACAGTTGCCTTCAGATGTGCAGCAAGCTTCTTGAATCGGTCGAGCGATGCCAGCGTGTCCGCGCGCGAGGTGTTGAAAGTCGGCACTCCGTCGGTGTCGTAGTTTTCACGAAAATGCGCAAGGTCCCCGGTGATCAGGACGTTGCCGGTATCCTTGAGCTTCACCAGCAAGCTGTGATGACCGGGGGTATGGCCAGGCGTATTGAGCATGACGACGCTGCCGTCTCCGAATACATCCTTGTCGCCGACCACCGGCTCCACTTTGCCGCCGCCGCTGATCCAATGGGCGAAGTTGGCAGGATTTGCCATGGAGTTGGCTTTGGGATCCGTAAGGATGTCCCAGTCCCCCTTTCCGATCAGCAAAGTGGCCTGCGGAAATGAGCTGACCTGGCCGGCGTGATCGCCGTGGTAGTGGCTGATGGCGACGTAGTTGATCTGCTCGGGCTTGACGTGCAGCTGCGCCAATTGATCCACGAGACTCGACTTCGGCGCGTTGGGAGATGGCGCGGACGCCGAGGGCATCGGATTACCCGTATCCCAAATCAGATAGTCATCGCCGTGCCTGACCAAATAGCAGCTGAAGGTCAGCGGAATCGTGAGGCCGTTGAAATCCGCCGTGTCCGAGAAGCGGCTGAAGTCCGAAAGTTCGTTGGTCTTGCCGCAGTCGAAGCGTCCGAGGGCAACCTCGCCCGCCGCGTGAGCGGACGCAGCCATGAGGGCCATCGCCAGCGCAACGAAAGTCATGAGATTTGATCGCTTCATGAAAGTCCTCTGTATGTATGGTGCTTGCAAGGTCGCCGAATGAGCATCCGGCGCGCCGCGCAAGGCTATTGTAAGTCGCGAGGAATGTCTTCCTGCCAAGTTTTGGTGCGAAGCATCTGCCCGTCTCTCAGCAGCTCACGCGTGTAACGATAGTGAAATGTCTTCGAATCGCTGCTGAGGGTAAGGTGGCCGCGATAGGTGAGCACGCGGTCCTTGAGCTGTTCCACGCTCTCACCCTCCCCCTCGACCGCTGAATCGGCAGGATCCGCGTCCGTGACGTGATAAGTGAGCGTCTCGCTGTGTTTGAACGACCCCCAGGGGAAATTGACGGCGGTTGTTCCGTGCCATGTCACGGTGCTTTTCTGCTGCCCTTCGTCGCGCTCGAATTTGAAGGTGCCCGGCCACGCATAATCGCCTCCCGGTTCCGTGATGTCGCCGGGTCGTTCAATCGGCTCAGGCGCCGCAAAGGCCCCCGGCGCCCGGCCCGGCAGCGGGACGGTGGGCAAAGTGATCGCCGAAGCATTCTCGCCGCCCAGGCGCAGCGCGCTCGTCATGGGATACGGCGTCGGCCACAGCATGGGCCAGAGCGCATTGGACACCGACACTCGGATCCGGTGCCCGGGCTGCCACACCCAGGCGGCCAGATGGAGATCGAAATCGAGCGGGTACTCCTCTCCCGGTTTCAACGCCTCGGGATGTTCCATGGAGCGCCGTTGCGCGCCATTGAGGGCTGCACCCGTGATGGCCGTCGCGCTGCCGTTGGGGGCGATGTCCTCGAGCCTGACCACCCAGTCGGCAAGCGGTGCGTCGACGGCCGCATTCAGATGCACGTGCGGAAAGCCGAGGATGGACACCGGTTGGGTGAGCACCTCGCTGTCGTAGGTGAGACTGAAGGCGTCGACCGAGCGCTGATCGGAGAGTAGTTCGCCCCACCAGAACCCCGCCTCGGTGCCGGCCGATGGCACGTATTTCAGATGGTCGATGGTCTCCCTCGATCCTCCAGCCGAGAGCGTACGATTCATCGCAAGGTTCAACGACAGCGGCTTTGCGTCCCGGGGCGGCCACGAGTCCTCTACTCGCCAGGCACCCGGCACGATCTGCGGCGCGGCGCCGGGCGGATGTGAGGACTCCTGATAGACGACAAGTCGCGGCTCGCGCTCGACGCCGTTGTTCACTCCCTTGAGCCAATGATCGAACCACCGCACCGCCTGATCGCGCCACTCGACGCGCGGCCCGTAGATGCTGGAATTCGGAAAATCATGATTCCAAGGTCCCACCCAGGCACGGACCGGCGCCTGCACGTGTTCGAGCATGCGCGGAATGCTGTCGCGGTACCCGTCCTGCAGACCGCCGATCAGGAAGCAGGGGATGCGGATGTCCTCGAACGATTTTGTGGGCTGGCGCCAGAAGGCACCATCGCGCTGGTGGCGAAAATAGTCGAGAGACCAAGGGGGCGAGTCCATGCGCTTGGCGAGGGTGTCTTCATCGACGGGAAATTGGGGCGCTCCACTTCGCCCCTGATCCAGATCCATGCTGACCTCAAACTCATCGACGTGCATGACGCCGTCCATGTAGTGCACATCTTCTTTGAAGAGCGCCTCGGTGGCCTCGATGGCGAGAATGGCCTTGAGCGCCTTAGGCCGGCGCATGGCCATCTGGATGGAATTGAAGCCGCCCCAAGAAATGCCGAACATGCCGACGTTGCCGTTGGACCAAGCTTGATGCGCCAGCCAAGCAATCACCTGCTCGCCGTCGAGTTGTTCCTGCTGCGAGTACTCGCGCGTCGGAGGAACGCCTCCGCTGTTGCCAAATCCGCGAATGTCGACGCGCACGCTGACGTAGCCGTGCTGCGCGAAGTAGGCATGTTGCCCGTAGTCGTCCGAGGCTGTGTCGTCGTCCTTGCGGTACGGTAAATATTCAAGCAGCGCCGGCAGACGCTCGCCGCGGCGTAAGTTCGCGGGCATGTACAGCGTGGCGGCCAGGCGAACCCCGTCCTTCATTGTTATTGAGGCGCTGACCAACTTGACGCCGCGTGATGCCGCCGCCTGCGCGCCGCAAGCGCCAATTGAAAACAGAATTGCTCCAAGGATCAGCGTGAGGCGCTTTTGGATCGACATCTTTACCCCCAATGGCGCGCAAATCTCTGTTCTGTGTCGGGCAACGCCCGACATTTCGTGACCGCGCCACGGGATTTTGGCATAGTCGCCGCGGCGGTGGCGAAGATCGGCCGCGCCGATGTTCGCAATCGATCGTGATCGTGGGAGCAACGAGCATGCAGATCAGCGCCATATCGGGAGTGAGTTCGGACATCCTGTCGAGCACGCCGCCTTCGCCGCTACGAACTGCGGCTCCCCGGCAGGCGCCGGCGCCGACCACCGGTGCGAGCGCTTCGGCGCGGCCTGCAGGCGCCTCCAACGGCGCCGCTGCGCAACTTCGCGACGAAATCTACGCAACCCGCGTCGCAGGCAAGAACTATTTTGGCGACGTCACGTACGCGTCGGGCATCTACACGATCTCGGTTGCGGGTCTGCCGGGCGCCGATAGCAGCGCCTCCAGCCTTTTTGCCGCCGAGAATGCATTGAACGCTCGTATCGACCTCCTCGCCTGACGTCTCCCCCGGTTTGGCAGATGACATAACCCGCCTTTACCTGATTCTCTTGCAATTTCATCGGTTGTGACTATAATTTCTGTAAATACAGAAATAACAGAACTTATGAAAGTCACGCCGATCATGCAGCGCTACATCGTTCACTGGGGTGAGATGGGCAGCCGTTGGGGTCTCAATCGTTCCGTGGCGCAGATCCACGCGCTGCTGTATCTGTCGCCGCAAGCTCTGCACGCCGACGAAATCGCCGAGACCTTGGGGATCGCCCGCTCCAATGTCAGCGTCGGACTGAAGGAGTTGCTGAGTTGGAATTTGGTGCAGATCACCCACACGCTCGGTGACCGCCGCGACTTCTTTGCCGCCCAGCACGACACCTGGGAAGTGATTCGCGTCATCATCGATGGCCGCAAGCGCCGCGAAATCGATCCCACTCTCGCCTTCCTCAAGGAGTGCTCAGAACTGCTGGCGAATGATCAGGAAACCCCGGCCGGCGTCAGAGACAGAATCGTCGCGCAAGCCGAGTTCATCGAAACGTTGACGTCTTGGTACGACTCGATCAAGAACATGCCGCGAAAGACCTTGTTGAAGCTCATGCGGCTCGGACAGAAGATCGCCAAGGTGATCGGCGACTGATGGCATGGCAAGCCCAATGACCTCGAGGATCGCTTTCGGTAGGACTCTTTCAGGCACCGACGCAAAAGAACCGGCGCGCCCTCACCGCAATCTTGAAGATCTCCTAGGACCCCGGGCTTGGGGAAACCTGCCCCCCGCGGTGCGCGCTCGCTTCGCCCACACGACGGCCACGGTGGAGTACGCGGGCCTCTTCGAGGAGGTACGCGCCAGTGCCTTTGGGCGCTTGCTGGCATTCGCCGGGCGCCTGCTCGGCACACCCGTCGCCCCGCGTAGCGGACGAAATGTCCTCGCCACGGTCCGCGTGTCGCCCGTGCCGGGCGGCTGCGCATGGGATCGCCGCTATTGCTGGCACGATGGGTCGAACAGCATGGTGTGTTCGATAAAAGTCATCGATGAAGAAGGTCATCTCATCGAGAAGCTTCCCGCCCGCCTCTGCATGCCATTGAAGGTCTATGAGCATCGCGGCGCGCTGCATTTCGAAAGCGAGGGCTACTACTTCGAACTCTTTCGCCGCCGCGGCCGGCCGCTGCGTCTCGCGCTTCCGCACTGGCTCTCGCCCGGCGTCACCCGCGTGGAACATCGCGACTTGGGAGGCGGCTGGTTCCGCTTCACGCTCTGCGTCGAACACCCTCGCTGGGGCGAGCTCTTTTTCCAATCCGGCCGTTTTCGCACGGCGGGAGGCTGACATGTTTGTACTCGGCATCTCGATCACGACCCAGGCGATCTTGGGCGGCATAGACAATCTTTGGCATCACGAACTGACCGCCCGGTTGCCAAGCAAGCGTACCGCAGCTCCGGAACTTGCCTTGCATGCGCTGCGCGAGAGCCTGTACGGATTCCTGTTCTTCGCGCTGGCGTGGTACGAGTGGCACGGGGTCTCGGCGCTCTTCATCGCTGCCGCACTGGCAGCCGAAGTGGTCACGACGCTGGTCGACTTTCTGGTGGAAGACAGGACCCGTCGCCTGCCCCCATTCGAACGCATTCTGCACACCCTCCTCGCCATAAACTTCGGCGTGATGCTCGCTCTGCTGACACCTGACCTTCTCGCGTGGGGCCGCCTGCCTACTGCGATTCTCTACAAAACGAACGCCTACTCGTGGATATTTTCCTTCTTCGGTTTCGGCATCTCCTTGTGGTCACTGCGCAATTTCCTAGCCGTACTGAATCTCACGCGGCCGCCGTCGTGGGTCAGGAACCCGCTGACCGCCGGCGAGCCCAGCGCTCGTGTGGTGCTCGTGACCGGCGGCACCGGCTTCATCGGCAGGCATCTGGTGCGTCGGCTGGTGCGTCGCGGAGACAACGTGGTGGTTCTGACCAGAAGCCTCGACAAGGCGTTGGACCTGTTCGGGCCGCACGTGCGCGCGCTCAGCACGCTTGCAGCCATCGGCGATGCGGAGCGGATCGACGCGATCATCAATCTCGCCGGCGCCCCCATTCTCGCTTTTCCCTGGACCGGTAAACGGCGAGGAACGCTGCTCGGCAGCCGCATAGAAGTGACTCGAGGCCTGGTCGAACTCATCGCGCGCCTCAAGAGCCCGCCCAAAGTGCTCGTGAGTGCCAGCGCGATCGGCTTTTACGGCATCACGAACCAGGAACCGGTGGACGAACACAGCGCGCCCGGCGGCATGTTTCAGTCCGGGCTCTGTCAAGAATGGGAAGCCGCCGCACGCGCTGCCGAGGACTTCGGCGTCCGGGTTGCCAGGGTTAGGATGGGGCTGGTGTTGGGCGCCGATGCAGGCCCGTTCCCGCGGCTGGCGCTTCCCCATCGGATGGGACTCGGTGCGGTGCTGGGCGACGGGCACCAGTGGATGTCGTGGATTCATATCGAAGATCTGCTGCGCCTATTCGAGTTCCTGTTGAAGACACCGGGCGCCCGTGGGGCGTTCAACGCGGTGTCTCCGCACCCGGTTCCGCATCGACAGTTTCAGCAGTCCATCGCCCGCCAGCTGCATCGCCCCATGTGGCTGCGCATCCCCGCCGCGTGGTTTCGGATGGGTCTTGGCGAGATGTCGCAACTGCTGGTGGATGGACAGCGTGTGCTGCCTAATCGCACCGTGGCCATGGGCTTTTACTTTCGCTTCCAGACGCTCGACAAGGCGCTCGCCGATTTGCTGGGTTTGAGGCCGCGCGCCTTAAGCAGTGCAAGCGCCAACATTTACTTCAACGGTGACTGTCCAGTGTGCCGCGCGGAGATGCGTCACTATTCGCTCATCTGCTCGAGCAGCGCGCCGGCCATTCAGTTCATCGACTCTTCGCGTCACGCAGAGGAACTCGTGCACTGCGGTTTGCGGCGCGAGCATCTTGAACGGCGCGTCTATGCATGCGATGCGGAGGGCCGACTGCTGAGCGGCATGAGCGCCCTAATAGCGCTTTGGTCGCGGATGCCGCACTACTCGCTCCTGGCGCGAATCATGAGACTTCCGCTGATCAGCCAGGCCGCGGAGCTGATCTACGATCACATCGTGGCGCCCGGCCTTGCGCTATGGGCCTCGCGCCGCACCCGGGTGATCGAGCCGCGCGTGCTGTGAGGTCCTGCTGCGCCGGTTCATCACCGGCTTCAAGTCGATGACAGGGGTGCCCTCGACGGCATCAAGCTCGGCCACCAGCAGACTGCGACCCTCCACCTTGAGCACGAGACAAGTCGTCCCCACCCGATTGGGGCGATTCTTGCCGCGTCGGGCAAAAATCCACCACACGCGGCCATTCGGGATTGTTTCGAGGATGACGCATCGGTCATGATCTTGTCCGCCGCCACGCGATCGAAGACAAATATCACTTCGACATTTGAGAATTTCGCAAGGCCTTGCAAGGACTCCACGTAAACGCTTCGCTCAGGGTAGCGCAACAAAGAGCCACCCTAGTGGCCGTCCTCCGGGGCTAGCCGCGCGGATTCGACCTGGGCGATAGGCGTCAACTCGAATGCAGGCACGGTGGCACGTTCAATAGGTAACCGACGCGAGCCATGCACCTGAAGGTTCATTGTAGAGCCCGATTGTCATCAGCGTCATCGTCTGGGTAATACGCAGTCCATGGTCAAGACACCAGCGCACCACCTCGCCGTTTCGGGTCGGCAGCAGAAAGCCCGGGCCGCCGAAGCTTTCTGCGGCGCCGATCAACACCTTCAAATCGTCGTTCGAATCGGCGGCCGCGTGGCCAAAAAAAGCGATCGACGTCGCGTACCCGGTGATGCGTCCCGAGCGTTCGACCACCCGCGCAGAACCCTGCGCAATAGCATCGGCGAGTTCTCCGCTTCGATCATGACCGTGAACCCGGGCACAGAGCTGGTTGCATGCCGCGGCATCCGCGCCGCTGGCTGCTCGAACCGCGTAGCCGGATGGGATCTTGCCAATGGGCTTGCCCTGAAAGCAGGCCAGCGGCTCGCGGACGTTGAATCCCAGTTTGCTGTACAGGGCGAGCGATCGGCAGTGATAACCGGCCTGCACCAGGCGAACCCCCGCGAATCTCCGTTCGTTGGAGCGGCGCATGACCGATTCCATGAGGGCGGCACCGATGCCATCGTTCTGGGCTTTGGGATCCACCGTGATCGGACCGATGCCGCTGATGGCATTGCGCTCGTCGAGAAAGTTGCTGCCGACAACCTTTCCTGCCGCCTCTGCCACCACGCTGAAGAAAAGCGGATGGCCGCTCATGATCGACAGCGCAGTTTCGGCTACCTGGGCGTTGGGAAGATCTGGTGGAAATCCATGCGTCTCGGCCAGGGTCTTGAACGCCCGATAGCAGATGTCCGCGGTGGCTGGCACATCTGACGGTGCGAATTTGCGAATGGTAACGGCCATGGCGCCTCCCCTCGGCGATTCTTAAGGTTGATCGCGTTATAGCACAGGTACACCCTGGGAGAAGTCACCGCGAAAGCTTCGCGCTCGAACTGGCGCCTGGGCTCGGCAGATCCAAGAATCAATGCGTGAAATTCTGCCGCGGATCAAAAACTCGGCAATGCCCCGGTCAGTGCAGCGCTCCGCGGGTGAGCGCCAGGATGCCGCGCAGTTCGCCTTCGAGGTACTTCAGCACTTTGAGATTCGGGTCGGACGCGGCCGCCTCGCCGGCTTCGATGCGCTCTCGGTGAGCGCGCGCCTGATCGCGCAAGTTCTCGAAGTAGCGGCGGCCCTCATCGGATATCCGCGCGTGTGCCAGATCGCGCTTGAGTTCCGCGATCAGCGAAGCAGCCTGCGCGAGCGTCATTCCTTCTTCTTTTTCGTGGCTCATCGGGTCCCTTCAGACCGGAAAATGGTGCCGCCGATGGCGGCTTTTGCGTGATTTTCACATCTTCGCGGGACATTTCCAGCGTTAAATTCAGGCGCGCCGTTAAGATCGGCGCTGAATGCGCCATAGGCTCTTGATTATCCGAGTTTTTATTGCGCAATCGGGATCAATAGCGGGAAGCCGTTTATGTCCAATGGTTCCGGGTTTTTGGACTTGTAGAGCCAATGTTTGCGCAAAACTGCCCGGCCACCGGTGAGCCGTGATGCAACTCGCCGACGGCAACTTGCAAGATTTCAACACGCTTGGGGCGCCTCGAGGAACGACGATAACATGCGGTGCTTCGTGGCAGGTGTATGCCAATCGCAAGGCGTTCGGCGGAAGGCCCACCCTCTTCCGGGTGGGCCCAAATTCAATCTAGTGCGCGCCTTCGACCTTGTCGGATGCTTTCTTCGCCTGTTCTTTCGCGGCTTCTTTCGCCCAGTCGGTGGGACCGTCGACGAAGCGCTTGCGAAGCTCCTCGAGCGTATATGCATCACCCCACTCGAAGTGGCGGTAAACATCGGCGAATCCCTCGCCGGGTCCGTAGCCTGCGTTCGTCAGAGTGACGCGGGTGCTGCGTTCGCCCAAGGAATGCAATTCGATGATTGTCACGGTGCGCGCGAAGAGCGTCTGATCCACAAAGCCTGGAGGCGCCTGCACATTGCGTATGACCAACAACCTGTCGGGTAGGTAGGCGACGATTTGATTTTTGATGTTGCTTGGGGAGCCCAAGGGCACAGAGGCGTCATAGCTCGCCTCGATGAAGCCGCCGATCTTCAAATCGACCTTCGCAATCGGAACGGCCCAGCTGCTAAATCCGTCGCTGGTCGCAAACGCCTGGAAAACATCATGCGCGGATGCGGGCACTTCGACGGAAAGCTGCAGCGCCTTATCTCCCGAAGGCTCGACGAACGAGGTGTTGCTGACGTGCTTGAAATCCCGCCAGCTCGGCTCCGGTGCCGCGGCATGCGCCAGCCCGAACCACCCGAGGACCGCGCCACACGTCCCAAAACGCACCAAGCGACTCATTCTCATTATGATTTCTCCCTTCTCGCGGTTTTAAGTAGATGCGAAAAATAGTTGCGCAGCGCCGCCACCGAGTCATCGAAACTCGAGACGTCGCGGTGGGTGCGGGCTTGCATGACGCCCCCTTCCATGACGGAAAGCACGAACACCGCCAGTTGCCGCAGATCGGTCTTTTTCGGCAGGCGCGAGGCCGCCGCCGCCAGGCATGACTGCACATGTCCCACCCAGCCGTTGAAATTCACAGCCAAAAGCTCGCGCACGGCCGGATCCGGCTCGTGCAGTTCGAGGGCGAGCGATCCTATGGGACAGCCGTAGAGACAGTCGCTCGATACCAAGGCGCGACGATAACTTGCCAGCAGCGCGAAGATCTTTTCGATGGGATCGCTTAGGCCGTTCCAGGCCGGCATGAGGAGCATCGCCTCGATGCCGTCGCGATAAGCTTCGAGCACCGCGAGCAGCACGTGCTGCTTGGTCGGAAAGTAGTGATACAGGCTGCCGTAATGGGCGCCCGCCTTCTGCAGGATGTCGGCGATCGAGGTCGACTGGAAGCCCTTCGCTGCAAAAAGTTGAATTGCGGCGCCCAGCAAGCGCTCGCGAGTTCCATCTTCCTGTGGTACTTGATTGGTCAATCAAGTGTAGTGTGCCACGACTTGATCGCTCAATCAAGTCGATCGGACGCACCTCGGGAACGGGTGCCGCACTGGTGACATCTATTGCTGCGAATCGACCAATCACGGCCCGCATAGAACGGTCGACCCATCCTTGAAGGAGAATTTTCAATGAAGCGACTGACCCTGCTGTTGAGTTTGGCGGCATGGAGCGCCTGGGCTGCCCCGGCGGCCGGCCCAACCGACCCACAAATCGCCGCGATCGTGGTAACCGCCAACCAGGTCGATATCGATGCGGGAAAGCTCGCGAAGTCCAAATCCAAGTCCAAGCAGGTGCAGGACTTCGCACAACTCATGATCACCGATCACACCGGCGTGAATAAGGCCGCGAGCGACCTGATCACGAAGCTGAAGGTCACACCCGAACCCAATGACATCAGCGAGAGCCTGCAAAAAGGCGGTGATGACAATCTTGCCAACTTGAAAACTTTGAGCGGCGCGGCTTTCGACAAAGCCTACGTAGATCACGAAGTGGCCTATCACGAGGCCGTGGTCAGCGCCATGGACAAGACATTGATCCCCAGCGCGCAGAACGCGGAACTCAAAGCCCTGCTGGTCAAGGTGCACCCGGCATTCGAAGCCCACCTGGCGCACGCCAAAGATCTGCAGGCCACGCTTGCTAAGTAGCGATCTTGCGTCCGGCGGCACAGCAGCGAGAGTCCTCTCGCTGCTGTGCCTGACCTGTCTCATGGGAGCACGGGCCGCCGAGCCGCCGAACCGCGTGACCATCGAGGCGATGACATACCAACCTCAGTCGCTCACCGTGCATAAAGGAGAGCGAGTCGTCTGGGTCAACAAGGACCCATTCCCTCATACGGTCAGCGCGCCAAATGGGCTGGAATCCAAGGAGATTGCGCCCAACGGGACATGGGTTTACCTTGCCCGCAAAGCGGGCGACTTCAACTATCACTGTACGCTGCACCCCACGATGACGGGTCAACTGACTGTCCGATGATGCTCACCGACACCCCCGCCTCCCACGACTCGGGCGATGAACTGTCCACGGCGCGGGCGATTGCCCGCGGCGACCAAGGTGCCTTTGGCGATCTGATGCGGCGTCACAACCAACGCCTTTACCGGCTGGCCCGCACGGTATTGCGTCAGCCGCAGGAAGCCGAAGATGCGCTGCAAGAAGCCTACCTTCAGGCCTATCGGGCCATGAGAAAGTTTCGCGGCGAGTCGAGCCTGTCCACCTGGCTCTGTCGACTGGTGCTCAATGAGTGTCTGGGGCGAGTGCGGCGCCAGGAGCGACGACAGAACATTCTGCCCATCACAGCCGATCCGTCAGCGCAGACCATGAATGCCGTATCGAACGATGACCTGGAGCGGCCCGACCGCGTGGCGGCGCGCGCCCAGATGCGCGACCTGCTTGAACGAACAGTCGACGAACTGCCCGAGAGTTTCCGCGTAATTTTTGTTCTGCGCTCGGTGGAGGATTTGAGCGTGGAAGAAACGGCGCGCTGCCTCAACTTGCCCGAGGCAACCGTACGCACGCGGCACTTCCGTGCCCGCTCGCTGCTGCGCGAGTCGCTTGCCCGTCAGATTGATTTGGCGGAGGGCGATCTTTACGAGTTCGGCGGCACCCACTGCCAAGCGATGGTGGAGCGGGTATTGAAACGCCTGTGATCGAACGGCCAGCGGTGCGATAATGGGCGCCATGGGCAAGTCTAAACAACCGCGTGAATACGCCTCATCCCCCTGCATGCTGCATGAATTTGAGAATATGAATTCCAACATCGGACACCTGACCATCTATCACAACCCAGCGTGCAGCAAGAGCCGCGAAACCCTCGCGCTGATTCGCGAACACGGCATCGAACCTCGTGTGATCGAATATCTGAAAACACCGCCTAGCGTGGAAACGCTCCGCGATCTCGTTGAGCGTCTCAAAGTGCGGCCATCGGAGCTGGTACGGCGCGAAGAGGCGGAATTCAAAGAGCACTTCGCGGGCAAGACGCTCGACGATGAGGGCTGGCTGAAAGCGCTCGCCAAACACCCCAGGCTCATGCAGCGCCCCATCGTCGTTCGCGGCAAGCAGGCCGTACTCGGTCGGCCGCCTGCCAACGTCCTTCAGCTGCTCAAAGAATCGAAGACGCTTTAAGGGACACACCACTGCTCTCATCGAGCCCGACTCATTCGATTCGGGACTCTGTCAGCGGCGCTTCTTGAAAGGAACGCTGGGATTGACAGTCGGAGCTACGCGTCTGGCCATCGAACCTTGCCGTTTCGGCGGTTGGCCGCCATTCTCGAGTGCGACGGTCGTCACGCCCTGCATGCGCGTCTCCAGGCATTTGTCGATATCGCGTTCCAGCAGTCGGTACTCGCTCACGACCTGCCGGCCAAATTCCGTGAGGAGCATTCCGCCGCCGCCCTTCCCTCCTACGGAACCTGCCGTAAGGGACTTTCGGAAACTGACGTTGAGGTCTTCCACCAGAAGCCACGCCCGTCGGTAGCTCATGCGCAACTCCCGGGCTGCCTGCGACAGAGAGCCGCACCGGTCAATGGCCTCCAGCAACGCCACCTTCCCCGGCCCGATGGCACATTGCGCCGAGAAGTCCACCCTGAATCGAACATTCGGCATATCCGCTCCGCGTCAAGAGCGCGGCAACGTCGCGCCCACCAACCGCCCCACAGCGCCCAACGTTGTCTGTGCCGCATCCAGCCCCAACCGAAAATCAGCATCCGAGTAGGTGGTATACAGGTCTGTCGGTTGATGCCACTGCGGATCCCATCCGGCGCCGATCTCGCGACCCCGTTCGTTTTCACGCAGGCTGATGGCGGGCACCAGATCCATGAAGGGGGTGCTGTCCGTGTTGGTCATGTGCGGACCCACAGCCGCAGGATAGTCGGTGGCATAGGCTTCGTTCGCGGCATAAAACGACCATGCCAGCTTTTGTGCGCCGTCAGCCGACTTCGACATGGACTGAAACTCTATGTTCACGTCCGCTTCCGGCCGTTGTTCTTTTGGGAGAGTGCCGTCGGGGCGCGGCATACCGTGATCGAACATCATCATGTCGTGCTGAATCATGCCCAACCACTTGGGCTCGGGATACCGGCCGGAGCCTGCCGGCTCCTCCTTACCCTGCAGAGACGCTCGCTGCTCCACGTAAGCACGAGCCCCGTTGAGGCCGGTCTCTTCGTTGTTCCAGAGCGCGAAGCGGATCGAGCGCTCGGTCTTGACATCGGGCATGGAGAAGACGCGCGCAAGTTCCATAACCAATGCCGTCCCGGAGCCATCGTCGTTCGCGGCCTCACCCCAACCGATGCCATCCATGTGCGCGCCCACGATGTACATCTCGTCCGGATGGGTGGAACCTACCTTGGTGCAGTAGACCTCTTGGCGCTCGCCCGGCACGGACTGCTGGGCATTCAATGCCCGCAGTTTCTCATCGGGCTGGCGCGTAGCATCGGTATTGACGCCCACCGGCTGGCGTACGCCCCTAAAACGGCCTCCTCCCGAGGCGGCGTCCGGAGCAACCGGCGGCCCACTGGGACGACGCGTCTCGGTGGGCGAATAGGTGTAGGTGACGCGTGAAATATCCGCGCAGCCGTAGCGCTTGAGCTGGGCTTCGATCCAATCGACCGCCGCGCGATTGCGATCCGTGCCCTGGCGACGGTCGCCGAATTCTGTCAGTCCCTTGATGGTGGCTTTATAGCGTTCCAAGTCCAAGCGTCCCACCAGCGCCTTGACCGGATCCTCGGGCTTCGCTTCGCTCTGCGCCGTCGGCGCCGCAAACAGCGGCCAGACGCCAAGGACCAGAATCGCAGCCACCGACGCTTGCGTGCGCATCATGAATGACACCCCCGTTTCTTTGAGAGCCCTAGTTTACACCCGGCATGTCCGGGGCTGCGCGAGCAGGCACCTGCACCGCTCTCGTGCGTTTAGTGATTTCAATCGCCCAAGACCATTTTTTCGCGATTGAGTTAGAGTCCGGGTACGCTTAAGAGCCTCGAGGCCAGACACCGGAAGCACCATGAACCGCCGCGCCTTCATTCACACGACGCTCGCCACCGCCGCCGCGTTTCCATCGCTGGCGGCCGCCACCGCCAGGGACTGGGGCCCCGTTGCGCACTATCCTGATCCTGACATCGAGGCCTTGGACAAGCGCTTCCGCTTCAACGTGAACACCGGCGGCATCGAGCGCATCGCCACCGGAAATCGCTGGTGCGAGGGACCGGTGTATTTTCGCGATCTGCGCTGCCTGATCTTCAGCGACATCCCGAATAACCGCATGATGCGCTGGAACGAGGAAGACGGCGCCATCAGCGTGTTCCGTCAGCCGTCGAACTATGCCAACGGCAACTGCCGCGATCGCCAAGGCCGGCTGCTCACCTGCGAACATGACACCCGGCGCGTGACGCGGACCGAACACGACGGCTCCATCACTGTTCTGCTAGATCGCTTCGACAACAAACCCTTGAATGCACCCAATGACATCGTTGTCGGCAGCGACGGCGCCGTTTGGTTCACCGACCCCGGCTACGGCATTTCGGGCAACTACGAGTCCTCCGCTGAGAGGCCGTTCGAATTGCCGACCAATGTCTACCGCATCGATGGAACCAGCGGCAAGGCGACCGTAGTGGCCGGCGACTTCGTGCGTCCCAACGGGCTCGCGTTCTCGCCCGATGAAAAAAAGCTCTACATCGTCGATTCGGCCGGCGCGGGCCTTCGGGGGCCTTCGCACATCCGGGTATTTGACGTGAGTAGCGGCCGCCTCTCGAACGGCAGGGTATTCGCCGAAATGGGCAAGGGCACCTCCGACGGCATCCGGCTCGATATTCACGGCAACATCTGGTGCACGTACGGCTGGGGCGATCGCAACGAGGACGGCGTTCGCTGCTACGCTCCCGAGGGCGATCTGATCGGCAAGATTCATCTGCCCGAAACGCCAGCCAACCTTACCTTCGGCGGACCGAAGCGCAATCGCTTGTTCATGTGCGCGAGCACGTCCGTGTATGCCTGTTATTTGAACGATGTGGGCGCCCAGACGCCTTAGCGGCAATGAAAATCGCGCCGGAACGCTTGAGCCGCGATGCATTTGCAGCGACTCTCATCGCCGTTGGCATCGTGCGCCTCATTCATGGTGCGGCAGTCGCCGTGTCGCGAGCGGATGTGTCGTCGCGGACTCATTCCGAGTACCCAAGGTCCGGGCCGCTCGCGCACTCTGACCGGCTCGCTAATCGGCCTGCTCGTCGTATGGCAGCGGCCCTCGGTCCTCGGTGAAATACGACTCATCGATGACTGTCTCGAGCGCAGCGAGTTGCCGGTAAAGATCGCGCTGCACATTTTCGCCGTCCGGACGGCGCACCCAGCGGTCCGTCGAAAACCACTGATCGAAGAGAGCCCGCAGTTCGATGCACCGGCCCTCTAGATCCGGGTCGAGACCGGCCGCTTGAAGCGTCGAAAGTACGCGCTTCGCCTTACCGTGAACAATCTGATTGTTGCCGGGGCCAAGCTCGATCAACCCACGCAGGCGTTCCGTCAATTCCAGAGCTTCGGCCTTCCTGATCATGATTCTCGTGGCGTCCAGGCAATGATCCGACAATCTCGGTGAGCATACGCCTGAGCGACCCATTAGGGGCCGATAAGTCTCTCGGCTATGATGGGGAGGTCGGTGGATTTAACGGGGATATGCGGTGGCCGCGTCATGGCAGCGACTCACGACCCGCGAATGGATGGCGGGCTCCTTTTGCATCGGACTGGTGGTCTTGCTGCTGTCGCGGACGCTCACCTCGATTCCCGGCGTCGATCTTCGCGCGACTGCCCGCTGGTCCTTCCTTCTTTTCTGGTTGGGCACCAGCGGCGGCGCGCTGATGAGATTGTTCGGCGCGCAGTTCGAGGGAATCGCGCGCCGCGCGCGTGAATTGACTCTCGGCTACGCATCGGCGCATCTGGTGCACCTTGCCATCGTGGTGCGGATCCTAGTCACCCAGCCGCTGCCGCCTACATCCGAGTTGCTGTTGTTCGGCATCGCCGTGTTCTGGACCTACCTTTTGGCATTTCTCTCGCTCACCGGTCTTTGGACTCGCATGAGTCCTATGCTTTGGCGCGTCATCCGCATCGTCGGGGTCGAATACATCGCACTCGCCTTCTTGATCGACTTCATCAAGAACCCGCTGGATGGCGGATTCTTCAAGGCACTCTATTACGTTCCCTTTCAGATTCTCGCATTTGCCGGGCCGTTGCTGCGCCTTGCCGCGTTCGTGAAGCGCAGCATCGACAAACGCAGGACCGCGACGGCTTAAGCGACATTGCGCCTGGCCGGCACCCTCGGATTGCCGCGCCGCCCGTTCCGCCCGCGTTGCGCGAGCGCCGATTTAGGTCCCCCACATCAGTAGCGATATTGGTCGCTCTTGTAGGGGCCTCTCTGTTCGACTCCGATGTAACTCGCTTGCCGTTCGGTGAGCAGCGTCAGCTCGGCGTCGAGCCTCTTCAGCTGCGAACGCGCAATTTTTTCGTCGAGGTGTTTTGGCAGCAGATGAACCCCGATCGGATATTTTGCGGTGTTTGTAAAGAGTTCGATCTGCGCCAACGCTTGATTTGCAAATGATGCGCCCATGACGTAGCTCGGATGCCCGGTGCCGCAGGCCAGATTCACCAACCGCCCCTCCGCCAAGAGAATGATGCGCTTGCCGTCGGGAAAGATCACGTGATCGACCTGGGGCTTGATGTTTTCCCGGGCGTATTGGCTGATCGAGGCGCAGTCGATCTCGTTGTCGAAGTGCCCTATATTGCAAACGATCGCGTTGTTCTTCATGCACTTCATGTGCTCGTGCGTGATCACATGCAGGTTGCCGGTGGCGGTGACGAATATATCCGCATGCCCCGCAGCGTATTCCATGGTGACCACTCGATATCCTTCCATCGCGGCCTGAAGAGCACAGATCGGATCGATTTCGGCCACCCACACTTGCGCGGCGAGAGCTCGCAGTGCCTGTGCGGAGCCTTTGCCCACATCACCGTACCCCGCGACGACGGCGATCTTGCCGGCGATCATGACATCGGTCGCTCGCTTTATGGCATCGACCAGCGACTCGCGGCAGCCGTAGAGGTTGTCGAACTTGCTCTTCGTCACCGAATCATTGACGTTAATCGCAGGGAGCGCCAGTTGAGCCTCTCTCACTAATTTGTGCAGGCGCTTGACGCCGATGGTGGTTTCTTCCGAAACGCCCCGCAAAGCCCGCAGACGCATGGAATACCAGTGAGGATCGCGCGATAGCGTGATTTCGATGGCTTTGAATGCAGCTTCCTCATCTTGGTTGCCCGGATGCAAGATAAGGCTCCTGTCCTCTTCGGCGCGCGCGCCCAGGTGCAACAACCAGGTGGCATCGCCGCCATCGTCGATAAGGAGGTCGGCAAGGCTGCCGTTGGGCCAATCGAAAATGCGATGGGTGAAGGTCCAGTATTCGTCCAGAGTCTCGCCCTTGAACGCGAACACGGCAGTACCGCGCGCCGCAACTGCCGCGGCTGCGTGATCCTGTGTCGAGAACACATTGCAGGATGCCCAGCGCACCTCGGCACCCAATGCCTGCAAAGTCTCAATCAGCACCGCGGTCTGAATAGTCATGTGCAAGGAACCGCAGACACGGGCGCCGCGCAGCGGCTGGAGCGGCGCATACTCCGAACGAATAGCCATGAGCCCCGCCATCTCGGTTTCCGCTATGAGTATTTCTTTGCGGCCCCAGGCGGCGAGTGAAAGATCGGCAACTCGGAAGTCATTGAAAGAAGAGGTGGTATCGGTGACGGCGTTCATTGCATGCTCCAACTTCAGGTTTAAGTTGTGAGCGCCGTTGGCTTTAAAGCCACGATGCCGCAAGCCTGGCTGGTCTTGAACCCAGTCGCAACGCCCCTTGCGCCACCGACGCGCCCGGGTGGACACGTCACGAAGCAAGTGTAGCCGCTGCCGTGCTTGTTGGTCCAGCCCGCCGCGCGTTACCCTGAGAATCATGCGGCCCCTTCGATATTCAATCAACATCACCTTAGATGGATGCTGCGATCATCGCGCAATGCTCGCGGATCAGGATTTGCATCGTCACGCGACCAGAAACCTCGCGCAATCAGATGCCATCCTCCTGGGCCGCGTGACTTACGAAATGATGGAGGCGGCGTTTCGCCGGCGTCCAGGATCGCAAGCGAACCCTGACTGGATGGAGCCGTTTGCCCGCAGCATCGACGCCGTAAAGAAATACGTGGTATCCAGCACCATTGGCCAGGTCGATTGGAATGCAGAACTCCTGCGAGGAGAGCTGATGCATGCCGTTCGGCAACTCAAAGAGCAGCCGGGCAAGGGCTTGCTTCTCGGAGGCGTCAAGCTTCCCGCGGCCCTCGCGGAGCTGGGTTTGATCGATGAATATGAATTTTTGGTCCAGCCCAGACTGGCCGGCCACGGGCCGACCTTGTTTGCAGGACTGTCGAAGCGTCTCGACTTGAAGTTCGTGAGCCGGCTGGAATTCAGCTCAGGTGTGGTTGCCATACGCTATGAGCGCTCCACCTGATCGAGGTCAAGGCACATAAGACCGCGATGGTGGCAGCCCTACGGGTCCAGGGATCGCGCACAGCCATACGAAGGCTGCTTCTGGTCGCACTTAATTACGCCAAGGCAGATGGATCGGTGTCATAAGACACAGTCCGGGTGTCTAATCAGCTGGACCCGCATCGGAAAAGGAGTCGTCGATGAACAGCATAAAAATCGAGCAGCAGAGCTATGCGATGCCCCCGCAGACGGGGATCAGCATCGCGCAATTTCTCACCGTCGAGAACATCGAGCGATCGGCTCGCTATTACGAAGGGGTATTTGGTGCCCGCATCCTGAGCTTGGGAGACGGCAACGCGCCCGCCTATCTTCAGCTCGCAAATATCTGGATGATTTTGAACGTCGGCGGGGGCCCGACACCGGACAAGCCGACGGTGACCTTGAGCGTCCCCGACCCGAGCCGTATCAACAGTTTTTTGAACATACGCGTCGCGGATATTCAGGCGTGCTATGCGCTTTGGAAAAGTCGCGGGGCCGCCTTCATCACCGAACCGTTGGAGAAGTACGGCGAGTGGCGCTGCTATATCCGCGATCCAGACGGCTATCTCATCGAGGTCGGACAGAGCACCACGATCAAGTATGGTTGAGGTTCGCGGGTGTGCTCCCGATCAACCGGCGCTACGTTGAACTCGCACGCTTCTCGCAACCGACCTTCAGAGAAGGCTCAGTCGTGCAACTTCGAGTGCGGTAAACGGCCGCCAGGGCGAGCGGCGAATGTCCCTCAACCGTTTGCCTATCGCCCTCCGCCCTCTAGCGGTGCCAGACCGTAAAGCCCCTGATCTTGCGCAAGAACGACTCGCGCGCGTCATTCGGATTGGCGATCTCCTCCAGCATCGACGCGGAAAGCTGAACGGTAGCCCGCGCCGACAGATGATCGGGACGGGAAACGGTCTGTGGCTGGCCAGTCACGCCGAGATAGGCATGCCAGGTCGCGTGACCCAACAGGGGCGCGATGATGAGCATGCCGGCCAATAGCGGCGCATACCCTAAGATCGTGAGCGCCAGAATCAGCGCGCTCCAAAGAAGCATGGCGGATTTGTTGTGCATTGTTGCACTCACGCTGGCCCGCATGGCTTGAGCCGCCGTTGCGTTCCGGTCGACGATCAGCGGAATCGCAATAACCGTCACGGCGAAAACCGCGGTTGCCAGTACGCCGCCCACGAGGACGTAAGCCAGCACTTGAGGGCGATTGGCGGAATCCAGGAACCCTTGGTACAGGGTCTCGCCGATGGTCGGCGCGCCAATGTGGAATACGTTCGCCAACAGCAGTGCTGAGATGAGGAACCATCCTGCGGCACAAATCGCTAGAATGACACCGAGTTCCACCAGTGCAGGTAAATGCTGAGCAAAGCCCTCCAGCGAGTCATCGAAGCTCGCCGGCTGGCCCAATGAATAGCGCCTGGACATCTCGCACAATCCCGCGGACATCAAGGGACCGACCAGCAGAAAGCCGGATATGGCCGCAGCTATGAAATAGGGATGGGTGCCGCAAAAAACCAGCAGAGTCCAACCGAGCGCCACGATCAGCGCGCCGTAGCCTAGACTTGCTCCCCAGTGCCGGCGCATATCGAGCCAGCCGTTTCGCAACCACGTGAACGGCGCATCGATCGGCACGTGCACCATGTGTACATTGAGAGTCCGATCCCGACCGGCGACGAGCGTACTGGCCATGGCTTCATCCTCCAATGAATAAGCGACCGCGCCAGTGTATTCCCATTATCGATGCTAAGGCGAACCACATCGGGGGCTTCGTTGTGCGCCGCACTCTGGTTCGCGAGGGGGCTTGGATGTCGCAAGGCTTGGTTGCCGCTTGCGCCACCCCTCGGATGTCGAGCTAGAACCCGCTGCAACGCGGGTGGTCCCGCCTCTTGTCGGTTCTCATCAAGTCACAAGAAATATTTCCGTTGCGCGTACCACCAAAGACCCCAAATACCCACAACGGCACAAGGAAAAATTGTGAAGAGCGCATTGAGGGCGACGGGCAGTCCGAAGCCTGCGCGCATAACGAATATCGACCAACAAACCGAGAACCCCAATAGCAGGAATCCGCACCACCAGGCCCATCGCCGTCGGCCCCATACACCCACCGACAGGACGATGAGGAGGATTGCATAGACGAAATACCAGTTGCCCAATTGCTTGGGTTCGGTGCTCAGCGCTCCCGTTCCAAAACTTGGCCATAAATGGGGTCCGGCCGCACCGGCCACCAAAGCCGTCGCGCCGCTTGCCGCCAGAAGGATCGACGCGATTTTGAGCGCCATGGGAACACCGTCGGTTTCAGCGTTCACGAACCCGACCCGATTCTTTGATGCGCTCGGCACACCCAGCGCCGACTCGATAAGTTCCGACAACCAGACGACATCATTTCTGGCGAACCATTTTCCGACGGCGACCACCGCGATGCCGGCGCCGATCATCAAGAACGGCTGCAGCAAGAGAAGCATCGCGTGCGGAGCTTGCGGTCTGAATTTTCCCAACAGCGCCGCGCCCGCAAAGACGCCGCACATCCCGAACCAGAAGCTCATGAAGATTTTCACGGACGGCAACATCGTGAACTTCCCGACCAGCACGGTTACGTTGCCGCGAGCTTCGAAGCGACCAAAGAAAAACGGTTTGAACGAGTTGCCCACCATGGGGATAACGCGCTGCAGCCGAACGTATTCTTCCGAAACCTTCCCGACGCCCATCGTTTCCGCCATGGCGGAAAAGACTGTCCGCCGGGTGGCAGCGCGGAGCCGCTCTATGGATTCCGCCAGGTTGTACGCACTGGGAAACTCGGCGGGCGTCGAATCATAAACAAGGCGCGCAAGCCAGCGAAACATATACTTGTCCTTTGAGATCCTTCTTCAAAACAAATAGCCAACGCGCTCGAGACAGCGCGCAACACGCCTTGCCGCGAACGCCTCGCCTCGGTGATGCCTGAAACAAGTGAATTAAGAGGTCCTTTAAGACCAAAATCCATCACTGCGGCCCATCGATCTTCGACCGCTCGGGCATTACTTTGAAGTGCACGCCTCGCGATTCCGAACGGTGGATTAGGACAATGCGAATCTATAGAGGTTGCCATCATGACTTCATATACCTTTGCCAATCATGTACTTACGTATGCACCGATAGTGCCGATTCGATGCTGCGGAATATCCCGGCGTGCCGATGGCCGAGAAGGACCCCGGAGGGCCCCCAACGATGACTCTGCGGCAGTATTTAGATGATCGCTGCGGCAGGGCACGAATCGCCATCGCCTGTGTTCTGGTGATCTGGTGTCTCGCATGGGCTGGAATTTTTGTGGCGGGGCGAGGATTCATTCCGGAGCACTACCATCGCTCGATGTCGGAGCGCATGTGGACCAGGTTCACACTCTTCTTTCTGTTCATTGCGTCCGCGATCGCGGTCAACGTTGCCGGAACACGCCTGATGCGAAGAACGCCGTGCCCGCGATGTGGTCTGCAACTTGGCGAGATGGCAGGGGCGCATTTGGCCGCCAGCTATCGCGGCCAGGTCATTTTTGAAAATCGCAGGCAGGGACAGCGGAAATGCCCCAATTGCGGCTTGAGTCTGGACGAAGAGAGTGGCCCCACCTAGACGCGCTAGTCTAACGGCGTCACACCAAAATTTGCGGCCGTAGAGGGCTCGGAGCAGAATCTTTCCCGTGACGTTACTCTGAAGGGGCGTGAATGCCAAAATTTCAGCCCGATGGGCTGCATACCGTAACGCCTCGGATCATCGTTCGCGATCCGAAGGCTCTCGTTGCCTTTCTAAAAAAAGTATTTCACGCGCAGGGAGACGTTCATCCCGGTCGGCCGGCGCAGATACGCATCGGCGATTCGGTTCTCATGATCAGTGACGGCGATGGTATGCGCGAGCCGAGCCCGGCGTTTCTCTACGTGTACGTGGTCGATGCGGATGCAACGTATGCGCATGCCATTGCGGCGAACGCGCAGTCGCTGGAAGCGCCGGCCGACATGCCCTACGGAGATCGGCGAGCCATGGTGAAAGATCCATGGGGGAACATATGGCAGATTGCCACTCATCGATTGAGCTCGCCAAATAGCTCGTCATAATTCAACCGACTACCACGTTCCACTCAAATGGCGCGTCTGAATCATCACCGTGCGGCCCCTGCAATCGGCGCTCCTTAAATCCTCTGCGCGCTATTTCGGCGGCGGCGCGAAAGGTTGCGGCTCGCGAGCCGGCTTCGGAAAGATCACGAAGTCACGGTGGGTTTCCTGCACCAGGCGATCGCCCATTGCGTGGAGTGCAGCCTGCAATTCGGGCAGATTGGAGTAGGAAATCTCGAGTACGTGCTCACTGGGATGGCTGGCCGCCTCATCGGGGATAAGCTCTCCGGGCTTTGTCGTCATCTCGACATGTGCACCTAGGATCCAGGACACCTGCTTGTCCTTGGTAAAGGCGGCCACGCGATCGATGCTGTCGCGATAGGTCTTTGTTTCGTTCATCGGGACGTAGAGACGGTAAGGACCGAGGGAATCACCCGAGAACAATAGCCGCGTCTTGCGGTCGAAAATCATGATGTGCGCCGATTGATGGCCGGGCGTCGGAATGATATCGAGCACACGGCCGCCCAGATCGTACGACGCGATCTGGTTCGGCCAGTCGGCAATCTTGAAGAAGTCGGCCACGTCCTTGGGATAGAGGCCGACAAGAACTGTCTCCGGTCGGTCTTTGAACTCCGCGTCACCCTGATGGTGGTCGCCGTGGCTGTGGGAATGTGCGACAACCAACGGTATGGACATCCGATGATGTCGCGCCGCCCATTCGGCGATGACCCGATCGATGGTCGGGCGAACGTTTAATCCGCCCGCGCCCGTGTCGATCAAAAGTACCCGGTCGCGTCCGAACAAGAGATAAAGAAAGGGTCCCTCGAAGTTGGTTCGGATCGACTGGCGGATAACGTAGGTGTCTTGATCGTAGCGCTGCACCTGCATTTGTGCTTCATTCAGCGAAACACCGTTAATCCAAGGCTTGAATAGCGGCGAGTGCACTTCGGGACTTGCGGCTCCGGCCGTAGAGGCCGCCGATATAGCGTTGGCCAAGATCAACATGACCGCTGCGTTCCGTCGTACGCTTTGGAAAAGAGTGTTCATCTTAGTGTTTTCTTCAACATATGTGCCGCAGCGGCGGGCAAAGCTTATATTGGCCGGCCGGTATTGTCCCGACTTGCGCTATGGCGTGCACAACTACCCCAGTGACTTTTGAATTCAAGGAATGCATTGAGTTCGAGTGCGGCGCGAAGTACTAGTTTTCGACGTGTGCCGCTTGTCTTCTGGGGCCCTTATGCAGCCTCGGCAGTAGCGATCGCAGCCGACGGTCAGGGACATACATATAAGGCCCATGAGGTCCAGCGGCGACCAAACCGGCAACACGCGAGTTATACCGGCCAATAGACCTGCGCCACCGACCCCCCGGGGAACGCGATCAAGCGAATCAATTTGCGTTATAAATCAATTCACTGCAACGACAGCCCAAACGACTCGTTGCTGAATAGGAGCCACTAATCGGTGATGGCGGAGCTCGTGGAATGATAATTCCTTAACCGCGGAACGCGCATTAGGCCTTCATGGCCACCCGACTTAGCCCGGTCACATGAACAAGTTGCGAAAAGCCCTTGGCGGTTTTGTCATGAATTTAGGGTTAGGTTTTACAAGACGCGCATCGTTTCATCGCGAGCGCTTTCGGGATACATGGTTCTCTCGAGCAGCCGGTCGGAGTTGGCATGGAAATCGGCCCCGCCAAGCAAACGAATGGCTTCAGCGCCTTGGCAGCAGCGTTGTGCAAATCGATTCTCCTCATCACGCTAGCTTACGCCGGCTCCCTGCTCGTGCCGGCGAGCCTCAGCGTTGTATCCTGGCAGGTGAATGGTTCCGCGCCGGCGAATGAGGATCTGAGACGCAGCGCCTCCGTGCAAAAGATAGATACTGCCTTCAGCGGTGAAATTTGCGGCACCGCCCTCCCAGAGTTAGGGCGGCACTCGCGCTGCAACTCGCCAAAGTGACAAGGAATGAAATGAACAGTAAAGGCGCCATCCTTTGGTATCTGGGAATCACGACGTGCGCGAGTGGCATTTTTTGGACATTGATCATCAAATCCGGTCACTTGAACGCCGCCAACGGACTGTACGTTGCGGCTTTGATGTGGAGTCCAGGGATCGGCGCAATCGCAACAGTCCTGATTAAGCGTCTCGGAATCGGCGCGCTTGGATTACGCTGGGGTGATTGGCGCTATGGGCTTTTCTCATACGTTACGCCTCTGGTCTACGCCACGATTGCCTACGCGCTGATTTGGACTTTCGGCTTTGGCTCTTTTCCAGATCCCGCAGGTCTCGCGGCGATGGCGCATAAGGCCGGCGGGATGGCGACAAGCCCTCTCGGCCTGTTTATGTTGGTTGGCACGATCGTTCTGATCCCGAGCCTCATAAATGCCTTGGGAGAAGAAATCGGATGGCGCGGCTTACTTACACCTCTCATGATCACGCGATTCGGATTCACTCGCGGCTCCTTGCTGGTAGGCATCATCTGGGCGGCGTGGCATCTACCGTTATTGTTATTCGCAGACTACAACAGCGGGACGCCGTGGTGGTTTTCGCTGCCTTGCTTCTGCGCCCTCACTGTCGGGCTAAGTTTTGTCCTGACCTGGTTTCGCTTGGCATCGGCTAGCGTGTGGCCGTGCGCGATACTGCACGCGAGCCACAATGCGTTTATACAGGCCTTCTTTACTCCCCTGACCGGATCCCGCGGTACGCTCACAGCGTATGTAATCGACGAGTTCGGTGTTGCGGTCCCCCTCATTGTCGTGCTCGCTGCGATCGGATTCTGGCTCGATCGTAGGCGCGCGATGAATCGCCATCCTAGCCACGGCGAATCTACCGGCATTTTACTCACGCAAAGTTGAGATACGATCGACAACAATTCGCGAATGCACGCAGACCTCGAACGGTGACTCGGGAGTAGCGGTCGGAAATGGGAAACGGCCGCAGCGCCCTCAGTTGACGCTTTTATCGCGATGCATTGCAATTCGCTGCGTGACTGGCGCCGATCGGCCAGCGAGATTTCCGCTCCACGCAATCGCGCATCGCGAGCGTTCCTCGCATGGCATCGGGCACATAACGGCAACGCGCAAATTCGTAGGACGCTCACTCTGGATTTGTAATTCTTACCGAAGTGCACCCGGCGGCAAGTTCACCAGACAGTCGCCGGAGCGTTGACAACGATAAAAAGGCGGTGCCATTCTTGCCACCCCCGTGCCGGCCGTCCCGCCATCGACCGCTCATGGGCGCGAAGTCAAGGAACATTCGCTACTTCGCAGGGCTAGGACGAGTCCTTCACCTTCAGCAACAAACAATTTTTTCGGGGAGACCACCATGAAGCGCATTTTGGTCATCTTGTTCACTGCTTTACTGGCAACGGTATCGGCCGCTGCCGAAGATTCAGACCCCGCCGCATCCGCGCCATCACATCTCAACGAAGCCACTGTGGCTCAACTCCAATCAGCAATGGCCGCCGGCAAACTCAGCTCGGAAAGCCTGACCAAGTATTACCTCTCTCGCATCCTCGCACTTGACCAAAACGGTCCGGGCGTCAATGCGGTCATCGAACTGAATCCGGATGCGCTCGCCATCGCGAGACAAATGGACGATATGCGTAGGCACGGCGTTGTCCTTGGGCCGTTGCACGGTATCCCGGTGCTAATCAAGGACAACATCGACACCGGCGACCGCCAGCAGACCAGCGCCGGATCTTTCGCACTCGTCGGCATGCCTGCACCAAGAGATTCGACGGTCGCGAAAAATCTGCGCGCGGGTGGAGCCGTCATCCTAGGCAAGACCAACTTGTCGGAATGGGCAAACTTTCGCTCCTTCGAGTCCATCAGCGGCTGGTCCGGTCGCGGCGGTCAGACCAACAACCCCTATGGCATCGATCGCAATCCCTGCGGCTCCAGTTCAGGTTCGGGAGCTGCGGCTTCGGCTAATTTTGCCGCCGTCACGTTCGGCAGTGAAACCGACGGCAGCATCGTATGCCCGTCCAACGCCAACGGCGTGGTCGGCATCAAGCCCACAGTTGGGCTGACCAGCCGTGCCGGCGTGGTACCGATTTCGCATACCCAAGACACGGTCGGCCCCATCGCGAGAACCGTTGCCGACGCCGCGGCGGCACTTGGTGTCATCCAAAGCCGCACCTTCGACGGCCGCGACGCGGCGACGGGCGGAGTGCCGTTGGGTTGGACGGGCAGAAGCCGTCCCACCAACATCCCGACTGAGTACACCCAATTTTTGGATGTGAACGGTCTGCGCGGCGCGCGCCTGGGACTGACCCGTGCGGGTTTGGCTGGGTTCGATCCCGATGTGCCGACACCGCAGACGGTGCTGGACGCGTTCGAGGCCGCGGTCGACGCGCTAACCGCCGCCGGGGCGATCGTCGTCGACCTTGATGCGGCGGGCTTCACCTTCCCCGCGGCGAGCGGTGAATCCTTGGTGCTGGACTTCGACTTCCGCAATGATGTCCAGGCTTATTTCGCGACCCGAGTCGGAGTGCCGGTCTCGGGAGGTACGCTGCAGACTGCGATCGATTTCAACAATGCGCACGCAGCGGAGGAAATGCCCTTCTTCAACCAGGATGTCTTTGAGCAAGCAGAATCGCTCGCTCCCGGTCCCGACGATGCACAGCCGGTATTCGGCGGAATGACTTACCGCCAAGCGCTTGAGAATGACCGTCTCGCCGGCGTGAACGGTATCGACGCAGCCCTCAGCAAATTCCATCTCGACGCGGTGGTCAGTGCGACTGACAATCCTGCCTGGGCAACGGATCTGCTCTACGGCGATCACTTTATCTACGGCACTTCCGGCCTCGCCGCTGCGCCGGGCTACCCCATCGTGCAAGTGCCCGCCGGCGAAGCCTTCGGCGTGCCTCTCGGGGTCAGCTTCTTTGGAACTGCGTTCAGCGAGCCGACGTTGATTAAACTGGCGTCCGGATTCGAAGCGGTGACGCAGATACGCGCCAAGCATCTGCCGACATTCGCGCGCACGATTCCCTCGAACAACATCCAAGGCACGACGCTGCGACAGCCGCATCGCAAATCCGTGCGGATGCCGCCGGACCCCAATGCGGGCAAGAAAATGCCGCACCACACTTAGGGATAGCGATAGCACAGCGCAGAGGACTGCGGCGGCCTGAAGGACAAAGATCAGCCTCAGGCCGCCTTTTTTACAGAGCGCCTCGCCGGCATACCCGTCTGACCAGTACGCTTGATTTCGGCATCTGCGCCGCGGCAATCACACGCTCCGCTAAGAATGGTTGAGGTCTATTCATTAACCGGTCAAAGCGGCGGCGCCGATCTCTAAGCGTTCGGCCGGTGCGCTAGCCAAGTATCAAGATGCCCCGCGAATGCATTGCGATTCGCCTGCGTGAGCGGCGGTGGTCCGCCGCCGACATTGCCGCTGGCACGCATCGTATCCATGAAATCTCGCATGGCGAGCACTCCTCGAATGGTATCGGGCGAATATTTCTCACCTCGTGGGTTGAGCGCTTCGCCCCCCTTGGCGATCACCTCGGCGGCCAGGGGAATATCTGCGGTGACGACCAAGTCCCCGGGGGCTACTCGCTTGACGATTTCGCCGTCGGCGACGTCAAAGCCCGACGCCACTTGAACGGCTCGAAGACTAGGGATTCTCGGGAGCTGCAGTGGCTGATTGGCCACCAGCGTTATTGGAACACCCGTGCGCTCGGCCGCTCGAAACAAGATTTCTTTGATGACATTGGGACAGGCATCTGCGTCCACCCAGATACATGCCGCTGCCACAATCATCCTCGCTTTGCTCACGCGCAGTGAGCCGCAATACTGCCCTTATCATTTTGCAAAAAAAAGCCCCGGTGACCTTTCGGGCCATCGGGGCAGACCAACCTGGCATGGGGATGACAAACCAGGTCTTACCCGCTCAGGGAGAAGAGCGGGAAGCGCCTAAGCGCTTATGTAGTGAGATTGAGTCGAAGCGGCGAAGTTCAAGTGAACTCAGGCCAAGACGAGCAAGGCGAAGTTACAGTTGTAACAAAAGGCTCGGGCTCCAGGCTTCGGTGCGTAGCTCTAAGAACTTGGATTTCCACGAGATTCTCCTTCATCACTTCGATGGCAGGTGCG
This sequence comes from Steroidobacteraceae bacterium, assembly GCA_036494165.1. Taxonomy (GTDB): domain Bacteria; phylum Pseudomonadota; class Gammaproteobacteria; order Steroidobacterales; family Steroidobacteraceae; genus Bog-1198. The sequence goes on from DASXOQ010000022.1 coordinate 179,514, forward strand.
TTTTGTTCGGCGCCACAAAGAATCGCCTCTCTTAACCGCGTTTAACGCTCGCGCTGGAGAGACTCACTTGCTGACGCTTGGAATCGCGCCGTAGAGGCCGGTTGCGCATACGAGCGACACCCCCGTGAGCAACAGCAGCATCGCGAGGTCCCACACTGGGCGGCCCCGGATCGCGCTGCCGAAATCCAGTCGGTGCAAAGCTGCATACATCCATCGGTAACCTCGAGAGGCCGAATCGGTCTTCTTCAATATCTCGCCGGTTGTGGGATCCAGATAGTAACGAGTCCCATCCTTGTCTCGCACTTGCACCCGATAGACCGGGAAAACGGCAGGTTCGCTGTGATGCGAGAAGTAATACTTGTCGGCGTCACTCAGGAGCTCAACCGCCGATTGCGATGATCCTGCCAACACGCTGGCCTCGAAGGCAACATCCTGTGCCGTGAGAGGCGCCGGCGAGCCCTCAGCGTCGATGCGAACCCGACGGCCATCGGGGTAAGAGGCCACAAAGACCGGCTTGCCATTTAGGGTCACGCTGCGAAGCGAGACCATGCCGGTGAGCTCCGGTCGCAAGCTTATTTGCCGCAGGTCGTCTTGGACCTCGTCCCAGCTTAAAGGCGCCCCCCGGAGTGCTTCGGTCTCCGCGCCCGCTCGCCCGCCTTCAAACAATCCCCAGGGATTCATCGACACGAACCCGCTGAGCACCCACGTTAGTGCAAACAGGCCGAAGATGAGGCCGGGGACATGATGCCAAAGCAAGAATCCTCGGTAGGGTGAGAACCGCCCAGAGGGTCGATAGAGAAACTGCCGGATCCCAATGTAGATTCCAATTGCAGCCAGGAAGCAGCCCAATAAGGAGCTGATGACCATGAACTGTGTCCATGCGACAGCGTGCCGCCGCAAACCGGTGAAATAAGCCCAGTGCGGCACGGCACCCAGCCAATTCCAAAAGCGGACTTTGAATGTCGTGAGCTGGACTGCCTCGCCGGTGGCGGACGACACGTAAAGCTCGGTGCGGTCGGCATCGCTCCATGAGAACTTGTACAGCGGTCGGTCGCCTCGAAATTCATCCGATGCGGTCCACTGATCAACGTTCAGCGAAACTGCCGAGCGATACTGAAACGGAAGGTGCGCGTATCTTGCGAACTGATGCGCGGTAGCGGCGGCCGTCGCCATGTCTATCGCAGCGCGACTTCCGCTTTTAAGATCCATGACCGCACGCCGCGCGCCCGTCTGGATCTCGGCAATGAGATCTGTCCCTACCCTTTCCACCTTGACGGCGCTGATCCTGGTATCGGGCGCAATCGCGCGTGTTCCGCTAACTTCATCGCCGGATGCGAGGTCCAATAAAGGCAGTGCAGCCACACGCTTCGATTCATCCAGCCTCGGGTAGGACACGTATATCATCACAAAGCCGCTCAAACACCACGTGACCATCAGCAGGCTCACGGCGATGCCCAAGTATCGGTGGATTAAAAAGAGGTAACGCAGCATGTGGGCAAGCGGCCAAATCTCCGCCTTCTAACCATCCAAACGAATATGAGAAGGTGCGCTGGGTCTGGTTGCGATTGCCGTTGGAGTCGCTCTGTTCATCGCGGGATGTAGTTCGACAAGCAATCGTCCAGGTTGCCTATCAAGCGATCCGCATCGGCCAAGGTGAATGGCATGGGTGGCCGGATCTTCAAGACGCTGTGAAAGGCGCCCTCCGACCCTAGGAGGACACCCTTCGCGCACATATCATTCACCATCGCAGCGGTCGCTGCGGTTGCCGGTTCCAGGCTCAATCGATCGCGGACCAGCTCGACGCCCAAAAAGAGCCCCGAGCCTCGGATATCACCGATCAAAGCATGTCGTGCCTGCAGTTCTCGCAATCCGCTTAACAAGCGCTCGCCCACGTTCAGTGCGTGAGTCTGCAGATCCTCATCCTGCACAACGTGCAATACCGCAAGGCCAATAGCGCTTGAAACGGTGCTCCCGCCAAAGGTGCTGAAGAATTCCATCCCGTTATCAAATGCCGCCGCGATCTTGGGTGTGGTGACTACAGCACCCATGGGGTGTCCGTTGCCAATGGGTTTGCCGAGCACGACAATATCCGGCACCACCTCGTAAGCATCGAACCCCCAAAAACTGCCGCCGAGTCTGCCGTAGCCCGTTTGCACTTCGTCGGCGATACAAACGCCGCCGGCCGCTCGTACCGCTGCATACACGTTCGAAAGATAGCCGTCCGGCAACGCCATCTGGCCGCCGACACTCGGCCAAGACTCTGCAATGTAGCCGCACAGGCCGCGTCCTTGACTTCGCAGCTGCGCTATAAGGTGTTCGACGCCCGCCGCATACTTAATCCCAGCTTGCGGGTCACTGCGTCGACATTCACCCCGGTACACATCGGGCAGTTTCGCGACGTGCACCCAAGAAGGCGCCCCCCTTCCTCCCGGGCCGTCGTGCTTGTACGGGCTGATATCGATCAGGGTGTTGGTATTACCGTGATACGCTGCCTCCAGCACGATCAGGTCCTGTGCCCCGGAGTAAGCCCGCGCCAACCGCAGGGCGAGCTCATTGGCTTCACTCCCCGAGTTGACGAAGTAGCACACCCGCAACGGGTCCGGGAGCGTTGCAATCAGGTTCTCGGCCAGTTCTTCCACAGACTCGTGCAGATAACGTGTGTTGGTGTTGAGCTTGGCCATCTGTTCGCAGCCCGCCTGCAACACCCGAGGGTGACAGTGACCCACGTGGGGCACGTTGTTGTACGCGTCCAGATACTGACGTCCGTCCGCATCCCAAAGGTATTGCATCGAACCCCGGACAATGTGCAGTGGCGTTCGGTAGGAAAGACTCAAATTTCTCCCTAGAAGCCGACGCCGATTCGCCAGCAACGATTCCGGTGATTTTCTATCGCCACTAAGGATGTCCGACACCAACTCGATCGGCACGCCTGCCAATTTCTGCAAGAGCCTCCAGGCCGGCGCAGAAGTGACCTGCTGATAAGCATCCCCGCTCTTTTCCCGGGCGTTGTAGGCGGAATAACAAAGGCTCATGCAGAGTCGGCCGACGACGAGGGGATAGACGGAGGCGAGTTCCGCCTCGTTCAGCGGAAATTTCCGGCGATAGGCCGTTAGAATCGTTCGCGCGGCGGCCAGCGGCTCGGGCGCGTCCAGCAGCGCGTAGGCAATCGCGATGGCCACATCGCAAACGATCGCCGAATGCACCATGTCACCGAAATCCAAAAATCCCGCAACGCGAGAATCGCGCACCAGAATGTTGTAATCGTTCGCATCGCCATGGATAACACTCTTCCGCAGCTGCTTCCAGTCGACAGCCTCCCACGCCTGCATGAATCGACGCACCAGCGGTTGCTGCTCGGCCGGTAGCAGCGGAAAATGTGCATGAGCAAACTCTACGTGTTTCAGATCCCAATGCAGAGTTCGGCCCATTGCCGGGTGGGAAAAGCCCCGAAATGCAAGGTCCAGCGTGCCCAGTGCGTCGCCTAAAGACGCGAACAACTCCTCGTTGCGGGGCATGGCTTCTACGAACAAGATCCCGTCGAGCCAGGTAACGAGACGCGCAAGGTACGCTTGCCCGCGGCGGTCTATCATGTCGACGATATCCGCACCGGACGGAGCGTTCACAACCCGCGGCAGTGCCAAGGACGGTGCGCGTTGCGCCGTATGTTTGAGTGCCGCGTTCTGGAAGTCAAGCGTCGAGCGCTCCTCGTCCGACTTGGCAATCTTCAAGACAAACATTTCGCCGTCGGCGGACTTCAGTTGGAAGTTCTGGTCGCGCTCGCTCGGCAAAGGCGAAGCTTGTACGACCCTGTCAAAGGTATCCCGAACAAAGCCTTCCGCTTCGGCAGGAGTAAAATGGGGCGCGGTGTCGTTCATTGAGCTTAAGTCATTTTACGCAAACACGAGTCCAGACGGGGTCGTTTCCTTGAGGCTGCCGGCGCGTGCGCAGCGCGCTGCCGAGCCGTGCCCGTAGATCAGGCGGGTGTGAAGACGATCATCGGCCTAAGGCCGTTAACGGTTGACGCCATTCCCTGCGATACCGCCGCGATGCGGTCAACTCTGCGTCGCGGATGAAGTGCCGGCCGGCGAACAGCCCTCGGGGATGTTTTCGTAGCGATCGAACAGTGTGCCGCTCCAGCCCTTGATGATGGTGCCTTGCTGCTCCATGCGGTACTTGGTGAATACCGACAGCACGCCGTTAATGAGGTTCGCAAAGGCGGCAGGCACTTTATAACCCACACCCGAGTCGAGCACGGCGGAACCGTTAGCAACATGGCAGTCGCTCATGGCCTGGCTCGCTTGCTTGCCAACCTCCGCTGTGAAAGTGACGCCCATGTAGACGCCGGTCATGAAGCCGAAAGCTCCCAGCCCAATCATCGGCCGAACGTTGACACCACCGCCGATGGTATTGATGCCCATCGAAACGCCGCTAACGTTGGCCGCGAGGGAAGAGGTGTTCTTAACGTCGGGAACCGTGTGCGAATCCGCTCCGCCCCTCTTGCCCACGAACAAAGTGCCGTTCAGGCTCCACGAGCCGCTGCTGGTGAGGATCGAGCGCTTGGCGGCAAACTTCGTGTGCAGCGTAAAGGAGGTTCTGAAATTCAGGGCCAAGGGCACACCGGCCAACGGGCAAGGCAGCGTGATGTCCAAGGGCGCCACGGTCGTCGTGTTGACATTCACATAGCGTTCCACATCGCTCATGGCCTCGACCGACATGCGCAATCCGATCGAACCGGTGATCTCGATGCCGAAGGTCTTGATGCCCGAGGAATCGATATCAAGCAGGAAGCGAACGTGTGGGCTCGGCAATACCAGTTGTCCGTAGGCGTTGAAGAGCACGCCATTCTTTACATAGCTGAAGTTAATGCCGATACCGCCGTCCGCACCCACGGCCGGATGTACGCCAAGCCCTGCGCTCAGCTTCAATTCCGGCGCAGGCAGCATCGGCGGCTGGGGCGGCCTGATCACCGACGGGTCGTTGCCGAGCCCGCCGGGCCAGCCGGGCAGATTGGCGCGCAGAAATCGTGGCTCACCAGTCTCGCCGGCGGAGATGCTCGCCTGCTTGCCGGCGTTGTTGTCGATGGTATTGGGGAAGTCCGGCGCGCTGTAAAAAAGCAGATCTTTGGCACTGAAGCCGCTGTCCATCAAGAAAGTTCCTTTCTTGATGACGTCGGTGAGGTTTATCGGCGCAAGCTTCACCGTGACGGAGTCGCCGTCCCGCGTGATCTGGCCGATGCGACCGACCACGCGTCCCGTGGCGAACACGATCTTGCCCTCCGCCAGCTCGCCGACGTGTTCGGCCTTGGCATCGAAGATGTAGCTCATGCCATCGCTCTTGGCCTCGCGGATGGCCTGATCGCCATGTTCCATCAGGATCACATCGTCCTGATAGCTGACGCGCGGATCGCGCTTCGGTGCTACTCCGTACTGCCGCTCGGAGGCCGTTAGCTTCTCCGGATCGCTGAAAGCGCCCGTTACCGCGCCCGGGTAGGCCTTTGGATCGAAGAAACTGTCTGCGGACTCGCCCTCATGCGAGCCCGAGGCGATTCTGATGGCCTCGCCCTGCGGCAGGCTGGCGGCCACCCCCGATGGCGTCGGCGCTGCCTGGCTCGCTGGCCTCGAAGGTGACGCAGATTGCTTGCCACAGGCCGCCAGCAGCGTGCCCATGAGAATCAGCTTCGAGATGCGCACGATCGGGCTGCTCATGGATCGATGCCATCCTTGCTCATGGTGATCTCGACCGTGCCGTCGCTGCTCTGCTGAACCATGATCGTCGGGTCCCCTGCTAAATCGGGTGGCGGGGCGAACGTGGCGATGGACAGTGCATTCCCCGAGGCGGCATCACCCGGCGGAGGGTTCGGCATGGCGCCTCCCGAGGAGCCGCCCTTGCTCTGTGCAGCGGCGGTCAACGTGGTCATGATGTTGGCGATTGACACCTGTTTGGCCAGCGCGCCTACATCACCCATTACCTGCACGTTCCAGCCCGGGGGCAGCTGCGACCTGTACCAGTCAACTACGTCCTGGAATCGGTTTGAGGTGATGATCGCCGCAGTACTGTGGTAGGCGGTGGAGTCGGCGGCGTGATAAAGGGTGCTCGCCGTCGTGGTCACGGACTGTGCGTAGCGCGGCAGCCCCGTTCGGTCGTAGCGAAAGTCCGCGGCCTTGAGGATGTGACCAGGAGGAGGATCCGGCACGCTTTGCGCATCAACACCGTTGCCATCCAGGTGCTTGAGAGACTCCTCAGCCGCCGGCGAAGGGTCGCCGGCGGACTTCGTAGCGCGACCGAGTGCCTTGTCCCCGGGCGGGCCGGCGCCCGAGTCGGGTCCCATGGGTTTGTCGCCACGTCCGTCTCTCAGCGGACCGGACTCCAGTTTCGCTTCCCCGCTACCGATTTGAGTCTTGGCTCCGCCGCCCGCGGCTGAACTTGGGGTGCTGCCAGTGCAAGTCTTGCAGCGCGGTGCCAGCAACCAGCCAACCAAGACGCCCAGCAGGAACAGGATCAGTAGCCACAGATAACGGTGTTGGGATCGACTCTGTTGTGACGCGACCACGTTCATAGACGATCGACGATCTTGCGCGCTAGCGGCACCACGTCTTGGGTCGTACAGGCGCACGACGGATAGGTGAACTGGATCATTCGGTTGCCCTTGCGCACATTGAGCATCGCGCCGCCGGTTTCGAATGCCTCATCTCCGAGCTTCGCGATCGGCTTGACCGCGGTAGGCGCAATTCCGGCGTGCGCTTGTCCGGTGAGACGCATCTGATCGTTGCCATCGCCAGGCACAATGACAAAGGTGAGAATCGACACCTCACCCGGGTGACGCGCACCGGCAGTGGCGGATTTGTCCGAGTCGGAGCCCTGAAAGATACCGTTGGCGAAGCTCGATATTAGATTCTGCGTCGCCTGATCCAGCTGCACGCCATTGGACTGCGCGGCGTTCTTGGCCGCATCGAGGGCATGTCCTGAACTGGCTGCCGCGGGCGTGCCCTTGATCGAGAAGTCGCAGCCGGGCAGCTCGGTATCGGGCGCTTCGGCGCGGACGACGGCGACGTGCAGAGCAACGCTGACTTCTGCCTTGGAAGCCAGCGCGCACAGGTCCGTGCCCTTGGAATTGGACGCGGTGTCGGCTCGCGCCAACGGTAGGCCTGCTGCGCAGGTGAGCACGCCTGCAAGCACAAGCACTTGGCGCGCGTTCATTGGTGCTGCGTTTCCTTGCGGGCCTGCATGATGGCCGCCGTCAGCTTGTGGATCTCATCCATGTGGCTCTGCACGAACTCGACGTGCCCGGGGGGAGCGGCCACGAGCGCGGGCTCCGGCGGCAAATTGGCGGGACGCAGCTGCGCCGGGACCTGCGACATCAGGGCGTAATTGATGGCCAGCGTCGTCAGGCAGTAGTCACGCGCCGAGATGCCATGCGACTGCATGATTGCGGCGGCCTTGGGGATCGCACCGAACGCCTTGATCTGCGCATCCAGGCCGGGGCCCTCATTTACGGATTGCAACTGGCGCTGCAGAGCGGGATCGGCTGCCGAGAGCCGGCCCAAGTCGGCGGCCACGGCGAACTTGCGTTGTAACTTGTCCTCAGTCAGGGGGTAGGCCGCGAGCACTTTGGCGTCCTCCATGCTCAAATCACCCGCCGCAGCCCTGCCGGCACTGCCACCGAACGCGATGAGCATGGCCGTGAGGAAGATCAGGATATGTCGATGCCGGTTCATTGAGTGACGTCCCCTTGTTGCTCGCCCGTGGCCAGGGTTTATTGCAATGGGACTGAAACCCGGCAACCTATTTGTCGGTAAATTCCGCCTTAACTGGAAAAGCGTTATACTTCAATCGGTTGGCCGCCCGCCCTACTTGGCTACTTCTGGAATGTAGATGGATTCACCGGTGACGCCGGGTCGCGTTTTTCGCTTCGGGCAGTTCGAAGCCCGACCTGAGGCGGGACAACTATTCAAGCAGGGTCGGAAGGTGAGCCTGCAGGAGCAGCCCTTTCGCCTGCTCGTTGTCTTGTTAGAGCGCCCTAACAGTCTTGTCTCTCGCCAAGAATTAAAAGAGGCCTTATGGCCCAGGGGCATGGTTGAGTTCGACAAGAGCCTGGATGTCGCCATGGCCAAACTGCGACAGGCGCTCGGGGATGACTCCAGCAGTCCGCTGTTCATTGCGACGGTGCCGAGAAGGGGCTATCAGTTCATTGCGCCCTTGTCCGTCGAGGAACCGGCGCCAGCCGCCAGCCCAGCCGTCGATCGGGCATTGGCCCGAGCACAGACAAGCGCCTCGGTTTCGACCGATGCGGCCGTAAAATCTCGTCGCAGGCGCACCGCGGCGGGACTGGCAGCAGCGGCGGTCATCGCGACCGTCGCGGTGGCGACATGGCAATGGCGCAACCGGGAGGTTGCTCCGCAGCTGGCCGCACGAGCGTTGGTATTGATCGGGGATTTCTCCAATTCCACCGGCGATCCAAGCTTCGATCATGCGCTTCGCACTTCGGCCGTCATCGAATTCGAACAGTCGCCTTATCTCACCGTCCTGTCGGACGACCGCGTTGGCGCGGCGCTTCAAGCATTGGGTCGCCCGCCCGATGATCTTCTGGAACCGGCCATCGCGCGCCAAGTGTGCCAGCAACAACGGGCAGCTGTGGCAATCAACGGCTCAATCCAGCGACAGGACCAGGGCTTCTTGCTGTCGCTCATCGCCAGCCGCTGCTCCGACGCAGGCATCCTAGCGAAGGTGGGCTACTCCAGCGATTCCAAGGAACAGGTCGTGCCCACGCTGGGGCGCGCGATCGCGCAGCTGCGAAAGACGTTCGGCGAGTCCAGCGAATCGCTCAGGCAATACGACGTCACGGTTGCCGCGGGCACCACCAACTCCCTCGAGGCGCTCAAGGCGTACCAGTTGGGAATGGATCTGCGCTCGCACACGCGCAACATCGACGCCATCCCGGCGTTCAAGACGGCCATTGCGCTCGATCCTACGTTTGCGATCGCCTACGCGCAGCTCGGGTCCTGCTACTCGAATCTGCAGGAGGAGGAACTGGCCAGCAAATACTTCACCCAGGCCTTCGAGCGGCGCGAGCACGCCACTGAGCCTGAGCGCTTGTACATTTCGGGGCGTTATTTCGAGGTCGTCACGGCGGAGATGGAGAAAGGCGCCGGCATATACAAGGAGTGGACTGAGATCTATCCGAATGACTGGCGCGGTCACAACGCCATGTCGAACGATGCCAACATGCTGGGCCGTTACACACTGGCGGCGTCGGCGGCAAATCGGGCCATCGAGCTTCAGCCCGATCACAACTACGGCTACACCAATCGCGCTGTCGCCCTGTTGAGCCTGAACCGCCTCGACGAGGCGGATCAAGTCGCGCGAGAGGCGATGCGTCGCGGCCGGGACGGCGGGGTGCTTCACTCGGTGCTCTTCTACACTGCCTACCTTAGAGACGATGAGGCCGGCATGGCGCGACAGCGCGTCTGGGCCGCAGCCCACCCCGACGAAATCGATATCCCCCTGGCAGATGCAGAGGCCGCCGAAGCAGAGGGCCGCATCAAGGATAGCGAAAAGCAGTTCAACCAGCTGGCGGAATGGGCCGCCGCTCACGGATTGGCCGGTTATGCGCAAATTCTCCTGGCGCAAAAAGCGCTGTTCGATGTCGAGATGGGTCTTGCCAAGAGCTCGCTCAACAATTTGCGTGCGGCCGCAAAACTCGGCAGCAATGAGTTTTCGCTAGAACTCAGCGCGCTGGCGTATGCACGGCTCGGCGACTCGGGGAAGGCCAAGCAGTTGCAGAACGAACTCGATCGACGCTATCCGCTCTCGACATTCAACATCAGCGTGTTTGCGCCGACCATCCGTACAGCGCTCTCGATTCCCGAGGCACCGAGCAGCGCCGACATTCTCGCGATCATGAAACCGGCCATTGGCTACGAAATGGGGCGGCAAGCAGTCTTGATTCCGACCTACGTCCGCGCAGTTGCCTTGTTGAGCGTCAAAGCGGGCAACGATGCAGAGGGGGAGTTCAGGAAGGTCATCGATAATCGGCCCGTGGATGCCGCAACGCCGCTATACACCCTTGCCTACTTGGGCCTTGCGCGCAGTCTTGCTCTCCAACAACGGCTGCCGGATTCCCGCGAGGCATACGAGAAGGTTGTCGGCCTTTGGAAAGCGGCAGACGCCGATTTGCCCGTCATGCTCAAGGCCAAACGGGAACTGGAATTGCTCTCGGCTCACTGATGTCGCGAACAGGCTGAAGTGGTCGCATATGACGGCACTACCGGCATACGAGGCTGCTGGTGCGCTTGAATCATAAACTTCATCGACCGCAACCCAGTTACTACCACACGATCATTCACGAGGCGGCGGCCCTGATGCAAAGCCTCGTTCAAACCCGCCCGTTCATACATGGCAAAAACTCGTGACATTCGCGAATCAACGGCTTCGCCATGAGTCGGTAGCTTGCGTTTTCGTGACGGGCTATCATTCTTGCGCATAACGTCGTTCACCTCTTGGGCAGAGAACGGTATGCACAAAATCGACATTTCCAGGGTACCTGAGGATTCCGGCAGCACGTATCCGAAACCCTTTGATGAGCCGTGTACCGCGCAACGGTATAAACGGCTCGCGCGTTTCGCGGGGCTGACTCAATTCGGCGTCAATCTGACCGTCGTGGAGCCAGGTGCGTGGACCAGCCAACGTCATTGGCACAGCCATGAGGACGAATTCGTCTTCGTGCTTGAGGGCGAGTTGACGTTGGTAACCGATGCGGGAGAAGAGACCTTAAGCGCCGGAGATTGCACAGCATTTAAGGCCGGTCATCCCGATGGGCATCATTTCGTCAACAAGTCCAATCGACCCGCACGGGTTCTCGAAATCGGCACATCCGACCCGAAAGATCGTTGCATTTACCCGGACCACGACTTGATTGCCGACGAGCGGGGTTACAGCCACCGTGATGGGACGCCGTGCCCCCGCTAGACGGCGATCCAGCGGAGCCTTTGGCTGACGTCGTTTAACTCAGTTGCGTAGAGCTGGGCCGCGGTAAGGCCGCGCTCATCAATGATGATGCGCTTCGTTCCACTTGTCTGCTTCCACCATCTCGATTTGCGCTTGCTTGAGGAACTCCATGGCTTTTTCAGCATGGCCGCCGAACTCAACACCCTTGTTGTTGGCCTGCGCCGCCTCGATGTGGTGGATGGCGTTTTCGGCCTCGTGGTGAGCATCCCTAAGATTCGGATGATGGATTTCAGCCATGGCGATGGTGGACACCAGTACGGCGGATATGGAGGCAATGACAATCTTTTTCATGACTTTCCTTTGTTGGTAGCATCAGTTTCTGGAGGAAGAAAGCACGCATGCCGAGCCGACTCCAGGCGCGGACAAAGCACGCGAATCATAGTTCACGCGGTATAAAGCTGCATGTGTCGGAAAAACGGCCAAGCCCCAAGGGCGTTGACTAAGATATGACTCAAGAATCGGCATTTCCACGGGTTGGGATTGGAGTCCTTGTATTCCGTGAAGAATCGGTATTGCTGGGACAAAGACGAGGAGCGCACGGCGCCGGCGACTGGGCGCCGCCGGGCGGGCACCTCGAGTTTGGCGAAACGCCGGAAGACTGTGCGAGGCGGGAAACCCTGGAAGAGACCGGCCTTGTGTTGCGCGGTATTGTTCCGGGGCCCTTCGTCAATACTTTCTTCGAGCGGGAACGGATGCACTATGTAACGCTTTTTGTGAGCTCGATCCGAGTAGACGGCGAACCGAAACTGCTCGAGCCGGAGAAATGTGCGGGCTGGCGTTGGTTTCACTGGTCCAATTTGCCGAGCCCGCTATTTAAGCCCCTGGAGACGCTTCTCTCAACGGCCTGGACACCGCCGATAGCGTCGCGGCCGCTGGGTTCCCCACTCTAACCGCGCAATGTGACGCAAAAGCCGCTTCGGCCCTCCATCAAGATGCATTTGGCATCCCCGCCGTGACGGCGCGCGATTTGCCGTACCAGCGAGAGCCCCAAACCATTGCCCGTGCCGTGGCGATGGTCGGGGCGGCGGTAGAACGGTGTGAACAGCTGTTCGAACTCGGAGGATGCGGGGCCGGGTCCGCCGTCCCACACCTTCAACGTCGCGGTTTCCCCACTTTGCTGCAACCGCACCTGAGTCGGCGGGACGCCGTGACGCTTGGCGTTTTCCAATAAATTTCGCACCAGGCGCCTCAACAGTCTCGCATCGCCCTGCATCTTCACGTGCTCGCCCTCGAGCTGCACCTCGTCGTAGCGAGCGCACTCCTCGGCGGCCAGGGCCAACAAATCGATCTCTTCGCGCACCTCGACTTGCGCAACCGTATCCAATCGACTGGCCAGGAGGATTTCATCGACCAAATCGTCGAGTTCCGCGATGTCCTGCTCGAGGCCCGCTTTGGCTTTCGGGTCGGCGGACACCTTCAACATTTCCACTGCCAGCCGAATGCGCGCGAGCGGGGTGCGCAATTCGTGCGAGGCATTCGCCAGCATTGACCGATTTGCCTGAATCAGCTGCTCAATGCGAGCAGCGGCGCGATTGAAGCTCTCTGCCAAGCGCGCGACTTCGTCGCGTCCCTCGACCGCAACCCGTGCCGCAAGGTCGCCGGCACCGAGTGAGTCAACACCCCGCTGCAGCCGCTCAAGGCGCCGGGCAAGTTGCCGAACCACAGGAAACGCTGCCAATCCGATCGCCAGCGCGGCGAATATAACGAGAAAGTGAAAATTCAGGCGTGCGGCAGCGAAATCGATCGGCATGCGCACGACCAGCAGACGACCATCAGCGAGTTGCACGCTGGATAGCGTACTGTCCTGCCCGTGGCCAAACGTGAGAGGCCGAAAGTGGCGGGTCCTTGGCATGGAGAGCGGGCTCCCGACGACGGCGCTAACCGTCCCGTCTTTGGCAAACAAGGTGAAGTCTGCATCAAGCCCGGATGCCAATCTGCCAAGCGCCGCCTGCTGTTCAGAGGCGGGCGCATGCGCGGGCGGCAGCATATTTTGCACCACCCGTCCGACCGTGACGCCGACTTGTTCCATCGGACTGCCCGCGAAGCGCATCATCAACAACGAAGCGGCCAGACCCAACAGGACCAGGCTGCCGAGTAGCGCAAGATAGAAGCGCAGATATAGGCGGAACATCAATCCTGCGCCTTGGCGAACACATACCCCGCAGCGCGCACCGTGATGATGCGCCGCGGCTTCTTGGGGTTGTCCTCAATGACTGCCCGAATGCGCGAAATGTGCACGTCGATGGAACGGTCGAATACCTCGAATTCCTCGCCCTTGACCAGATCCATCAGCGCCTCGCGAGACAGAACGCGGCCGGCGTTTTTCGCCAGCGCCACCAGCAGGTCGAATTGGTACGAGGTCATCTCGCAGAGTTTGGCGTCCAATCGCACTTCTCTGGCGGCGGTATCGAGTTCCAGCCGGCCGAAGTGCGAGGGCCTCTCGCCGATCCGGCCGACTGCGCGGCGGCGCATGATGGCGCGCAGACGCGCCACCAGTTCCCGGGGCTCGAACGGCTTCGGCAGGTAGTCATCCGCGCCCAGCTCCAATCCGACGATGCGATCTACGGCATCGCCTCGGGCAGTGAGCATCAGTACGGGGGTATCGTCCTTGGCTCGCAGTTGCCGGCATACTTCCAGGCCATCCATGTCCGGGAGCATCAGGTCGAGCACCACCGCGTCAAAGCTCTTGTCTGTCAGCTCTTCGAGTGCAGCGGCGCCCAAGAGCGCGTGGCTGACGCCGAACCCCGCCTGGCCGAGATACTTCACGAGCATGTCGGCCAGGCGAGCATCATCTTCGACGATCAAAATGCGTTCAACCATTGATCGGCAACTCTAGTGAGAGTTGACCATCAACGCCAGCAAGTTACGACTTGGCATGCATCTGTTTGAGATGCGCCGCCAGGGCGGTTCTTTGCTCCGGAGTCAGCACCTCATCGACATCGGCAATCAGTTGAGTCAGGCGCTTGGATGCCTGGTCGGCCAGCTGCAGATGCGCGACACGGGCGCTCTCGAGCGCGGCGCGATCGACCGTGTTCTGTGTGAGCGCCTGGATGGCCTGCTCGTGAGCGGCTTGCAACTGCGTGTGCATCGGCAACAGGTCGTTTACTGCCTGCTTCACCAGCGGTGTAATTTGCGCCTTCTGCGCATCCGTGGCATCGATCTCGACGTACAGGTGTTTGAGCATGTGATCGACGTGCGCCGATACTTCTGAGGCGCTATGGGTACCATCCATCATGCCATGGTGAAAACCGGCGCCCATACCGTTGGCCACCGCCGCGATGCTGCCCGCCAGAGCCGCCCCGGCGACGAAGGCGATCAAGGTCATGCGGCTGAAAATGGATCGACGCGCTGGCGTGGTGTTTTCGGAAGGAAACGAGTTCATAGAAACCCCTTGTGTAATGGAGAGTCGATGAACAGTCTGTGCCCCGATTGTTAGCCGTCTTTGCAGCCCACGTAAAGTTTTGTAAAGCCCGATTGATGGCGCTCAGCGAGCGCCTGCACCACGCGGGAAGGCGCTAAGGTCGTCGCTCGGCTTGCGAGATCACCAGCCCGAGCCCCTGCATACGATCTGGGTCGAGCCCGTGACACCGCCTTGCGTGGCAAAGATCGTCGCCTTGCCGTCCTGATGCGAGCCAGTTGCCACGCAGGACACCAGTCCGGCCGACACCGTGGCCACACTCGAGGCGCTGGAACTCCACATCGCCGTCAAGGTGATGTTTTTCGTCGCGCCGGATGCGTAAGTGCCGAGAGCCGCCAGCTGGAATTTGCCGCCGCGAGGAATATCGCATTCGTTTTCGGGCGTCACTTTGATGTACTTGAGCACGGCCGCTTGGCAGGACACGCTGGTCGTTCCGCTGACGCTGCCGCTGGTGGCGGTGATCGTTGAGGAACCGCTCACCGTGGCGGCGGCGTTGCAGGTCAGCAGACCCGTCGATGACACCGTGGCAACGCTTGGGACGCTCGAACTCCAGCTCACACCCGCGAGGGTCTCCGCGGGTCCTGAGGAAAAGTTGCCAGTCGCCGTCAATTGCGCCGTGCCGCCGGTTGGCAGAGTCAGCTGCGACGGTGCGATCGTGATGGAGTCGAGCACCGGCGCCAAGCAGGTGACCGTGGTCGATCCAGTGGTAGTGCCGGTTGCGGTGGCGCTGGTGGCCGAGATCGTCGCGGATCCGCCGACGCTCGCGCTCGAACTACAACTCACCAGGCCCGCCGACACGGTAGCGATATTCGGCGCACTGGAAGCCCAAGTTGCCGAGGACGTGAGATTACGAGTAGATGCGTCAGTGTAGGTGCCCGTGGCGGTCAATTGCGTCGAACTTCCGGCGCCAATTTGCGGCGTCGCAGGCGTTACTGCAAGGGAAGCGAGGGCGATGACCTTTACCGTCGCTTGTGCAAAGCCCGTGATGCTGTTCCCAGCCGCCGCTGAACACATGAGCTGAACGGAGTAAGTACCGAGCGTTGTCAGCGCGCCCGTCGAGACGGAACCTGTGCCCTGCACGGTGGCCGGCGTCAGAAAGGTACCGTCGCTTGCAGAGAGGGAGCATTGCGCCGGCGCGAACGACAAAGGAAATGCCGGCGTGGCCGGAGCCCAAGTCAGCGTTGCCGCGGCAGGACTCGTGGAACTCAAGGTAACGATGGCCGGCGTCGGTGTGATCGTGACGCAGGGCGGCACATTGGAAGTCGGCCACTCCTCATTGGGAGGTTGGCTCAAAAAGAACTGGTCTATCGGCAAGAATAAATTGGCGAGACGGCCGTCGATTTCACCCGCCGGGTTCGGGTTGCCAGGAGGTGCTGCGCCTGTGAACGACGGCAAGTTCGCGCGCACATAGCTCTCTGCGGAGGCGAGCGAATTCATCGCGCAGCTGTAACCATTCGAAGCCGATTCGGCCGCGCCGCTATTGAAGAAGGCTTGCGCTTGACTGACGTAGCCTTGAACGGTCGCCGCGACACTCGGGGCGATCTGGGGACTCGCCGCGCTGATCGTGCTGCTGAGATTGGTAAACTTATCGGCAATGAAACCAGGCAGGCCGTTCGGGAGACCGCTCTGCGCGCTATTGAGACCCAAGCCGTAAGCCATCATGGATAGCACGTGCGTGTGCCCGCCGCCGCTGTCGCAGAACCCCGAGAGATCGATGAAGTAATTGCTGCCCGGCGCGGGGCCGCCTTCGACCACGCTGCCTTCGATCAAGGGCAGGTCCGAGCGAGGTGCCCAGGCAAACAGTTCGAGCTGCGGACAGTTCAGGTTCAAAGGCCCCGGCAGGGGCTGGTTGGGGTCGACGGTGTGCTGAATGAAAGTGTTGTTGACGTTCTGGTCGATTGTTTTCGCGGTGCCCTTCACTACGACGAATCCCGAACCGGTCGGTCCGGAATGACCGCACATCGAGCCCGGGAGCACGGTGCTCGGGAAACCGGGACAGTAATTCGCGACATCCAGATTGCCGCCGGCGCAGCTCCAGCTGGTGCCGACGACCGTGACGCGCGGATCGGACTTCACGACACAGCTTTCTTCGAGCAGCGGCGCAGCGGGCGGAAGGTTGGCAGTACCCGAGCCCGAAATTTGCGTGCTCAATTGTCCACCCAGCGGCGCACAGCCGCCGGCCGCGATGCAGGCGCTCACCGGCACGGAACCCGAGCTGCTCGCCGCCAGGCCTTGCGGATCTTTGTTGCCGGTGCTTATCGTAGCGAGCGGGCTGTTCGAACCGCCGGTCTGCGGCGCGCCAAATTGCAGGATCTGGCCGCGGCCCGGCGTGAACTGCGAGACGAACGCGTAGGTGACGGTTGCATACGTGCCGACTTTGACCCTCTCCAAACCGAGGCCTAAGCCACTGGCGAAGTCGGCCGTCATTGCTCCGGCACCCGAGTCAAAGCGCATAACTCGACCACCGATAGTCGAGAGAAGCAGACTCACACCATGGGTGGCATCGGCCGGCCAAATATCCATGCCGACCGGCAAGGTGCCGCGCAGCAGCGATGCGCCGACCGCGATCGAGGTCGGACCACTGAGCGGCCTGCTTGGATTCGCGAGGACGCTCTGTACGGCCGCTTGCGAATAAACCATCACGCGCGCATTGAGGATATCGTTGGACAATACGAGCACGTCGCCCACATTCCAGGCGGGCGCGGCCGAGCCGACCGGCGTGGCAGCGGTCGTGGCGACCAACACCTCGGTGACGATGCCGCAGGTATTGTCGATCAGAATCGGCGCACCGTAGGCGCCGGTCGTCGCGTTGAAGGGTAGCACCCACAAGGCGGGTGTCATGTCGAAGGGCACGCCCGCCGACAGCACGAACACATTGCCGGCAACGTCCGACGACAGGCTGACCGGATACTTGGGACCCGAGCCCTGATGCGTCCAGGTGAAGATCGGGCTTGCGACTGAGTAGCTGGCAGGACCAGGGCCCGGATAGCGTAGGATCCGCGCATTCCCTGGATCGGCGACGATCAGGTCTAACGCGCTGGTGACGGAGTTAGAAACGCGCGCCACCGCGAAGAAGTTGCCTTGCGAGGCGCCATCGGTATTCAGCACCTGGGTGCCCGTAATCAATGCACCGGAGTTGGCCGGCGTGTTCGGCGTCACCGTCACGTTGTAGAGCGAATTGCCGTTGCTGTTCACGGCAGTCAGGCCAAATTGCTGCACCGGAACGGTCTGCGCATGAACGGAGGCGAATGTCAGCATTGCGGCAGCGCCGACGGCAAGTTTAGTCGGGAGTTGAAAAGCCATGGATATCCCCTCGCATTCTTGTTGTTCGGGGTATCTCGATAGAGTTGCCCCGAGGCGGCGATACGCTAACACAATGATCGTTGAGAGGTTACCCCGCTTTTAGGATTATGTTACCGCACTGTCACAATCTGTTTAGGGGCGTCGGCGACTTGCATCTTTTCGCGCTGGTGCAGGTTGTCGAAGTAGTGCTTTGCGAGGTTCCGATAGATCAACGGCAATTCATTATCTCTGCTCAAGATCGCGTACCCGTGGATGAGAGGCTTCTCGGCGTCGGCGTAGCGGCCGAGCCCGGTGAGCGCCGCTCCCTCCACGCATTCAGCGAGCGCGGTACGCGAGTGTTCGGCCGACAACGCGTCCGTATAGATCGCCTTGGCCGCTCGCGCCGATCCCAGCGCTCCGGGGTAGTTTTTCTCGTCGACTTGGAGGATGGCGAGCGCAATCAGACTGGAGGCCACGTCCGGGTGGTGCGCATTGAACAAGCGCCGCCGCATCGCCAGTCCTTCTTCCAAGTAGACATCAGCTTCAACGTGCTCTCCTCCCATCGTCAGCCATGAGCCAATCGTGTTCAAGATTCGAGCGGTCTCCGGGTGGTCGGCGGGATAGGCTTTCCTGTAGATCGCGAGCACCGCCCTCATGTTCTCGAGCGCCTCACCGGTCTTACCGCGGTCATATTGCAGCGAGGCAAGGTTGGCCAGCGTGCGCCCGACCTCCGGATGCTCTGCGCCAAGTAGTTCGCGGCGCATCTCAAGCGACTGTCGGTAGAGTTTTTCAGCGCCGGCGAGATCGCCCCTGTCCTGCACCGACATAGCGACATTCTCTAGTCCGTTGGCGATTTCGGGATGTTTGTCGCCGAGCAGGCGCCGATTCATCGCCAGGGATTCCCGGTAGTACTTCTCGGCCTCGTTCAGATCGCCTTTCTCGTAAAGGAGCAAGCCCATGTCATTGAGCACCTCGGCGAGGTCGGGATGCGGCTCGCTGCCGCGCAGCGTCCGCTGCATAATCACCGCACGCTGCATCAGCGGGATCGCGGCGTTGAGATCGCCACGATTGTCCACCGCCCGGGCCAAATCCTTCAGCGTGCGCGCAACCGCGGGATGTGTTTCACCGTACAGCAGCTTCTGCCGCTCCAAGGTCTCGCGCAGAATCTGCTCGGCGTCCGCATAGCGTCCCTGCATGGCGAGCAAGGTGCCCAGACCATATAGCGAGCTCGCGAGCTTCTCCTGATTTTGCCGATCGTTTACCTTGGCCGATTCAATGCGGATTGCTTCGCGGTAGGCTTTCTCGCCGGTATCGTAGTTGGCTTGCAGCGCCATCAATTCACCCTGATGGCTCAAGGATTCCGACAAGTCCAGCGGATCGAGGCCGGGCAGACGGCGTCGCGTCGCCACGGCCTGATCGATCAGAGGCCGTGCTTGCTCATAGAGACCCAGCCCCATGTACACCGTACCCACGGTATCCAGCAGCGTGGCTTGAATTGCCGGTTCTTTCGCCAGCTCGCCCTCGATGCGTACCGCGCCCTTGTCGAGCATTTCGCGCGCCGTCACCGTGTTACCGCGCGCTTCGCTGGGATCGAAGACCTTAAAAAGACTGACGAGGAACCGAGTCGCCTCTTTGGAGGTGCGTGCCTCCGCCTCGGCGCGCAGCGTCTGGCGTTGCGCGGCGCTGCGTTGAATGAGCGCGTAGGCGGCGAGACCCGTGGTGAGCACCATACCGGCCGCGGCCGAAACCGAAAATGCAACCAGGCGCGCGTTGCGGCGCTGTTGCTCGCGACGCCGCAAGAGATCGTATCCGACCCCCAGCAGACCGGAAATGAGTTTGAGCTTGGCGTTGTTCTTGCCGTCCTTGCCGGGTCGCGCATCAGCGGCGATTGGCTCGGTGCGCGCGGAGCTTAACTGGCCATCGACGCCAATGCGAAAGCGCAGGGCCTGGGGGAAACACTCGTCCGCCTCGCGTCCTGGAATGTCGGTCGCATTCGGTTCGCCGCCGACAATGATGCAAAGGATCCGATTCTCGCGCCCGAGGCGTTTGAAGGCGAGGATCTCCTCATTGACCCACTTCGACCTCGCCGCTTCCGGGGAGCAAATGACGATCTGCGCGGCGGATCCAGCGAGGGCTGCATTGATCAATGATCCGAGATCCGTGGCGCTCGGGAGTTCATCGCGGTCCTTGAATATGGGTGCTAGCCGTTTTGGAACCTCCCCGAAGTCGGTAGAAGTGCCGATCAACGACTTCGGCGGACGATACCTCTCGAGGGCACTGTGCAACCACGACGCCCAACGCGCATCCCGGTGGCTGTAACTGATAAAGGCGCGGTATTTTGGCGCGTCCAGTCTCATTCTCGATGGCTAAGGTGGCAAAAACTCGTTCAGTCCGCTCTACTACAAATGGTACTACGAAACCCCTGAAGACTTCGCCAGACGCCTGTGGGCGTGACCAGACGAATCGCGAATCCGTACCAGCACCCGACCATGTTGAGCCGACAGGATCCCGCAACGACACATCCCCGCTCAGCGAATGAACGACTGCCGCCATGTCGCACGGCCGAGGGGTGCATAGCATCTATCGGACGGCGGCACGCTCGCGCTCGACGCAGGGGCCCAAGAGCGCTGGGCAGAAGGCGACGTTGGCCGCGCCGCAGTGATCCCCTGGTTTCGTCACGCATCAGACCAGATCGAGATGCACCTTCCATCGGGACCGATGCTTGTACTGCAAGTCCCCAATGGCCGCGAGCTCACCATCGGTCGTGCGCCGAATCGGACGGTTCTCGCGACATGTTAGACAGCGACTTTTTTGCGCGGAGATTGTGCTGCGGACGCCATCTACGGGAAGTGCGGGCGCATCGATCCTTAAACCCCCCGTTCGCTCACTTCTCCGGACCTATGCACAGACAGTCTCAACCTTGGGGCGACTCGTCGTTTGACTCGTAGGAACCAGGTGCGTACCGCACGACCTCCAGCAGCGCAGCGGGTAACACTTCGGGCCCGCGGAAGTCAGTTCTAGCGGTTTCATTCAGTTCGTGACGCAGTGCGCGCCAGAACCTGACACGTTCCGCACGATCAATGCATCGTCGGAAGAGCTGCAATCGCACATAGCGCAGGAATGCTCGGGCTTCCTCCGGTTCGGAGCTGCTTTTAAGCGCATGTAGGAGAGTCCGGCGAACGTTGTTCAGGACCATTGGCCGTAGGCTCTAATCTTAGAGTTTGGGGTGGCTACGGAAGCGATTCGAAAGAGCATTTGGGCTGATAAGATGCATTTCTTTGCCGGCAGATCAGGCGATGCTGAAAAGAAAAGTATCTCGAACTAGGGTGATGTCTCCCGACGCGGGGCGCGAGAATAGCCTCGGGCGTCCGCGCGATGAACGAATCGACGCGGATGTGGTTTCGGCCGTGCTGAAAACGCTGCAGCGAAACAGCTACAGCGCCGTGACGATTGAGGGTATCGCGCGAAAGACCCACCGCGCACGTGCCAGCATTTATAGACGGTGGCCGAGCAAGCGGCATCTGGTGGCCTATGCAGTGGTAAGTGAAATGGGCGATAACCCCGCGGCCGATACGGGCACCTTGCGCGGAGATTTGCAGTCAGCCGTTGACACCTTGCTGAAGGCCTTCGCAGGCCCACTGGGGCAGGCGCTTCCGGGTCTAGTGGCTGACATGGCGCGTGATCCTGAGCTGGCGGAAACTATTCGGCGCGAAGTCACGGCCGCCCGTCGAAAGTCGATGTGCGACGCCTTTGCTCGAGCGGACGCACGAGGAGAGATTCAAAGTCGTCTCGATATGGAGCTGCTGCTGGACATGCTGACGGGCCCTTTCTACTACCGGATCTTGTTTGGGCATCAACCGATCACACGGCAAACGACGCGGGATGCGGTGGAATATGTCCTTCGTATAGTGGGTGCGGTGCGCGACTAACTGCTGACCACCTTGCAAGCCTGGTGATGCTTCTCCAAGGTTTTGCACAAGCTCTTTGCATCCTCATCAGTCATCCCGCCTGATTCGACAGAAAAGGAAGGTTTTTCGTCTGAGGAGGTCGCCACGTCCAAATCGGGAACCTGATCTTTAAGCTGCGCCTTCAGCTGGGTGAGCTTCTTCTCCGCACGATCGTGGGAAGGCTCGGTGGCAAGCCGCACGTGATAGCCCATGAGTTTTTGTAGCGCCGCTCTCGCCTGATCCGCCTCCGAGCCGGTCGGATACTTCTCCAAGAAGGTCTTCAGTTCCGGTGCGCCTTGTGATTTGACGGTATTCCAGGCGTCTGCTCGCTCCAGACCTGTCATTGCCTTGCGTGCATCCTCATCGTGCGATCCGGCGGGAAATTTGTCTAGATAGCCTTTGTAGCCCGCCAGAGTGTTGGTGTGCTGCGCCTGCGCCCACGCATCGCTGTCCTGCAGCTGAACAATCATGGCTCTGGCTTCATCTGCGTGCTGGTCCTTGGGATGAGCGGCCAGGAACTGCTGGTAGCCAGCCACCGTATTGTCGGTGCTGGCCTTGCGCCAATCGCCGGCTGCTGAGCTGCAGGCAGTGACGGAAAAAAGAGTGCTGGCGAGAATTACTGCAACAAGGCGCGTCTTGGGAGTGTTCATGTCCTTAAGTCCTCAGCTTTGACGGTGCCTGCTTCCACCAGCACCTTAGGGGTGCCTAGTAATAGCACTAGGACTCCTATTACGATACACTATGTCTCGCATTAATTCGTTAACTTCCTTTAACGCTTCGGCCGGCTGTCACGCGAACCGCTGGGATTGAGTGTCGATAACATCGCAAGGAACAGGAGTGAAATGAATGACCAGGTTTCGAAGGGCGATTTTCCCGCTGGCGACCGCCTCGCTCGGCGCTGTCTTGGCATCCGGATGCTCCGACTTGAAGCCGATCCAAGCGCAGCTCGATGACCTGAAGGCGCAGATCAGCCAACTGTCGCCCAAGATTGCCAGCGTCGACAGTCAAGCTCTCGCAGCCGCCGGCTCGGCTCGTTCGGCCGCCTCGACTGCACAGCAGGCGCAAAGCACCGCAGACAAGGCCAATGCCACGGCAAAGAGCAATCAGCAGGCGATCGAGGCGATTAACGAGAAGATCGATCGTATGTTCAAGAAGCACCTGTCGAAATAGTCGTCCCCTAGCCGCTTTCGGCAGACCTCGGCGCCGCGCTTTTTGCGACGCCGAGCATTTTTCGGGTTATCGGTCAAGTCAAAGGTAATCGAAATTATGCTGATTCTGACGCGACGCATCGGCGAGTGCTTGAAGATTGGGGACGATATCACGATCAGTGTTGAAGCCATCCAGCGCCAACAAGTACGCTTGGGTATTGCAGCACCCCGGGAAGTTCCCGTTCATCGCGAGGAGATCTTCGAACGTATTGAAGGGGAGAGGCGTCGAGCTTCCGATTCCGGGCGATGAGATCGCCGTCAGGAACGCCTGGTAGCTCGCCGGGCGGCCCCTGCAACGACCGATCTCGACAATGAAACCTGCGATTTGTCGGCGAGAATGGCAACCGTCTCCGCAAGTCGTGGTCCGTCGAGGGGTCTCTCCAAGACGATGACGTCATTAAATTCCGAAGTGATCAGCATGGGATCAAGAGCGGTCACCACCACGAACGGGATGCCCTTATCTCGCAGCGCATGCGCGATTCGAAAATCCGGTGCTCCCTTAAAGCAGATATCAAGGACCGCGCATATCGGTTCTTGCCTTGCCAGTCCCCGAAGGGCCGATTGACAAGTGCCATAGGGGCCCATCACCCAAGCGCCTGCTTCTCGAAGTTGTGCCGCCGTCAGCTTCCCCTGCAGCACACCGTCTTCGACGATGAAAACCGAAATGCCGCTGAGCTTCAACGCGCCGGAGGACTGTTCGAATAACAAACTCACCGCTTGCTCGATCGCTCGATGTTATGTGCCACTCCCACTCTAACAATTCCTGCGTGGTTTAGTTCCAAGAGACGCCAGCGTAAATGTATTTGTTTGGGCAAGAAGTTCTGTCCTTGGGATACGAGACGGTGTGTCGCGTATAGTGACCAACAATCAAGCGCAGCGACCAGATCACCCCATGCAAAAAGAATCCCCTCCGGAGCGAGAACTCAGGCCCCTCAGCCTGGCGCTGCTTGCGGTGCTCATTGGCATTGTGACAGGGCTTGGCGCCGTCGCCTTTCGGGCACTGATCGGATTCATTCATAACCTGTTGTACTACGGGCACCTTTCGACCAGTTTCGACGCCAATGTGTACGATCTGCCGAGCCGGTGGGGCGCCGGGATTGTGCTTGTCCCCGTGTTGGGCGGTCTCGGGGTCGTCTTCCTCGTCTCCAAGTTCGCGCCCGAAGCGCGTGGTCACGGCGTTCCGGAGGTCATGGATGCCATCTTCTATCGCGATGGCAAGATTCGCCCGCTGGTTGCCGTGATCAAGTCGCTGGCGTCGAGCCTCTCGATCGGCTCCGGCGCGGCCGTCGGTCGCGAAGGGCCTATCATCCAGATCGGTGCTTCGCTGGGATCCAGCGCCGCGCAGCTGCTCAAGATTGCCTCATGGCAAAGAATCACTTTGGTCGCCGCGGGTGCGGGCGCTGGAATCGCGGCAACCTTCAACACACCCATCGGCGGCGTGTTGTTCGCCATTGAGCTGCTTCTGCCCGAAGTGAGCGTGCGCACCTTTCTGCCGGTGGCTCTCGCGACCGGGACCGCAACGTTTGTCGGACGCGGTCTGCTCGGCACGGCGCCCGCCTTTGACGTACCCGCGAACCTGGTTCTCGCCAAGGCCCCCGCGTCCCTTGAGGCTGTGCTTCTTTGTGTAGTGCTGGGAGTCTGCTGCGGTTGCGCCGCCACGGCGTTCATTCGCACGTTGCATAGCGCCGAGCGCTGGTTTGATCGAATCGCGAACCCCTATCTGCGGAACGTAATTGGTATGACCGCGATCGGCATCGCGATGTACGCGTTCCTCATAGCGTCTGGCCGCTATCGGATCGACGGCGTTGGATATTCAACGATCGAGGACATCTTGGCGGGTGGCCTCGCCGGCGGGCCGCTGATGGGCCTGCTTTTCGGCAGCAAAATGCTTGCGACATCGGTAAGCCTGGGTTCGGGGTCCTCGGGTGGCATCTTTTCCCCGTCCCTGTTCATGGGCGCAACTCTCGGAGGAGCGTTCGGCGCACTGGCGCATACGTTTTTGGCAGTTCCCGACGTAAGCGTGGTCGCCTTCGCGATGGTGGGAATGGCAGCGCTCGTGGGTGGCGCGACCGGGGCAGCCATGACGGCAGTTACAATGATTTTTGAGATGACGCGCGACTACGAGATCGTGATGCCCATGATCGTGGCCGTTGCGGTGAGTATCGGCGTGCGTCGCGTGTTGAGTCCGGAGAACATTTACACCATCAAATTGGTCGGCCGACGTCACTTCATTCCCAAAGCGATGCACGCCAACATGTTTCTGGTACGCCGGGCGGCGGACGTCATGGAAAAGGACTTTCAAGTACTCCCTGAAGGGATGGGCTTCGATGAGTTTCTACACCTGCCAGATAGCCCGGGTTCACTGCGCCATATTGTGGTAACCCGGGACGAGCGCATTGTCGGTACATTGCGTGTCAACACGGCAATTCGGCATGGACTCGAGAATGCCGCGACCCACGTCACGCTGGGCAGCGTCGCGAGCGAGCAGTTCACGGTCGCCCACGAAGGTGACATCATGTTCGATGTCATTCAGCACATGTGGCACGCGAACGCCGCCATGGTAGTGGTGATCGAGGAGGACGCCCTGCCACAAGCACGGAATGTGGTGGGCGTCCTCACCAAGGAGCACATCGCAGACTCCGTCGCGGACAGTGTTCGACCGTATGCAAGCGTCGCGGGATAAAACTGCATCTAGCTGTCATGGCCACGGTTCGCGCGGTATCGCCTTGCGCTGCTTCGTGATTTCGCCCTTGTACAGTCTCGCGGGCATCGAGGCGCCTCGCGACCAAGGTGGCGCCCTCGCCTTTTGCCGGGAAAGGAGTGGGCGGGCAACACGGCTGTAGTTGCTCGATTAAGGCGGACCGACCGCCCCGAACTGTGCAGGTGTGCGCACATGGAAGGCCTTCACCTTTTCGCGCATGACGAGTTCAAGCAATTCTTGCAACTCCGCCTCGGTCACTGCAAATTCCACGGCCACTGCGACTGAACCGGCCAATTCGATGAAACTCGCCTCTTGTAAATGATGGTGATGGCCGAATCCGGCGATCGCGCGAAAGGCAGACCCGCCCCGGATTCCGAGGCGGTTCGCCTGTTGAAGTAGCCACTCCCAGGCCATGGCACCATGATGGCGTTCCCCCTCGTAAATGTAGAACTTCAATAAATAGCCTTCCATACCGGACTCCTCGTGGCATCAGGGTGCTCTGTGTGAGGTTAATGACAGTATCCAAGTAACCGATGCGATGCCGGCAAACGTGGATCCGACGGACCCGGCGAGGTGAGCCAAAACTGCGCCGCACGTCCACCAAGACTGTCGTTGCTGAATCAGGGTGACGATCTCGGCAGAAAAGGTCGAGAAGGTCGTAAGACCGCCGCAAAAACCGGTGACCACCAAGAGCCGCCACTCCGGTGCCAAGACAGAAAAGGAGGCAAAAAAGGCGATCGCTGATCCGATGACATATGCACCGATGAGATTCGCTGCAAGCGTTCCGAGAGGAAGCGAGATGAAAACACCATTGAGGCGTAATCCCAGCCACCAGCGAACAAGAGCGCCCAAGCTCGCACCGACACAAATTGCAAGAATAGCTTTCATAGCCACCTGCCGCAGGTCTACTCAGAGGATGGGGAGAACCGCTACGACTCCCGATCCAGGGCTCGTAGGCATCATCAGCCGCATAGGGAAGCGGCGGTTCAAGGAGGAATGCCATCTCCTTTGATGGCGAACTGTAGGTCGTCTTACTTTATTTCGCAACTTAGCCGCATCGATGTCTCCTGCGATGGTGGCAGAGCCCAACGATCGACTTTGAGCGCAAAAGTCCGATTTCTGAAGAGCTGTCGGCCCAATCTCGCCGAGCTCGATTGGTGCTCGTTTCTCAAGGCAGCTGAACTATTGGGAGACAGAGTGTATCGTATATAAGCAAGCGCACGATCAAACCGCATTGGTATGCGAGTTGGAAAGGAAACCTGAGCGAAACGCCGTCATTCATGCATGAGAGAGCCCATCGAAGTCCAAGGGTGCGATGAGTTGCCAGGGTCCAAGCCAATCGCGAATTG
The DNA here is from genome assembly GCA_036494165.1 of Steroidobacteraceae bacterium. GTDB lineage: Bacteria > Pseudomonadota > Gammaproteobacteria > Steroidobacterales > Steroidobacteraceae > Bog-1198. The sequence continues at coordinate 206,423 of DASXOQ010000022.1, forward strand.
AGCGTACGATCTGAACTGGATGCAGGCATATGCCGAAGAATTGCAAAATTCTGATTTGCGGGGCCGGGGTGGCCGGCCCGTGTCTTGCCTATTGGCTCCAGCAGTTCGGGTTTGAACCCGCAATCATCGAGCGCTCGTCGTCATTGCGAACGGGGGGCTACATCGTTGATTTTTGGGGCCTAGGATTTGAAGTCGCGGAGAAGATGGGCCTTGTGACTGGTTTGCGTCAAGTTGGCTATCAAATAGATCGGGTACGCATAGTAAATTCGCGCGGTCGGACAACTGGCGGGTTCAGTGTCGAGGCGTTCAAAGACGTGTTGGGCGATCGATACCTGAGTGTGCTTCGCAGTGATCTGTCCCGAGCTATCTTTGATCGTCTTGGTACAAACGTTCGAACGATCTTCGACAACACGATAAGCGCTCTTCGGCAAACGGATGACTATGTCGAGGTCACATACGAGCGCGGCGGATCAGAACGGTTCGATTTGGTGGTTGGAGCCGGCGGTCTGCACTCGCCAGTTCGCAATCTTGTTTTTGGTCCGTCCGAGTGGTTCGAACACTACCTCGGGTATCAGGTGGCTTCGTTCAGCACCTCGGGCTATGGTCGGAATGATCCCCGCGCCTACATCACGTACAGCGCTCCCGGCCTTCAGGTTTCAAGGTACTCGCTGCGCGGCGGTCGTACCGTATTCCTGCTCACTTTTGTGGCGGTCAGAAAGCTGCATCTGAGTGACTCACAGGCTCAGAAACTTCACCTAGCCCGAGTTTTCGGGCACGCAGGGTGGGAATGCAAGGAAATGCTGGGTGAACTCGATCGCTGTCAGGATCTCTATTTCGACTCCGTGAGCCAAATTCACATGAATACCTGGCACAAGGGACGAGTAGCGCTCGTGGGGGATGCCAGCAGTTGCGCGTCCCTTCTTGCAGGGCAAGGCTCCTCGTTGGCGATGGCCGGCGCGTATATTCTTGCCGGCGAACTCGCCCGGGCCGCGGGCGATCACCGCGTCGCCTTCATCGCCTACGAGCGACTGTTGCAGCCGCTCATGGCGCGAAAGCAGCGCGCCGCAGAGAAATTTGCGCGATCATTTGTGCCGGAGACACGCATAGGGATGGTATTTCGCAACCAAGTCACAAAATTGATGAGTCATCCAACCATCGTTCGGCTTGCTATGGGACATTTGTTACGCGACGGAGTCACTCTGCCGAACTACAGTTAGAAGTGGTCCGATTCGACTTCCGAATTTTAAAAACGCCGCATTGAAAACATCGGCAGTCATCGACGCACTTTGCGTCGTCGCGGATGACGACATAGATACCCATCGTTGTGCAGCGTTACGACCTATTCGTCCCAGGCACGCACGGCCTGTTGTCACCGTAAAATCGAGCGTGGCATACAGGAGAAGCCACCCGCACTCAGGAGCTGAATATCGTAAGTCCTTGATTTTATTGGTAGCGGGGGTAGGATTTGAACCTACGACCTTCGGGTTATGAGGCGCATGACGGGGTACCGGGGGTCATATAAATCAGTCACTTCCAGTGCTTGCCACCCCCTTACCCCGTCTATTTAAGTCACAATTTGGTCACACCCAATCTGGACTGGACACAATCTGGGCACAGACTGAATCTGTTGCGCATCGCGATTGGGACCGCCATGCTTCACGTGCTCGCTCGCTACGCAGCAGCGCGCGGTGCGTCAATTAGGCCGATGGTCACTCGCTTGCCAACCGCCGCGGCGGCCTTCTGCACAGTCTCCAACAGAACGCTGGGATTCTCCGGATCGAGGAAGCGCTCGAGTTGGCTGCGGCTCGTGTTCATACGCTTGGCCATCTCGCTTTTGCTAATACCCTCCTTCCTCATCGCTTCTGATACCTCCCAAGACAGCACGCGCTTCCAGGCAACGGCACTCACTTCCTCGTAAATACCTTCCTCTACGAGAAAGTCATCAAAGGAAGAACCCAGATGTTTATTTCGCCTTCTTTTCACGATCAAACTCCTTCTTCCGCTTTACAGCCAAGTCCAAATCATCATCCGGGGTCTGCTGCGACTTCTTAATAAAACCGTGGAGCAGAATCATTTGACCGGCCGAGATAAAGAACAAAACCCGAGAGATTCTATTTCCGGTTAACGAACTTCTTACCTCCCAGAGTCCTCGCCTCGAGGTAAGTGCCCGGCATGTAGGCATGCCGACGGGCCACCCAAATTCCACAGTAGCGATATCTTGTCCTACGATACGCTTATCGTCCTTCGACAGAGTCTTAAGCCAATTTCTGACAGGCTCGGAACCGGCCGCGCTGCGATAAAACATCGCCGGCAATATCTTGCGCTTCGGCTCTGCTGGCATTTCAGCCTGTACCTCAGAATGTACACTGTACCTTATGCGGTACTATTGAGTCAAATACCCGATCACTTCCTATAGAGTCGGGCGGAAAAAAGGCGCTCCTTGCCTGCGCCCCGTCTCGAACGTGGAGTGGGGACCTACGAGTTCCGCCATCGACGCCCCGGCGCTAAAGAAATCAAGATACCTAGCCCGATGATCGTCATCAAATCAAGAGACCCGCCGCCGCTGTGACCCCCTCCTCCACCTGCCGCCGCGGGCGTCGACACGGCCACCGATTGGCTTTTGTTTGAGGCGCCGCCCGCGGCCGTGCAGCTTAACGTGAGCACGAGTGTTCCAGCGGAAACCGAGCGCCGTGCGCATCCACGGCTGAAGGCCATCGCGAAAGCCAGCGATGCGAACTTTGAACGCTGATTGATCGGATGCGATGTTCGATTTACGGACGGTGTGATTTCGATCGCATGTAGGAAATATCTTGGCCCGGTGCAACCTAGCATCAATGAGAGATTGGATCCAAATGCGATTCTGGTGCACATCTCCGTTCCATTCTTGCGCTTAGTGATTGCTCGTCTTAGGCGTTGATCAGCATGGTCAAGGCGTCGGTGTTGTCGCCGGAAATGGTGAAGTTATTCCAACAAGAAGTGCCGATCAGACCCGCCGCCAGTCGAGCAAACCCAAGGCGACGGTAGCGAGCGCGAAGGAAAGGAAATCGAGCCGTCGACGCAAGGGCGAAGAACCCGAGGATCGTAGAAGAAAAATGCCGAAAATTAAGGCTTTGGCTCGTTGTGTGGCCTTGCTATGCCCAATTTCGGGCACAGTTACGACACAATTTGTACGGGATCCCGTAAGGCTGAATATTGTAAACTATTGATTTGATTGGTAGCGGGGGTAGGATTTGAACCTACGACCTT
>DASXOQ010000023.1:0-2203 GCA_036494165.1 Steroidobacteraceae bacterium
CTAACGCAAAGGTTCGCTCGTTGGTGCCGAGGAAGCAGAACGAACCTGTATCGGTGAGCACCGCCGTGTAGAGGCAGGTAGCGATTTCCGGCGTGATGTCAGCGTGGGCCGCGCGGGCCAGGCAATAGATTAGTTCGGCAGTGGCGCAGGCGGCGGGCTCAATCCAGTTGACGTTGGCAAACGGCTTGCCGGTGGCGTGATGGTCGATGTTGATGAGGAACTGCCGCTCGAGTCCGGCAAGGCGGGTGCGTTGCACGCTGTCGCATTCGAGCACGATGGCGGCGTCGTAGCTGCCGTTGAGGGCATCGGCCTGTTGGAGGTTCGAGATGAAGGGGAGATCCTGGTAGATGGCGGGCACCGGATCGTGTAGAACCACCTCGGCGGATTTGCCCATCTGGCGCAGGATTTCGCTGCACGCCAGTACTGAGCCGATGGCGTCGCCGTCGGGTCGCGCGTGCGAAGTCAGCACAAACCGGTCGCGCCGCTCGATTTCCCCTAGCACCTGATGCAACATCGGCCCGAATTCCTATTCATGGGATTGAAGTTCGTCCGTGAGAATTTCATTCGTGCCTACGGAGTCTGTGTCATAGCTCCCTGTTAGAAAACGGTGATTGTTGTCGCCTGGGTTCAGCGGGATACGGCTGAACTTGGCGGTTTATTTTTGTGCCATACGGGTCAGGTTGTAGGCGATGGCGGCCAGCATCCATTCGGTGGTCACCGCCTCCAGGCCTCGTCGCTGAAACTTTCGCATTCCGCGCTGCTCTTTCAGAATCCCGAACACCGGTTCGACCACCGCTTGTCGTCGCTGGTATTGTTTGCGCCCTTGCGGCGAGCGCAGTTTCTCGCGCATCCGCAGATGTTCCGGATCGCGAATCGCGCACCGCCCGATGCCGTGCGCCGGTTGGCCGGTCTGCATCTCGTGACGCAGATTATTGTCCGGCACGTACAGGTCCACGCCGCGCCGCTTCATCTCGTGCAGCGCCGCGCCGCTGAAAAACCCAGCGTCGCCGGTGACCTTTTCCGGTGGCGCCCCGCAGCGACGCTCCACCTCGTCCACCATCGGGATCAGCGAACCGTTGTCGGCCGCGTTCTGCGTGACCCGCGCCGCCACAATCAGGGGGTCGTCGCTGACCGCCAAGTCGGCCGTGTAGCCCAGCGTCCAACCTTCCGCGGTTCGCAAAAAGCGGCTGTCGGGGTCGGTAGTGGAACGCTGGCGTCGCCCTTTCTTCTTCTTCGGCAGCGCCGGTACGGTCGGCTGCGCCAGTGCCTCTTGTGGCTGGCGGCTCAAGCGCACCCCGCCGTCCTCCTCCGGGTCCTGCTGCGCCGCCTTCTGCTGAAAGGCGCGCACCAGCCGCCGATCTTGCGCCCACTGCTGCCGCGGCTCCGTCTCCCCGGCCACCACGCTGCGCCGCGACGCGTTGGCCCGCACCCGCGTCGAATCGATGGCCACGTGCCCCAACTTGCCCATGCCGCCGTGCCGCGCCATCTGCACCACCTGCGTGAACACATCATTGATCGCACGCCGATGCCGCCGCAGAAACTCGCTCAGCGTCTTGTGGTCCGGCGCCAACCCGCCCGCCAGATAGCGAAACGCCAGGTCTTCCCGGATCCGCCGCTCTAGCCGTCGCGTCGAGGTCACCCGCAACGCGAACGCGTACAGCCATACCTTCAGCATCATCGCCGGCGGATACGCCAGCCGCCCCTCCGCCCCATACGCCTCGACCAACTGCCGCAGGTCGAACCGCTCCACCACGCGGTGAACGAAAAAACACAAGTGCTCGCTGCCCAGCACATCCCGCACGTGCGGCGGCAACAGGTACGTCTGCTCCGGATCGTATGGCAAAAATCGCGACATGCTTCCTTGTCGCTCATTTCCCCTGTGAATTACAAGCACCTGCTATGACACAGACTCCGAAAGGGACGCTATTCCATGGCCCGGCTGGTGAGAGCCGGTCAGGCATTTTAGCGAGCAAAGAGTCCGGTGAGGGACGACATTCGACGAATGCCGTCCCTGGCGGGACTCGTAAGATATTCCTGGGTGGCTACCCGGCACTTACGTGACCGGGCTATGGAATGGCGCGCCTGCGGCGCTACGCGGACTTCGGCGTCTTCGCTCATCACTAACGATCTTCGATTTCTCGTCGTCTTCTTCTTTTTCCGCTTTCGCCGGCTGTGGATGCTTGAGGAATTCCTGGATGCTATT
>DASXOQ010000024.1:0-2251 GCA_036494165.1 Steroidobacteraceae bacterium
ATCGTGTTCGCGATCGAGGAACTGTCGCACTCGTTCGAGGCGCGCACCTCGGGCACCGTGTTGACCGCGGTGATCCTGGCCGGCATCACGACATTGGCGCTGGCCGGCAACTACACCTATTTCGGCTTGAGCCCGGCGCAGCTTGATCTCGGGGTGGGCTGGCTCGCGGTCGCGCTCTGCGCGCTGGCCGGCGGTGCGGCGGGTGGTGCGTTCAGCGCGGTGCTGGTCGCGGCGGCGCGCGGCTGTCGGGGCGCGCCGGGCGGCTGATCGGGCGTCATCCGATCGCCTTCGCCGCACTGTGCGGGCTGGCGCTGGCCGGGCTAAGCAGAGATTCGTAGTTTGCCCAACGGAGGGGCCATGCGCTCGTCATTGAGGGCGCCGACGGCCCGGTGGATCGCTTGATCAAGTGCGTTGGCGTCGGCGAAGGACTGATGGGCGAGGTGATGTGCCTTGAGATCGCGCCAGACAGTCTCGATGTCGTTCAGTTCCGGGGCGTATTTTGGCAGCCACTCGACGGTGAGCCAATGTGCGCGGGTGGCGAGTGCTGCGAGCGCGAGCTTACTCGTGTGGATCGGGCCGTTGTCCTCGACCAGCACGACGGGCGTGAAGGGTTGCCCGGGCTTGGGGCCGTAGAGCCGGTCGAGTTGCTCGAGATGGGCGATGAAGTCGCTGCTGCGCTTCGTCGGGCTGGTGTGGACGACGAGTTCGCGGATCGCGTGATCGAGCGAGCCCAGCAGCGCGACCTTCTTTGCCTGTCCCGGGGCCGGGACACGCAAGTCCGCGCCTGTCTTTGCCCAAGCACGGGCGAGGTAGGGATGCGTCAACGCCTCGCTCTCATCGCCATAGAGCAGAACGATGTCGCCGACTTCGGCCTGCTGCTTGCGCAGTTGCAGGCGCAGGCCGATCCGCTCGACCTCGGCGGCGACCTGGCGGCCTTTCAGCGTGTGTCGCGGCCGCCGCCAGCGGAACTTTTTTTGCGCAGTGCCTTGGACAGTTGCGAGCGGCTGATCTGGACACCAGCACACGCTTGGATCTCGGCGCGCAGGCGGGGAATGGTCCAGTTGGGCCGATCGGCCACCGGCGCTTCCAGCAACGGCATGACCACGCGCAACGCCGCCTCACTCTTCACCGGTGCCGGGCCGGGCGCCACGGTCGCCTTCAGTGCCGTCACTCCGCCACGCGTGAAGTCGCTGCGCCACAGCCGCACCGTGTCGTCGCGCACGCCGAACGCCTCGGCGATGCGCGGGCTGGTCCAGCCGGCCAGCGTCAACAGCACCGCACGGGCGCGATCCGCCTCGCCCCGATCGCGCGAGCCCGCCAGCGCCGTCAAAGCCGCGTGTTGCTCCTCGGTTGCCGAGATCGGCGATTGTCCAGCCATGCCTTGCACCTGCGAATCGGTGCAGCCAGCGAATCAGCCCGCTAAGCGTTGGTCAAGCCGGCGGAGTCTGCTTAGAGCAAACGGAAGTTGGGATTGACCCGGATTGGTGGACACCCCGAACGCTTTCGCGAAAGGTGTCATCATGCCGAAAACCCGAGCTCCATATTCGCCTGAGTTCCGCCGCCAGATGGTCGATTTGGTCCGCGCCGGGCGCGACCCCGACGACCTTGCCCGAGAGTTTGAGCCGACGGCGCAGTCGATCCGCAACTGGATGGTGCAGGCCGACAAGAAAGAGGGCCGACGGGAGGACGTGCTTCCGGGCCTGAGTGTAGTCGAACGGGACGAATTGTCTCGGTTGCGGCGAGAGAACAAGCAGCTGCGCATCGAGCGGGACATATTGTCAAAAGCCGCGGCCTGGTTTGCACGGGAGACCGGCGCAGTGTCGTGTGGCTCATCCGGTTCATGAGCGCGAACCAGGCCTGTTTCCCCGTTGCCACCATGGCGCGCGTGCTCGGCGTGTCCAAGGCTGGCTTCTACGCCTGGCGGCAGCGTCCGCCGTCCCTTCATGCGGTTGCCGATGAGATGCTGCTGAAACGGGTCCGGACCGTGCACGCCAGCTCGCGCCAGACCTACGGTGCGCCCCGCATCCACGCCGATCTGCGGACACGGGGCCAACAGCACGGCCGCAAACGGATCGCGCGGCTGATGCGCGAGGCGGGGCTGGTGGGTGCCAGCCACCGGCATGGCGGGCCGATGACGACCCGGCGGGACAAGGATGCCCGGCCCGCGCCGGACCTGGTCGATCGCAACTTCACCGCGTCCCGGCCGGACCAGCTCTGGGTGGCTGACATCACGTATGTGCCGACGGCGGCC
>DASXOQ010000025.1:0-1668 GCA_036494165.1 Steroidobacteraceae bacterium
AATGGCCTCGCGTCCGCGCCGGCCATAATCGATCATTACGACGAAATATTGCATGCCGCCATTGTTTCTGAAAATCAGAAACGAGTCAAGTACAAATTCCGAAAATCAGAAATTGACGATCCGTCGGCAGGGTTACGCCCCCGTAATCCCGGCGAATCAGCCGGCGCTTACTTCGTGCCGCTCCTGGCGGCTTTGCGGCTCCGGGCGGAGGCCTTGGCCCGCAGCCGCTCGATCTGGCCCCTCGGCAGGGTGACGCAGATTTCACCGATCCATTCCAGCTTCACGCCCGTGATCGGCTTGGCGTTGAAGCTGGTGAGGTTGACGACGCTCGCGGATTTTCCCCGTTCGATGGTTTTCAGGTAACGCTCGCCGGTCTTCAGCCGCACCGCGGCCTCTTCGCCATAGAAGCTCGAAAGCGGGTGGCGTTGCTCGCGATAGACCACGATGACGTCGCCATTCTCGTATTTCGGCAGCATGGAATCGCCGGAAACCTCGAAAGCGATGGTTTCCTCCGCAATCGGGAACGGCAGTTCGATCTCGCCGAGGCCTTCCGGCGGCACCTGCTCGTGTTCCGGCTGGATCGAGGCGCCGGCGCCGACCCGGCCCATGATCGGCACTGAATTCAGTTCGAGATAGTCGATGATCAGGGCGATTTCCGAGGCCTTGATCAGGCGCAGCCCGGACAGGATCTCAGATACCGCGCCCGGACGCACGCCCATTGCCGTCGCCAGACCGCCCTTGGTCTTGCCCGGCTTCTCCAGTCCACGCTCGATTAATCTGATGTCCAGCATGCCCTATCTCTTCCGAATTTCAGAAACTATTGCAATTCCGATTATCAGAAATAGAGCTTGACATTGATTTCGGAATATCAGAAATTGATGACGTGCCGTAGGCGACGGCAAAAGTTAGGTTAAAAGCATGGAAGCGACGAACTGGGCGCCCGCGCATTCGGACGCGCTACGGAAGCATTTTGCCCTCGGCAAGTCCTATGCCGAGATCGCGCGGGCGATCAACGCGAAATTCAAGACGAACTATTCGCGCTGCGCCACGATCGGTCGCGCCAGGCGCCTCGGGCTTGGCAGGGTCGAGCCCGCGGAGCCAGTCGAACCTGCCAAGCCTGTCGCAGTCGCGGCGGTGGTGCCGAAAGCGAAATCGCCGAACCTTCATAAGCTGGGCAAGCGCTACGAGGCGATGTCGAAATGGTTCGTGCCGTTCTTCGAGCGGGTAGAGATGCCGAAGCTGCGCTGCGTCGCGATTGACCCGCGCCATTTGTCGCTGCTGGAACTCGAGACGGGCGATTGCCGATATCCCTACGGCGGCGACAAAGAGGGCGAGGCCATCACCTTTTGTGGGCACCCCAGGCGCGGGCATTCGGGTTATTGCGCGGCGCATTTTCACCTGACGCGCGGTCCGGGCGCCGTGGCGGAACGGGCCGTCGGCAAGGCCGCGCTTCGGGTTGTCGAGACCGCATGAAGCGCAGGACCACGGATATATTCGGATTCATGGAAGGGAGTAATTGAAATTGGCACGAGCTAAACGCAGGAAACCATATAATCCCGCAAAAGTGCACGATCGGCGATCGCGGGATTTGTTGCGTAATGCCGATGTCGCATCGATCGAAGTGGATGATCCGCTCGGGCTCGATCCCGGCGACAAGATCGTTACGTT
>DASXOQ010000026.1:0-48294 GCA_036494165.1 Steroidobacteraceae bacterium
ATCAAACGGCACGGGAAGAGCTTGCGGTTCTGCGGCAAGGCGATCCGGGTGTTTGAGCAGGAATCTTTGGAGGGTAAACCCTGGAAGAGCGGCTGCTTTGCCCAAGATGCGGTGGGGGACTGGTGGCTCTGTATGCCGGTGGAGATCCAAGCTGAGGAAACCATTGCACCTCGCGAAGCGGTAGGCTTGGATCTCGGCTTGAAGGACACGGTGGCGACCAGCGACGGAGAGAAGCTCGAGGCGGGTCGGTTCTACCGCCGGATCGAAGAGAAGATCGCCCAAGCCCAGCGCCGCGGCCATAAACGTCAGGCCAAACGGCTGCATCGCCAGGCCGCCCGGCGTCGAAAGGACGCCTTGCACAAGTTTTCGAGCCAAATCGTAAGGACCTATCGAACGATCGTCGTGGGTGATGTGAGCAGTCTCAAACTCGCCAAGACCCGGATGGCCAAATCCGTGTTGGATGCCGGTTGGGGCATGCTCAAGGGGCAACTGCAGTACAAGAGCCAGCAGGCCGGCAGAAGCTTCCTCATCGTCAACGAGAAAAACACAACACGAACATGCAGCAGCTGTCGGGCCCTTACCGGCCCAACAGGCCTGGACATGATCGATGTAAGAAGTTGGATATGCCATGCTTGTGGTGACTTGCATGACCGCGACGGCAACGCCGCGAAGAATATCCTCTTCGCGTGGGGGTGCTCCACGTCCGTGAGCGGGAACAAGCTCTCGCCGAGCGCTGCGCCGCCGAGCCAGGCATCTCGCCGATGCAAGGCAAGGATCCGCGCGCGATCGGCAGCGGCATGAACACCAGAGGCCTGTTTACGAGATCCTCGAACGTCGCGATTAAGTTGCCTGCCTACCCAGCGCGCGGCCGATTGTTTACCCTTCACGTCGTGCCGTCCAATAAATCAAGCCACCCGGCCCAAGTAACTTCGAGCTTTCACGGCGACGCCGGACGGTCTCAATGAGCGTCGCCGTGCCGATTGCCGGAAGCACCAGTTCGGCCTTGCGCAGGGAAAAGATCCGCGCCGTCTTTCGCGTCGCCAGCGGCAATTTTCTCGAAATGTACGACTTCATGATCTTCGGCTATTTCAGCGCCGCGATCGGGCGGGCCTACTTTCCGGCGGCCAGCGAGTTTGCCTCCTTGATGTTCTCCATGACCACCTTTGCCGTCGGCTTCATGGTGCGGCCGCTGGGCGCCATTTTTCTCGGCGCCTACATCGATCATCTAGGCCGACGAAAGGGCCTCTTGGTGACCCTGGGATTGATGTCCGTGGGTACGCTCACCATCGCGCTCGTCCCCGGCTATGAATCCATCGGCCTGCTGGCCCCGATCGTGGTGGTGCTTGGCAGGCTGTGCCAGGGATTTTCCGCCGGCGTCGAACTCGGCGGCGTGTCTGTGTATTTGTCCGAGATTGCCACGCCAGGGCACAAAGGTTTCTACGTTTCCTGGCAATCGAGCAGTCAGCAGGTGGCAGTGGTGTTCGCGGGCGTGCTCGGCTACCTGCTGTCGAAGCATCTGCCGCCGGAGGCGCTCGATGCCTGGGGTTGGCGCATACCGCTCATCATCGGCTGCATGATCGTGCCTTTCATCTATCTCATCCGTCGTTCCCTCAAGGAAACCGAGGAATTCGCGGCCCGCAAGGAGCGTCCCACGCCGGCGGAAATCTACCGGAGCCTGCTGAAGCACTGGAGAATCTTGCTGCCGGGCGTGCTCATGGTGCTGATGACGACGGTTTCCTTCTACACCATCACCGCCTACACCCCGACCTTCGGCAGGACTGTCCTCAAGCTCACGCAGGCCGATGCCCTTCTGGTCACTTTGTGCGTCGGTGCCTCGAACCTTGTGTGGTTGCCGGCGATGGGCGCGCTGTCGGATCGCATCGGACGAAGACCCCTGCTCATTTCGTTCGCGGTTCTGGCGGTGTGCACTGCGTATCCGGCCATGTCATGGCTGGTGAGCGACCCGGGTTTCGGCAGGCTGCTGGGCGTTGAACTCTGGTTGTCGTTCCTATATGCAGGCTACAACGGCGCGATGGTCGTGTACCTCACCGAGATCGTGCCGGTCGCGGTACGGACCGCCGGATTCTCGCTGGCCTACAGCTTGGCGACCACCGTCGGCGGATCGACGCCCGCCATCGTGACCTTGCTCATCGATCAGACCAAGAACCGGGCGATGCCGGGTGCTTGGCTATCCGTCGCCGCGCTTTGCGCGCTCGCGGGCATCCTGATCACTCGCCCGGCGCGAACGGCAGCGCCAATAGGATAAGGCCGCGCCGTTCTGCAACGGTCGCGGCGATATTTTCTGCGCGGCCTGGCGACTACGAAGCTTGCTTGGCGCGGAAGGCTTTGAGCACCGCGTTGAACTTCGCAGCCACCTTCTGCATCTCATCGAGCGCGATGTCATGCACGCGATCATCGTGCGAGGCCTCGGTGCACTTGAGTACGGCTTCCATCTGATTCAGGTAGTCCTTCACCGACTGCTGGGCCGCCAACATGTCCGTCTGGCTGGCCGTAGCCGCATCGGGAAAGCTGTTCGGGGCCGCGGGGCTGTTGCAGGAGCCTGCCATCGCACTGAACGAAAGGAGACTGCCCGCCACCAGAAACGCAAAGAGAGTGGAGCGCATCAAAAATCCTCGATAACGTTAAATTGTCGACCTTAAGGTTATCGGCCGCGACCACCCTGCAGTTCAGTACTTAAGGCGAGGAAAAGAGCTTAGTGCCTCTCACTTCGAATTCGCCGCCCCGGCCTTTCGCAACATAACGCGGCGATTTCAGTGCAGGAGATGACAATATCTGCCGGTCTCATTCGTCTTACAGTGTCATGGTGCCTGCCACGCCCACCTCCGTAGTTGCGCGCGAAAGTCTCGCGGCCGTCTTTGCGCGCACCCGCACGCGACTCGGCGGCTTCATTCGACGCCGCGTTGCCAATCAGGAAGAAGCGGACGACATCCTCCAAGAGGTGTTTCGGGAACTGGTGGAGGCCTACCGTCTGCCCGCGCCCATCGAGCAGGTGAGCGCGTGGCTGTATCGGGTGGCGCGCAATCGCATCATCGACCGCTTCCGCAAGAAAAAGGAAGTCACGGCGAGCGAGGCGAACGCAGATATCCTCGGCGCCGCGGGCGACTACCAGCTCGATCTGGCTCTCCCGGCGATGGAGGCCGGACCGGAAGCCGCGTACGCAAGGTGGGCGCTCCTCGATGCGCTCGAGAAGGCGTTGGCCGAACTGCCGGACGAGCAACGCGAGACATTTCTTGCCCACGAAATCCGCGGCTCGAGTTTCAAGGATATGTCGCGCACTTCGGGTGTGCCCATCAACACGCTGCTTGCGCGCAAGCGTTACGCGGTCCTTTTTCTGCGCGAGCGATTGCGCGCCGCGTATGACGATTTGGAGAATTGAAGGAGATTGCCATGAGATTTAGAGGACGATTTTTAGCCAAAGGCATCCTGGTGTTGATCGCCGCCGGCGTGCTCGGCTACCTGGTGATGCTGTTATGGAACGCGGTGGTGCCGGTGGTGTTCGCCGGCGTGCATCCGATCGACTACTGGCGCGCGCTCGGCCTGCTGGTTTTGAGCCGCGTGCTGTTCGGCGGCTTCCGTGGCCACGGCTATCGCCGTTTCGAGCATCGGCACGAGGGACTGTCCCGCGGCGAGCGGCATCACCTGCATGATTTCATGCGCTTCGCAGCCCACCACCAGGGTTCACACGATGACATCGACCTGTAAAGGCGAACCTGGGTCCGTGCGGCCGGTGGTCAGTTTATCTCGCTGCGAAGGCAAAGGTGATTGCGTGCGTGTTTGTCCTGAACGGGTATTCGAAGTGCACCGCATAGACCCTGCCGATTATCGGTCGCTCCGCTTCCTGAATCGGCTCAAGATTCGCGCGCTTGGCATGAGGGTGGCCTACACGCCGAATGCATCGTCATGCCGGTCCTGTGGACTGTGCGTCAGCGCCTGTCCGGAACGGGCCATCAGCCTGAGGCGTCACGATTCGGTGTGAGTATCCGATCCGAACTTCCCCTCATGCCGTCGAGCCGGCGGCCAGCAGGAGGCTTGGTGCGCCGATTTGCCCGTGCTCGGACCCGCCGGACAGCCGATCGAAGCTCGCCAAGCGCGCCCGCTCGGCGCAAGAAATCTAGGGCGTGATCTTGAAGGCAGGTCGCGGAATCGGCGCGCAGCCGGCCCCGACCAGTTCGCGTGCCGAACCGGTCTCGACGAGACGTTGGTAGAGCTTGCCGACGCACTCGCTCCACTCGGTATGACCCTGGCCTTTGGCCACGATTCGAGCGCTCGCGGAAAACCCCGGTGCCGTATGTTCCATGAAGCTGAGCGGTGTGCCGCCATCGGCATCGCCTGAAACGAACAAGGTGGGAATGGAGGAGTGGACGGCTTCGCGATAGCCCTCAGGCAGGGTGGAGCGGGGCCATGCGTGGCAGGCGGCCTGCTGCTCGCGCACCCGGTAATCGCCGAGATAGGTCCCTATGGTCTTTGCGGTGATGGCTGCCTCGTCGAGGAAGGGAATGTCTTCGTTGCAGGTAATGGCGAAAAGAAGACCGAGACTCAACTCCCGGTCGGCCTGCCGCGTTTCCTCGAGAATCGCCGCGACGATGGGAGCCCAGTTGCCGCCGTAAGCCTGCTGCACATACCAGGGAATGACCGCGGCGCTCCTTGGCCGATAGAGGAGCGAACGCATCCATTCCGTTACGCGTCCGGCGGACAGCGCGGCCTTGCCCGCATGATTGGGGATGCTTACTTCCAATCCCAACGTAAGGTGCCGTTCGACCTCCGCAAACTCGGAACGCAAGTTGGGAAACGCGCCGCGGCAGACAGGATCCTGGCCGCAGGCGTCGAACAATTGTTCGAGCGCACCCTGCGCGGTTTGCGCCATCGGCAACGGCTGGGCAATATCGATCGGAACGACGCTGCCCAAAAAGGCGGTACGCACGCTTTTCGGGTAAGCACGCATGAAAACCTGCGCCGCCCGGGTGCCGTACGAGCCGGCCGAGATGTTGAAGGCATCGTAGCCCAAGGCCTTGCGCGCGGCTTCCAGATCTTGCGCGAAATTGGCGTAACCGTATTGGGTTAAATCTGCGCTGCGGCTCAACGTCGCCTCGCAGCGGGCCGCACGTTCCGCAGGGAATACATCTTTGAGGTTGATCTCCGGATGGGCCGCGGAATACAGATCGCAATGCAAAGGCGATGATTTGCCTGTGCCGCGTTGGTCGATCAGGAGAAGATCGCGATGCTCACGCAGAACATCGTATTGCTCGGCATAGAAGGCGGCGTTGCTGATGGCATCCTCGCCGGGGCCTCCCATCAGGGGCACCAGCGGATCGCGACTGGGCTCGCGCTTCGCCGGCACCACGGCGATGTGGATAGCGAGCCGCCGCGAACTTGCGCGCGCGGGATTTTCGGGCACCGACAAGACCCCGCAGCGGGCCGCCGATTTGAGGTCGGCCAATCTGCAAGGCGAGAGTTCGAGTCTCGCCGGCACGCTCTGCGCTTCGGTGGGCCGATGAAGGCCGACCGTGAGCACGGCCAGCAGCAGGTACCCGAGCATCGGCTTCATGGACATGCAGTTCGGTTTCAGGAGAGCCTCCTTCGAGCCCAAGGATCGCGCGATTGCGGTCCAAATGCGAGACTTTGGGTACACCGGCGCTAAACTAGCCAGGCTTCAGCAGCGCATCGCGAGGACTTCCTTGGGCGAAAAAATCACCGATACGGAGCGCCGTAATCTCGGTCTCGACGGGAGGATAACGCGGCGCGATTTCATCAACGGCGCGCTCGCTGCGGGCGGCGCCAGCCTCGCGGCCGAGACGCACGGCGCTGCCCGCAGCGATACGTTTACCGGCTACGGGGGAGTCGGCGACTACGCCAAGGCGAACGGCAATACCTTGCCGGTGGTGCAGTCCGCGCACGCCTTGCGGGATGGACGTTACAGCGAAGCTGAGTTGAACGCGGGTTTCGAGGCTGGCGGGTTTGATTTGGTGATCGTCGGGGGCGGCATCGCGGGTTTGACCGCCGCTCACCGCTATCGTCAGCTCAAGGGCAACGCGGCGCGCATTCTGATCATCGACAACCACGCCATGCTGGGCGGTGAGGCCAAGCAGAACGAGTTCGAGGTTGACGGCATCCGCCTTCTCGGTCCGCAAGGGTCGAATGATTTCGGACTGCCGCGCGTTGGCGGTGCCTCTCTCACCGACCGATTCTTCGCCGAGTTCTCGATCCCGACCGAGTTTGAGTGGCAGGCCTGGGATCCGGGACTCAACAAGATCCGCTTCGCGCGTGACAACTACTCGAACATGGATGGTTTCCAAGAAACGCAGCTCGACGTGGGTCACTATTTCGATACCAAGCAAGGCGCGCAAGCGCCGCATTGGCGCAAGAACATCTGGAGCAAGCAGCTGGCCGAAACGCCTTTTTCGGCGTTGGAGCGGCGTGATTTGTTGCGTTGGCGTGCCAACCACGGACCTGTGACGCCATCCGAAGAGCGCTATCTAGATACGATCACTTACCGGGACTATCTCGAAAACGTCCGGGGCTACGATCCGGCGGTAACTCGCATGGTCGAACCCATCGTGGGACTGCTCGCGGGCGTCAGTACCGATGCGGCCTGCGCGCGCTTGGGCCGGCAATTGGTGGAGGCCGAGGATCGTCCCATGGCGGTGTCCTTCCCCGGCGGCAATTCGCCTTTTGCCCGTGCGCTGCTGCGCTCGCTACTGCCGAGCGCACTGCCGGGCAACGACTTTGACACCCTCATGTACCAGCGCGTCGACTTCGCGGTTCTCGACCGGCCGAAAGAGTCGGTGAACGTGCGACTCAACGCCACGGCGCTTCGCGTCCGGCACGCCGGCGACGGGGTCGAAGTGGTGTATGAGCAAGGCGGCAAGATCTTCAAGGCGCAAACACCGCGCGTGGTCATGGCGAGCGGCGGCTGGATCAACAAGCATGTGCTCGCCGACATACCGGAGGATCTCAAGGCGGCCTACGAACAATTCATCTATGCGCCGGCGCTCATCGTCAACGTGGCCCTGCGCCAGTGGCGGTTCCTGTATGACCTCGGGTTTGCCGCGTGCCGTTGGTTCGATGATGCCGACGGGTTCGGCTATTGCTGCAACATCCGCCAAAACATGGTGACCAGGGAGCACTCGCCGCCGTTGCACCCGGACAAGCCTGCCGTGCTCTCGTTCTACCTGGGGTTGCCGGTGCCGGGTCTGCCGGCGGCGGCGCAAGGCATGGCCGCCCGAGCGCGTCTCTACAACACCTCCTATGCCGATTTTGAGATCAAAGTGCGCCGGCAGATGTCGCGTCTGTTTGCGGACGCGGGCTTTAAACCTGAGCGGGACATTGCGGCCATCGTCCTTAACCGCTGGGGCCACGCGCGTCTGATCGAGCCGCCGGGATTTCATTTCGGGGCCGACGGCAGGCCAAGTCCGCTGGAAAGGGTACGACTAGGCTATGGCCGAATCGCCATCGGACACTCGGAATTGAACGGCGCCCAGCACTGGGGCTCTGCTCTCGAGTATGGCAAGAAGGCAGCGGAGCAGGCAGCGTCAGTGTAAGTGGCCCTCCGGCATAGGCAAGCGCCGAAGCGTCTGGCTCAGTCATCGTTCGCATGTTGCATTCCCGGGAAGCCCGGCGATACTTGACGCATGAGTATGCCGATGCCGGGCTGGCCCGAGCTGTCATTCCCGCAATGGGAAACGACTGCTGCGACCCTGCACATGTACACGCAGATCGTAGGCAAGACGCGGCTTGCCCTTACGCCCAGGCAGAATCACTGGTGGAACGTCGCGCTGATGGTGACGGTGCGGGGCATCTCAACCGGCGCAATGCCGCTGCTGGATGGCGGCCTGCTCGAGATCGAGTTTGATTTTGTCGGCCAACGGCTCACCTTTTCGCGAAGCGACGGCAGGACCGAGTCGCTGCCGCTGCATGCGCAATCGGTCGCGAGTTTCTTTCGCTCCTATAAAGCGGCGCTTGGCCGCCTCGAGGTGAGAGCCGCGATCAACCCCATGCCGGTCGAGGTCAAGGATCCCATCCGTTTCGATCTCGACGAGGCGCATAAAAGCTATGACCCGGATGCCGCGCAACGCTTCTGGCATGTATTGGGCAACGCCAGTACGGTGTTCAAGGATTTCGGCACGGGCTTCTACGGTAAGGTGAGCCCAGTGCATTTTTTCTGGGGCTCGTTTGATCTGGCGGTCACGCGCTTCAATGGCAAACGCGCGCCGCCGCACGCGGGCGCAGATGCCATCCAGGCGGAGGCGTACTCGCACGAATGCATCAGCGTCGGATTCTGGCCCGGCAATGGCGGCTACGGTCAGGCGGCTTTCTATGCCTATATCGCACCAGTGCCCCAAGCGCTGCATCCCGCACCCTATGGCGGTCCCGGTACCTTCAACCAACAACTCGGTGAATTCATCCTCAACTACAATGAGGCGCGCGCCGCATCGAATCCTCGGGCGCGGCTCCTCGAGTTCCTGCAAAAGACATATGCAGTCTGCGCGAACGTTGGCGGATGGGATCGGGCGGAACTCGACCGCAAGGGCTAATCTGCCGCCCGGCAGCTGCCGGTCTGCTTCGATAGATCAGTTCGCCAGCATGACGAGGGCCATGGTCACCATCATGACATCTTCGATCAAGGATACGGTGCCCAAAGGAACGGTGCTGTTGCCGCCGACGCAAGCGCACTTGATGTCGCGCTTTTCGATGTACACCGCCTTGATCACCGATACGGCACCGACGCCGCCGATGAAGAGGGCGAGCGGCGCCGAGACCAAGGTGAGGTGGCCGGAAATCATCAGGGCGCCGGCTGTAAATTCGGCGAAGGGATAGATGTAACCGTATCTGATCCAGCGCCGTGCGAGTAAGTCGTAGCCGAGGAACATACTGGAGAAGCGTTCCACGTCCTGAAGTTTCAGAAGCGCCAGCAGACACATGCTGAATGCCACGAACCATTGCAAGGTGCGAAGACCGAGACTCTCCGTAGCGACGCTCGCCGCGATCGCCATGGCCGCCGCCACCAGAAAGACCGCGATCACCGGCCAATAGGTGGAAAGCACGGTGCTCTTGCTCATGCCGAAGTGCCGCTTTAAATCCTCATATCCGCCAATGCGGGCGCCCGCGATGAAGGTCTGCGGCGTGGTCTTGACCTGATGCTGCGCCTTGAAGGCATCGACCTCCGTTCGGGAGGAGAGGAGGTGATCTTCCACGCGGTAGCCCTTGCGGCGCAGAAGGTCCCTGGATTTCATGCCGTAAGGGCAAGTGTGCTCGCGCATTGCCATGCGATAGAGCGCGGCCACCGGTTTGCCATCGTTCATAAGCTTTCCTCTTGCATCGCCGATATTCGCCCCCTATATACCCTCTGTACCGTGGTACGGAGTCAATAGATGAGCACCATTGCAGGGTTTGCAAGGCAAGGCGGCGTGAGCGTTGAAACTGTGCGTTTCTACCAGAGGCGCGGACTGCTTGAAATCCCATCGCGCAGCGCCGGCGGCAGGCGCTATGGCGTGAAGGACGGCGAGCGCCTGCAGTTCATCCGCAGCGCACAGAGCGCAGGATTCACCCTTGAAGAAATCAAAGAATTGCTGTCGCTCGACCAGAGCCGCGACCGGGCGCGCATCCAGAAACTGACGCGGGCGCGTATCGAGTCATTGGATCAAAAAATCACGCAATTGAAGCTCGCGCGCGACGCCTTGGCGGGTCTGTCACGGCAATGCAGCGCAAGCCGGTCCGGTCCCTGTCCCATTATTGCCGCGTTCCGGCCTTGAAGGTTACTCGGCGTCCCTGATCTTAGCGTCCAGGTCCTCCGCGATCTTGGCAGGATCGGCGCCGGTCAGGGCATAGCTCTTCGTGAAGCTCAACGTGCCGTCTTCGACTTCAACGAGCTTCACCTCGAGCATCTGATTGGGCGCAGCGCCGTCGACGAAGCCATAGACCACGTATTCGGCTTGCTGCGCGCGCGCACGCTCCAGGACGGCCGACGAATCCATGGAAGGCAACGGAGAATCGCTCAAGGCCGCGTGGCCGTGATGGGAGATCGAGAGCCGCCCGTAGACCTGCGCAAACGTGGCATCCGCAAACTGCTGGGCCGCCGTATCTCCCGAGGGCGCAGTGAAGGGAACGGCCAACAACGGCGTTCCTTTCTTTGAGCTGTTCACCTCGTCGGCGAACGTTTTGGCGATTTGAGTTCCGAGCTTGGCGACGTCCTCTTTGCTGCCGCGATACTCTTTGGAGATCTGATCGAGTTTCTGGGCATCCTGATCCGAGAGCTTGTGCGAGTGGCTCTGCGAGCTCGAGCATCCCTTGGATAAAAGCACCACGACGATCCAGAGGTAGACCACGATCCGGATCCAGCGCGGCAGCCGCTTGAATTGGATCCACAGGCACCGCAGAGCCCACCAAGTGACGGCGAGGAAGAACCTGAGCTTTTGGCCGTCATCCTGCTTCGGGAAGGGCGGCAGGTCGGCCTGCACTGTTGGGCGGGCGCGTTCGGCGCGCTCGCTGCGTTTGGGCTTATCGAGCGGCTTGCCTGAGGCCAAGCTTCGGCACACCGCCTCGAATGAGGCGTTCGGTTGACCGCCAGGCAGCCGCGACCACTGCACCGTGAAGAATTTCTCCGGAACGCGGGCGCCGGTTTGCGAGGTGTCATCGATGACTACGGGCAGCAGGAAGGTGTGGTCGTCGGCCATGTCATGGCTGCGGTCAACGGCCATGCGCCATTCGCGCCGAAAATAGCCCTCATGGCGCGCCTCGGTTTGCGCCGAGATGATTGGGATAAAGAAATCGCAGTCGCGGATCTGATTGCGGATCTTTTGGTCCCAGGCATCGCCGCCGTGCAGGGCGCTTTCGTCGTACCAAACCTCGAGCCCAAAGCCGGGCAGGGCATCGCGGAGCACTTGCGCGGCGGCGCGGTCCTCCGAGGCATAGCTCAAAAATACCGTGCGCAACGGTGGTTCTTTTAGTTCCGAGGACATGGGTGACAACGATCCAATCTCGACCGCAAAGAGTCAAGTGGGGCGGCCGGCTGGCCGTAACCTTCATTCTCGTCTCGGGGCGCCCGCGAGCACGAACTCGTCTTGGAAACACCGTAGAATCGCACGCTCAGTATCATGGGGCCGCTTCGGCCCCAACGAGGAAACTTGATGGCCAAGAGCGGTTCTCAGTCCGATACCCTAAGGAGCCTGGCTGCCGATGCCATGCGCTCGCGCGGCATGTTGCCGGACTTTTCCGCCGCCGCTCTTGCCGAAGCGGGCGCGGCCCAAAATCCCGCGGTTTCCGACTCCGTCCGCGATCTGCGCGCGATGCTTTGGTCCTCGATCGACAACGACGACTCGCTCGACCTCGATCAGATCGAGGTAGCCGAACGCTTGAGCGACGGACGTTTCACGCTGTATGTCGCCATTGCCGACGTCGACAGCCTGGTGCCCGCGGGTTCCGCCATCGATGAACACGCAGCCTACAACACCACTTCGGTGTACACCGCGGCCAGGGTGTTCCCCATGCTGCCCGAACATCTTTCCACCGATTTATCCTCATTGCGCCAGGACCAGGAGCGGCTGGCCATCGTCACCGAAATGACCTTGCAGGGCGACGGGACATTGGTGAGCGCGGATCGTTACCGCGCCCGTGTGAAGAACTATGCGAAGCTTGCCTACCGCAGTGTCGCCGCCTGGCTGGATGGAACGGCCGCGCCGCCCGAGCCGCTCGCCAAGGTCAAGGGCATGGACGGGCAGCTGAGACTTCAAGACCAAATTGCCCAGCTTTTGCAGGCGCAGCGTCGTGCGCGCGGCGCCCTGGAGTTGGAGACCATCGAGGATCGCCCGGTCTTCGAAGGCGACAATCTCGTCGATCTTAGGCCGGATCCCAAGAATCGCGCCCAATCGATCATCGAGGAATTCATGGTGGCCGCGAATGGCGCCAACGCCCGTTATCTGGACAAGGCGGGGCGTTCCTCGATTCGTCGCGTCCTGAAGACCCCGAAGCGCTGGGGTCGGATCGTGGAACTTGCCAAGGGTGCAGGCACCAAGTTGCCGGAAGAGCCCGATGCCAAGGCGCTCGACGATTTTTTGCTGGAGCGCCGGCGCGCCGTGCCGCAGAGTTTTGGCGATCTATCGCTCTCGATCATCAAATGTCTGGGTCCCGGAGAATATGCGCTGGAACGCCCGGGCGAAACGCCGGTGGGACACTTCGGGCTCGCGGTGCGCGACTATACGCATTCGACGGCGCCGAATCGTCGCTATCCCGACCTGCTCACACAACGCCTCATGAAGGCTGCCCTGAACGGCGGCCCGGCGCCCTACAGCGATGAGCAGCTGAAGAGCTTGGCGGCTCATTGCACCGCGCAGGAGGATAGTGCGAAGAAAGTGGAGCGGCAGGTGGCGAAGTCCGCGGCAGCCATGCTGCTCTCGAGCAAGATCGGCATGAGCTTCGAGGCGATCGTAACCGGGGCGTCAGACAAGGGAACCTGGGTGCGCATCGAGCATCCGGCGGCGGAGGGACGTGTGGTGAAGAATTATCAGGGATTGGACGTGGGCGATCATGTTCAGGTGAAGCTGGTGCACACCGACGTGACGCGCGGCTTCATCGATTTCGCGGGGTTGAAATAACATGTCTGGAAGTCATGACAAGTCGCATATCGCCTATCTCGATGCTGAATTCCTGGGCAGCGAGGCGGCGCGGCCGTTGCGCATCCTTGCCGAATACTTGGAACCTCTGGAGGCCTTTCGCCGCGAGCAGGTGAAGGACACCGTGGTGTTCTTCGGGTCTGCGAGGCTGCGCGATGCGGGTCCGCTGGGCCGCTATTACGAGGAGGCACGGGAGCTTGCGCGCCTCATCACGCGCTGGTCGTTGAGCCTATCGCCGCCGGGCCAACAGTACGTTGTGTGCTCGGGCGGCGGCGGCGGCATCATGGAGGCGGCCAATCGCGGCGCCGCCGAGGCCGGCGGCCGCAGCATCGGGCTCAACATCAGCCTGCCGCACGAACAGCGGCCGAACCGATTCATCACGCCGGGGCTTGGATTCGAGTTCCATTACTTCTTCATGCGCAAGCTCTGGTTTGCGCACCTGGCGCGCGCACTGGTGGTATTTCCGGGCGGTTTCGGCACGCTCGATGAACTCACCGAGATTTTGACCTTGGCGCAGACCAAGAAACTGGAACGCACCATCCCCATCCTGCTGTACGGATCGAGCTACTGGAACGAGGTAATCAATTTCGAAGCGCTGATCCGCCACGGCACCATCGGTCCCGAGGACATGAAATTGTTCTCGTTTACGGATGAACCTGAGGCGACGCTCAAAATCCTGCAGAAGGTGCTCGGCAGCACGCCGCCCGTAGCCACGCCGGCATTCGCCCATTCCGCCACCGCGAAGCCGTAGCGGTGCAAAAGGAATCACACGCGCGCTGCTTGCGCAAGCCCCAATCGTCGACGAACCGTGTAGGAAACCGGGAGTTGCGCGGGCGGACTGGTCATCCTATCGTCACATATACCACCCGACCGTCGCGCAGCCGCGGCACCCAACCAAGAAATTTCGCGAGGTCTCCATGAAGGCACGCCTGTACGTCCCTGTTGATTGCCCTTGTTGTCAAAAGCGCATGGTCTTGGCGCTTGCCATCCCGGAAGTGGAAACGGCGTTGGAGGACGATTCGCCCATCATGTTGCAATGCGCGTTCGATGACACATGCTGGCCGGCAACGCCGGCGGAACGTCGCCGGATCTCTCGCCTCAAGGCCGAGGAAGTGCTCGTCGCCAACAGCGGCTGGCTGCGATTGAGTCCCGGATTCGCGGAATTGAGCCACCGATCTTGATGAGCGCTTGCAAGGTTGTCCCCGGAAGCTGTGGCTAACCCTGTGGATAATCTTCTTGCGCGAGAATTAATGGTCCCACAAACAGTGACTTGAGCAATTCGGTCAAATTTTGATCACAATTGAAGTTGAATTCCTGATCAAGAATAATTCGGCTCGCGACTGCGAGGCTCGTGGTAAACCCGCGCGCAGCCATCTTGCTTCATCGGTGAGTTGACTTGCAGCCACGGCAACTCAAGCAGTGAGAAGGCGTTGCAGACGCCCGCGGATCAAGGCCTCGGCCTCGTGCATGATCCGATCGATGAGTTCTTTGCAGGTCGGAATGTCGCGAATCAGGCCCGCCACCATGCCGCAGGACCATGCGCCGGCATCCATCTCGCCTTGCTGCATGATGCGCGGATAGACGCCGGCCACTTCCGGAATGATGTCTTCGAAGGTGAGGCTCGCGCCGCGCTCGCGTTCCTTGGCCAGCAGCCGCTCCACCGCCGTGTTCTTCATTACCCGCTCAGTATTGCGCAATGGTCGCATGATGAGCCGGGTGTCGAGTTCGCTTGCCGCGACGAGGGCCTGCTTCACATGCTCATGCACCGGTGCTTCCACGGTGGCAATGAAGCGGGTGCCCATGTTCATGCCGTCGGCACCGAGCGCTAATGCCGCAACCAGCGAGCGCGCATCGGCCATGCCGCCCGAGGCCACAAACGGAATCTTCAGTTCCTCGGCGGCCCGCGGCAAGAGGATCATGTTGGGGATGTCGTCCTCGCCGGGATGTCCGCCGCACTCGAAACCATCGACGCTGACCGCATCACAGCCAATGGATTCGGCTTTCAACGCATGGCGTACCGAGGTGCACTTGTGGATGACTTTGATGCCGGCGCCTTTGAGGGCGGGCAGATACTTCTGCGGGTTGTTGCCTGCGGTTTCGACGATCTTGACGCCATTCTCGATGATGACTTTGACGTAACCCGGATAGTCGGGGGCCGCGAGGGCGGGCAGGAAGGTGAGATTGACGCCGAAAGGCTTGTCCGTCATGTCGCGGCAGCGCTTGATTTCCGCCGAGAGTTTCTCGGGTGTGCGTTGCGTGAGGCCGGTGATGATGCCTAGGCCGCCGGCGTTGGAGACGGCCGCGGCGAGTTCGGCAAAGCCGACGAAGTGCATGCCGCCCTGAATGATGGGGTGCTCGATCGCAAGCAGTTCAGTTATCCGGGTGTGCAAAGAGATCACCTTGGTTCTCGTTGATATCGCAGGGGATTTAGCACGCCAACGCCGCGCGATGCAATCGCACCCGGATGGATGGCCCTGATGTCGCCGCCTCCACAATGGCGCCGGTTTCCGGCCCGAGAGCCGCTTTCACTCTGCCGTTCGGGGAATCAGCGGGACTCAAAACGCCGCTTTCGCCCTCTGGGGAACCTAAGCCCGCGGGCTTAAGTGAACTGGGGCACAGTTTCCCGCGGGCAAAGTGCGTTAACTGTATTAAGTTCTGCGCCGCAACGACGATACCTCTTAGGTTACGGCCAAGAAACGCACCACGCATGAACGCGATCGACAAGCGCGCAGCGCACCCCGAACACGCCGATCCCGGCGGCTTCATCCGCAAGCTCATGCTGGAACTCACGGTGGGCGACATCCACTTGCCCTCGTTCCCGGACATCGCCGCGCGCGTGCAAAAGGTGCTCGACGACCCGAAGGCGGCTGCGGGACGCGTGGCCATCGTAATCAGTTCCGAAGCTGCACTCGCCGCGCGCGTGCTGCGGCTCGCGAACTCCGCCTTTCTCAACCCCTCGGGTGAACAGGTCAGCGATTTGAAGGTGGCGCTTGCGCGTCTTGGGGTGCAACTGGTGCGCTGTACCGCGGTGTCATTCGCCCTTCAACAGATGCAGTCCGGGGTGAAGGATCCCAAGGTGCGCGCGCGACTGCACGAACTGTGGCGCGACGGCGCGCTGATCGCCGCCATCGCCTATGTGCTGGCGCGCGAAACGCGCTCGGCGAACCCCGACGAGGCATTGCTCACGGGCCTCATGCACAACATCGGCAAGCTCTACATCGCGTTGCATGCCCCGCCCGGCATCGAGTCGTTGACCCCAGGGACCTGGACGCAGCTCGTGCGCGACGCACACCCGCAGATTGCCGTGACCATTCTCGAGCATTGGAAATTTGCGCCGGAAATCATCGCCGCCGTGAAAGCGCAGAACAACCGCGACGTCGTCATCGGCGGCCTGGCGGACATACTGATCAGCGCCAAGGTGCTGGTGCCGTGCGTCACCGACCGGCAGCGCCTGCCCGAGGTGGTGGAACGGGTATCGGCCTTGAAGCGTCTTAAGCTGAGCGCCGAGCGATGCAATCAGATCCTCGCCGGATCGGCGGACCAGATCCGTTCGCTGCGTTCCGGGCTCTTCGACTAGGTAGAGTTCCCCCAGAGACTTAAGGTCTCCCGCTGCAGTCGTCGAAAAGATCCTCCCATCCCATCAAACCGATGGGAATCCAAACTTAGGCGTTTCACGCCATAATCGCGGGCTTGCGGCAGGGCTTGCGGGAGATGGTGATGGCGCAGTTCGTCGGGGCGGTCGATCAGGGAACAACCAGCACGCGCTTCATCGTGTTCGATCACGCAGGCAGAATCGTCGCCTCGGCACAAAAAGAACACCGGCAGATCTTTCCCAAGCCGGGCTGGGTTGAACATGACCCGCTGGAGATCTGGCAGAACACCGAGGAGGTGGCGGGTGCGGCGCTCGCTCGAGCAGGCGTGCGGCCGAGAGAACTCGCGGCCGTCGGAATCACCAATCAGCGCGAGACCACAGTGCTTTGGGAGCGGCACTCGGGGCGTCCGGTGCACAACGCCCTGGTGTGGCAGGACACGCGCGTCGATGAGCTGGTGGCCGAGTACCAGAAGAAGGGCGGCATCAATCGCTTTCGGGCCAAAACAGGTCTGCCGCTCGCGAGCTATTTCAGCGGGCTTAAACTTCGTTGGCTGCTGGATGGCATCGAGGGGGCGCGGGCCAAGGCCGAGCGGGGCGAATTGCTCTTCGGCAACATCGACAGCTGGCTTCTCTGGAATCTCACCGGCGGGGTCGATGGCGGGTTGCATCTGACGGATGTCACCAATGCCAGCCGCACGCAGCTCATGAACCTCTCGACTCTGGCCTGGGACGATGAACTGCTCGAAGAATTCCGCATCCCGCCGAAAGTGCTGCCGCGCATCGTTTCCTCGAGCGAGGTTTACGGCGCAATCCGCACGCCGGCGCTCGAAGGCACGTCGGTCGCGGGTATTCTCGGCGATCAACAGGCGGCGCTCACGGGGCAGGCCTGCTTCAAACCCGGCAATGCCAAGAACACCTACGGTACCGGTTGCTTTCTCCTCATGAACACCGGCGAGAAGCCGATCGCCTCGAGCGCAGGCTTAGTCACCACCGTCGCCTACCAACTGGGCAAGGCGCCCGCGTGTTACGCGCTCGAAGGTTCCATAGCGGTGACCGGATCTTTGGTGCAATGGCTGCGCGACAATCTCAAGATCATCGACAGCTCCGCCGAGGTCGAGGCGCTGGCGGCCGAAGCCGAGGACAATGGCGGCGTGTACTTCGTGCCGGCGTTCTCCGGCCTGTATGCGCCGCATTGGAACGAAGGCGCGCGCGGCACCATCATCGGGCTCACCCGTTATGCGAATCGCGCCCACCTCGCCCGCGCGGTGCTCGAGGCCACCGCCTTCCAAACGCGCGAGGTCATGGGCGCCATGGAGCGCGACTCCAAGTGCCGCATTCCAGAGCTGCGGGTGGATGGCGGCATGGTCGGCAACGAACTCTTGATGCAATTCCAGGCGGATATCCTCGACATGCCGGTCGTCCGGCCGCGCATCACCGAGACCACGGCCTTGGGTGCGGCCTATGCCGCGGGGCTTGCGGTCGGATATTGGAAGAATTGCGAGGACCTCGCGGCAAACTGGCGGATCGACAAGCGTTGGTCCCCACGCATGGACGAGGAGGCAAGAAGTCATCTCACGCGACGCTGGGACAAAGCCGTTTCGAGGTCGCTTGACTGGGTGGAACGCGACTGAGGGATCGTTATGGTCAAATCCGGCCGGCAAAGAGGCATTTGAGGCATTCGACGCAGCCCTCGCCGCAGGCCTTTCCCTACATCAAACGCGCGCGCGAAGTGCCAAGATTTCCCCCATGGAACATCGATGGGGTGAGCGATTTCCAATCCGCACGTCCGTGAGGCTCGGCAAGCCCCATGCGCCTCCGAGTTGCCTCGGCCACTTTCTCGATCTGAGCGTCAGCGGCGCAGCCATCTCCGCGGTATGCGATCTCAAGGAGCGCTCCATGGTCCGGGTGACCATCGTGCTTTCGCAGATGACGACGCACGTGCTCGATGCCCACGTGGTGCGCAGATATCCCGGCGGGCTCGCCGTCGAGTGGTGCGAGTTCGCCTCGCCTCCGGTGCTCGAGCTGTTGCGCTCGGCCTCGAGCAATTGGCGCGCGCTCAAGCCCGCCGTGACAAACGAGGTCTGGAACAAGCCCACCCACGCCAATTGATAGGACGGCGATATCCTTAGGACCTGCGCGCATCTTCTCTGACAGCGGCCAGCCGATTGGCTAACATCACCGTTCGCGCATCAGAAATTTCTCGAACAACCAAGCGATGGGATCCAATTTGTATCCGGCGAGCGGCGCCTCTTGGCGCGCGTGGTACACCCTCGCGCTTCTCACCTTGGTGTACATCGCCAACATCGCCGACCGTTTCGTGGTCTCTACCTTGATCGAGCCGATCAAGGCGGAGCTGCAGCTGAGCGACACGGCCATCGGTTTTCTCACCGGCACCGCGCTCGCTATTTTCTATACCGGCATGGGAATCCCGCTGGGCATGATTGCCGACCGCGTGGACCGTCGCAAACTCGTCGCCGCATCGCTCGCCATCTGGTCGGTGATGACGGCGCTCTGCGGTGGGGCGCAGAACTTCGCGCAGCTGATGCTTGCACGCATCGGCGTGGGCACGGGCGAGGCGGGCGGCACACCCGCTTCGCAGTCGATGATCGCCGACCTTTTTCCTTTCTCGCGACGGGTGCTGGCGACTTCGATCTTCACGCTGGGCGCCGCGGGCGGATCGTTTCTCGGCGGCACTTTCGGCGGCGCAGTCGCGCAAGCGCACGGCTGGCGAGCCGCATTCTATGCGCTGGGCTTGCCCGGTATCGTCCTCGCCTTGTTGGTGCGCTTCACGCTGAAGGAGCCCGAGCGTGAGTCAAGTCCCGACAAGAGCGATGAGGCCCCGCCGCTCGCGGAGACCTTGCGCTACATCTGGCGGCAACGCTCGCTCGTGCATGTGCTTCTCGCGGCCACGGTGGTGACCTATTGGGGATGGGGACTGCTTTGGTGGGCGCCGGCCTTTCTCGCCCGCTCGCATCATCTGAGCATCGGCGAGGCCGGCGGCATCGTAGGCTCCATCTCCGGGGTGGGCGGCGCGTTCGGCGTGATCATCGGCGGGCTTTCCATCCACTTCCTATCGCGTCTCGATGCGCGCTGGCAGGTCTGGGTGGTGGGATTTGCGACCCTGATCGGCACCGCAGCCTCGGTGATGGCATTCGGCGCGAAGGATTTGTCGGTAGCCAGGTGGAGTCTTTGGGTCTTCGTCCCGGTGGCATATCTGAATCTCGGCCCGCTTTTCAGCCTCACCCAAAGCTTGGTGCCCTCGAGAATGCGCGGGCTCTGCTGCGCCATCCTTCTGTTCGGCGCCAATGTCGCGAATCTCGCACTGGCGCCGCAAATCGTGGGCATATTGAGTGACCTTTTCGCAACGAGGTTCGATGCAGGCGCCGAATCATTGCGTTATGCGCTGCTGTTGACCACGGCCACGGGGTTGTGGGCGGCATACCACCTCTTCCGCGCCGCCCGGGATATCAGGGGGGATCTCGCGCGCGTCGGGGTGGCATTGGACGGCCCGGACTCGCCAAAAACGTAAGTGCTGTCTGACAGTCAGTCGCTACAGCCGCTGTAAGCGCCCGCGCGCCGTACTGCTACAGTCACGCGGCATCGAATTCGCAAACCGATGCGGACTTTTGCCGAATCACTAGAAAAAGAGGGGCACGACAATGTCATTTCTCGCCTGGATCATCTTAGGCCTGCTCGCCGGCTTCATCGGCAGCAAGTTGGTCAACAAACGCGGTGAAGGCGTGTTGCTCGATGTGCTGCTGGGTGTCGTCGGTGCCGTGGTGGGCGGATGGCTGTTCAACACGTTCGGCATGACTGGCGTGACGGGGGTCAATCTCTACAGCCTGCTGGTCGCCGTGGTGGGTGCCGTCGTGATCCTCGTCCTCTATCACGCGTTGTTTCGGCGTCGGGTTTAAAACGAAGGAGTAAAAAACATGCTCGACCAGGTCGCACTGAATTCCCGTCCGCAAACCAAGCCGGCGACGAAGCCCCGGTTCAACGTACTCATCGCCGATGATCACGCCATCGTTCGGGCGGGATATCGGCAGTTCCTCCAAGAACATCCGCAGGTCGCAGACATCGGCGAAGCCACCAGCGGCTCGGATACCCTGGCAAAACTGCGCGCCGGAAACTGGAACATCTTATTGCTCGACATCTCGATGCCCGATCGCGGCGGTCTGGATATTCTGCAACGCATCCGCGCCACCAATCCCGACATCAGGATCCTGGTGGTGAGCGGTCTTCCCGAACACCAATACGCCTCCGGCGTCCTGAAAATGGGTGCCGTCGGCTATCTTTCCAAGGACATGGCGGGACCAGATCTGCTGCGTGCCTTGACCACGGTAATGCAGGGCAATCGCTTCGTCAGCGAAGCGTTGGCCGAAATGCTGGCCCAGGAGCTGATGGGTGAACGTCCCACGTCGGCTCACGAACAACTCTCCACGCGCGAACTGCAAATATTCTTAAAGCTCGCGGAGGGAAAGACGATAAGCGAGATCGGGGCCGAGCTCAGCTTGAGCGTCAAGACGGTCAGCACCTATCGCTCGCGGATCTTGACGGCGCTCTCGGCCACCACCAACGCACAGCTCACTGGATATGCCATCCGCCAGGGCCTGATTCAGTAGCTCGACCTCTTACCCCGAGCGGACGAATCGTCCGCTCGGGGGCGCCCCCCTAAGACCCAAAGCTGTCATCTCGCTGACAGCCCCTCAAGAACTTCGCGCGCGGGCTCTTCTCTGGTCAAATCGCGACTTATGGTCGCGTTTGTTGCATTTTTGCAAATGAATTTCCCTCAAAAGCTCACGAACCGATGCAATCTGTCAGATAATGCCGACAATCACCCGGCCGATCCGGGTCCTAAAGACGGCATTGAGGGGGATCTATGCAAGGCAAGTTCGGATCATCGCGTCCGCTATTGGTGCTCGCTTCGGGGCTTTCATTGCTCGGCGGGGCTCAGGCCGCTGAAACGACCGCCGCGTCGGGTGATGCCCTGGAGGAAATCGTGGTTACCGCGCAAAAGCGCGAATCCACGTTGGAGACCACGCCCATCAGCATCACCGCGCTCACCGGCGCCGATCTCCAAGAACGCGGCCTCACCGACATCCAATCCGTGGTGCAGTCGGTGCCGGGGGTGTCCATGCGCAGCAGCGGTCCCGGCCAGACGGAACTCGTGATCCGTGGTCTATCGTCCGCCGGCGGCAATTCGCCCACCGTTGGTTTCTATCTGGACGATACACCGCTCACCGCGCCGGCCTCCGCGCAGAACGGCAAGGTGGTGATCGACCCCAATCTCTATGACCTCAATCGCATCGAGGTGCTGCGCGGACCGCAAGGCACCCTGTACGGCGCGGGCTCCATGGGCGGCACCATCAAGTTGGTGCCGAACGCGCCGGATCCGAAGGCGGTTGCGGCATCCGCGCAGTTGATCTTGGGCGGCATGGACGGCGGCAACAGTCTCGATAGCAGCGTCAGCGGCATGATCAATTTGCCCCTGGGCAGCGACACCGCGGCCCTGCGGATCGTGGCATCGGACAGCCACACCAGCGGCTGGATCGATCGCATCGTGATCACGCAACCGAATTTTCCGGCTCCCGTAAACGGCAGTACACGCGGCAACGTGGCGGCAGCGCCCGTGCAGACCGACTATCGCGACGTCAACAGCGAGAACGAGCGTAGCGTGCGCGCGTCGATCCTGTGGAAGCCGGTGGAAAATCTGTCCATCACACCCACGTTCATGTACCAGGAAATCACGCAGGGCGGCCCCAGCCTGATCGACAGTCAGCCCGGTACCCTCACCCAGTACCAGCCCTACGACTCGTCCGAACCGTTCTTGGATCGCATCGATTTGGGCAGCCTCAGTGTCCAGTACCATTTCGGCTTCGCGGACTTGAGTTCCACGACTTCGTACTGGACCCGCGATGAAAACCTCCGCCAGGACGGCACCGAGGAAATTGCCACGGTGCTGGGCGCGCCGATCTATCCCAGCGAGGGCGGCGCCGGACAGAACTCGCCCACCTCGCTCGAGGACGACAGGTCCAAGCAGGTGAGCGAAGAGGTGCGCCTCACCTCTTCCGGCGACACGGCCTTCAAGTGGTTGGCCGGCTGGTTCTACCAGGACTTCGAATCGGATTGGAATCTGTTCGTCGACACGCCGTTCACGGCGATCCCGGGAACCATCCCCGACGCGTTCACGCAGTATCAGCCGACCAAGATCCTGCAGAACTCATTTTTCGGCGAGGTTTCTTATACCTTCCTCGAGAAACTCACCGCGACGGCGGGCCTGCGCCGCTACTACTACACCGGCAGCGTCAACACCGCGGTGTCCGGCTGGCTGAGTTCGTCGGGCGATGCGAGCTATGCCAATTACTCGACCGGCGAGCGCGACCAGGGCATCACGCCGAAATTCAATCTCGCCTATCAGATGGATCCGAACACCATGGTGTACGGCACCGTGGCGCAGGGCTTCCGGCCGGGCGGCGG
Organism: Steroidobacteraceae bacterium; assembly: GCA_036494165.1. Lineage (GTDB taxonomy): Bacteria > Pseudomonadota > Gammaproteobacteria > Steroidobacterales > Steroidobacteraceae > Bog-1198. Next base: position 22,696 of record DASXOQ010000026.1, read on the forward strand.
CAATCAGCCCATCCCGACCAGCGGCCCGCTCGGCGTGCAGTGCCTCGCGAACCTGCAGACCCTTGGCCTCGATGCCGCGCCGCTGGGCTTCAAGCCCGACAAGGTGTGGAGCTATGAAGTCGGCGAGAAGTACCGCGGCAACGAAGGGCGCCTTACCGTCAATTCGGCGGCCTATTTCGAGAACTGGCAGCACATCCAGCAGAACATTCCCTTGGAATGCGGCTTCCCATTCACCGGCAACGCGGGCGATGCGCACGTGTACGGCGCCGAGATCGAGGTCAGCGCGGTCGTCGTGACCGGGCTCGTCGCTTCGGTGAACGGCAGCTTCAACCATGCGGAATTCATTGCCAATGCCGTTCCCGCCACCACCATCGGCGAACGGGTGCAGAACGTTCCCGACATCACCGCCTCCGCCTCGCTGGTCTATCGGCACCCGCTGGTGGCCGGCCTGGGCCTCATGGGCCGCATCGACAACAACTATGTGGGTTCGCGCATCGACGACACTGCGCAGGCGAACTACCTGCCGGCCTACGATCTCACCAACCTTCGGGCGGGTGTCGAAGGGGGCAGCTGGTCCACGGTGCTGTTCGTCAACAACGTCACCAACCGGGTCGCACTGTTGACCAATTCGCCGGCGATCAACGTCAACGTCGGCACGTTCAATCGCACCGCCATGTCGCAGCCTCTGACCTATGGCCTGGAGATGAACTACAAGTTCGGCGGCACGCACTAGCCAATATGAATCCTCCGCGCGATCGGCAAGATCGCGCGGAGGACATGTGCAAGGCGAGGGTGGGCCCCGGCTCGAGAGGCGACAAAAGCGGACAGACGGTCCTTGAGCTGCGGCTGTTAGCGGACCTTGTGACCTTCGCTATGGATCAAAGCGGGCACCGGCCCTGATGCATGCGGCGGTTGGGCGGAATACACCGTAAGATGAATCGCCCGCCCGCCATCGCTCAATACGAACCGGCCCTTGATGACCGCCCCGCCGGCGCCGAGAGGAGGAAAGCTAATTTCCAGCCAGCCGGTGCAATTCTCGAACACCTGGTATTTGCCTTGTTCACCGACGTTAAATCCGGTGACAGCATCGGGCGGATCGCCGTTGGGCACCGGCGAGGATCCGCCCATCATGTCGGGGTATTGCATTACGAAATCGCTTTGCGACATTACGCTGTTGCCGTCGAAGTGCGCCAGCGCAACGCCGTCGCGCGTGACAACGGGTCCGCCCGGTGGAAACACCTGGCCATTGATGGTGAAGGCGTAGTCGCCGCGCAAGGTCTCGTTGGAGCAATAGTCGCCGTCGGCGGCGCTTGCCGAGGCACAGAGTGCCAGTCCGAGACCGGCCGCCGGGAAAATCGAGGATATCCAGATGTGCATGTGTAATTCCCCCTGAATTTGGTGACCGAGATGACGGCCATACCCTAGGGGAACTCGATCGACAGAGTTCTGAACGAATTCTGAAATATTTCTGTACGCAGCGGCTCAACAATGCGGGCATCCGGTTAAGCTCTGCACGGGCGTGTCCACAGAGATGCCAGCCAGTGCAGTCCAGCATCATCCATTTTGGTCGTTTCGAGCTGGACCCTGCGAATTTTGAGCTTCGTCGCGACGGCCGGCGCATCAAGCTCAATCGAAAGCCAATGGAGCTGTTGATACTGCTGGCCAATCGGCCCGGGCTGCTCGTCACTCACGAAGAGGCTGTGCACGCCGTCTGGGGGACGGGGGTCGTCATAGAATTCGATGCGGCGCTTTACACGGCGATTCGAAAGTTGCGCCAGGCCGTGGGCGATAGACGCGCAAGACCAAGAATCATCGAGACCGTCGCGAGAAAAGGATATCGTTTCATCGCCCCGACGACCGAGCGTGCGCGGCAGATGGGCCCTTCCAACCAGGAAGAGGCTGGCGCACGCAAAATGCTCGCCGTGTTGCCCTTTCAAAACCTCAGCGGCAATCCGAATCACGACTATTTCAGCGACGGACTCACGGACGATTTGATCGGCGAGCTGGGAAGTTTCTCGCCTCAGGAACTCGGAGTCATCGCGCGCACTTCGGTGATGCGTTACAAGAAAATGGGTGCCAGCGTCGCTCGCATCGGTGCCGATCTCGGGGTGCAATATTTAATCCAGGGCAGTGCCCGACATGCGCGGGGCAGAGTACGCATAGCCTTTCAACTGGTTCGAATCCGCGACCAAACGGTGATTTGGGCCGATGCGTTTGAACGTCCCGCGGACGATGTTCTCAAGATCCAGGTCGAGATGGCGAGGGTGGTCGCCGACAAAATTCGGCTCAAGCTCTCGGTCGCACCTCGATCGCTGGTACACACGGATCCGGATGTGTACGACAGGTATCTGCGGGCCAGGTATCTGTGTGAACTGCGGACATCAACCGCAATCCGTCGGGCGATAGGCCAGTTTGAGTCCGCGTTGAACCGGGATGCCGGATACGCACCCGCTTGGGCGGGTCTTGCCACATGCTATGCCATGCAGGCAATCACCAGCGACGTGCGGCCACGCGATTCTTTTCCCATGGCGCGAGAGGCAAGCGAGCGAGCGATTGCCCTTGATGCGAAGCAGCCTGAGGCGCTTATCGCCCGCGGAATGACTAACTTCTGGTTCGATTGGAAGTGGCAGGAGGCAGAGGCGGATTTTCGTCGCGCCTCCGAGCTGAACCCAAGCAATCCGGCGGCCTGCATGTTTCTCGCCCATTTGCGCTCCAATCTCGGGCGACATGAGTCGGCCATCTCGGGAATCCGAGCGGGCAAGCGGCTGGATCCCGTCTCGCCGATCGTGCATACGCATGAAGCGCATTTTCTGTATAACGCGCGACGCTACGAGGAAGCCGCAGCGCCGCTGAAACGCATCCTTGGCCTCGCGCCGCGGTTCTGGGTCGCTCATATTGTTGCCGGCAAGATTCTAGGGATCAGGCGAAAATTCAGTCGCGCCAACGACGCTTTCGCAAAGGCGCATCTTTATTCCAACGGCAACACCGAGGCGGTGGGTCTGAAAGGCTTTACGCTGGCCAGCGCGGGACGGGCGGTAGAGGCGCGCCGCGTCTTGCGTGATCTTATGAAACGAGCACAGAGCCGCTATGTCCCTCCCGTCCACCAAGCGCTCGTTCATTTGGGTCTTGGCGACCATGAGGGTGTCTTCGCCGCGCTGGAGCGAGCCATCGATGAGCGAGACGTCCGCTTGACCTTTTTCGCAGTCGAGCCCCGGTGGGCGCCTCTCTGGGAAACCCCCAGATTTGACTCCATAAGGCTTCGGATAGGCCTTCCGAACTCGCCTCAAACCGCTTAGATCGTCCGATCGGGCTGCGTCATGCTCGAGCATTCGCTCGTCCTGAACGTGACAGAGGCAAGCGGACCTTTCCATACGACTGTTTTTATTTGAATCTCGGATCCGGTGGCCGCGTAAGCCATTGATTGAATTCGCGAAGAGGGCTTTCGTGGCGCATTGCGCCAACGACTTGCTACATCCGCACCCCCATTTTCATTTCAAAATCGCTCTAGGTGCTTAAGGGGAACTTCAACCCTGGGGATTTTGGACGTGGGGATACCGGATAACCGCAATTTTGTCGCAGCCATTGCCGCCCGCTACGGACGGCGGTTGCGACGTTTTTTGTCGATTCGGCTGCGAAACGCCGCGGACGTTCCGGACCTCGCGCAAGAAGTGTTCTTAAGGTTGCTGCGGGTGGAAGGCTACGAAAGCATCCGCAGTCCCGAGGCCTATCTTTTCACCATTGCGAGTCACGTGATTCATCAGCACGCGGTGCGGCGCGCGTCGGAACCGGTGTCGGTGGACATCGGCGAAGTCTTCTCGGAGTTGAAGACGCCCACGAGCGACGACCCGCCGGACCAGCTGGCCCATACACAACGACTCGCGGAGCTCGAACGCATGCTCTCCAAACTGCCGGCGCGCGTCGCCACAGCGCTGATTTTGCACCGAGTCGCCGGCTATTCCGTTCAGGAGGTGGGCGACCAATTGGGGGTCTCGCGCGAGACTGCCAAGAAGTATCTTGCTCGGGCGGTGGAGCATTGCCGCAACCAGTGGGTCGAAGGCCGGGTGTCTCCGCTATGAAGGTGCGCTCCACGTCCTCGAAGACCAACTCAGTGATCGTTTCCGAGGCCTCCGCCTGGTTCATCGAATTTCGCGCCGGCGACGTCACGGGCGAGGCCCGCACTCAATTCATAGACTGGCTGCGCCGTTCGCCCGAACACATTCAGGCCTATCTTGAAGTCTCGCGGGTCTGGGCGGAACTGCCGGCGTCGGATTCGGCAGGCCGTTTCGACATTGCGACGCTGATCGAGGAAGCGCGTCGTTCCGCCGATGTGATATCCCTCAACGATGCAGCGCCCGCCTGGCCGCCGCCGGCGTACTACTCACCCCCGGCCGGCAAGCGCTGGTGGGAGCGGCGCGTCGAACTGGCCACTGCCGCGATGCTGCTGGTCGCGCTCGCCGGCATCTGGATGTGGGGTGGATCGTTGTCGAGCGACGCTTATGCCACGGGCGTCGGCGAGCAGCGAACCATCCAGCTCGCTGACGGTTCGACGGTGGAGCTCAATTCGCAATCCAAGGTGCGGGTGCGCCTCAGCGAACATCGGCGCGATGTAACCCTGGTCGAAGGCCAGGCCTTGTTTCGGGTCGCCAAGGACAAGTCGCGGCCGTTCATCGTGCGGGCCGGCGGCACGCAGGTGCGTGCAGTCGGCACCGAGTTCGACGTGTATCGCAAGCTGTCGGGCACCGTGGTGACGGTGGTCGAGGGCAAGGTTGAAACCTTCGAGGACGACGGCCGACCGGGCGAGCCGGCGATTCTCCTCTCCGCGGGCGAGCAGCTCACCGTCGGACCGCATACTGCGACGCGCCCGATGCGCACCGACACGGCAGTGGCCACCGCCTGGTTGCAGAAACACATGGTGTTCGAGGAGACTCCGCTCGCCGACGTTGCGGAACAGTTCAATCGCTACAGCCGCCTCCCGCTGATCATCGACGGCAGCGAGCTGCAGCGGATCAAGATCAGCGGCGTGTATTCCTCGACCGATCCCGCATCACTCATCAATTTTCTGCGCAGTCAGCCCGGCATTCTCGTGATCGAGAGTGACAAGGGTGTGCGCATCACGCGGCGTGACATCAACTGACCATACCCATTTTCTATGTGAGAACGCTCTACTCCCAACAGAAGCGACGACCACGTCGGTCGATCGACATGATGAGCCTCGCAAGAGGCATGGGAGAGTTTATGCGTATCGCAGTGGTCGCGACGGCCGTTTGCATTTCCCTTTTTGGTCTCGCAGCGGCGGACAACGCCAGCGCGGCGGTCAAGAAGCCGACTCACATCGAGGCCCAGGGCCTGGGCACCGCACTGAATCAGTTGGCGCAGAGCCGCGGTCTGCAGGTGCTATATCTATCCAATACGGTGCGCGATTTGCGCACGCGCGGCGCCAACGGCGATATCACCGCGAACGAAGCCTTCGATCAGCTGTTGAGCGGAACCGGACTCACCTACCGCTATCTTGACGGCAACACCGTCACCGTGATGCCGATCAACAGTGTTCCGTTGCGCGACGGCGCGGGCGTCGCGCTGCATGGGCCGAATGAAGCGGTGCATGATGCGCCACTGGCGGATGTGGAACCGGTCGCCTCCAAAACCTACGTGGTGGCCCAGGCCACACCGGCGCCGTCTGCGCAGCAGCAGGGCCCTTCAGCATCCAGCGCACCACCGGCGGAGCCGTTGCAGGAGATCATCGTCACCGGCTCGCGCATCGCGGCGCCCAACGAGGTCAGCACCAGTCCGATCCAGGTGGTCACTTCCAAAGACATCCAGGTGTATGGCAAAACCGATGTATCGGACCTGATCAACCTGCTGCCGCAGAACTTCAACAACGACTTGGGGCAGGATCTTGGCAACGGCAGCTCGGGATTGACCACCGCCGGCGGCGTAGCCACCGCGGATTTGCGCGGTCTCGGCCCCGGCCGCACGCTGGTGCTGATCGATGGCCGCCGCCTGGGGGTGGGTTCGCCCAATACAGCGATCTCGCAACCCGCGCCTGACTTGGACCAGATCCCTGCGGGACTCGTGCAACGAGTCGAGGTGGTCACGGGCGGCGCCTCGGCCGCTTACGGCTCGGATGCCATCGCCGGCGTCGTGAACTTCATCATGAAAAGAAATTTTCAGGGATTCCAGGTGGACGGCCAGTACGGCGAGAACTATCACGACAATCATGCGACCTTTCAGCAGGGCTTGGCGCGGCAGTTCGACAACACCGTGCCGCCCACCGGCACCTCTCAGGACGGGCGCAACAAAACCTTCGACATGATCATGGGCACCAACTTCGCGGACGGCGACGGCAATATCACCGCGTACTTGAGCTACCGGCATGCGGATCCGGTGACCAGCAGCCAACGCGATTATGGCGCGTGCCAAATCTTTCCGGTGCAGGCCGCCGACAACTCCATCACGGGGGTCACCTGCGGCGGTTCATCGAACTCCAACTGGTTCAATCCCGCCACCGGCCCCAATGCCGGCACCGTGTACAGCGTGTCGGGCAAGAGTTTCGTGCCGTACGGCTCGGTCGTGACCACCCCGCCGGCGAGCTACAACTCTCAGGAGTTCATTTATCTCACCCGCGAAGACGATCGCTACAACGCGGCATTCCTGGCGCACGACGACATCAACGACTATTTCAAGCCGTATGCCGAACTCTTCTTCATGGACGACCAGACCCATCAGCAGGCGGCGCCCGCGGCCTTGTTCAAGGATGCGAATCCGCTCGATCCCACCGGCGCCGGCGACTACTTCATCAATTGCAGCAATCCGTTCTTGAGCGCGCAGCAACAGGGCATCCTCTGCACGCCCGCGCAGATCGCCGCCGATGCAGCCCATCCAGGTTCCGCGAGCGCGCAGGTTGAAATCGGCCGGCGCAACATCGAGGGGGGTCCGCGCGAGATCGGCTTCGAACACACCAACTATCGCGCCGTGTTCGGCACCAAGGGCGAATTCGCCAACGCCTGGAGCTACGACGCTTACGGGCAGTACTTTTATACCTCGTTCAGCGACACCAACGAGAAGTACCTGAACTTCCAGGCCATCAGCAACGCGCTGCAGGTGACCGGAACGGCAGCGCACCCTACCTGCATCAGCGGCGCCCTGGGATGCGTCCCCTACAACATCTTCGCCGACGGCGCCGTGACCCCGCAGCAGCTCGCGTATCTCTATGAACTCGGTACCGCGCAGGGCAGTTCGACATTGCGTACCTTGCATGCGGATGTCACGGGCAAGCTGGGTGAATACGGCATCACCTCGCCGCTCGCCACCGAGGGGTTGGGCGTGAACGTCGGCTTCGAGCATCGCCAGGACCGTGTGTTCCTGCTGCCCGACTCGGCCGAGGAGAGCGGCCTGCTGTCGGGATTCGGCAGCGCGGTGGCTCCCATCGACAACAGCATTTCGGTCTCCGAGGAGTTCGTGGAGCTGCGCGCTCCGCTCATGCAGGACCGGCCGGGCGCCAAGGAGCTGTTGTTCGACACCGGCTACCGCCGTTCCGACTATTCGACGGTGGGCAATCAGAGCACGTATAAATTCGAGGTCCAGTACGCACCCATAACCGATTACCGCTTTCGCGCTTCGTACGACAAGGCGATCCGCGCGCCGAGCGTTGCGGAAGCGTTCACGCCGCCCGTCGTCGGCATCGTTTCGGTAGGGCAGGACCCCTGCGCGCCGCCCATCACGCTGAGCCTGGTGGAGTGCGAGCGCACCCACGTCACCCCCGCGCAGTACAACAACGGCTCGATTCCGCAAGGCGTCGCATCGCAGTTGTCCGCGCAGACCAGCGGCAACCCGAACTTGAAACCCGAGCAGGGGACGACTTACACCGTGGGCCTGAACTTTGCGCCCAGCCAGATTCCGCATCTGTCCGGCAGCGTCGACTACTATCACATCCAGATCAAGGACGAGATCGGCACCTATCCGTACAACGTGATCCTGTCCAACTGCGCCACGACCGGCAATCCGATCTATTGCAGCCAGATCGTGCGCCAGCCGACCACCGGCAGCCTGACGGGCAACAGCAATGCGGGCGGCGGCTACGTCATGCAGAAGAATTACAACCTGGGTACCGCGGTCAACAGCGGCATCGACGTGCAGCTGGCTTACAAGCTGGAACTGCCGCCGGGTTTCGGCGACATGAGTTTCGACATGAGCGGCGTGTACCTGCTGCACAACGAGACCCAACCGTTGCCGGGCGCGCATACCTACGATTGCGCGGGCCTGTTCGGGGCAACCTGCCAGACGGTCAACCCGCGTTGGCATCATCTGTTCCGAACGACGTGGGATTCGCCGTGGAATGTCTCTGCCTCCTTGACGTGGCGCTTCATCGGCCCGGTGACCGAGGACAACAATACTTCGGATCCCACGCTGCAAAATGCAACCTACGGCGGCTTTGACTACGCGACCGGCAGGATTCCGGGCTACAACTACCTGGATCTCGAAGCTACTTGGACGGTGAACAAGATCCTGCAGTTCAGGGCGGGCGCCGACAACATCCTCGACAAGGATCCGCCGCTCATCAATACGTTCGCGGTCTCCGGCGGCTCGGCCAACACCTACAGCGTCTACGACCTTTTCGGTCGCCAGCTGTTCGTGGCGTTCACGGCGAAGTTCTAAAGCCTGCCAAGCTTGCGCCGCTGTTCCGGCTCCTTTGAGAGCCGTAACAGCGGCGCCGATCTTCGGTGTATCGGGCTTAGCTTCCGGCCGATTGCACCGGTCTTGACGGGCGCTCAAAGCTCGCAGTAATCTTTCCTATATAGCCGCATTCGTTGCGGCTTTTTTGTGCATTTGAAAAGCCGCGCCGGCATCCGAAGTCGGATCGCGGCTTTTGTGTTTCTGCGCGCCGGAGGAAAGTCATGCTTTCATCAGCGATTCTTCAGACCTTGGTATGCACCACACGTCTTGATGCGGCACGTCATTTCTACGGCGATGTACTTGGTCTACATCTCAAAGGCTGTTCGCACGGCGCGTTGGTGTACGCAGTGGGTGACGGTGAGCTGCGCGTGTCGCCGGTGAAGGAACTCGAAGTCTCGGTGCACACCGTGTGCGGTTTTGCCGTGAGTGATCTTCGCGCTGAAATGCGCGATCTTGCGGCGCGCGGCGTGCGCTTCGAACCCATCGGCGGGCTTCCGCAGGATGCCGACGCAGTCCTGACGACCGGCGAGGGCGCCAGAGTGGCGTGGTTCAAGGATCCCGATGGAAACATTCTCTCGCTGGTGCAATATGCTTGAGCCCTCGAGTCCATCCGAGGTGTCTACATGCTGTCCTACGTGTATTTCGGGACCAACAACTTGAAGCGCGCGATCGCTTTTTATAGTGCGGTGCTGGCGCCGCTCGATATGCGACGTTGTGAGACGGGCGATCCGGAGTGGGACCGCAGTTCCGCCGGCTGGGGCATCTACCGCGAAGACGGTGCCGAGGAACTCGCGTTCTGGGTGGGCAAGCCCTTCGACCAGCAGCCGGCCTCGGTGGGCAACGGCAGCATGGTGGCGTTTCGGGCTCCCACCTGGGCTGCGGTCGACCGCTTTCACGAAGCCGCCTTGGCGCACGGCGGCCGCTCGGAGGGCATCCCGGGTGTGAGGCTTCAATACAACCCCGATTTCTATGCGGCCTACGTGCGCGATCCCGACGGCAACAAGGTTTGCGCGGTGTGCCGGGGTTTTACAGAACGGCCGTAGCGTCGAATAATTTTAAGAACGCGTCGCCTTTGAGCAGGCGCGCCGGCGTCGGGCTGGCAATACTCGCGCTGATGGCCCTAGAGCACCCTCACCCATGAGATCTCCCCGCGCGCTGGCCAACGATTTATCCTCGGTGGCGGGCAAGGCGCCTCCCATTGCCGAGGAGACCGATGTGCTCGTCATCGGCGCGGGTGTCTCCGGTGTGGCGGCGGCGTTGACCGCGGCGAGAGCGGGCGCCCGTGTAATGCTCATCGACGAGAACCCCGTCGACTTCAAATCCATGGCCGAGGAGATCCCGCTGCATTTTGGCGGCCGCATGAGCGCCTCGCTGCAAAATCGCAATGCCGCCTTGGAGCGGGTGCTGGAAGCCAATCCGTCGCTCGCCGAAGCCTTCGAGGCCGGCATCGAGGTTCGATTGGGCACGGCATGCTTCGGACTGTTTCCAAAGCATGCCTCGGCGGCCTGGATGGAAGTTCCCGCGGCCGGCCTCGTCGATGCCGATCACGCCTATCTGGTGCGCTACAAGCAGGTCATCGTTGCGGCAGGTCGCCGCGATATGGGCCTTGCGTTCGAGGGTTGGCAGTTGCCCGGCGTCATGGGCGCGCACGCGGCTCATCGCCTCTCGGTGCTATACGACGCGCTCGATGCAAAGCGCGCGGTGCTGGTGGGGAGTGATAATCAGGCGCTGGAAATCGCGAACGTGCTCGCGGTCCGGAACGTGCAGATCGAAGCCATCGTCGAGCAGGCTGGCGAGGTTCGGGGCTCGAGCGAGATGCTCGAGCGCCTCGAAGCGCGCGGGACCAGGTTCTATCCGGGCCATGTCGTTGCCAAGGCACAGGGTGATCTTCAGGGCGTGACGCGCTTGGTGCTGGTCAAAGTCGACGCACAAGGACGGCACATGCCGGGTGGAACGGTGGAGCTGGCTTGCGACACGGTGCTCCTTGGCGTGGCCGCGATCCCCGCGATCGAACTGCTCGAAGCCGCGGGATGCTGCGTGCGTTACGAGGCGGCGCGCGGCGGGCACGTGCCGCGTCTCGACGAATTTCAACGCACCTCGGTGGAAGGCGTCCACGCGGTCGGCGATTGCGCCGGGATCTGGGACTCAAAGAACGGCGGCGATGAAATCCCGGCGCGCGAGGGTCGCATCGCCGCGAACGCGGCGCTCCGTGCCTTAGGCAGGGAAGTCGCATCGCACGATGAGGCTGTACTGCCCCCGGAGCCGACGCGCGACAGTGCCGCCTCGAGGCTCGCCTGGGTGAGCGCTTCGGTGCTGAACGCAACCGCCGATCCTCTGGTGTGCCAGTGCGAGGAAGTGAATGCGGCCGATATCTTGAATCTCAGGCCGCCGCGCTATGTGCCGCTTCCCGAACCGAGACCGAATGTTGCCCCGTCGAATCCGCAACACTCCGCGCTTTGTGCTTCCCCCGATTTGGTGAAGCGCCTCACGCGTGCCGGCATGGGCGGCTGTCAGGGGCGGCGCTGCCGCGAACAGGTCGGGGCGCTCCTGGCCTTAGGCTCAGGGCGCGAGCTCTGCAAGGTGCCCCATGCGACCTATCGTGCGCCGGTAAGACCGTTGCCGCTCTCTCAACTGGCCGCGCTGCCCGAATCGCCCGCCATGGACGAGCACTGGGACAGCTGGTTCGGAATGCCTTCTCAATGGATACCCTTCTGGCGCGTACCGCCGACCTACACCGTGGCCAATCGCGGCGAAGATGAGGCGGCACGCGAATGAGCGGCAAAGATCGCTGCGGCGCCGAGGTCATCATCGTCGGCGGCGGGGTCACCGGATTGAGCGCCGGCTGGTGGCTGGCTCGCGAAGGCATCGACACCCTGGTTCTCGAGGCCGGACCCATCGGCTGGGGCGCCTCGGGCCGCAACGGCGGCGGCTGCACGCATCATCACAGTCCGCTCTTCCAGGAGGAACAGCGGCTTTGGCCGCAAATGGATGCGCTGCTCGGTTATCCCACGGAATTCAGGGCTGATCGTGTCCGCATCGCCCGCACCGAGCACCAGTTCAAATTGTACCGGCGTGCGCTGGAGAACGGCCTCACCCAGGGATTCCACACCGATGTGCTGGATCCGAAGCAGGTGCGCGAACTCGTGCCCTATGCGGGCGATGACATTCACGGCGGCTACTACTACCACTTCGGCGGACATGCGAATCCGCACCGTACCGTGCAGGCGTACGCCTGGGCGTTCGCGGACCATGGCGGCCGGTTGGTGGAGCACACCCCGGCCTTGTCGTTCAAGACGCTCGGCGACCGGGTCATCGGCGTGCTGACCAACCGCGGGACATTTGTTTGCGATCAGCTGGTGATCGCAGCGGGCCCTTCCACCGGAAGACTCGCCGCGCAACTCGGCATCAATGTGCCGATGAGATGCGCGCGTGCCGAGATGATCGTCACCGAGCCCCTGCCGCTGATGAAAATCGGCGGCGTGGACGGCAATGGCCTGTACGGCCGCCAGACCTTGCGCGGCAATTTGGCCTATGGCGGCGGACCGCACGAGTGGGTGGATTTGTACGAACCGCACGAGGCGCGGGCGCATTCCACCATATTGCAGGCGAGCCTTGCACGGCGCCTGGCGGAGCTTCTGCCCAAGGCCTCGCACGCGCGGGTGATCAGGAGCTGGGCGGGGTTCATCGAGAATACGCCCGACGGGCGTCCCATCATCGATCGGGCGGAAAATCCGCTCAATGTCGTGGTCGCGACCCTGTCGAGCGTCGGATTCGGGTTGTCCCCGGCCTCGGGCCGCGCGGTGCGCGATCTTGTCGTGGATCGCATCTGCAGCTTCGCGCAGCTATCGACCCTTGGCCTCGCCCGTTTTGCTGCCCTCGAGCCCGACTGGGCGGCGATGCAGGGCTGGCTGCCGGTGGCGGCCGCGGCCGGACGGTGAGCGTCGCTCGTAGGTGGGCGGGATGCCGTGCACGCGTTTGTAGGCATGGCAGAAGTGCGAGGTGGACTCGAATCCGCATTCCAGGGCGATCATGCGCAGCGGGCTCAAGGTATGGCGGAGCAGGGTGCGGGCGCGCGCCAGCCTGAGGCCGAGATAGAATGTTTTGGGCGAGGAATGCATGTATTCGCGGAACAGCCGTTCGATCTGCCGGGTCGACACCTGCGCGCGCGATGCGAGCTCGGCGACATCGAGCGGTTCGTCGAGGGTGCTTTCCATGAGGCCGATGACCTGGATCAACTTGGGATTGTCGATGCCGTAGCGGGCGTGCAGGTCCAGCCGCTGATGATCTTCCTGCTTGCGGATGTGCGGATGAATGAATTGCTCGGCGACATTCAAGGCGAGTTCCGCGCCGCCCGCTTCGCTCACGAAATGCAGCATCATGTCGAGCGCCGCGGTGCCTCCGGAGCAGGTGAACACGTCGCGATCGATGACGTACAGTTCCTGGGTGACGTTGAGCGCCGGAAAGCGGGCGCGGAACGCCTCGAGATATTCCCAATGCACCGTGCAGCGCCGGGCGCTCAAGAGTCCGGCATCCGCGAGAATGAACGAGCCGCTGCTGATGGCGCCCACCCGCGCACCATGCTGTGCGAGGCGCCGAAGATGATGGTAGGTCTTCGGATGGTGCTTGACCTCGGTCTCGATGCCGGCGCAGACGATCACCATGTCGATTTTGGCCAGCCGTTCGATGGACTCGCCGACCGCGACTGGAATGCCATTGCTCGCGGCGACGGGGGCGCCGTCCGAGGAAATCAGCAGCCATTCGAACAAGGGCTGTTGGGCGGCCCGATTGGCCGAGCGCAGGGGCTCGATGGCGGCGGCAAAGGCCATCATCGAGAACTCCGGAACTAAGTAAAATGCGATGCGCACAAGTTCTCTATATTACACGTGTGTCGCGGATGATCATCAGAAGGTCGGTTTTGCACACGAGCCCAAGGCGTGTTCGACCGAATATCGTTTGCGGCAGCGCCATTCGCTCCGGAGCGCCGTGCATGAGATACGTCCAGGTCTTCTTGTTGTGCCTGCTACCGGCGGCGCTCTTCGCCATGACGCCCGCGGACATCTTGCCTGCTGCGCACCTGCTTTCGGCCCGGCCCGACGAGGGTCCAGTCGCAAACGCCGCCTTCTACCCCGGAGCCGACGCCAAGCCCGCGGCGCCTTTTGCCGGCACGCTCCTCATCAAGCAAAGCGAGTTGCAAACCCGCCCGATGCTGAAGGCACCGCTGCAACAGGGTCGTGATGCGCGCCTGTTTCCCGGCGTGACGCTCGAGTTCTTCACGCTGGACGATGAGTTGGTGCCGGTGCAGCTGGGAGAGATGGTGCGTGAGCCCAAGACGCCGCGCAGTTCGAGCTACTGGCGGCTCATTCCGCAGGTCGGCCGCGTGTGGAAGGAACCGGCGGACGGAGGCTGGTCCAGGGCCGCCTTCCCGCTCATGCTGGTGAGCGATCTTGAAAATCAGGCGCAGCAGGGCCTCGCGAGCTTCCTGTATCGCGACGGCCGAGTCTCCGCGCTCACCTTTCAATTCGTGCAGCAAAGCGGACCCTACCTGCTGCAGCATTTCGTGGCCTGGGGCCGTGCGGGGGTCGAGCTCAAACCCGCCGGCACCGCAGGGCTCGACGCGCGACGCCGCGCAGCACGCGCCGAACTTGCCGAACGTCTGCCTGCAAAACCCTGGAGTGAGCTCACGCGCGCAAGTCCCGCCGGTGCGCTCGAGGGATTCGGGGGGCCTTTGTATCCAAAGTGGCGGGTGGAGGCTGCGCTGCTCAAGGACGGTACGCTCTACTACCAGGACAGCCAGACGCCCTTTGGCCCTTATCCCTATCCTTTGGAAATGCGCTTCGGCGTTCGATCGGTGACCAAGAGCGTCGGGGCGCCGCTCGCGCTTTTGCATCTGGCGCAACTTTACGGTCCGTGGGTGCTGACCCTGAAAATCGGCGACTACGTGCAGGGACTCGATCCCAAATGGCGGCGGGTCCGCTTTATCGATGCGGCCGACATGGCGACGGGGTTCGGCGGCTTGGGTACCTTGAAGACCCAGCCCAACGACATCATGGACGGCTACTTGCTCGGCAACTACGACGCCTGGTATCTCGCGCCGTCGCGCGATGAGAAAATCAAGCGCATCAACGAGGATTTGAAGCCGTATCCCTGGGAGCCGGACACCGTGGTGCGCTATCGCGACCACGACTTTTTTCTCTTGGGAATGGCGCTCGACGCCTTCTTGAAGTCCGAGCGCGGTCCCTCGGCCGATGTCTGGGAGATGCTGAAAAGCGAAGTATTCGCGCCGATCGGCATACGCCACGCGCCGGCGCTGCGGACCGAGGAGGCGGGCGGCCGCGACGGCTACATTCTCTTCAACGCGGGCTACTATCCGAGTCTGGACGATCTGGCCAAGATCGCCCAGTTGTACCAGGATTTGGGCGCCCACAACGGCGTGCAGCTGTTGAACCGCGAACTCACTTCGCAGCTGCTTGCCGCTGAGGGCGCCTTGCGCAAGGACGGCGATGCCTCGGTGCATCGGGCAACGCCCGCCGAGTCGCCCGGCGCGTTGTTCTACCATCTCGGGTTCCACTTCGCGCCCTTCGAGACCAAGGACAAGCGCCAGTTGCTCCTGCCCACCATGGAAGGTGCCGGCGAAAACGAGGTGGCGCTTTATCCGAACGGCATGGTGTCCCTCATCATGGCCAACGCCCTGCAGGTGCCGGACGGCGAGAAGGCCAAATCCGACGCAGGCCCGGAAACCGCGCGTGCCGTCGAGCGCTTAAAGGCGTTCGAGCCCAAGCGAAGCCTCCCATGAGCGCATCCGCATCGATGCTGTCGCGGCTGCGCGCCTATGAGCCCACCCGCGCGCTGCCCCGCGATTTCTACACCAATTGGGACTATTTCCGGCTGGAACTCGAGGTCCTCTGGTACCGCGACTGGCTGTTCGTCGGTCACGACAGTGAGCTCGGCGCGCCCGGCGACTATCTCACCGCGCAGATCGGCGAGTATCCGGTGCTGCTGCTGCGAGACCGCGACCGCAACCTTCGCGCGTTCCACAACACCTGCCGCCATCGCGGCTCACGCATTTGTTCCGCCATCCACGGCAACACGCCGCGCCTGGTGTGTCCCTATCATCAGTGGAGCTATCGGCTCGATGGCGAACTGATCGCCGCGCGCGACATGGGGGAGGGCTTCAGCCGCCAGGACTATGCGCTAAGGCCGGTGCACTGCGCGGAACTCGAGGGCTACCTGTTCGTCTGCCTCGCCCGGGAAGCGCCGGATTTCGAGGCCTTCGCCCGGCAGGCCGAACCGTACTTGAAACCGCACCGGCTCAAGGACACCAAGGTGGCGTACGAGTCGACCATCGTCGAACACGCCAACTGGAAGCTCGTATGGGAGAACAACCGCGAGTGCTATCACTGCGCGGCGAATCATCCGGAGTTGTGCCGCTCATTCCCCGCCGGGCCCACCATCATGGGCGCGGATGCGATCGAGAAGAATCCGCGCCTGATAGAGAGCTGGGATCGCTGGGAAGGGCAGGGTTTGC
Source organism: Steroidobacteraceae bacterium (assembly GCA_036494165.1). Lineage (GTDB taxonomy): Bacteria > Pseudomonadota > Gammaproteobacteria > Steroidobacterales > Steroidobacteraceae > Bog-1198. The sequence goes on from DASXOQ010000026.1 coordinate 38,894, forward strand.
CGAGCAGGTTCAACCTCGCGCCGCGCGGACAGTCGCGGCTCGCGCGCCTGCCGCTCATCGGCGACACGGTGAGTTTCACCATGGACGGCACGCCAGCGGTGAGCCGCCGCTTGAGCGACGAAGTCGCGGATCCGAACGTTGGCTCGCTGCTTATGTTCCACTATCCCTCGACCTGGAATCACGTGCTTGGCGATCACGCCACCACCTTCCGGGTGCTGCCTTTGAGTCCGACGGAGACCGAATTGACCACCAAGTGGCTAGTGCACAAGGACGCGCGCGAAGGGGTCGACTACGATCTTAAGCGTCTCACGGAAGTCTGGAACGCCACCAACCAGGAGGACCGGCGCGTGTGTCAGGAAAATCAGATGGGGGTCAACTCGCCGAGCTATGAGGCCGGGCCCTACTCGCCCGTGCACGAGGCCGGCGTGATGCAGTTCGTGGACTGGTATCGGGGCCACCTCATCGAACGCCTTGAAAGCGTGGCCTAAAGGTGTCCGCCGCACCGATCGATTACGAGGATGCGCCGCTGATGAGCTGCCACCGGTGGCTCATCGTCGGCGCCACCACCGGCTACGTGAGCGACGGCTACACGCTGGGCGTCGTGGGTATCGCGCTGGCAAGTGCGCAACATGACCTGGCATTGACGCCCCAATGGCTGGGGTGGCTCGGCGGCGCATCGCTCGTAGGTCTCTTGGTCGGCGCCCTGCTCAGCGGGTCGCTCGCGGACCGACTCGGCCGGCGCGTTATTTTCGCTTACAACATGGCGGCGTTCGTCGCGTTGAGCCTGTTGCAGCTCTTCGCCCAGTCCGCCGTCCAGCTGCTGGTGTTGCGTTTCCTGCTTGGCGTGGTGCTCGGCACCGACTATGTGGTCGTCAAGGCGTTGCTCGCGGAATTCATGCCGCGGCTCAATCGCGGACGGGCCTTGAGCCTCATGGGCGTGGCGTGGGCGGCAGGCTTCACCCTGGCCTATCTGGCCGGCTTCCTGCTCAAGGACTCCAATGTGCACGCCTGGCGGTTGATTCTCGCGAGCAGCGCGCTGCCGGCGCTGCTCGCGCTGCCTTTGCGCATGCGCGCACCCGAGTCGCCGCTCTGGCTGCAGATGAAGGGTCGCCTTGCGGACGCTCAGCGAGTCCTCGATGCCACGCTCGGGCCCGGCTTCGGCGTGCCGGCAGTGCAAGCGTCCCGGAATTTAAGCTGGATCGAACTGCTGCGCGGCTACGGTCGGGCCACCTTTGTCGGATCCACGCTGTATGTGTGTCTGGTGATCCCCTACTTTGCCGTGAGCACCTTCATTCCCCAGGTGATGGCGGCGCTCAAGGTGGCTGGCAGCGGGGCGGCGGGGCTTCTGTACATCGTGGGATTGCTGCTGGGCTCGCTCGCCGGTTTCTGGCTGGTGGACGCTTTTCCGCGGCGCGCCTTCGTCATCGGCAGCTTCGCGCTGACGAGCGCGGCGCTGCTGGTCTGCACCGGGGCCGCCTATCTGCCCGCGGCCTTCGTGGTCATAAGCTTCGCCGTATTCTCCTGTGTGTTGTCCGCGGCCCAGGCGCAAATCTACGTGTACTTGCCGGAACTCTTCCCGACCGCGGTGCGTGCCTCCGGCATCGGCTTTGCCGTGGCGGTGAGCCGCTTGGGCGCCGCCGCCGGTACGTCCTTGCTGCCGCTCACGGTCGCCCGCTTTGGCGTGGTGACGGCGCTCTGGGTGTGTCTCGGCGTGCTCGTCACCGGCGGCCTCGTCTGCTTGGGTTTCGCTCCCGAGACCCGCCGGACTCGGCTGGCGGCGGTGTGAGCTAATGCGCTACTCGCTGTTTTCCTTGCTGCGCCAGAGCCTCGTTGGGCATCGCGGCTGGCAGCCGGTGTGGCGCGATGCGGCTCCCAAGCGTGGCTACGACATCGTGGTGATCGGCGGCGGCGGGCACGGCCTGGCAACCGCGCACTATCTTGCCAAGGTGCACGGCATTCGCGACGTGGCGGTGCTGGAGAAGAGCTGGATCGGCTCGGGAAACGCCGGGCGCAACACCACCATCATCCGTTCGAACTATCTGCTCCCCGGCAACAATCCGTTCTACGAACTGTCGATGAAGCTCTGGGAGGGGCTGGAGCAGGACCTTAACTTCAACACCATGGTGAGCCAGCGCGGCGTGGTCAATCTCTACCACTCGGATGCGCAGCGCGATGCTTATGCGCGGCGTGGCAACGCCATGCGCATGCATGGCGTCGATGCCGAGCTTTTGTCGCGCGCCGAGGTCAAGCGGATGCTGCCGTTCCTTGATTTCGACAACGCGCGCTTTCCGATCCGCGGCGGCCTGCTGCAGCGGCGCGGCGGCACGGCACGCCACGATGCGGTGGTATGGGGCTACGCTCGCTCGGCGAGCGATCTTGGCGTCGATATCGTACAGAACTGCGAAGTGACCGGATTTCTGAGGGAAGGCGATCGCGTCGTCGGGGTGTCCACCAGCCGCGGCGATATCCGCGCCGCCAAGGTGGCGGTCGTCGTCGCCGGATCCAGCTCGAGGCTGGCCGCGCTCGCGGGACTTAAGTTGCCGATCGAAAGCCATGTTTTGCAGGCATTCGTCTCGGAGGCCATCAAGCCCTTCATCGACACGGTGGTCACCTTCGGCGCCGGGCACTTCTACATCAGCCAGTCGGACAAGGGCGGCCTGGTGTTCGGTGGCGACATCGACGGCTACAACTCCTACGCGCAACGCGGCAACCTGCCCACCGTCGAGGATGTGTGCGAAAGCGGCGTGGCCCTGATGCCCGCCATCAGCCGCGCCCGCCTGCTCCGATCCTGGGCCGGCATCATGGACATGAGCATGGATGGCTCGCCCATCATCGACCGCACACCGCTGCCGGGACTGTATCTGAATGCCGGCTGGTGCTACGGCGGATTCAAGGCGACCCCGGCATCCGGCTTCTGCCTGGCGCATCTGCTGGCGCGCGATGAGTCGCATCCGCTCGCGGCCGCCCTGACCCTCGATCGCTTCGGCGCCGGACGGCTCATCGACGAGAAAGGCCAGGGCGCGCAGCCCAATCTTCACTGAACCATGCGCATCCGTTGTCCCTATTGTGGTGAGCGGGATCTGAGCGAGTTCGCCTATTGGGGCGACGGTGGCTATGTTAGGCCCGATCCGCATGCGCACGATCCCGAGTTTGCGTACTACACGGCCGTTTACCTGCGCGACAATCCGGCCGGGGCGCATGCGGAGTTCTGGTATCACGGCATAGGATGCCGCTCCTGGCTCAAAGTGACGCGCGACACGGTGTCGCATCGCATACTCGGGGTTGAATTTGCCGGAGCGCGCCGATGAGCGGGCGGCGCCTGCCGAAAGGCGGTCTCATCGCACGGGACCGGCTGCTGCGCTTCGAGTTCGACGGCAAGAAATTCGAAGGCTTCGCCGGCGATACGCTGGCCTCGGCGCTATTGGGTTCCGGCGTGAGCCTGGTCGGCCGCTCGTTCAAGTACCATCGCCCGCGCGGCATCCTCTCGGCCGGGTGCGAGGAACCGAACGCGCTGGTCGAATTGCGCGACGGCGCGCGTCTCGAACCGAACACGCGCGCAACCGTCGCCGAGCTCTACGAGGGGCTGCGTGCGCGCAGTCAAAATCGCTGGCCGAGCCTTGGCTTCGATCTCGGCGCAATCAATAGCCTGTTGTCGCCGATCTTCGTCGCCGGCTTTTACTACAAGACCTTCATGTGGCCGGCTCGCTGGTGGGAGAAACTCTACGAGCCGCTGATACGCCGCGCCGCCGGCCTTGGGCGCTTGGGCCACGAAGCCGACCCCGACGGCTACGAGAAGTCGCACCTTTTCTGCGATGTGCTCGTCATCGGCGCGGGCCCGGCCGGCCTCGCTGCGGCGCTCGCCGCCGGGCGGAGCGGCGCACGCGTCGTGCTCTGCGATGAGGATTTTCTGCCGGGCGGTCGTCTCAACGGCGAACGAATGGAAGTGAACGGCGAGGCGGGTTCGAGTTTCGCCGCAAAAGCGGTGGCGCAGCTTCGCGCCATGCCGGAAGTCACTCTGCTTACGCGCACCACGCTGTTCGGGGTTTATGACGGCAACACCTTCGGGGCGCTCGAACGCCTCGCCGATCACAAGCCGGTTCCGCACCCGGGCGAGGTGCGCCACCGATATTGGAAAATCGTCGCGCGCCGCACTGTTCTCTCGAGCGGCGCCATGGAGCGGCCGCTGGTGTTCGACGGCAACGACCGCCCCGGCGTGATGTTGTCCTCGGCGGTGCGCAGCTACCTGAATCGCTTCGGCGTGACTCCGGGCCGGCGGGCCGTGGTGTATACCACCTGCGACGACGGCTGGCGGAGCGCGTTCGATCTGATCGGGGCGGGGGTGGAGGTGGCGGCGCTCATCGACGCGCGAAGCGATGTGGTGGACTCCCTGCTCACGGAGGCCAAGCGCCACGATCTTCCCGTGTATCGCGGCTCTGAGGTGGTTGGCACCCACGGACGCTTAAGACTGAGCGCGATCTCGATGCGCGAGGCCGGCGGGCGTTCGCGGCGCATCAGCGCGGACTTGCTCTCGATGTGCGGCGGCTACAATCCCAACATCGCGCTTTCCACCCATCTTGGCAGCCGGCCGCAGTGGGACGCCGATCTCGATGCCTTCACCGCCGGCACCCTGCCCGCCGGCATGGCCATCGTGGGCGCCGCCGCGGGCGAATTCACCTTGGCAGGCGCATTGAAGCATGGCGCCGCCGCCGGCCTCGAGGCGGTGCGCGCATTGGGATTCTCGGCCACATCCGCACCTAAGTTCAGCGTGGAAGAGGAGGTACCGGCGAGCAACAAGCTCATGGTGGCGCCTCATGGTGGAGCGAAAGCGTTCGTCGATTTCCAGAACGATGTCACCCGCGCCGACATTGAACTCGCGGCGCGGGAGGGATTTCGCGGCGCCGAACACCTGAAGCGCTACACGACCCTCGGCATGGCGACCGATCAGGGCAAGACCTCGGCGCTGAATGGGCATGCGCTGATGGCCGCCTTCACCGGGCGCGCCACGGCGGACCTCGGCACGATTGGTTCGCGCCCGCCCTACACCCCGGTCGCCATCGGTGCGCTCGCGGGCGCTCATCGCGGCTCGATGTACCGGCCGGTGCGCCTGACCCCAGGTCATGAGTGGGCCCGCGCCGCCGGCGCAAGCTTCGTCGAGTCGGGAGAATGGCTGCGCGCCCAATGGTTCAACGCGCCGGGCGACAAGGATTGGTTCGACAGCGTCGTGCGCGAAGTGAAAGGCGTGCGCAGTTCGGCGGGCATCTGCGATGTATCGACGCTCGGCAAGATCGATGTGCAAGGCGGGGACGCGGCCGTCTTTCTCGACCGCATTTACGCCAACCTGATCTCGACCCTGCCCACCGGCAAGGTACGCTACGGCTTGATGCTGCGTGAAGACGGCATGGTGTTCGACGATGGCACCGCGGCGCGGTTTGCCGAAAACCACTTTGTGTTGTCGACCACCACGGCGAACGCTTCGCGCGTGATGCAGCACCTGGAATTTGCGCGCCAGGTGCTCTGGCCCGCCCTCGACGTGCAGTTATCCTCGGTCACCGATCAATGGGCGCAATTCGCAGTGGCAGGGCCGCGCTCGCGCGAGGTGCTGGCGGAGGTCCTCAAGGACGCCTTCGATTGCTCGAATGCCGCCTTTCCCTATCTCGGTTGCGCGCAATTCGCGTGGCGGGGGCGCACTGCGCGGCTCTACCGCGTGTCCTTCTCGGGAGAACTCGCCTACGAAATCGCGGTACCTGCCGGTGCGGCGGAGGAATGTCTGGAGGCTCTTAAGCAGGCGGGAGCGCCGTTCGATCTCATCCCCTATGGCCTCGAAGCATTGGGCGTCATGCGCATCGAGAAGGGCCACGCAGCCGGCGGTGAACTGAACGGCACCACCACGGCGCGGGACTTGGGCTTGGGCAAGCTCATGTCGGGCAAGAAGGACTACATCGGGCGGGTGCTTGCGGAGCGTCCGGGTCTAATTGATCCCAACCGCGCCGTTCTCGTGGGCGTGAAGCCCGTGAATGCCGCTTCACGGCTGTACGCGGGCGCGCATTTCGTTGCGCGCGGAACTGCGCCGACGCTCGAGAACGATCAGGGGTTTGTGAGTTCGGTGGGGTATTCGCCGAGCCTGGGGCACTGGATCGGGCTCGGATTTCTCAATCGTGGCGCGAGCCGGTTGGGCGAGCGCATGCTCGCCCACGATCCGGTGCGCAGCGGCGATACCGAGATCGAAATCACCACGCCCTGCTTCTACGATCCCGACGGCGAGCGGTTGCGGTCATGATGGAACCGCACGCCGCCATTGCAGAGATCCACATCGAGGCGGGGGAGATTCGCCAAGTGGTGCGCGCCATGGCGCGCCGGGGCGAAGAAGCGGAGTTCGCGCGGCGTGTACGCGATACATTTGCGCTTGAATTGCCCTCAAAGCCGGAGCGGGTCTGCCGAGAGCCTGTTGCCGTCGTCGGCATCGCACCCGGCGCGTGGCTGGTGATGGATTCCGGGTTCTCTTCGTCTCTCATGGATCGCCTCAAGGCGGCGGCGGGCACTACGGCGAGTCTCTGCGATTTGAGCGATGCCTATGTATTTCGGCGAGTCGCAGGTGAGAAGGCGCGCACCGCACTGGCCAAGCTCGTACCCATCGACTTGCATGGGTGGCAGTTTCCAGTGGGCAGCGCGGCGTCGACGCTCGCCGCGCATGTGTCGGTGCTGCTGTGGCGTCTGGCCGATGCAGGCTCGGATCCCTGTTTCGAGATCGGCGTGCCGCGAAGCTATGCCGGTTATATATATGAGGCGCTGGCACACGCGGCTACGACCACGCGTTAGGCGTGATTTCATGCCCAATCGGGGATGCCGCCGCTAATGGCACGGGACTGCCGGCGGCCTCAGACGGCTACACGCAAGTTTTGTCGGTGATTAAAATGAGAAAGAATCTCTCACGGCGGCGAATTGCCGAGGATGAGACATGAAGATCCGCGACAGCGGCATGCCCGATGCCGCGCTGTGGGAGAGTTTTTTCGAACCTGCCCTGGTGCTGCGACGGTTGGCCTTCGTTTCCGGCTCGCAGGAGGTCGCCGATCTTGGATGCGGCTATGGCACCTTTGCCATCGCTGCTGCGCAGCTCACGGCCGGTAGGGTGCATGCGTTCGACATCGAGAATGAAATGGTCGACGTGACCAACACCCGGGCGCGAAGGCTCGGATTGTCCAACGTGAGCGCCGTCGAGCGCGACTTCGTCGCCGAGGGCACGGGACTCTCGGACGCCTCAGTCGGCTACGTGATGCTGTTCAACATCCTGCACGCGGAGGACGCGGTGAGTTTGGTCCGCGAGACATTTCGAATCCTGGAGCCGCAAGGCGTACTTGGCGTCATCCACTGGATTCATGATGCTGGCACACCGCGCGGGCCCGATCTGAGCATTCGGCCCCGCCCGGAGCAGTGCATTGCCTGGGCATCGGAAATCGGGTTTGTGTTGAAGGACCCGCAGGCGTCACTGCCGCCATACCATTACGGCCTGGTCTTTAGAAAACCCGGTTGAGAGTCCCAATTAGCGGGGCGCTCGCCGTGAAGTGTGCCCGCCGATGAGTGCTAGTTTTTCTTTACCGACTTGTCCGGCTTTACGGCTTGCAGGGTGTCGAACTTCAAGTCGATGACTGAGCCCGATTCCTGGTGCGGCACACAAGTCACATGATTCTCGAGGTTCCGAACGCTGAACATGGGCAGCACCGAGTCGCGAAACTGTTCGACGAGCTCGCAGTCGCCGCTTGCGAGCTCCCGCGGGGAGCGGGCGCGATAGACGACGGCACGCCAAGTGGCCGCGACAGCGGGACTTCCCTGGCTGTCCGCGTTTGGCGCAAGGGTATAAAAGGTGAGCCTCGCCTGAGCGAACTTGTCGGGTCGTCCGAAGCCGCTGGCGCATGCCCCGGGGGTCGCCTTTACATCGCTGCGTGCGCCGGCGGCGAGTAGCAAAACCCTGAGCTTATCGGCCAGGCCGTCGCATGAGTAGGTGCTGGTGAAGCCCATGAAACGGAAGTCGTACTGGTGTTTTTGCCAGGTGCCGGTGTCGCCAGCCGTATCCTCGGCGCGGCTCGCCTGAGAGATCACCATGCCGACAAGCAGCATCCCCAATCCCAGAGTCTTCAGCGGCGACATGTCGTGCTCCTCGAGAAAATTCGGGCCGTCACAGATCCTAGCGCTTAAACGCGGCAGGTGCCGATCGGTTGTCAAAAGCCGTCCTCGCACTCTCAAACTTAAGAGCGTCCTTCCGGTTAGACGGGTCCAATGAACGTTGGTTCGTCCACCCTATGGCGGCGCCGGCGATACGACAGTTGCCGCGCGGCGTCGTGACCGGCGCCTGATGAGCCGGTATGCGCCGTATCCTAGAAGGCCGATGAGCACCACGAATAGGGCAGCCCACAGGAGGAGCATGTGATTCTGGTTCACCATGACAAACGGGCCGCGCCGCGAGTACCAGCCGTTGAACTGCTCGATAAGTCCGGGCAGCGCCATGAGATCCTCTTTGCTCATCGCCAAGGCGTGCTCGTTGGGGTGATAGGTGGATCCCCAATCGAACAAGCGGCCGTCGCTGCCGAGTTCGATGTGTGCGCCCAAGACGGCCCGCACGGGCCGATCGGCGAGAAACTCTACAACGCGCTTCGCGCTCGCAAGATCTGCCGCTTTGTCCTCGATCAGGAGCCTGCCAGGCATAAAGAAGTCACCCGAGAAGAAGAGCGCCGTATTCCTGTCGTAGAACGCGATGTGCGTGGCGTTGTGGCCCGGGGTCGGAATGACATCGACGGTGCGATCACCAAGGTCGATGGTCGCCGTGCGGTTCGGCCAGTCGAGAAAGCCCAAATCCCGCTTCACACTGTCCAGATCGAATCCAATGACCTGCACGAGCGACTGTCCCGCAAACTGTCCATCGCCGGCTCGATGATCTTGGTGGCGGTGGGTATGCGCGACCAACAGCGGCAGCCGCCCGTGATCGTTCGTCGGCAATAGTTTCAATACCGTGTCGGCCAGCGGCATGGCGTGCGGATCGGCAACATCCCCCGAATCGATAAGCAGCGCCTTCTGAGAACCAATCAAGAGGTACATGATCGGCGCTTCGAAAGTCGCGCAGAGGCTCTCCCGAATGATGTACGTGGACTCGTTGAAGGGATGCACCTCGAGCGGCGGCGGGGCCGCGGCATGGCAATCCGCGGCACCGGGATTGAACCTGAAGTCCAAAGTCCCGCCATCCTTTTGGGCCAGCGCCGAGGCCGCGCACAATGAAGCGTCAAGGATGACGCGACCCAGCGGCGGCGGTTGCGCAATGAAATGGAGCAGAGCCGCCAGCTGAGAAGTAACGATCAAGTTCATGCCGCGCTTGATCCCGCGTTTCTATCTGTAGAGGCAAGAAATAGATATTG
>DASXOQ010000027.1:0-50558 GCA_036494165.1 Steroidobacteraceae bacterium
AAGCGTCGAACCGGCTCGGGATCGCGGTCGTGCCATCGGCGCAATTTTGGTTGAACAGGGTCGCTTGAATGCCAACGACGTTGATGAGATTCAACGTTTCGCGGGCGCCAACGGCCTGCGGTTCGGCGATGCGGCCGTCAAAATGGGACTGCTTTCCCGGCACGACATCGAGCTAGGAATCGCACAGCAGTACAACTATCCGATAGTTTCCCGCGGCGGAGAACACGGCGTCTCGGATGAGGTCATTGCGGCCCACATGCCGCAAAGCGAGACCGCCGAAGCGCTGCGCGCGTTGCGCACGCAGCTCAATTCGCGCTGGGTGAGCAAGCATAAGACTCTGGTGGTGACTAGCCCGGGCCGCGGCGAAGGTCGCAGCTGGCTTGCCGCAAATCTCGCCACGGTGTTTGCCCAGGTGGGCAAGCGCACGCTGCTGATCGACGCGGACATGCGTTTCCCGCGGCAGCATCACCTTTTCAACATCAACAGCAGCGTGGGCCTCTCGGCATTGCTCACCGGGCGTGCGGGACGGGAAATCGTCACGCGTATTCACCCGCAGCTGCGGCTCTTCGTGCTGGGCGCCGGAACGATTCCGCCGAATCCGCAGGAGCTTCTCGGCCGGCCGGTGTTTGATCTGGTGCTGGAGATGTTCTCGGCACAGTACGATTTCGTGGTCATCGACACGCCGGCGGCGTGCGAAGTCGCGGATGCGCACGTGATTGCGTCGCGCGTGGATGCGGCCATTATATTGGCGCGCAAAAACCACACGCGTCAGTCGCAGCTTCTCGCGACGATGAAGAACATGACCGAGAGCGGCGTGAACGTCCTCGGCAGCGTCATCACCGAGCATTAGCGACCGGCGATGCGCTGCGACGCCCCGCTGCAGGGGGGCGTCGACCGCCTTAATTGCAGTTTTCAAGATTCGCGGCATGTCATGATTGAAGCCCTAGTAGTTGCCGGCGTTTATTTAACGCTTTACGCCAACAAAGGCGGTGCGGTGGTGCAGGTGGCTGCACTGCTCGTACTGCTTTGCGCGGCCATTTATGCGGTTCTCACTCGCCGCATGAAGCCGATTGCGACCAGCGTGACGGAGATCGTCATGTACGTGGCCGGCAGCGTTTCGATCATCCAAAGCATGTTCAATGACGACTTGATGGCCTCGTCGATTGCCTTCGTGCTCGGCTTGATCTCGATGTCGGTCATCTGCCGTTCGTTGCCCCTGGGACGTCTTCTGGACCTGGGAGCCGCCATTGCATTTCTGAACGTGATAACGACCCTCGCGATCGAGCGCAGCAATGTGGTCCGCTCGCTGTCGGTGAGCGTGGGCGCGAACGGCCTAGAGCGTTTCACGCCGCTCGAAAACCATCCGGATCTCAGCGGTTTCATCTTCGGCTCCGGAGCGATTCTGCTGCTGCGTTGCGCATTGCTCACCGATCGACGTGCCGTGCGCATCGGCTGCATCTCGGCCGCCTTGGCCTCTTGGTTGTTCATTCTCGCAGCGTCCGCCCGCTCCTCGCTGATCGCAACGGGGGTCGCGGCGTTTGTGGCGCTGCTTTTCGAGCTGCGCCATCACAAGATCCTATCGCTCAAATGGCTCAGTGTTGAGTTCTTGATCGGTGCCATTGCGGGAGCATTTCTCTGGGAGAAGATCGCAAAATACCTGACCGCCATGTTGGAGCTCGATTCCGGCACCCGCGGCGTCGGCTCCGGAGGCAGCGGGCGCTTCGGCTATTGGGCGCGGGGTCTGCATGCCTTCGTCAGCGATCCAATGATTTTTGCGCTGGGCGGCGGCTTTCGAAGCTCCGGCTCGGATCAAATCGGCTTCTCCACCGAGAGCTCGTACATCACCATATTGCTCGACAACGGCATCTTCATCGGCGGCATGATCATATTGCTGTTCTGGTCGGCGCCGCTTCGCGGCCTTTTGATGAATCCCGCCCGCGCCCGGCACACCTCTCCGTTGCTGTTTTTCTCGAGTTTCATGACTTTTGCGATCGTCGAGTCGACGTTCAATCGCTATTTGTTGGCCGTTGGCAACCCCGCTTCGTTGATGACTCTGTTGTTGCTGATGTCGTTTTCGTTTGCGGCAGCCAGCGCGTGGGAGACCGCGCCGGCGCAGCCCGAAAATTGGTATCTGGCCGGAGTCAATGCGACCAAGCGGGAGCAGACGTGAAATTCCTGCACGTTATCGCGAGCCTTAACCCTGCTGACGGCGGTCCTCGGGAAGGCATCTGCCGACGCGGCATATTTCTCAAGGAGCGCGGCCATCAGGTGGATATCGCAACCCTGGATGACCCGGCTGCCCCATTTTTGAAAGACGCCCCGCTGACCGTGTATCCCCTCGGACCATCGAGCAGCGGTTACCGGTACAGCAACAGGCTGGTGCCCTGGTTGAAGCTGCACGCGCGAGAGTACGACGGAGTCATCGTCCATGGGCTCTGGCAGTTCCAGGGCTTGGGCACGCGAATGGCTCTACGACGGCTGGGCATGCCGTATTACGTATTCCCGCACGGCATGCTCGATCCCTGGTTCAAAGAACGCTATCCGCTGAAGCACTTGAAGAAGTGGCTGTATTGGCCCTGGGGCGAGTATCGGGTGTTGCGCGACGCGAAGGCCGTGCTTTTTACATCCGAAGAAGAGCGGCTGCTGGCGCGAAAGTCTTTCTGGCTGTATCGCGCCAGGGAGCGGGTCGTCGCCTACGGCACGAGCCCGCCGCCGACCAATCGGATCGAACTGCGTCAAAAGTTCTACGAGCGCTACCCGGAGCTTCGCGACCGGCGGTTTCTGCTGTTCCTCAGCCGCATCCATGAAAAGAAGGGATGCGATCTTCTGATCGAGGCGTTTGCGAAGGCGAGCACCAAGGATCGCGAATTGCATCTGGTCATCGCGGGCCCGAGCGAACCGCAGTTGATGCAGACTCTGCAGCAGATGGTCAACGTTCATTCGTTGGAGTCGCGCGTGACTTTCCTCGGGATGCTGCAGGGAGAGCTCAAGTGGGGCGCCTTCTACGCGGCCGAGGCCTTCGTGCTGCCCTCGCATCAGGAAAACTTCGGGATTGCGGTCGCCGAGGCGCTTGGCTGCGGTGTGCCGGTGCTGATCTCCAACAAGGTCAACATCTGGCGCGAGATCACCGCCGCTCATGCCGGTTTCGTCGAGGATGACACGCAGCCCGGTATCGACCGTCTGCTGGCCCGCTGGATCGACGTGACCGCGCCGGTTCGCACGGAAATGGCGAGAAACGCCGTGAATCTGTTCGAACGACAGTTCAAGGTGGACGCAATGGCGCAAAGTCTGCTCGATGTCGTGGCAGGAGTACCGGCATGAGCGACGCCGATATATTGAAGGATCGCACGGACCGGAATGCGCCGACTTTTTCCTTGAGCAATCGCGTCAAACGCCTGCTTTGGCAGTTGACCTGGACGCTCGCGGCGAGCTGGACTCCGCCGCCTCTGCACCGCTGGCGCGTGGCTTTGTTGAACCTGTTCGGCGCTCGTGTGGATCCGACGGCGCATGTCTACGCCAGCGTCGAGGTATGGGCGCCGTGGAATCTCACCATCAAACCCTATGGTTCACTCGCGCGGGGCGTCCGCTGCTACAACATTGCGCCGATCGTCATCGGCCGCAACAGCATCGTGTCGCAATATGCGCATCTTTGCACGGGCACCCACGACTATCGCAATGCCGATTTCCGTCTCTATGCCAAGCCGATCACCGTGGGTGATCACGCCTGGGTCTGCACCGACACCTTCGTCGGTCCCGGTGTGACGATAGGCGAGGGCGCCGTGCTCGGGGCAGCCGCGGTTGCGGTGCGCGATCTCGAGCCTTGGATGGTCTATGCGGGCAATCCGGCTCAGCCGCGCCAAGCACGGCCCCGTGTGATTGACGTATCCGATGGTCGCGCGCAGCGCTAGGGGCCGTCGAGTGAATAGTCTTTGATTTCCGTTCTCATCCTCACCAAGAACGAGGCGGCCGACCTGCCGGGTTGTCTTGAATCGGTATCGTGGAGCGACGATGTGCACCTCGTGGATTCGGGTAGCGTTGACGACACGTGCGCCATTGCGGCTCGGTACGGCGCGAAAGTCGCGGTGAAGACCTATGCCGACAACAGCAAGGTATTCGGCGGCGATGAAGCGGCACACCGCAACTGGTCGGTTCGCGAGACCGCCTTCAAGCATCCATGGGTGTTGCTGCTCGATGCCGACGAACGCGTGTCGGCGGAACTCGGTCAGTCTGTCCGTCAGGCGGTTGCGCGCGATGCCCCTTATGCGGCATATCGAATTCAGCGTCGCGATTTTTTGCGAGGGACATGGCTCAAGCATGTGCAAGCCTCTCCTTATTACATCCGGTTGTTCAGACCGGAGCGGATTCGTTATGAGCGCGTCATAAATCCCGTCACCCTCGTCGACGGGCCAGTTGGGGAAGTCGATGGGTATTTGGACCATTACCCGTTCAGCAAGGGCGTACGCCACTGGTTCGAACGGCACAATGCCTACAGCTCGCTGGAGGCCGCTCAAATCATGGCGAATCGGCAGGCCGGCGCGCGATTCTCCCTGACAAAGGCATTTTTCTCGCGCGACTTTCACGAGCGCCGCTATCATCAAAAGGAAGTTTTCTATCGGATGCCGCTGCGGCCGCTAGCGAAATTCATGCTGCTATACGTGGCCAAATTCGGCTTTCTCGATGGGCGGGCCGGACTGCAATATGCTTTGTTGCAATCGATTTACGAATACATGATCGTTCTGAAGGTACGGGAGCTGGAATCATCCGCCTCCTAGCTCGCCATCTCGTCCGAACCGCGTCCGGTAATACCGCCGCGTTTGCCGGCGCCCCCACCAGCCGTCCGCAGCCGCCGATGATGGGCCTTACCGCACGCAATGTGCACACTCAAATTTCAAATGCCGCTTACCCGGGGGCGCGTAGCAAGCCGGGCAGTGCGTTGAGCCGCGTGATGTCCGGCGCGTTCAAGGTCGTGCAACCGTGAAGCGGCCAAAAGCGCAGGTGGCCGCCGGAGTCGCGGCGCACGTCTACGGCCAGTTCGTCCAGATCCTCATTCAGTTGGCCACTCTGCCCATATTCCTCGCCCGCTGGAATGCCGAGCAGTACGGTCAATGGATCGTGTTGTCCGCGATCCCGACGTATCTGTCGATTGCGGACTTCGGCATTGTCACCGCCGCCGGCAATTTGATGTCGATGCATCGGGCGCGCGGCGAGACCGATGAGGTCAATCGTGTCTTTCGTGCCAGCATCCTCATCGTCGTCTGTCTGGTGCCGACGCTGGCAATGCTAACGATTGCGCCGGTCATGCTCATCGGATTCGGCATGGACGAAGATCATCGCATGGCGCTGTCGGCCTTGATCCTGGCTACGCTCTTCAACGTGGCGTGCGGGCTGTTCGATTCCGCCTATCGCCCGTTCGGCAAGTATCCCAAGGTGACCGTTTTGTTGAGCAGCGCGCGGTTGGTGGAGTGGGGCGGCGCCATCGCGGGCCTGTACATCGGCGGCACGCTCACCAGTACCGCGCTCGGCATGCTCGCCGGCCGCGCTACGGCTTATTTCATCATGCTGGTGATGGCCTTCTACGAGGTGCCAGAGGTCCATTGGGGCTTGCGCGGCGTCGATCTGGGGATGGCGAAGAGTCTGTTGCGCAGTGGTGTAGCGTTCCTGTCATTCCCTGTAGGGAATATGATTACGTTGCAGGGCATGGTCGTGCTGGTTGGTATCCAGCTTGGCGGGAGCGCGGTGGCCGTATTCAACTCCATTCGCACTTTGGCCCGCATCCTCTCGCAGCTGGCGATCCTGACCGCCAAGGCGATGTCGCCCGAAGTCTCCAGGCTCTACGGCGCCGGCAAGACGCAAGAGGCCGACGTGCTGATCAAGCAGCTGTTATGGATGATTCTGCCGCTGACCATTCTCGGCGCCATCGCCCTCGAAGTGTTTGGTCCGTTTATACTTCAGCATTGGAGCCATGGTAAAATTCCGTTCGACCGGACCGTGTTCTCGCTGCTGGTGGTTGGGTCCATTTTTGCCGCCTCCTGGCAGATCAGGGCGACGCAGTTGACTGCGACCAATCGCCATTCGTTTCTTGCGCTGGCGTTTCTGGTGGTCTCGATCGCTGCGCTATTCGTCGCTTTCTTAACCGGCAAGGAGTTTGGTATTGCGTCGGCCGCTGGGTCGACCAGCCTCGTTGAACTCGGAATGGTGATATGCACGACTTGGGCGATCAGTCGAGTAAATCGCTCGAAACCTTAAGCGGGGTTTCGAGCGCTCGAGCGGATGCCGACGCCAAGCCGGCGTCGCGGCAAACCATTCGTATTGCACATCTGGTGTCGCACCCGGTGCAGTACCTGGTGCCGATTTACCGCGAGATCACCCGCATGCCGGGCGTCGAGCTCACGGTCTATTACTACTCGGACAGCTCGCTGGGACGCCACTTCGACGAGGAGTTTGGCGCCGAGTTCGAATGGAGTACGCCGCTGCTGGGCGGTTACCAGCATCGCTTCTTTCCTAGTTCGCGCGGCAAGCCGAACCTGCAGCCGCTTCAGCGCCCCAACTGGGACTTGCTCGCGGCCGTCGCGAAAGAAAAGTACGACATGATCTGGATCAACAGCTACATCGGCGTCAACGCGCTGGTGGCGAGAACGACTGCCCTGTTCCACGGCACGCCGGTGTTCTTTCGTGACGATACCAACCTTTTGACACCGCGCCCATGGTGGAAGCGAGCGCTCAAGAACGTGGTGCTGCGTTCGTTCCTGCGCGGAACCTGGGCGCTGTATGTCGGCGAGGAAAGCAAACGCTATTGGAAGCATTACGGACTGCCCGCCAGCCGACTGTTCTTCTCTCCCCACTGCGTCGACAACACGTATTGGAGCGAAAAAGCAACGGAGCTGCGCTCACGCCGCGATGAATTGCGCAGATCCTTCGGCATCGATGATGACGCCCCGGTGATTCTCTACTGCGCGAAGTTCATCCCGAAGAAGCAACCGTTGCTGATGTTGTCGGCCTTCAAGTTGGCACGTCAGAAGGTGAAATGCTGGCTGCTGATGGCGGGCGACGGTCAAATGCGCGGCCAGGTCCAGGAGATGCTCAAATCCGAGGACATCCCCAATGTGATCATGCCGGGGTTCATGAACCAGGATCAGTTGCCCTCGGCGTACGCAGCGGCGGACCTGTTCGTGCTGCCCTCGGCGTTCAACGAGACCTGGGGATTGGTGGTCAATGAGGCAATGAATTTCTCGCTGCCCGTCATCGTGTCCGACCAGGTCGGATGCGGCAAGGATCTGGTAAGGCCGGGCTGGAACGGGTTCGTATTCGACCACACGAACGAGCGCGAGTTGGCCGACCGCATGGTGGATTTGGCGCAGGATGCGCAACTGCGTAAAACCTTCGGCGCGAACAGCGCGCGACTGGTTACCGAGTACAGCGTCAGCCACTGTGCGGAGGGCATCGTCCAGGCCGGTCGCGCGGCGGGCGAGGGCTAGCGTGAAGCTTGTCATCGTCTGTCACCCTCCATTCATGACCTCCCAAAGCATGCCGCGCTTCGCACAAATGCTCACAGCCGCCTACAAGCAGCTGGGGCACGAGGTGAGCTGCATCGCCCCGCAGGCGAGGGTACGTCGCTATTTCGCCGCCACGCGGCTTGCCAAGTGGGCAGGGTACGTCGACCAATACCTGCTGTTTCCCCGGGTGTTGCGCCGTGCCGCGCGGCAGGCCGCCCGCGACACACTGTTCGTGTTTTGCGACCAAGCCATGGGTCCCTGGGTCCCGGCGGTCGCATCGCGTCCGCACGCCATCCATGTTCACGACCTGTTGGCGCTGCGTTCCGCACTCGGGGATATAAAGGAAAATCCGACCTCGATTTCGGGACGTCTCTACCAGCGCTACATCCGGCGCGGCTTCCGGCGCGGCCGCCACTTCATCTGCATTTCCCAGAAGACGCGTGCCGACCTGCAGCAATTCGGTCTGGTTGAACCGACCATTTGCGAGGTCGTCTACAACGGAGTGAACTATCCCTACACGCCAATGCCTAGAGAAGAGGCGCAGCGGATTTTGTTGCGAGACAACTTTCCGTCCGCGCCGCAGGGGGTCTTACTGCACGTGGGCGGCAACCAGTGGTACAAAAATCGCCGCGGGCTCATCGAACTTTACGCAAGGTATGTGGCGAGCGAGGCGACTCCGTTGCCGCTGTGGCTGATAGGACCGTCGCCTGACGCAACTTTGCGACAGGCCTTGAAAAAGGTGGGCGCCAAGGGATCCGTGCTCTTTTTTCAGGACGTGAAAAGTGAGACCCTTCAGGCAGCCTACTCATATGCCAAGCTTCTGCTCTTTCCAAGTTTTGCCGAGGGCTTCGGCTGGCCCCTCATCGAGGCCCAGGCTTGCGGGTGTCCGGTCTTGACGACCAAGGAGGCGCCTATGACTGAAGTAGCCGGTGAGACCGCGTTTTACATACCGCGCCTGGAAGCGGGCGGCGATATTGATGCCTGGACGAAAGAGGCGCTCCAGGTCCTCAAGGAGGCGCTTGCCGAAACCGAGGCCGAGCGTGCCCGGCGGGTCGAACGCGGCCGGATCTGGAGTAATAAGTTCAATAGCAAGGCGGCTATCGATTCCTACTTGGGCATATACCGCGCGATACTAGCCGAGGCAGTCCAATGATGAGACAGCCGAATTGGCGTCGCGGTGGTTGGGGGAGTTGGTCATGACGCGTGCAGCTTACGACGTTCGCGTGCCGCTGAAGGGCAAGGTCACTTTGCCTGACGAAGTCGATGCGCTCAGCGCCAGCTATCACGGCGCCACACCCTTTCCGCACCTGGTGCTCGACAACATGTTCTCGGATCGCTACCTCGAGCCATTGCTCGAGGAGATCGCAGAGATGCAGAACGAGCAATGGGTCAACGTTGATCGCGACCCGCGCGAGCGCACGGTGCGCATGCGCTCCGCGGCGGAACTCGGAAGCGCCGGCTCCAACCTGCTCAACATCGTGCACACGGCGGCATTCCTGCAGCTGCTCGCGCAGATCAGCGGCGTAGGGCAGTTGTTGCCGGATCCATATCTGCAAGGCGGCGGTTTTGCCGTCATGAAGCGCGGCGACTATTTCGACGTGCACGCCGATCGCAATGTGGCCTACGAGACCGGCCTGATCCGGCGCCTAGCGATGATCATCTTCCTGAACAAAAGTTGGAAGACCGAATACAACGGACAGTTGGAGCTTTGGACCCCGGACGGGAAGCGGCGCGAGGTCTCGATCGATCCCCTATACAACCGCACGGTGTTGTTTGAGGTGGCCTTCCCGAACTATCACGGCGTGCCGGCGCCTCTGGCGTGTCCCAGCGACATCATGCGCCAGTCCTTCATCGTGTATTACCACACCGCGAGCGTCGGGGCGCAGCCGGCCAGCATCCGCAAACCGCATACCACGATTTTCGCGCCGCGCTTTCACGAGACGCATTCGTCCAAGATCCGTTCTGTGATCAGGGACATCGTGCCCCCGTTCGTCACGCGCATGGTGCGCAAGTTCCGCGAGACCTGAAGCGCCGTTCAGCGCAGGCGCAATCGTTCGCCGTAGCCGGTGAGTTCCAGATAGCCCTTGCCTACCTCGCGGGCGGCCGCATCGCTGACGCGTACCGCACCCTCCCAATAGATGGCGCCGGTCGACATCGTCGTATCGTTTTCCTGATCGTCCATCAGAGGTTTCAAGTGGACGCGGTTCTCGCCGGCGCGCAAATCCCACTCGATTGGATAGGTGACGCCGGTCCTTGGGGAAATCCAGCGGCGAGTCGGGGTGAATTCGATATCCGCGGGCGAGTAGGCGCGGGTGTCGCCGGCGCCGTTTCTATAGGTGCCGCCGGCCCAGAGCGTCGTGCCCTGGGCGGTGCGGATGCGAAACGCCATGAGCGCCGCGCCGTGATCGAGATTCAGACCCACCCAGTCCCAACCGACCGCTTCGGGATCCAAATATTCGCTCGACCACTCATGATCGAGCCACGCCTCTCCGCTCACCGTTGCCGCCGATGCGCCGCGCAGCACGGTGCCGCTAACTTGAAGATGCGGAATGCTGTAGTAGTCGCTCGCATCGGAGGGAAGCGGTCCCTTGCGGGAGAATCCGGCATCGCCGTTGAGAAGCGGTGATTCTTGTTGCACGAGTTCGAGGTGCAGCGCGAAATCGGCCGCATCGGTGTCGGCCTTGTACACCCCGCCGCGATGCTCGAGCGCCCAGGTGTCGATCCATACGTGCGTGTCGCCGGCGGCGGCTTCGGCGAGCCCGAGACCGGCGCGCCGCACGCGCTGGTCCTGCCACAGATGGCCGCGCCTGGGATCGCTCAGCGCACAATGAGCGATGAGTATCTGCTGCGGCGTGAAGCGGCTGGGATTTTTGCCCTTGAGCGCCTGACGACTGCGAAAAAAAGTGACCTGAAATCCGAGCGGTCCGTCTTTGGCGTCGAGCCACCCGGTGATGTACCACCACTCGGTCCGATATTCAGGATGGCTGCCAAGATCCTGCGGGAAGGCGAGTCGCGCCTCGGGACGCACCGGCGCAAAGTCCTCGCCCTGTGCGCCCGCCACTGCGCCTGCCACCAGCAGCAACAGCAGCCAGTTTTTCACTACCAGTCCTCGCGCACGGCCCGTACAGCGGCGCTGCCCATGGCGGCACGGCCGCTGATCACCGCGGTGAGCGCCGCGGCGCCGATCAGGAGCGCGCTCAGTAGCGCAAGATGCACAACCGGAATGGCAAGATCGATGCTCCAGTTGAAGGACTGACGGTTCACTACGTAGACGAGCACCAGACTCAGGATGGTCCCCAAGCCCAAGCCGTAGAGCACGCCGAATGCGCTGGTCAGAAATCCCTCGCTCGCCAGGAGCTTCATCACATCGATTCGGCGCATGCCGATGTGCCGCAGCATGCCGAATTCGGCGCGCCGGGCGAGCGCGGTGGAACTGGCGGCAAAGCTGATGCCGAGCAGGCCGATCATCACGGCCACGGCATCGAGCGCGTAAGTGACGAGAAAGGCGCGATCGAAGATGCGCAGCGAACGCTCGCGAAGCGCGCTCGAGGTGGTGACCTCGAGCGCCGAGGCGCCGGGGAGCGAGGCACGAAGCGCCGCTTCGACGCGCTTGGCGTCGCCGGTATCGGCGAGCCAAAAGGAGGCTTCGGTGGCATTCCGATCGCCGGTCGCACGCTCGTAAGCATCACGGGCCAGCACGATGGCGCCGGAGGGTCGCACGTAGTCGCGCCAGATGCCGGCGATGACGTAGTGCTCCGGGGTTTTCAGCGGCAGACGAATCTTCTCTCCGAGCTGGTAGGCATACAGATCGTGGAAGGACTCCGAGATGAATACTGGGATCTCACCCGGTCCCGGTTCGCGCAGTTTGCTCACCAGGGGCAACTCGGCCGCCGCTTGCCGCGCATCGCGGCCACGCGCGATCAAGGCAACCGGTTCACGGTCAGGATCGAGCGAGATGCGCAGGGTGCGGCGGAATTCCGCGCGCGAGATGCCGGGAAGAGAGCTCAGCCGCGCCTGGTCGTCGCTCGACCAAAACGCGGTGTCGTTGCCCACCGGCTCCCGAGCCTGCAGATCCGCGGGCAATAGCTTCAAGAGCCAATGATCGAAGGAGACCCGAAACGAATACACCATGATCGCCATGGCGACCATGAGGCTGAAACTCACGATGATCGAGGCGAGGCTCAAGGTCGACTGCGCCACGTTTTGCTTCAGCTGCGCCACCGCCGTGTCGAGGATGGTGCGCTGGGTGCGTGGCATGGCCTTGAGCAAGCCGAGCGTGAGGGCGGGAACCAGCAGCACGGCGCCCAGCAGCAGCGTCGCAATGGCCGCGTAGCCAAACAGCGGCAATCCCTTCACCGCGGGCAGCGGCGTCAAGGCAACTCCGGCGAGAAGCAGCATCAGCCCCAATCGCCAGCTCGAGCCGGCGGCGGCCGCGAACGGCGCGTCGCCGCCCTTCAGTGCCTGCGCCGTCGACTGCGCGGCGGCGCTGCGCGCCGGAAACCAACTGCCGACGGCCGCCACCGCGGTTCCTATCGCAAAGAAGGCGAGCATGGCGGCGGGCGCCGCGCTGAACGTGGCGCCCGCCGCATGCAGGGCATTGTTGCCCAGATCGCCGGCGAGCAGGTTGACGATCACGGTGGCGAGCAGCGTTCCGCCCAGGATGCCTAACAGCGAACCGGCGAGGCCCAGCAGCGCGCCCTCGAGCACCAGTGCCCGGCGCAGTTCCGTGCGAGTCACACCGAGCGCGTGCAGGAGCGCCAGACCCCGTCGCCGTCTGAGGGCGGCCAGCGATTGGGTGGAGAACACCAGGAACGCTCCGGTCCAGAGCGCCACCAGGGCCAGCATGTTCAGGTTGATGCGGTACGCGCGCGTCACGGTGAGCGCGCGATCGCGTTCCACCTCCGGTGCGATGGCGGTTGCCCCCGCCGGCAGCTGCGCCTGCAGGCGCCGGCGGAACGCCTCGACATCGGTGCCGGGCTTGAGCTGCAGATCGATGCGGTTCAATCGCCCCAACATGCCGAGCGTCCATTGGGCCGAAGCGATGTCCATCAGGCCCAAGGATTCGGGATAGGAGGACCGGGACAGGACGCCAACGACGTGCAGCGCCTTGTTGGTGTTGCCGACGGTGACAGAGAACGTGGAGCCTGGGACGAGCTTTAATTCTTCGGCGGCGGCGCCGCTCACGTAGATGGCGTCCGGGTCGAAGAGGCTGGTGAGCTTCGCACCGATATCCGCCAACAGCAGCGGCTGGATGGAGGCGGCACGGAACGGATCGAGCGCGAGCACCTTCAACGGTTCGGGCCGTGCGGCCACGGCCACTTCGAGCTCGAGCATCGGGCTGGCGACCGACACGGCTGGATCCTTGGCGAGGCGCACGAACCATTGTTCGTCAATCCCGGGCTGCGCGGCGCGCACGATGAGATCCGATTCGCCGACCAGACGTTTGGTGGCGAGACCGAACTCATTGAGAGCGGCATTGTTCACCAGATACACCGCGGCGCTCAAGGCGACGCCCAGCGCGATCGCGATGATGGTCACCAGCGAGCGGCCTGGTTGCTCGCGCAATTGGGCACTCATCAGCGCTCGAAATGCGGTGAACGTACCGTTCATCGGCGAGTTCGCTGCTCCTCGCTCAGGCCATTGGCATCGAGGATGAGAATGCGATCCGCGCTCTCCGCGGCCGCCCGCGAGTGGGTGATGAGGATGCCGGCGCCTGCGCCGTTCTTGATCTGCTCGCGCAGCAGGGTCAGGATCTGGCCCGCGGTGCGCGCGTCGAGGTTGCCGGTGGGCTCGTCGGCCAGCAACAGCTGCGGCCGATGGATGAGCGCTCGGGCGATGGCGACCCGCTGCACCTCCCCGCCGGAAAGATCGCGCGCATGGCGCGAGGCGAGCGCTTCGATCCCGACGGCCGCCAGGGCAGCCCGCAGTCGCGACTCACGCTCGTTTTTTTCCGTCGCCAGCAGCTTGAGGGGCAGGTCCACATTCTGCGCCACCGTCAGATACGGGAGCACGTGGAAGGCCTGAAAAACGAATCCGACATGGCGCCGCCGCAGCAGCGTGAGCGCGTCGTCGTCAAGCTGCGCAAGATCCTCGCCCGCGAGCAGCACCCGGCCGCTGCTCGGTTGGTCGAGACCCGCCAACAGATTGAGCAGCGTGGATTTGCCCACGCCGGATTCGCCCATGACGGCTAGATATTCGCCCTGCCGCAGTTCGAGGTTCAATGACTCGAACAGGGCAGGGCGATCCGGAGCGTAGCGTTTGCCTACATTCTCAAGCCGGACGATATTTTCGGCCACGGAGCCTTCTAGGCTGCATCGACTCCAATCACTGCCTTCACTTCGAGGAAGTCGCGCAGCCCGAACTCGCCCCATTCGCGGCCGTTGCCCGAGGCCTTGAACCCGCCAAAAGGCGTGTTCATGTTGCCCGAGGCGCCGTTCAAGGTGACTTGGCCGGCGCGAATCTGCGCGCCCACCCGTCGTGCATGCAGGTTGTCCTGCGACCAGACGTAGGCTGCCAGACCGTAGGGCGTGTCGTTGGCGATCGCCACGGCTTGTTCTTCATTGTCGTACGGCAAAATGCACAGCACCGGTCCGAAGATCTCTTCGCGGGCGATGGTCATGTCGTTGTTCACGCCCGAGAAGATCGTGGGCTTCACGTAGTAGCCCTTGGCGAGGCCGTCCGGCCGGCCGCTGCCGCCGATCACGACCTTGGCGCCCTCGGCAATGCCCTTGGCGATGTAGCCTTGAACGCGCTCGAACTGAACCTTCGACACCACCGGACCCAAGTTGGTCTTTTCCGAGGCAGGATCGCCCACCACCACGCCCTCCGCCACGCGCTTGGCAATCGCCTCCACTTCGGCGAGCTTGGCGCGCGGCACCAGCATGCGGGTGGGTGCGTTGCATGACTGGCCCGAGTTCTGAAACACGTGTAGCACGCTCTGTTTGACGGCGCGCTCGAAGTCCGCATCCGCCAAGAGCACGTTCGGCGACTTGCCGCCGAGTTCCTGATGGACACGCTTGACCGAGGCAGCAGCCGCTCGCGCCACTTCGGTGCCGGCACGGGTCGAGCCGGTGAAGGACACCATGTCGATGTCCTTGTGCGAGGAGAGCGGACCGCCCACGCTGGGGCCGTCGCCGTTGATCAGATTGAAAACGCCCTTGGGGACGCCCGCGTCATGCATCACCTTGGCCCAAATGATGGCGCTGAACGGTGAGAATTCGGAAGGCTTCAGCACCATGGTGCAACCGGCCGCAAGGGCAGGCACGACCTTGGCGGCGACCTGATTCATCGGCCAGTTCCACGGCGTGATCAATGCGCAGACCCCGACCGGCTCCTGCACCAGCCGCACCGTGCCGCGCAGTTCCTCGAACTTGAAGTTCTTGAGTACATCGATCATTGCGCTGATGTGCCCGACGCCAATGCGCGTTTGCGAGCCCTTGGAGAGGGTCATGGGCGCGCCCATCTCAATGGAGATCGCCTTTGCGATCTCGTCGTAGTGCGCCTGATAGGCCGCGAGGATGCGCTCCATGAGCGCCAGGCGATCGGCTTGCGAGGTCTGCGAATACGAGGGAAATGCCTGGCGTGCCGCAGCAACCGCACGATCGACGTCCTTGGCGCTTCCCATGGAAATGACGCCCGCTACCTCTTCGGTGGCCGGATTGATGACCTTGAATTCCTTGGGCTCGCTCGGATCGACCCAGGCGCCATCGATGTAGAACTGTCGATTGTCGTATGTCATTGAAAAGACCCCTTCCTATGCATCAAAGCTGATTAATACCAAGAGGCCATTCTACCCTGAGCGAGGCGTCGGCGGACGCCGACACCGAACCGGCGGCGGTTCCCAACCATTGCTAGGACGGCTGATTACGGGGCTGGTTCTCACTTTCGCCGCAGCAAAATTGCTAGGCTGCAAGCCCATGAGAAAACTCATAAAACTCGCCATTCTGGGATGCATTGCCGGCATGGCGATGAACGTGTCGTTCGCAGCTTCCGCAGAATGGAACCCGGTGCGCGTTCACCCGGTTCAAATCGGCGTGTCGACCGATCGAATCATCGTCGGCTTCAAGGCGACCAGTGCCAATGCTGTGACCCGTGCCGTACAGATCCATGCCACCTCGCGCGTGGTCATGCTGCGTCAAGCCCAGACCAGCGGCGAGGATCTTGCCAACCTCATGGCGCGCGCAAGAATCTTCAGCCGCGGTTCGAGACAGCTCACTCCGAGCATGCACTTGATCTTCCTGTCGCAGACCCTCTATGGCGGCGAAGTCGCCAAGGCCATCGCGCGTCTGCGTTCCGATGCGGCGGTGGAGTTCGCCGAAGTCGACGCCCGTCGTTACCCGCATGCCGTGCCGAATGATCCTCTCTTCCAACCCGGAGCGAGCAACACCGGACAGTGGTTCATGCTGCCACCGACCACCGCCACGGCGGCCAGCGATTGGTCCGCCACCGACGCGGCGTCCGCTTGGAACATCACCACGGGAAGTACCGGCACGGTGATCGCCGATGTCGATTCCGGATTTCGGTTCGATCATCCCGATTTGCTGCGCGCCGGGTTCGGCGGCCGCCTGCTGCCGGGCTACGACTTCGTGGGCGAGGACTTGAACGTCAGCAATGGCATGGAGCTCGGCACCTTCCTGATCGCCAACGACGGCGATGGCTGGGATCCGGACCCTTCTGATCCCGGCGACTGGATCAGCGCTGCCGATCAGACCAACACCACGTTGTTCCCGAGCACCAAGTGCCCCGTAGAGGACAGCTCGTGGCATGGGACCCGGGTCGCCGGCGTGCTCGGCGCCATCACCAACAACGGCGTGGGCATTGCGGGGATGACCTGGAACCCCTACATCCTGCCGGTGCGGGCGCTCGGCAAGTGCGGCGGTTACGATTCAGACATCATCACCGGCATGCAGTGGGCCGCCGGGCTCTCGATCAACGGCGCTCCCGATAATCCGTATCCTGCGGACATCATCAACCTGAGCATCGGCGGCACGGGCAGCTGCCCGAGTTCGTACTCCTCGGTGATCAACACGCTGACTTCGATGGGAGTGTTGATCGTCGCATCGGCCGGCAATGAGAGCGGTCCGGTGGACAGTCCCGGCAATTGCGCCGGCGTCCTCGCCGTCGCGGGGCTGCGCAACGTGGGAACCAAGGTGGGCTACAGCAGCCTGGGTCCGGAGGTGGGGATCAGCGCGCCCGCGGGCAACTGCGTCAATACCTCAGGAGCCTGCCTGCGCTCCATAGATACCACTTTCAACGAAGGCACTACCACGCCGGGCGCGAACTCTTACACGGACCAGATCACGCCGAATCTCGGCACGAGTTTTTCCGCTCCCATCGTGTCGGGGGTCGCAGCGTTGATGCGCGCGGTCAATGCCAACCTTACCCCCGCCCAGTTGATCGCCAGGATCAAGGCGAGCGCCTCGCCGTTTCCGCCCAACACCACCGGCGTTGCGACCTGCCCGAACACCGACAGCGGCGGTGAATGCGCCTGCACCACCACCGAGTGCGGCGCCGGCATGCTGAACGCGTTGAATGCCGTCACAGCGGCGCTCGATCCGATCGCTGCGGTGAAGATCCCGGCGAACCTCAGTCCCGGCGCAGGCTTTGAGTTCGATGCCAGCGGCAGCGTTGCCGCCTGCAACCGCTCGATCGCGAGCTACGCGTGGACCGCCACGGGCGGCGTTACCATTCAATCCGGAGCCGGCACGGCGAAGGCAACGGCGAGCTTCGCCGGCGCCGGCACCCTGGTGCTGAAGGTTACCGACGGCAACGGCGCCAGCGACACCGCAACGGTGATCTTCAGCGCGACCGGGGCCAGCACTGCCGCACCTGCTGCGGCCGGTTCAGCCAGCAGCGCCTGCCCGAAGCCGCTCAATTTCTCCGTCAGCGCGCCGACCGTGGGAGTCTCATTCAGCCCGGCGACAATGAGCACCGGCGGCATGAGCACGCTCACGCTGGTATTGAAGAACAGCAATCCCTTCGATTTGACGCAGGCGGCAATCAGCGAGTCGCTGCCTTCGGGCTTGAGCGTGTCCACGATCCCGGATCTAGGTACCGACTGCACCGGCGCCAACTTGTCGCTGTCCAACACCACGAGCGCCGTCACCTTGCGCAACGCCAACGTTCCGGCGCAGGGCAGCTGCAGCGTGACGGTACAGGTGTCGGCTGCCTCGGCCGGCAGTTACACCGAAACGATCGCCGACAAGGCATTGTCGAGCGGGCCGGCGGGGATGAGTGCGGGGGCGGTGTCGGCGGATCTGACGGTCACGGCGCCGAAGAGCGGCGGCGGCGGCGGTGCGTTGGACTGGCTCGATGGCATGCTCATCGCCGGAGTGCTCCTCGTATCGCGTGGCCAACTTACGCGTCGCAGATATACTCGACGCGATGAATGACTTTAAGCGAGTGAGGCTGGACGGCGTCAAGACGCACCGCGATGCGCGCGGCGCGCTATTCGAGCCGCTCAGCGACGACGAGTTGCGCCTGCAGCGCAACGTGCATGTGGTGCTGACGGAACCCAAGGAGGTACGCGGCAATCACGTGCACGCTACCGCCACCGAAACCACCACGGTGGTCGGTCCTTGTCTGGTGCGCCTCAAGGAGGAGGGCGTGGTGCGGGACATCGAAATTCCGGCCGGCGAAATCCGGCGCCTGACGATCCCGCCGGGCGTGGTGCACGCGTTTCGCAACACCGGCGACTCTCCCATGGTGCTGGTCTCATTCAGCACCAATCTGCACGATCCTAACGGCAGCGACACGCGCCGCGAAACCATTCTATAGGGGCGAATCGGCGCCGCGTTCAGCCGGCACGGACTTCGAGTTCATGGCCACGCTTGAAATCGCGGATGTGCTTTTCCATCCAGGTGCGCGCTTGGTCGCTCTTGCGCGCCTTTATAGCGGCGATGATTTTGCCCTGCGCCTCGACGATGCGTGCGCGGGCCTGCGGCAGATGATCGATCATGCGGGTGAGGGTAGGGGACAGCAACGCGTTCAGCGGCGCCTGCGACAACGCCAGCACCTGATTGCCGCTCGCTTCCGCCACCGCGGTGAAGAAATCGACCACCGCGGCGACAGCTTCGATGGTGTCGGCTTCGCGGTGCTTGCAGCGCGCTGCGGCGCTGCTCAGTACCTGCAGTTGGCCGGGCGTGCGCCGCAGGGCCGCGTATTGGGCCGCGGCAGGTTCCATGGCCATCATGGCCTCCCACAGGTCGCTGAAGGTGACATCGTGCAGCGCAAGCGCGCGGCTCACCCCGTCCGAGACGTCCTGCGGCTTCGGTCGTGTGACACGCAGACGTTTCTCGCCGCGTTCGCGCCCGAGCAGACCCTGGATCTCCAGCTCCCGGATCGCCTCGCGGACCGTCGAACGATTGACGCCGAACTGTCGCGCCAGATCCGTCTCCGAGGGCAGAGGATCACCCACCTGCAAGCTTCGCGCGACGATGCGTTCTTCTATCTGGTTGGCGATCTGGCGGTAGGCCGGATAGTCATTCAGCGGCTCGAACAGGTCGCTCACATGCCCTCTCCAAAGAGCTCGCGGCCGATGAGCATGCGGCGGATTTCCGAGGTCCCGGCGCCGATTTCGTAGAGCTTCGCGTCGCGCAGCAGTCGGCCGGTGGGATAGTCGTTGATGTAACCGTTGCCGCCCAGCAGCTGGATGGCATCGAGCGCGGCACGCGTCGCCGCTTCCGCGCAGACCAAGATGCAGGCCGCGGCGTCCTTGCGAGTGTGATCGCTCCGATCGCAGGCGGCGGCGACCATGTAGGCATAACTGCGACAGGCGTTCAGCGAGGAATACATGTCGGCGAGCTTGCCCTGGATCAGCTCGAAGGTGCCGATGGGCTGGCCGAACTGCTTGCGTTCCCGAACGTAGGGCACCGCGACGTCGAGCGCGGCGGCCATGATGCCGAGCGGTCCGCCGGACAGCACCACCCGTTCGTAATCCAAACCGCTCATGAGGACGCCGACGCCTCCGTTCTCGCGGCCGAGCAGGTTTTCCGCAGGCACCTCGCAGCCGTCGAACACGAGCTCGCTGGTGCTGGAGCCCCGCATGCCGAGCTTGTCGAGCTTTTGCGCCGGTGAGAAGCCGGCATAGCCCTTCTCGATGATGAATGCGCTGATGCCGCGGGCGCCGGCCTCGGGGTCGGTCTTGGCGTACACCACCAGGACATCGGCTTCCGGACCGTTGGTGATCCACATCTTGCGGCCGTCGAGCACGTAGCAATCGCCGCGGCGGGTTGCGCGCAGCTGCATGGACACGACATCGGAACCGGCGCCGGGTTCGGACATGGCGAGGGAGCCCACGTGCTCGCCGCTGATCAACTTCGGCAGGTAACGCCGCTTCTGCGCCTCGGAACCATTGCGCGCCAGCTGATTGACGCAAAGGTTCGAGTGGGCGCCGTAGCTCAAACCGACCGCGGCCGAGGCGCGCGAAATCTCCTCCATGACGACGGTGTGGGCGAGATAGCCCATGCCTGCGCCCCCGAATTCCTCGCTCACCGTCATGCCGAGGAGCCCGAGCTCGCCCATCTCGGGCCACAGATCCCGGGGAAAAATATTGCTGCGGTCGATGTCGCTGGCGCGCGGCGCAATGCGTTCCTCGGCGAAACGCCGTGCCTGATCGCGCACGGTGTCGATCAGTTCGCCCAGGCCGAAGTTGAATTCGCGGTATGCAGAATTGGACATGGCTGTGTAAATCGTTGGATAATCGGACTGTCGGACAATATTGCCACGTCAGCGACAACAAAGCCATGGCTAAGATCGCCTCAAAAATCGACGCCCGATCCCAGGAATTCGCCGATAACCGCGCCGCCATGCAGCACCTGGTGGATGACTTGCGCTCGACGTTGCAGCGCAACGCCGAAGGCGGCAGTACGGCGGCCCGCGAGAAGCACCTGAAGGCCGGCAAGCTCCTGGCTCGCCAGCGCATCGACGCGTTGCTCGATCCCGGTTCTCCCTTTCTCGAACTGTCCGCGCTCGCGGGGCAAGACGTTTATGGCGAGGCACTGCCGGGCGCAGGGCTCATCACCGGCGTCGGCCGCATCTCCAACCGCGAATGCATGGTGGTGGCGAACGATCCAACCGTGAAGGGCGGCACCTACTATCCGCTCACCGTGAAGAAGCACCTGCGGGCCCAGGAGATAGCGGCGGAGAACGCCTTGCCCTGCGTGTACCTGGTGGAAAGCGGCGGCGCGTTTCTGCCCAAGCAGGACGAGGTGTTTCCCGATCGCGAGCACTTTGGCCGGATTTTCTACAACCAGGCGCGCCTCTCCTCGCAGGGCATTGCGCAGATCGCGGTGGTGCATGGTTCCTGCACGGCCGGTGGCGCGTACGTGCCGGCCATGTCGGATCACGCCATCATCGTGCGCAATCAAGGCCGGGTGTTCCTCGGCGGTCCGCCCCTGGTGCGCGCGGCGACCGGGGAGGAGATCGACGCCGAGACCTTGGGAGGCGCGGACGTGCACTGTCGCAAGTCCGGGGTCACCGACTACTACGCTGAAAACGACACGCATGCGCTCGCGTTCGCGCGCCGCGCCGTGGCGCGGCTGCGCGCCCCGACGCTGCGGCCGATCGGCGCCTCAGATCCAAAGAGCGACTTCGCGCCGGACGAGCTCTACGGCATCATCCCGCCGAGCTCGCGCAAGCCCTACGATGTTCGCGAGGTCATCGCGCGGCTGGTCGACAGTGCGTTTTTCGATGAATTCAAGGCGCTCTACGGCACCACCTTGGTGTGCGGCTTCGCCGACATCTACGGCATGCCGGTGGGGATCCTGGCCAACAACGGCATCCTGTTCTCGGAGAGCTCGTTGAAGGGGGCGCACTTCATCGAGCTGTGCAGTCGCGAAGGCATCCCGCTGCTGTTCCTGCAGAACATTTCAGGCTTCATGGTGGGGCAAGCGGCCGAGGCCGGCGGCATCGCCAAGGACGGCGCAAAACTGGTCACCGCGGTGGCGTGCGCGGCGGTGCCGAAGTACACCGTGGTCATCGGCGGCAGCTTCGGCGCCGGCAACTACGCCATGTGCGGCCGCGCCTACAGCCCGCGCTTCTTGTTCCAGTGGCCGAACGCCCGCACATCGGTGATGGGGGGCGAGCAGGCCGCGAGCGTGCTGGCCACGATCAGGCGCGAGGCGCTCGAGCGCGGCGGCGAAACGCTGAGCGCGGAGGAAGAAGAGAAGATCAAAGCCCCGATTCGCGCGCAGTTCGAGCATCAGGGCAATCCTTATTACGCATCAGCCAGGCTGTGGGACGACGGCGTGATAGATCCGGCCGACACGCGACGCATCCTGGGCCTGGCATTGTCCCTGACGCGCGCGCAACCCATCGCCGAAACCCGTTTCGGCGTGTTTCGAATGTGAGGATGGCATGATCCGTCGTCTCTTGATCGCCAACCGCGGCGAAATCGTCTGCCGCATCGCCCTTACTGCCCGACGGCTGGGCGTCACCAGCATCGCGGTGTACTCGGATGCCGACCGGCTGGCTCAGCACGTGGCTGCCTGCGACGAGGCCTACCATCTCGGTGCTTCGCCGCCGGCCGACAGCTACCTCAATATCGGCAAGCTGGTCGCGCTCGCCAGAAAAGTGGGCGCCGATGCCGTGCATCCAGGTTACGGGTTTCTGTCTGAGAACGCGGATTTTGCGAAGGCGGTGGTCGAGGCCGGGATGCGCTTCGTCGGTCCGCCCGCCAAGGCTATCGCGGCCATGGGATCGAAGAGCGCTTCGAAGGCAGCCATGGCAGCGGTCGGCGTGCCAGTGGCGCCGGGCTATCACGGCGCGGAGCAATCGCTTGCACGGCTCACCGAGGAGGCGGCGCGCGTTGGCTTTCCTCTCATCATCAAGGCGAGCGCCGGCGGCGGCGGCAAAGGCATGCAGGTGGTTCGCCGCGTCGAGGAGATGAAGGCGGCGGTCGAGTCGGCGCAGCGGCTGGCGAGGACTTCCTTCGGAGACGACCATTTGCTGCTGGAGCGCTACTTCGACAAGGCACGGCACGTGGAAGTGCAGGTGTTCGCCGACTCGCAGGGACACACCGTGAGTCTGTTCGATCGCGACTGCTCGGTGCAGCGCCGCCATCAGAAGATCATTGAAGAGGCGCCCGCGCCTGGCCTGCGGCCCGAGGTGCGCGCCAAGATGTCGCAGGCGGCGATTCAGGCGGCTCAGGCCGTGGGCTACGTGGGCGCGGGCACGGTCGAGTTTCTGGTCGATGAGGCCCAGAATTTCTACTTCATGGAGATGAACACGCGTTTGCAAGTGGAGCACCCGGTGACCGAGTGCATCACCGGCCTCGATCTTGTCGAATGGCAAATCAAGGTGGCGCAGGGCGAGGCGCTGCCGCTCGCCGGCGGGGAGCTCAAGGTTCGCGGCGCCGCCGTCGAGGTGCGCCTGTACGCAGAGGATCCCTCGCAAGGCTATCTGCCAAGCGTCGGGCGCATCACGCACCTGGCGTGGCCTTCCGCACGGGCGGAGGTTCGTCTCGATGTCGGTTTCCAGACGGGCGACGAGGTGTCGAGCTTCTACGACCCGATGCTCGGCAAGCTTGTCTGCTGGGGCGAAACGCGCGATATCGCCATCGACCGGCTGCGCGCCGCGCTCGAGGACACCGAGGTCGCGGGAGTGCTCACCAACCGGGCATTGCTCGTGAGCATCCTGGGCGAGGCCGAATTCCGCGCAGGCGGCGTGGGCACGAACTACCTTTCTAAGCATCAGAGCGATTTGAAGTTCGGCGAGCCGTCCGCAGGCGCGGAGGATCTTGCCGATGCGGCCCTCTGGCTCGCCACGCGCCGGCGCGAAGAATCTTCATTGTGGGAAGACACGCGCGGCTGGCGTGCGGGCGCCGCGGCGCGTTCCTCGTGGACGCTGAACGACAAGCCCGTGACCGTGATGCACGAAGGCGATGCGCGTTACCGCATCAATGCGGGTCAGCTCTTCGAAGCGTTACTCATCGCGCGCGCCGACGATGCGCTGGAACTTGAGCGCGACGGCGTGCTGCGGCGCGTCCGCGTGGTCGCGGAACAAGGCTGTTTGCATCTGTATCGCGCCGGCGGACACGTGCAGGTGAAGCTCACCGAGACCGAAGACAGTCTGCAGGCGGCCGATACCGCCGAGCAGGGTTCGCTCCTCACGCCCTTGCCGGGCACCATCGTGGCGGTGCACGTGACCTTGGGCGAGCAGGTGCAGAAAGGGGCTCCGCTGGTAACGGTCGAGGCGATGAAAATGGAACACACGCTCACCGCCCCTTACGCAGGGCAGGTGGCAAAACTCGCCTTCAAAGTGTCTGAGCGGGTTGCCGCGGGCGCGGTGCTGGTGGAGCTGACCGCGGATAAAGCTTAAAGGTTCAGGCGACCTGGCTGGCGGCGTCGGCCTCGAGCATCGGCAGCGCCACTTTGAAGCGAGTTTCGTGGCCGAGCAGGCTGGCGAGGGCGATCCTGCCGCCGGCTTCGTGCACATAGCGGCGGACCAGCGACATGCCAGCGCCGTGCGGCGCTTCGCCCGACTCGGACTGCAGGGTCGTGTATCCCGATTTGAAGATGAGCTTGATGAGCTGCCGGTCGCGCAGCCGGCTCGCCGCCTCCTCGGTCACCAACCCCTTGGCGATGGCCGTGGCGCGCACCTTCTCGGGATCGAGTCCGCGGCCGTCGTCCTCGAACAGCAGTTCGTAGCTGAGATCCGGCAGGCAGCGAAATTCCAATTGCAAGGTGCCGTGCACCGGCTTGTCCGCCGCCTGGCGCTCGTCCGGCGTCTCGATGCCGTGCATCACGGCATTGCGGATCAGCTGGATCGAGACGTTCTTGATGGTGGCCTGATAGCGCGCCGGCACCAGGTCGAGGCCGCTGCATTCGAGCGCCACCGTCTTTTTGTGTTCCTGGGCGACAAGATCGGTGAGCGTCTGCAGCGTGTTCTCCAGACTGCCCGCTTGTGCCACGCGGCGCGCGGCCTGCTCGCGCTGTTCGATTTCCGCGATGAACTTGGGCGCCTCGATGATCTGGGTGCCGTTGGCCGTCATCGGCGCATCGCTCATGGCATTTTCGCCGTGGCGCGGCGTGGAGGATTTCTGCGAAATGGTGCGGATCAGCGCGAACTTCACGTACAGCTGATCGAGCTTGACCGCGAGGGGAAGGAAATCGCCGCCGCTCAAGTTGTCGCGGTTGCGAAGATCCTGCAGCGCGTCCTCGAAATCGCGGGCCGCCGCTTCCAGACCCGCAAGCTTCAAGGCCGCCGCTTCGCGGCGCACGCGATCGACCTCGGTGAGGGTCTCCTCGAGCTTGGAGCGGAATGCCTCGGTCTCGCGCGCCGGCTTCTTGAGCACGGCGTTGATGGTCTTCATGGAAGTGTCGGTCTTCTGCAGGAAGCTGCCGAAGCGGGCGCCGCCCGCCTGCAGCACCGCGCAGAGAATTTCGGCGTGCGCCTCGAGACTGGCGCGCAGGTCCTCGAGTTCGCGCTGCTGCTGCACCCGTGCGGTGATGTCCGTGACGCGTACCAGCCAGCTGCGGCCCTCATCGGCCACCGCATCCACGGCGGTGAAATGAAACCCGTACTGCGCCGTATCGAAAGTGCCGTCGCCCTTGGGCAGTCGCACTTCCAGGCTCTCGAGCGGATTGTTCTCGGGTGGGGAAGGGGAGGCCAAAAGCTTGGTAACGAACGCGCGCACCAGGGTCAGGGTCTTGGCGTTCACCAAGGGAGCGAGGAGTTTCTCCAGGCTCATCTCCTCGAAGGCGTCGCGGCGGAAAAGCGTGCCCATCGACTTGGACACCTGCGGCTGGATGCGGTCCTTGGCGTTCAGGAGAAACAGCCCGATCGCGGAGGTGCCGAGGATGGCATCGGTCAGCCTTTTGCTGGAATCGATGAGCTCCTGCTTTTCTCGCTCGTGTCGTTTGACGCTGATGAACATCGAGCTAAGAGTGCCAAAGCAGAGCGGCCGCCGGATGGAAGCGCTTCACGATTGGGCCTTGAACCGCCGCAAGGCTTGAGCATCGCGGCAGCGGCTGCGACCCACGTCACACGGCGATGCCGGCTATCAGGCGACCGCCGCCACCACCGGCCCGAGATCCGCCAACAGCTCGTCCGCCGAGGCGTAGCGGGCGTTCTGCTCCTTGGCCATGAGCCGGTCGAGGAGCGGTTGCTGCGCTGCAGTAGCCGGCGGTAGGGTGGGTACGGGGGCCGTGGTGTGCTGGGACATGATGGCGACCGCCGAGCGGCCCCCATAAGGCCGCTGGCCGG
The DNA here is from genome assembly GCA_036494165.1 of Steroidobacteraceae bacterium. GTDB lineage: Bacteria > Pseudomonadota > Gammaproteobacteria > Steroidobacterales > Steroidobacteraceae > Bog-1198. The sequence goes on from DASXOQ010000027.1 coordinate 25,698, forward strand.
TGAGCATCTCGTAGAACATCACACCGAGGCTATAAAGGTCGGTACGGGCATCCACGCGCTGACCCTGCGCCTGCTCGGGGCTTATGTAGTACGGCGAGCCCAAGACCTGCCCGATTCCGGTGGTGTTGGCATCTTCCATGGAGCGACGGGCGAGGCCGAAGTCAATGAGCACGGGCGAATTGTCCTCGCGCAGCATGACGTTGGCGGGCTTCAAGTCGCGGTGCAGGATGCCGAACACGTGGATCACCCGCAGCGCCTCGGCAATGGCCCGGAGGTAGTACAGGCTTTCGTCCACGCTCAAGGGGTTGCGCAGCCGGTCGCGAAGGTCGCCGCACGGGAAATACTCCATCGCCAGATACAGCTGCCGGGGCTGCGAACCGAAATCGTAGATTTCGGCGATGGCCCGGTGGGTGATGGAGGAGATGATTTCATATTCGCGTTGAAAGCGTTCGGCATCGTCGAGTTCGCGCTGCGTCTCGCCGCGGTTCATCACCTTGAGCACGACGTTGCGCCGCAAGCGCTCGCTGCGTGCGAGAAACACCGAGGAAAAATTGCTGGTGGCAATCTCCTTGACGATGGAATAGCCCGACACTTCCATCGAAGGGGTGTCATTGGCCGCGATGATGGCCACCGGTTGCGGCGTGGGGCGTCGCTTAGCCTGGGCCTCGGTGATGGCATTTAACAGCTGGTCGCGCGAGATGCGCGCCAGGGGGATGTAGTCCTTGGCGCCGGCTTTCATGCCGGCGGTGGCGCACAGCTCATCGCCATTCTCGGCGAGCAGCACGCAATGCAGACTCGGCTGAAGCCTCAACAGTTGCCCCAACTGGGCGATGACGGTCGCGGCCACCGCATCGTTGGCGTAGTCGATGTGCAGGAACAGCGCGTCCGGGGTGCCTTCGGCGATCAGGCGGCTTAAGGTGACGGTTTCGCCGCTGCGCAGGGTCGTCACCTGGGCGCTCGGCCATTGACTGGTAATGTGATGGGTCAGCCACTGGACACGCTTGGTGTCGCCGCCCACGACCACCAGGATTGGACCAAGCGCATCTGCCATAACGGGGTGTCGGAAAGAAAGAAATTACAACCTAGGGTAGTCCCTGGAGGGGGAAGGCTCTTGTGGCGAAGTCACATTTCTGAGCGGAAAGTGCAACCGCAGCAAAAATGCCCCAAATTGAGGCCAAAATGTTGATAAATACCGGGGTAAACTTGGAAAATTGAAACCTAGCCCCAGGTTTGGCGGTCTGTCCCCTGGTGGTTCCCCCGTTTGCAGAGGTCGTTATAGATGGGAAGTTTTAGGACTTGGTCGCTCGCGGTTGCCGCGGCCATTTTTGTCGTCATTGTCGCCCACCAACGCTCGGCCGCTGGCGTCGGGACTGCCCCAACAACGGCGGCTGCGCCGGTTGCGGCGACCGATACCTCGACCCCGGGCCCCGGGCGGGTCACTGGGCTTCCGGACTTTTCCGGCCTGGTGGCCGAGAACGGGCCGGCCGTGGTCTATATCCAGGTGACCGAGAAAGCCCCGCCGCGCCAGTCGCTGCAGCTGCAGGGGGGCAACCCGGACGGCGATGATCCGCTGTCGCAGTTTTTCCGGCGCTTTCAGCAGCAGGTGCCGCAGCAGCAACTCAGGCCCCGCACCGGGGTGGGCTCGGGCTTCATCGTCTCGAGCGACGGCTATGTGCTCACCAATGCGCACGTGGTGCAGGATGCCGCCGAAGTGACCGTGCAGACGCACGATCGGCGCGAGTTTCGCGCCAAGGTCATCGGCGTCGACAAGGGCAGCGATGTGGCGCTCATCAAGATTCCAGCCAACAGTCTGCCGACGGTGAAGTTCGGCGATCCGGCCAAGCTCCGGCCGGGGCAGTGGGCGATCGCCATCGGCGCGCCGTTCGGCTTCGAAAGCAGCGTGACGGCCGGGGTCATCAGCGCGGTGGACCGCCAGGTCCCCTCGGATGACGGCGCGCAGTCGTATGTGACTTTCATCCAGACCGACGCGGCCGTGAATCCGGGCAATTCGGGTGGCCCGCTGTTCAACATCGACGGCCAAGTGATCGGCATCAACTCGCAGATTTACAGCCGCTCCGGCGGCTACATGGGTGTGTCCTTCGCCATCCCGATCGACTATGCGCTGAACGTGAAGGACCAGCTGCTGAAGACCGGCAAGGTGGCCCGCAGCCGCATCGGCGTCGAAGTGCAGGAAGTGAAGCAGCAACTCGCCCAATCCTTCGGCCTGCCGAGCCCGCATGGGGCGCTGGTGAGCCGCGTCGAGCCCAATGGCCCCAGCGACAAGGCGGGGCTGAAGTCGGGCGATGTGATCGTGGCGGTGAACGGCAAGTACATCGAGCACTCCTGGGATCTGCCCGCGGTGATATCGCAGATTCCCCCCGGCAGCATGGTGAAGCTCGGGCTCTGGCGCGACCGCAAGGCCACCGATGTGTCTTTGAAGACGGTGCTCCTCGATGAGACCCCGGCGCTCGCGGCCCGCACCAGCGAAGAGGACAGCGGCGGCAAACTCGGCCTGCAGGTGCGTCCCTTGGAGGCGCGCGAACAGCAGGAGTTGAAGACCAAGGGCAAGCTCGTCATCGAGCAGGTCTCGGGTCCGGCGCTGGCGGCAGGACTTCAGGAGGGCGACGTGGTATTGGGCGTCAATGGCGTCACGGTCACGACGGTTGCGGAACTGAAACGCGAAGTAGCCAAAGCCGGCAACAACGTGGCCCTGCTCATTCAGCGAGAGGACCGGCAAAGCTACGTCCCCCTCGACCTCGGTTGATGGGCCAGATTATCAGCGCTCCAGGATAGGGGCGTGGCCATGCCAGCGCCCCTCTTTGCATCCGATCTGAAAGCCGCCGGCGAAAAACCGGCGGCTTTTTTGCCCACCACGCGCGCCGAGATGCAGGCGCTCCGCTGGTCGCAGTGCGACATCATCATTGTCACGGGCGATGCCTACGTCGACCACCCGAGTTTCGGCATGGCGATCATCGGGCGGGTGTTGGAGGCGAGCGGCTTCAAGGTGGGCATCATCGCGCAGCCTGACTGGCACAGCACCGCCGATTTCGAAGTCCTCGGCGCGCCCAGACTCTTCTTCGGCGTCACCGCCGGCAACATGGATTCCATGGTCAATCGCTACACCTCCGACAAGCGGGTGCGCAGCGACGATGCCTATACGCCCGGAGGCGTTGCCGGCAAGCGGCCCGACCGCAGCGTCATTGTCTACGCGCAGCGCCTGCGGGAAGCGTTCAAGCGCACGCCCATCGTGGTCGGCGGCATCGAGGCGAGCCTGCGGCGCATCGCGCACTTCGACTACTGGTCCGAGACCGTGCGCCGCTCGGTGCTGATCGACTCGAAGGCCGACCTTCTGGTGTTCGGCAACGCCGAGCGCCAGATCGTGGAGATCGCGCGGCGCCTTGAAGCCGGCGAAACCCTCGCCCAAATCACCGATCTTCGCGGCACCGCGTTTTTGAGGCGCGAGTTGCCGCAGGAATTCCTGCAGATCGACTCCACGGAGTTGGACGTACCGGGTCCCACCGCGCCGCCGGTCGATCCTTACGCCGACGAAGCCGCGCGGGTGGCCGCGCAGCCGAAAACTCCGCACAACGTGGTGAAGTTCTACCGCAAGGTGCCGAACGACAAACGCGACAAGAGCGTGATCCGGCTGCCGTCCTACGAACAGGTTTCGAAGGATCCGGTGCTTTACGCACATGCCTCGCGCATCCTGCACATGGAGTCGAATCCGGGCAACGCACGCGCGCTGGTGCAGCGCCACGGCGATTTTGATCTGTGGCTGAACCCGCCGCCGATTCCCTTGAGCACCGAGGACATGGATGGAATCTACGAGCTGCCGTACGCGCGCCGCCCGCATCCCTCCTACGGCAGCGCCAGGATTCCCGCCTTCCAAATGATCCGTTTTTCCGTCGCCATCCAGCGCGGATGCTTCGGCGGGTGCACCTTCTGCTCCATCACCGAGCATGAGGGGCGCATCATCCAAAGCCGCTCCGAGTCTTCCGTGATCCGGGAAATCGAACAGATCCGCGACACCGCGCCGGGATTCACGGGAGTGATCTCGGATCTCGGGGGCCCCACGGCCAACATGTACCGCCTGCACTGCAAGAGCCCCGCGATCGAGTCGGCGTGCCGCCGGCCCTCGTGCGTGTTCCCGGGCGTGTGTCCGAATTTGAATACCGATCATGCCCCGCTCATCAGCCTGTATCGGCGTGCCCGCGCATTGAAGGGCATCAAGAAGGTGTTGATCGCCTCCGGCGTGCGCTATGACCTCGCCATCGAATCGCCCGAGTACGTGAAGGAACTGGCAACGCATCATACCGGCGGCTACCTGAAGATCGCGCCCGAGGCGATCGCCGAGGGGCCGCTCTCCAAGATGATGAAGCCGGGGGTCGGAAGCTATTACCGCTTCAAGGAGCTGTTCGACAAGTACTCCAAGGAAGCCGGCAAGGAGCAGTACCTCATCCCGTATTTCATCGCTGCGCACCCCGGCACGCGCGACATGGACATGCTGGATCTCGCGCTGTGGCTCAAGAAAAACGGCTTTCGCGCCGATCAGGTGCAGGCCTTCCTGCCGTCGCCCATGGCCACCGCCACGGCCATGTGGCATTCGGGCAAGAATCCCTTGCGGCGCATCAGCCGCAACAGCGAAGAGGTCGTCATCCCGAAGGGCATCAAGGTGCGGCGCCTGCACAAGGCGTTTTTGCGCTATCACGATTCGGCGAACTGGCCGCTGCTGCGCGAAGCCCTGAAGCGCATGGGCCGATCCGATCTGATCGGCAACGGCAAGCACCACCTGATACCGGCCTATCAGCCGGCGCGCGGGCGCCCCCTTGCGGTGCCCGGCCAATCGGATAAAGGCATGAGGGCATCTCAGTCCTTCAGGACCCAGCACACCGGCTTGCCCCGCTCCGGCCCCCGTCTCAAGCGACGCTGAAATCCCTTAAGCAAATCGCTTGCTAGCCTCCCTTTAGTCCGATTACAGTTCCGCGCTGCATCGCGGACTTCGGGCCGCAATTCATCAACTTATGAGACTTTGAGGCAATCGCCCGCTCGCGGCGCGCAAACGTATGGATAAGTGGATAGTGCATAAATTCGGAGGCTCGAGCGTCGCTGACGCGGCGTGCTTCCGGCGCGTAGCCAGCATCATCGAGGCGTCCAGCAACCCGCGCGAAGGGGTGGTGCTCTCGGCGTGCCGCGGCGTCACCGATGCGCTCCTGAATCTGGTGAGTCTCGCCGAGAAGCGCGAGGGCGACTTCCATGCGGCCATCAAGGCGCTGAAGACCCGGCACCTGGAGCTTGCCGCCGAATTGGTCTCGAAGCCCGTGTTCGCGGCTTACGCCGCGCAGCTCGAGCGCGACTGCCAGGACATCGCCGGCATGCTGCAGACGGTGCGGCTCATCAAGTCCGCCACCTACAGCATGCGCGACATCATCGCCGGATACGGCGAGATCTGGTCGACGCGCCTGTTCGCGCCGTTCCTCAGGGAGCGGGGCCGCATCAAGGGCGACGTGCTGTGGATCGACGCGCGCGAAGTCGTGATCGTCGAGTGGGGCTCGCTCGGTCCCGCGGTGCAGTGGCCGGTGAGCGAAGAGAACTTGAAGAAGTTCGTGCCGGCGAATTTCGTCGGCCGCCTCATCATCACCGGCTTCGTCGCCACCACCGTCAAGGGCAGTCAAACGACCCTGGGCAGAAACGGCAGCGACTACTCCGGTTCGATTTTCGGCGCCTTGCTCGATGCGGTGGAGATCATCATCTGGACGGATGTCGACGGCGTGCTGTCGGCCGATCCGCGCCTCGTGCCGCATGCGCAGGTCATCGATCAGCTCTCTTACAACGAGGCGATGGAACTCGCCTACTTCGGCGCCAAGGTCATTCATCCGCAGACCATGGCACCTGCCGTGGCGCGCGACATTCCGATCTTCATCCGCAACACGTTCGCGCCGGAGAAGCGCGGCACGTTGATCTGCGCCAATCCGGTCTCGGCGCTGAAGGTCAAGGGCATCACCACGATCGATCCGGTGGCGCTGGTCAATCTCGAAGGCGCCGGCATGATCGGCGTGCCCGGCACGGCCAACCGCTTGTTCGGAGCGCTGCGCGACGCCGGCATTTCGGTGATCCTGATCTCGCAGGGCAGCTCCGAGCACTCGATCTGCTTCGCCATACCCGAGGCGCAGGCCTCGCGCGCCGAGGACGCGGTGCGACGCGCGTTCGAGACGGAATTGCGCGACGGGCAGATCCAGCGCGTCGAGGTCAACCTCAACATGGGCATTCTCGCGGTGGTCGGCGACGGTATGGCCGGAGCCCATGGCGTCGCGGCCAAGGTCTTCAACTCGCTGGGCGATGCGCAGATCAGCGTCCGCGCGATCGCGCAGGGCGCTTCCGAGCGCAACATCTCGGTGGTGGTCGACGGCAGTTACTCGGCCAAGGCGCTGCGCGCCGTGCATGCCGCGTTCTATCTGTCGCCCAACACCATGTCGATCGGGCTCATCGGCCCCGGCACCGTGGGCAGTGCGCTGCTGTCGCAGATCGACTCGCAGCTTGCACGGCTGCGGGATTTGAACCTCGACATACGCGTCCGCGGCATCGCCACCTCGACCCGCATGCTGCTCGAGGACACCGCCGTGGACTTGAAGCGCTGGCAGTCGCGCATGGCGGAAGCCGGCGAGCCGCTCGACCTGCAGAAATTCATCAATCATGTTCAGCCGGACTTCATGCCGCACACGGCGGTGATCGACTGCACGGCGAGCGCCGAGATCGCCGCCCAGTACCGCGATTGGCTGGCGCGCGGCATTCACTTGGTCACGCCCAACAAAAAGGCGAACTCGGGTCCGATGACCTACTACCGCGCCATGCACGAAGCCAAGCGCGCCGCCGGCTCCCATTACCTGTACGAGGCCACGGTGGGCGCGGGGTTGCCGGTGATCACCACGGTCCGCGACCTGCGCGAGACGGGCGATGAGATCACGGTGATCGAGGGCATTTTCTCCGGGACGCTCGCCTACCTGTTCAACGTCTTCGACGGCAGTGAGACGTTTTCCTCCATCGTGCTGGCGGCCAAGGCCAAGGGATTCACGGAACCCGATCCGCGCGACGATCTTTCCGGCATGGACGTTGCGCGCAAGGTCATCATCCTCGGCCGCGAAATGGGCCTGACCTTGGAGATGGCTGACGTGCAGGTCGAGGGCCTGGTGCCGAAGGAACTCACCAAGTGCAGCGTCGAGGAGTTCTTGAAGCGGCTGCCAGAGTCCGACGCCGCGATGGCCGCGACGCTCGCCGATGCCAGGAAGCGCAATCAGGTGCTGCGCTACCTCGGCCACATCGATTCGCAGGGCAATGCGACCGTGGGCCTGAAATTGCTCGATGCCAAGCATCCCTTCGCTAACATTGCGCTCACCGACAATGTGGTGCGTTTTGCCACGCGCCGTTATTGCGACAACCCGCTGATCGTTCAGGGACCCGGTGCCGGGCCCGAAGTGACCGCGGCGGGCGTGTTTTCCGATCTGCTGCGTCTCTCCGCCTATCTCGGCGCGAACATATAAAACATGCTCAACGACGTCACCGCCTTCGCTCCCGCCACCGTTGCCAACGTCGGCATCGGATTCGACATACTCGGCCACACCGTGGAAGCGGTGGGCGATCGGGTGCGCCTCAAACGCATCGGCGAACCTACCATCAAAATCCTCTCGATCACCGGGGTGGCGGGCGATTTGCCCGTGATCCCCGAACAGAACACGGCGGGGCGCGCCGTGCAGGCGATGCATCAGGATCTCGAGCTCGACTTCGGCTTCGAAATGCACATCGAGAAGGGCATCCCGTTGGGCTCCGGTCTCGGGGGTTCCGCGGCCTCGGCCGTGGCGGCGGTGGTGGCGGCCAATGCGCTTCTCGCGCGCCCGGCCTCGCGGCTGCAACTTTTGCAATATGCGATGCAGGGTGAAATCGTCGCCAGCGGTTCGGCGCATATCGACAACATCGCACCCTGTCTGTTCGGCGGCCTCACCCTCACCGTCGGCATCGATACCCCGCGCGTGAAACAGATTCCGGTGCCGCCCTCGCTGCGTTGCGTGCTGGTGCACCCTCACATGTATCTCGGCACCCGCGAGGCGCGGGCCATGCTGAAGACCGACGTGACGCGCTCCGATTTTGTATGGCAGAGCGCGAATCTTGCCGGCTTCATCAGCGGCTGCTATTCGAACGATCTGGAGATGATCCGCGACTCCTTCAACGACGTGATCATCGAACCGCAGCGCCACTCGCTGATACCCGGATTCAAGGACGTGCAGCGCGGCGCCATGTCCGCCGGGGCCCTCGGCTGTTCGATCTCCGGCGCCGGCCCCACCATATTTGCCTGGGCGGAAATTCAGTACGCCGAGGCGGTGCGCGGCGCCATGGTGGCTGCGTTCCGGGACAACAACCTCGATTCCGATTCGTGGATCTCGGGCATGGAAAACTACGGCGCCCGGGTGGTGAAGGCCTGATGGAGATGCGCTTCGAAAGCTCGCGCGGCGGCGCGCCGGCGGTGAGCTTGGGTGAGGCCATGCGCCAGGGTCTTGCGCCGGACGGCGGTTTGTACCTGCCGAATCGCATGCCGCGGGTGAACCCCGCGGATGTTGATGCCGACGCCGGGCTTCCCGCCGTGGCGCGCGTCGCCCTCCAGGGTTTTTTCGCCGGCGATCCGCTCGCGCCCCGGCTCGGCGAAATCGCCGATGCAGCCCTCAATCTCGAGGCGCCGACCACCCCGGTGCAAAACGCGAGCGATCGGCTGTTCGCCCTCGAACTGTTCCACGGTCCGACCGCCGCCTTCAAGGATTTCGGCGCCCGCTTCCTGGCCGAGAGCCTCGAGCGGCTGGTAGCGCCCAAAGAGGGCAGGCTTACCATCCTGGTCGCAACCTCGGGCGACACCGGAGGCGCGGTCGCGGCTGCGTTTCACGGCCGCCCCTGGGTGCGGGTGGTGATCCTGTACCCCAAGGGGCTCGTCAGTCCCCGTCAGGAGCAACAGCTTACCTGCTGGGGCGAGAACGTCCTGTCGTTGCGCGTCGACGGCACGTTCGATGACTGTCAACGCCTCGTGAAGGAAGCATTTCGCGACGCCGCACTCGCCGCGCGCCACCGGTTCAGTTCCGCCAACAGCATCAACATCGGGCGGCTGCTGCCGCAGAGCGTGTACTACGCCGCCTCGAGCATGAGCGTTCTCGCCCGCACCGGACAACCGGCCTCCTTCATCATTCCGGCGGGCAACCTGGGCAATGCCTTTGCCGCGATCTGGGCACGGGAACTGAAGTTTCCCATCGGCCGTATCGTGCTGGCCCACAATGCCAACCGCACAGTGCCCGATTTCCTCTCGAGCGGTGAATGGCAGCCGCGGGCCAGTGTCGCCACCCTGGCCTCGGCCATGGACGTGGGCAATCCCAGCAATATGGAGCGGGTGCGGGCCCAATACCCCGACATCGACGCGATTCGGCGACAGATGAGCGCGCAAAGCATCGATGACGCTACAATTCGCGCCAGGATCAAAGAGGATTTCATGCAGTACGCACGCGAATGGTGCCCTCATACCGCCACCGCGGCCGAGGTCTACAGCCGCTTGAGTGCCGATGAGCGCCGTGCGGACCCGTGGGTGATCGTGGCGACCGCACATCCTGCCAAATTCAACGAGATCGTCGAACCCATCATCGGCCGGCCGGTCAAGGTGCCGCCGAGCCTCGAGCGCCTGCTGTCCCTGCCTTCACATTTCCTTGACGTTCAACCGACCCTGCCCGCGCTCGCGGCCGCACTCGAATGAGCAGCCTAGGGATCGATCCAGAATGGGTGGCGGCGCTCGTCATCGTGCTCCTGGTGGCGGCGATCGGCTATTTTGGCTACCGCGCCTACCAGCGGCGAGCGCGCCGCAAGGCGCTTCTCGCCCGATTGGAGCAGGTGGCCTTCCAGGCCGCGCATCAGGTGCTGGTCCCGGACGGTATGGGCGGATTCATCCACATCGACCATCTTTTGCTTACGCAACGCGGCGTCCTGGTGCTCGATACGCGCCGGGTGGCGGGGCTGATCTTTGGCGGCGATCAGATGAGTGATTGGACCGTGATGGCGCGCGGCCGGCGCTACACGTTCGACAACCCGCAGCCGGCGCTCTATGACCGTATCGCCGCGGTCAAGGCCATCGTCGGGGACGTGCCGGTGGAAGGCCGGCTGCTGTTCTCGAACGTCGGCAAGTTCACCAAGGGCATTCCCAAGTGGGTCATGATGCTCGATGGCATCGAGGTCGAATTCCCGGTTGCCGGCGCAGACCGCTCCTCGCCGTTGTACGCGCAGCTCGAGCCCGGCTGGAATCGACTGACTGCGCAGTTGCGGCCGAGCCCGCATCAGTTCACGAATCTCTAGACGTCTCGAGCCCGAAGAACGATACCGCGTTGCGCGTGCTCTGCGCGGCCACCTCATCGAGGTCGCTGCCTCGAAGCTCTGCCACCTTCATCGCAATGTGCGGCAGAAATCGCGGTTCGTTGCGCCGCATCTTCGGTGCGGGCTTCAAGTCGCGCGGCAAGAGATACGGGGCATCGGTCTCGATCAGCAGCCTCTCATTGGGAATCAACGGCACCGCCTCTCGCAGCGCCTGCCCACGCCGCTCGTCGCACACCCAACCGGTGACGCCGATGTACAGGCCGAGCGCAAGGTAGTCTTCCAGTTCCGCCACGGTGCCGGTGAAGCAGTGGGCCACGCCGCCCACCAATTGCGCTCGATGCTCCTTCAATATGGCGAGAAACTCACCGTGCGCGTCGCGCTGATGCAGGAACACCGGCTTTCGCACCTTGGCGGCAAGTTGCAGCTGGCTCTCGAAGGCGTTGCGCTGCGCCTGCTGCGGGGAGAAGTTGCGAAAATAATCGAGCCCGCACTCTCCCACAGCCACCACGCTGGATTCGGACAGGAGTGCCTCGAACAGATCGCGCTGCGAGGAATCGAAATCCTGCGCGTGGTGCGGATGAACGCCGGCGGTACTGAAGAGGCGCGACGGATACTGCCGGGTGAGCTCCAAAGCCTGCTTCGATCCCTCCAGGTCGGCGCCCGTGACCACCATGCGCCGAACGCCGGCCTGCTGTGCGCTCGCCATGATCCCGGGCAGGTCCGCGGCAAAGCTCTGGTGCGTTAGATTGGCGCCGATGTCGATGAATTCGGGGTGCAAAGCGTGTGATCTCCGTGTGGTATCTTTCGTTTCATGCGTGCTGCCTCCCTGATCTGCATTCTTCTGCTGCTGCCGGCGATCCTCGGTGCGCAGGAGGGTGGGGATGTTCAGGCGCAGATACTTTATGCATATCAAACCGAAGATACCAACACCCTGGTGAACCTGATCCAGGATCTGGCCGCCAAGCTCAAGGATGCGCCGGGCGATGCGACGCTGAGCTATCACCTGGCGCACGCCAACTACCGCATGGGGCAGCTGGCTGGACGAGCGCAGTCGCATCGGGCCGAGCAGTCCTTCTCCGATTGCATCGATGAGTTGAAACCTCTGTTGCAGAAAGATGTTAAATCCGTTGAAACGCTGATCCTGCAGGGTGCCTGTTATCAGCAGCTGGCGGATCTCAAATCCGTGGAAGCGGTGGTGTTGCGCGGGCGGGCCGGCGACCGGCTGAACGCGGCGGCGAAACTCGCGCCAAAAAATCCGCGCCTGTTGCTGGTCAGTTCCACCGAAGAGCTGGCGCGCGCCAAGGTCGGCTCGCCGCAGCGTCAACAGGCGCTCTCGCAACTTAATCTGGCGGCGCAGATATTCGACACCGCTTCGGGGACCAGCGTCGATGAGCCCGGTTGGGGCCACTCAGAAGCCTACCTGGCGCTCGGCAAGGAAGCGCAGGCGCGCGGCGATCGGGTGCAGGCACGCAACTTATTCGAGAAGGCGCTGATCGCGGCACCCGACTTCAAAGCCGCGCAACGACAACTTGCGATGCTCGCCAAGCCGTAAGCTTTCGCATCTGATGGTATGATTTGCCGCGATGAAGCCTCAAGGCACGCAGTTATCCTTGTTCGAAACTCGTAGTTCGAGCGACGCGTTCGCGGTTCGAGTGAGCCCGCGTGCCCGCCGTCTCACCGCGAGGGTGCATGTGGGCGGCCGTGTGGAAATCGTGGTTCCGGTCGGCGTCCAAGCGCATGCGGTGCGCGATTTCGTGCAGCGTTTCACGCCGTGGATCGACCGCAAGGTTGCCGCCATGCGCGGTACGGCGATCAACGCGGAGGCGGTGCCGGGCCATGTCGAGTTCCTGCTGACGCAGGAGCGCTTCGAGGTGGAATGGCGGCGCAGCATGCGTGCCGCGCTTGTCGAGGCGGACGGCAGGCTTCTGGTGCATGCCGCCGACGAATCCGGCGCGCGCGCACAGCTGCAAGCCTGGCTCAAAGCGGCGGCCCGCGAGCGCCTGGCGCCGCGGCTCCTGAAGCTTGCAGCGGACTTGAAATATTCGGTGGCGCGCGTGGCCATCCGCTGTCAGCGCACCCGATGGGGGAGTTGCTCGACGCGCGGCACCGTGAGCCTCAATTGTTCCCTGGTGTTCCTGCGGCCTGAAGTGGTCCGATACCTGTTTCTCCACGAGCTCGCGCATACCAAGCACATGAACCATTCGCCGAGCTTCTGGCATTTGGTGGCCAAGCTCGAGCCCGATTATCGGAGCCTGGATCGCGAACTGCTGGCGGGTTGGCGCACCGTACCGAGCTGGATCTTCAAGGCCTGAAATGGCCGAGTCGCCGCAAAAGCCGAAATCCTTCGTCGATCTGTCGGACGAACAGGTTCATTGGGACTTGAGCGAGGCCCTGAGCTACGCGCAGTACCTGAATCTCGACAAGCTTCTCAACGCCCAGCATCCGTTGTCCTACCAGCACGACGAAATGCTCTTCATCATCATCCATCAGGTGTCGGAACTTTGGATGAAGCTGTGCCTGCATGAACTCACCGCCACCCGCGAATGCATTAGGCGCGATGACTTGGGGCCGACCTTCAAGATGCTGTCGCGTGTCTCGACCATCCAGCAACAGCTGCTGCAGTCCTGGGACGTGCTCGCCACCATTACGCCGTACGACTACTCGGCGTTCCGCAACACCCTCGGCAAGTCCTCGGGATTCCAGTCGGCGCAATACCGCATGCTGGAATTTCTCATCGGCAACAAGAATGCTGACGCCATCAAGGTGTTCAGGAACGATCCCGATGCCTACGAGATGTTGGAGCGGGCGTTGAGCGCTCCGAGCGTCTACGACGAGGTCTTGAGGCTCTTGAGCCGGCGCGGTTTCGATCTGCCCGCCGAAATCATCGACCGGGATTTCTCGCTGCCGTACCAGGCATCGAAGCCTGTGGCCGCGGCGTGGCTCAGCGTCTACCACAACTCCGAAAAGGAATGGGAGCTGTACGAACTCGCCGAGCGCTTGGTCGACCTCGACTACAAGTTCCAGCTGTGGCGGTTCGCGCACGTGAAGACCGTGGAGCGCATCATCGGCAACAAGCGCGGCACGGGCGGCACGGGCGGCGTTTCCTACCTCACCAAGGCGCTGGAATTGAAGTTCTTTCCGGAGCTTTGGAGCATCCGCACCTCGATGTAAGTATGACCAGCACGCAAGAGCAACTGCAAAACGTCAACGTCGCCTCCTCGGAGCTGTTGTCGACGCCGGAGGAGATAAAGCGCCGGCTGCCGATGACGAGTCGCTCGGCCGAGAACGTCTACAAGGCGCGCGAGGATCTGCGCGCCATTCTCGAGCGGCGCGATCAGCGCCGTTTCGTGGTGGTGGGGCCGTGTTCCATCCACGATGTGATCGCAGCGCGGGAATATGCCGGGCGCCTGAAGCGCCTCGCCGACCAGGTGCACTCCACGCTGCTTCTCATCATGCGGGTTTACTTCGAGAAGCCGCGCACCACCGTCGGTTGGAAAGGTCTGATCAACGATCCGGATCTGGATGACTCGTTTCAGATCGAAAAGGGGATTTTGCTGGCGAGGGAGCTGTTGCTCTACATCTCGGAGCTGGGATTGCCCGCGGGAACCGAGGCCTTGGACCCCATCATGCCGCAGTACATCTCGGAACTCATCACCTGGACTGCGATCGGAGCTCGAACCACCGAGTCGCAGACACACCGGGAAATGGCGAGCGGTTTATCCACTCCGGTGGGGTTCAAGAACGGCACCGACGGCAGTCTTGCGACCTCCATCAACGCCTTGAAGTCGGTGCGTCATCCGCATCACTTTTTGGGGATCACCCAGCAAGGGCAGTCCGCGGTGTTCAGAACCCGTGGCAACCAGCACGCCCACCTGGTGTTGCGAGGCGGCGGAGGACGGGTGAACTACGATGCGGTAAGCATTGCGCTCGCCGAAAGGGAGCTGTCGCAGGCGGGCCTGCCGGCGGCCATCGTGGTCGACTGCAGTCACGGCAATTCGAACAAGGATCCTTCGGTGCAGCCGCTGGTGGCGGAGAACTGCGTCGCGCAGATCGTCGACGGCAACAAATCCATCGTGGGATTGATGCTGGAAAGTCATTTGAAGGCGGGAAGCCAGCCGATCCCGAAGGATCTGTCCAAGCTTGAGTACGGCATGTCTATCACTGACCCTTGCATCGATTGGGCCACGACCGAGTCGTTGATCTTGAAGCTGCACCGGCAGCTCGAGCCCCTAGACGCGCGTTAGGGCCATTCGCTGGTCGGAACCTCAGCCGCACTCGCGGCCTTCTTTGCCGCAGCATCGCCGTTCACCAAGAGCGCGCTGTCGGCCTTGCGCAGGTGATCGATGTCGGAGGCGGCATTGCCGTAGGCGATGACCGGAAGATCCTTGTACAGCTTGCGGATCTGATTGAGACAACGGGTCTTCTCCGCACCGCGTCTATTGGGCGTCCGCAGGTGCCCGTCGAGACTCTCTCCATTCCATTTAAGCTCGGTGCAGAAGGTTTGATCGAAGCCGAGCAGGGCGCCGATCTTGGGCACGTAGACATCGGGACTCGCCGACAGCAGCACCAGCTTGTCGCCGGCCTGGCGGTGGGTGGCGATCACTTTGAGCGCTATCGGGCGCAGCCGCCCGCGTCGCTCGAGGCCGCCGACGTAGCCGTCTGCCCATGCATCGATCTTGTCGCGCGGCATGCCGCCCATGGCCATGCGGATGATGCGCGACTTCAGGGCCCCCCGGTCGCGCTCCAGGAAGTAATTCCACAGCGCCGCGGGCATTTGCCAGAGCCGCAATAGGCGCAGCGGATGCTTCCACATGAAGCCCGCCAGAAAGGGCAGCAGAGTGTCCTTGTAGGTGATTGTGCCGTCCAAGTCGAACAACGCGACCCAGGTACGCTGTGTATTGTCCGGGCGCGCCATGGAGCTAATATATACTAGTTAATACAATGACTTCGGCCGTTATCGTCGGTGCCGGTGCCATCGGCTCCTGGCTCGCCGATGCCCTGATTCGTGCGGATTGGTCTGTGTCCATGGTGGCGCGCGGAGAAACGCTGGCCGCGCTCAAGCGCGCCGGGCTCACCTTGATTGACGGTAAGGACCAGCGTACGTCGCGTCCGCGCTGCGGAGCGCCTTCCGAACTCGGAGCGCACGACTATGTGCTGCTCGCCGTCAAAGCGCATGAACTGCCGGCACTTGCACCCGCGCTCTTGCCGCTCATCGGAGCGGGCAGCACCGTGGTATCCGCCACCAACGGCATTCCGTGGTGGTTCTTTGAGGCCTTCGGCGGCGCACTCGGCAACTGCGAACTTGCGTCGGTTGATCCGGACGGTGTCCAAGCGCGTGTCTTCGGCAAGGGCGCGGGTTTGGGGGCGGTGGTGCACGCCACGGCGCGGGTCATATCGGCAGGCCGGGTCGAGGTCAAGGCGGCAGACCGGCTCATCCTGGGCGAACCCGATGGCCGAATGACCGAGCGCCTTCAGAATCTCGCGGCGGCCTTCAAGGCCGGTGGAATTCGCGCGGTGGCCTCGCAGCATATCCGCGCCGAGGTGTGGAGCAAGCTTCTAGGAAACATGTGCATCAATCCGGTGAGCGCGCTGACGCGCGGTACCACGCAACGCTTGTTTCAGAGTAACGAAGTGCGCCGGGTCCTCGAGGATATGATGCAGGAGATGCAGGCGATCGGGGCAAAACTCGGTCTGGACATGCCGATGTCGCCGGCCGAACGAATCGAAGTGGCGGAGCGGTTGGGCGATTTCAAGACCTCCATGCTCATCGACGTCGAGGCGGGACGCACCTTGGAGCTGGCGCCGCAGTTGGGTGCGCTCGTCGAAATAGCGGATGCGCTCAATCTGGACGTGCCGAAAATGCGGACCGTGCTGGCACTGGCATCGCTCCTCTCACTGCATCAAGGCACGGTCTGATCAAAGCCAAAAGGCGTCGCGGCAGCACGAGCACCCCGCAGGTCCCAGGGCATTTTACAAACCTGCAACAGACAAAATGAACGCCCTCCGGGATGATGCGGCACGGGACAAAGCCGACGCGCTGCCGCCAGGGATGGGGAATACGCATGGACAAGCCTTCGGTCACGCAATCGATTTTCGCGACAGCTGTCATCTGCTTTATCAGCAGCGGCGTCGCGTTGGCCGACACGCCGCTCGGACTCTATGTGGCAGGCTCGGTTGGACAAGCCGACGTGCGCACGAGTCTGGCCGACTTCAGCGCCCGTCATTTCGGATGGGACGTGTCACTGGGTATCCGCCCTTTGCCGTTACTGGGAGCGGAGCTGGAATACGTCAATTTCGGTCGCCCGACGGTGCATAGGCCCGAAAATCCTCTTGATGCGTACTACCTCTCCACGACGGCGGACGCGCGGCAAAGGGCGACTGAGTTGTCCATGCTGGGTCTGGTGCCGCTTCGCCCTCAATGGTTCAACCTCTACGGCAGGGCGGGAATCGCCCGGCTGCAGACCAACGCGCACGCTCAGACCGTGGTGGTTTGTCCCAGTGGACCTTGCTCAAATATCGTCTTCGCACCTGTGTCGCTGGTTCGAACCGACACTCGATTCTTATACGGCATCGGCGCGCAGGCTAAGTTCCATGCCTTCGCTGCGCGGCTCGAATATCAACGACTCGGCACCAATGGGGAAGACCCGGATCTGCTGTCTGCCGGACTTGTGTGGAAGTTCTAATTTCACTGGTCACTGACGCGCTTTTTCGTCGTGCACCGGTGATTGCATTTCAAGAATGCTGACAGTTCCTTAGCCAGGCTCAGATCATTTCGTTCATTCGCTTGGCGATGCGCCAGTCGGGCAGTTCACCTCGGCTTTCTGCCGGGAACGCGCCCGCAACCTGACTGCGGATCTCTTTGCGATCCGCGAAATGCTTTAAGATGCACTCTTTTTGGGCCGGGTGCCCTTACGCTTTCGGAGTCAGCATGGGAAAAATTACAGGCGGTATCCTGGCCTTGAGCTTGGCCTGCGCCGCCGCACACGCCGCGGACGTGCCGGGCTTTACACACGTGAAGTCCCTGGGCGGCATCGATGAATATCGTCTCGACAGCAATGGCCTCACCGTGCTCTTGGTGCCGGATCATTCTGCCCCCGTCGTAACCTTCGAGGTGACCTATCAGGTCGGCTCGCGCAACGAGGTCACCGGCACCACCGGCGCCACGCACATCCTCGAGCACCTCATGTTCAAGGGCAGCGAGGCCTACAACGATGCCAAGGGCAACAGCATCAAACAGACCCTGGAACGGGTCGGCGGTGTCTACAACGCCACCACGGGCACCGATCGCACCGTGTATTTCGCGACCGTCGGCAAGGAGAGCCTCGACAAATACATCCCCATCGAAGCGGACCGCATGCGCAATCTCTGGCTGCACGAGGCCGACCGGCAATCCGAGATGACGGTGGTGCGCAACGAATACGAGCGCGGCAAGAACGATCCCGAAAACGTGCTGATCGAAGAAGTGGTCTCGGCCATGTTCGTCGCGCTGCCGTACCACCATCCGACCATCGGCTGGAAAAGCGACATCGAGCATGTGCCCATCGCCAAGCTGCGCGAGTTCTACAACACCTTCTACTGGCCCAACAATTCCACGGTGACGGTGGTCGGGGACATCGACACCGCGAACGTGCTGGGGCAGATACGCAAATATTACGGGGTCTATCCGCGCTCGCCCGCGCCGATTCCGCAGATCTATACCGAGGAGCCCCCGCAGACCGGCGAGCGCCGCGTGACCGTCAAGCGGCCGGGCGAGACGGGGAGCGTGGTGATAGCGCACAAGGTGCCGAACGGCCGCCATCCCGATCAGGCCGCGCTCGAAGTTCTTGACGCCATATTGAGCTCCGGTAAGAGCGCGCGCCTGTATCGGGCGCTCGTGGATCCCGGTCTTGCCCTCGCCGCCGAGGCCTTCACCCAACCGCAGCACGATTTGTCCATGCACGGCTTGTTTGCGGTGCTGACGCCGGGAACGAAGCACGAGGCGGTTGAAAAGGCCCTCTGGGCCGAGATCAACAAGATCAAGACCGACGGAGTCAGCGCCGCGGAAGTGGCGAGCGTCAAGCAGCAGTACATCGCGCAGGATGCATACAAGCGCGACGGTACCGCGGGCGTGGCCGGTGAAATCAGCGACTACGTGGGCGTCGGCGATTGGACCTTGTATGTGACCTTCCCAGAGAAGGTGCAGCAGGTGACGCCGGCCGATGTCCAGCGGGTCGCGAAGGAATACTTCAAAGAGGACCAGACCACTACCGGTTGGTTCGTGCCCACCACACCGGAGAAAGGATCGTGATGCGCTCTCTCAGCTGTCTCGTGTTGCTGCTAGCGGTCAGCTCCGCACAAGCCGACATGGCCGAACACGCCCGCCGTGCCGCCACGGCAGGGATCGACGTGGTCACCTATCACTCCACGGTCAAGGACGTGGTGGAGATCGTCGGCGCCATGCCGGGCGGTGATGCCATGAGCGGCGCCGGCAACATCGCCATTCCCACCCTGTCCGGCATGATGTTGGATCGCGGCACCAAGAGTCTCGACAAGTTCGCCATCTCCGAGAAGCTCAACAACGTCGGCGCGCAGGTGAGCTTCGCCGTGAACGAGCAATCGCTCGAGGTGCGTGCCAAGTGCTTGCGCAAGGACCTGGGCATGGTGATCGGGCTCATCGCCTCGGAACTTCGCACCCCGGCCCTGGCACCGGCTGAATTCGCCAAGGTGAAACAGGAGTTTGCCGGGGCGGTGCAGTCGTCTTCGCAAAACACCGGCGAGCGCGCAAGAGAGGCATTTGCGCGCGCGGTATATCCGGAAGGGCATCCGAATCGGCCGCACGCCTGGAACGAGTACATCAGCGCTGCAAAGAGCGCCAATCTCGAAGATGTGAAGGCCTTCCAGGGCAAGTTCTACGGCCCCAAGCACTTCACGTTGGTGCTGGTCGGCGACGTGTCGGACGAAGAGGCGCGTCGGGAAATCGGCAAGGCTTTCGCAGGCTGGAGCGGGGGAGGCGACTATGTGCACCCGGCGCAGCCGGCCAAGACCAGTAAAGCCGAGACGGTACCCGTGCCGCTTGCCGAGAAGCCGAGCGTCACGGTGATCCTGGGACAGGCGACGGGCCTTCGTTACAAGGATCCCGATGCGCTGGCCCTGCGGGTCGGCACCGCCATTCTAGGCCGTGGATTTACCGGCCGGCTGATGGGCACGGTGCGCGAGAAGGAGGGCCTGACCTACGGCATAGGAGCCTCGATGGGCGAAGACTCGATCACCGACGGATCCTGGGACATCAGCGCAACCTTTGCGCCTGCGCTGCTGGACAAGGGTCTTTCCTCGACGCGCCGCGAACTGACCAAGTGGTGGGCCGACGGGGTGAGCGAAGAAGAACTCAACTCGCATCGCGAGGGGCTCATCGGCACCTACTTCGTGGGTCTTGCTACGACGGGAGGCATTGCCAATCAGCTGATGGCCAACCTGTTGCGCGGCTATGACGTCGGCTGGCTGGATGAGTACCCGAAAGCGTTGAAGGCCCTGACTCGCGCGCAGGTGAATGGCGCGATCAAGGCGCACCTGAACCCTGAGGCCATGGTGCTGGTGGAGGCGGGGACTCTGCCGGCCGCGAAATAGCACATCGGGCGCGCGATATTTCGCGCGCCCGACGGTTTCTTCAGGCTGCCTTGGAACCGGCGAGCTGCCGCAGTACGTACTGCAGGATGCCGCCGTGCTGGTAGTAGTCGAGTTCCTTCGGGGTATCGATGCGCAGGCGTGCATCGAATTCGATGCGCTTGCCGCCATCGCCGGTGGCGAGCACCTTGACGGTCTTGGCGGCGCCCTTGTTCAGGCCGACGATCTCAAAGGTCTCCTTGCCCGTGAGACCGAGACTCTGCGCGTTCTGCCCTTCTTTGAACTGCAGCGGCAGCACGCCCATGCCGATGAGATTGGAGCGGTGAATGCGCTCGAAGCTCTCGGCGATGACCGCCTTGACGCCGAGTAGCATGGTGCCTTTGGCGGCCCAGTCGCGGGAACTGCCTGTGCCGTATTCCTTGCCGGCAAGAATCACCAAGGGCGTGCCTTCGGCCTTGTACTTCACCGAGGCATCGAAGATCGACATCTGCTCGCCACTCGGAATGTGCACCGTCACGCCGCCCTCGGTGCCGGGCGCCAAGAGGTTGCGCAGACGGATGTTGGCAAATGTGCCGCGCATCATGACCTCGTGATTGCCGCGCCGCGCGCCGTAGGAATTGAAGTCCTGCGCCTGCACGCCCTGCGCCACGAGGTACTTGGCCGCGGGGCTCGACTTGGAAATGTTGCCCGCCGGAGAGATGTGATCGGTGGTGACCGAATCGCCGAGCATCGCCAAAACTCTCGCGTTCTTGATGTCGCCGACCGCGGCGGGCGTCATGGTCATGCCGTCGAAGTAGGGCGGATTCTTGACGTACGTGGACTTGCCGTCCCAGGCGTAGATTTTGCCCGCGGGAGTCTTGATGGCGCCCCAGTTGGCATCGCCCGCAAACACGTTGGCATAACCCTTTTTGAACATGGCAGAGTCGACCGAGGCGGCGACCGCATCGGCCACATCCTTGGCACTCGGCCAGATGTCCTTCAGGTACACCGGCTTGCCGTCTTTGCCTTCTCCCAACGGCTCAGTGGTGATGTCAATGTCGAGATTGCCGGCAAGCGCATACGCCACGACCAAGGGCGGTGAGGCCAGGAAATTCATCTTGATTTCCGGGTGCACGCGGCCCTCGAAATTGCGGTTGCCGGAAAGCACGGAGCAGGCCACCACATCGCCGGTTTTGACCGCCGCGGAAATATCTGGCTTCAAGGGTCCCGAGTTACCGATACAGCTTGTACATCCGTATCCCACGGTGTAGAAACCCAAGGCTTCAAGTTCCTTGAGTAGATTAGCCTTTGTCAAATAATCTGTCACAACGCGTGACCCGGGTGCCAGCGAGGTCTTCACCCACGGCTTGGATTTAAGTCCCCGTGCGTTTGCATTCTTGGCGAGAAGTCCCGCGCCGATGAGCACGGCCGGATTCGATGTGTTGGTGCAACTGGTGATGGCGGCGATCAGCACTGCGCCATCTTTGACTTCGAAGCTCTTGCCCTCTACGTTGGCATGGGCGCTGCCCTTGGCACTCGGATTTTTTTGCGAGCGCTCTTCGGCCATCTTCTTGACGCTCGTCTCGTACACCGCTTTGGCTTTCTTTAAGGGCACGCGATCCTGCGGGCGCTTAGGACCGGCGAGCGAGGGCTCGACGGTCGAAAGATCGAGCTCGATAATCGACGTGTATTCTGCGGCCTTGGCGCCGTCCACGCGCCACAGGCCCTGGGCCTTGGCATAATTCTCGACCAACGCGATCTGCTCGGTGCTGCGGCCGGTGAGTTCAAGATAACGAATGGTTTCCTGATCAATGGGAAAAATCGCGCACGTGGAGCCGAATTCGGGGGACATGTTGGCGATGGTGGCGCGATCGGCGAGCGGCAGGCCCTTCAAGCCGTCGCCGAAGAACTCCACGAACTTGTCGACCACGCCAAGCTTGCGCAGCATCTCGGTGACGGTCAGCACCAGATCGGTCGCGGTGGTGCCGGCGGGGAGGCTACCGGACAGTTTGAATCCGATCACCTGCGGAATCAGCATGGTGACCGGTTGCCCTAGCATGGCTGCTTCGGCCTCGATGCCACCGACGCCCCAACCGAGCACGCCCAAACCGTTCACCATGGTGGTGTGCGAATCGGTGCCAACCAGGGTATCGGGATAGGCGGATTTGCCCTCATCGGCGAATATCACCCGCGCCAGCCGTTCGATGTTCACCTGGTGCACGATGCCGGTGTTGGGCGGCACCACTTTGAAATTGCTGAACGCGGTCTGGCCCCAGCGCAGGAACATGTAGCGCTCGCCATTGCGGGCGAATTCGATTTCATTGTTGCGCCTGAGCGAGTCGGCCGTTCCGTATTCGTCCACCTGCACCGAGTGATCGATCACCAGTTCCGCCGGAGCGAGCGGATTGACCTTTTGGGCATCTCCGCCCAGCTTCACGATCGCTTCGCGCATCGCGGCAAGGTCGACTACACAGGGAACGCCGGTGAAGTCCTGCATGATGACGCGCGCCGGGGTGAAGGCAATCTCGTAGCTCGGTAGCGCCTTCGGATCCCACTTCAGCAGCGCCTCGATGTCGGCTTTGGTGACATTGACGCCGTCCTCGAAACGCAGAAGGTTTTCCAGCAGGATCTTCAGCGAGAAAGGCAGGCGGTCGACATTTTGGCCCTTGAGGGAAGCTAGGCTCAAAATATCGTAGTTCTTGAAGCCTACGGCGAGCGTCGTTCTTGCCTTGAAGCTATCGGTCATGTCCCCTCCGGCTAAATTCCAACATTATAAGTCATTCGCGAGCGCCTTAAGATTTGCATCTTGCGCGCGTGCGCGATTGCGAGATGCGATGATGCCGCCGCCGAGGCAGCGCTCGCCGTTGTAAAACACCGCATATTGGCCGGGCGTCACTGCCCGGGCGGGCTGCTCGAGGCGCACGCGGAAGGTCGTCTCGCTCGGGAAAACCCGGCAGGGAAGATCGGCCTGGCGATAGCGTGTCTTCACGTTGCACTCGAACACGCCGCGCTCATTGGGATGAATGGCCTCGAGCCAATGCGGCGTTTCGACCTCGAACTCATCGGACAGCAGCAGCGGGTGGTCTTGATGCTGAACGACGATCAGCGCATTGCGCGCCACGTCTTTGTCCGCAACGTACCAGGGCGCGGCGGCAACTCCCGATCGGCCGCCAATGCCAAGACCCGAGCGTTGGCCCAAGGTGTAGAGCGCCAGACCCCGATGCTCGCCGATCACGCGGCCCTCAGGGGTTTCGATCGGCCCTTTGTCGGTCCGCAGGTAACGGCTCAAAAATTCCTGAAATGGGCGCTCGCCGATGAAGCAGATGCCGGTGCTGTCCGGCTTGTCATAAATCGGTAATCCTGCCTGGTGGGCGAGTTTGCGCACCTGGTGCTTGTGCAGGTGCCCGATCGGAAAGGCCGTCCGTTCCAAGGCGCTGACAGGCACGCCATGCAGAAAATAGCTCTGATCCTTCGCAGGATCGGCGCCCTTCAAGAGCGCGATCCCGGTCGCGCTGCGCTGCAGTTGCGCATAGTGTCCGGTGGCAATGAGCGAAGCGCCCAGACGATGCATGTAGTCGAGACACACGCCGAACTTGATTTCGCGGTTGCATAGTACATCCGGATTGGGAGTTCGATTGGCGCCGTACTCGTGCAAAAAATGCGCGAACACCCGCTCCCGATATTCGGTCGCGAAATTGACCCGGTGCAGCGGAATTTTCAGCGCATCGCAGACGCGGCGCGCATCCTGGAAGTCTTCAGCCGCAGTGCAGTACCCGTCGTCCTCCCAATTGGACATGAACAGGCCCTGGATGGTGAAACCCGCGTCGCGAAGCAGGAGAGCTGAGACGGCTGAATCGACGCCGCCGGACATGCCGACGATGATGGTGCCGGCCGAAGAAGGGTCCGGGAGGCCTGGGAGCATCCGCCTATTATAGCGGCCTGGAGGGCTCCACGGCGCAGTCCCTACATGAGCATCTGTCGCATCTGCGACTCTTGCATGCTGGTCTGCCAAACCTCATCGAAGAAGTTGAGGTAGCGACGGACCACTGCGGGGTCGTTCATGTCGGAGATGCCGTCCCAGCGGTCTGCCTGCAAGCGGTAGACCAGTGCTTTGTCGTCGGCAATGATGAACGCGCCGGCACTCTGGGGATATTCGGGGCTCATGGCGCGCATGTCGATGCAGCTGGTCAGGCGGCGCGCGAGGGCCAGAAACCGGTTGTTGTCGAGCATGGCTCGCGAAGGATCGGCCAGCAGCACGCGCACCTTGGCATAAGAGCGCGCCAATACCAGCCGTTTGATCGCTTCGAGGAAGGGTTCTTCGCCGTAGACCTGCGGTTCCAGATCCTGGGTGAAGATCGAGAGTAGACGTTGCGCGGACTTTGCGACCTTGAGGCTCGCGTCGCGCACTTCGGGCATGGTGGTGAGGATGGTGCGGGTGCCGGACCCCGAAGACACGTCCGCGCTCGGCGCGGGGATCTTATCCGCCGCCGGCTTAGAGCGTTCTTCCGTATTACCCGCCATACTGTTCAACCCTAACCCCGCGTACTTTCAGGTTGATAGTACCGTTTGGACTGACCGGTCCGTGCCAACTGCGTCACGTTTCGGAGGGCAGATGTACGAGCCTGCCCTACTGGCTGCATTTTAAGGGTTTCTAAGTGTTTTCCCGCACGCGCTGCGCGAGGTTCGGCGCGAGGCCCAGATAGGTCCCCGGCAGGAGCGCCAGGAGCCTTTCGCGGGCCTCGTTGGGCAGGGGTTGGGTCCCGATGAATTCCCGCATACTGCGCTCATCCATGGGTTTGCCTCGGGTGTAGGCCTTCAACAGGTCGTATGCATCGGGAATACCATGGACGCGCATCACAGTTTGCACGGCTTCCGCGAGCACTTCCCAGGCGCGAT
>DASXOQ010000028.1:0-18932 GCA_036494165.1 Steroidobacteraceae bacterium
GACAGTGCGGCGTGAGCCGCGCATTCTTGTGCATGTCCATTCGGGGCTCCTCTGTAACTTTCGGCCTGGTAACCAAAAGCTTCATGGGATTTCCCCGAATGGGCAACCCTTTAAACCGGAATAATGTCCTGAGAGTTCACACCTAGGCGTCGGCGAAGTGGCCAGACGCAGCGGGATCAAAGTATCGGCGATCCATTTCTATGAAACCAAGGGCCTGATTGCGAGCGTGCGCAGCGCCGGCAATCAGCGCCGCTATCGACGCGACGTGCTGCGGCGGGTTGCCGTCATCAAGGCGGCGCAGCGCATCGGGCTGCCGCTCAAGAGCATTGCGAGCGCGCTCGGCACCTTGCCGCAGAGTCGCACGCCCACCAAGGACGACTGGCGGCAGCTATCCGCAAGCTGGCGTGCAGAACTAAACCAGCGGATCGAAAAACTTACACATCTGCGGGATAAGCTCACCGGTTGCATAGGCTGCGGGTGCCTGTCGTTGAAGGTATGTCCGTTGCGCAATCCAATGGATAAACTCTCGGGGGCGGGTCCCGGGGCGCAACTCCTGGATCCTTGACGTTCGGCAATCGCGGGGACGCCCATGCTTCGATATCAGCCTCCCAAAGCCGACATTTGGGGCCACCGTCTGCGCCACATGCCGGCGGCGCGGGCACGCGATCTGCTCCACGCCTTTCTCGACGTAGCGGCGGGCGAGCACCGCTTCATCTCCGCGAGCCTCACGGTGCTTCCGGAAAGCGGCGATCTCGCCCGACGCTTCGTGACCTGGCTCGAGGTGGCGCCGGTGCGCGGCGGCTACTTCGTGTTGAGCTACGAGCAATCGCAGGCCGCGCTCGACAAGCTGGTGGAGTTCGAGTCGCACGGCGACCTCAATGCCAAGCGCGTGACGCTGCTGCAGTCCTTCGACATTTCAGAGTGGCTGATCGATGCCAGCAAGGTGGCGACCCGCTCCAGCGTCGGCATGCATTACGGCCTGCTGCCGTGCCTGTCCACACTCCTGGCCTTCGACACCGAGCAACAATTTGAGTATGTACGCGCGGTGCTCGAGCGGCTCAAGATCTGTAGACTGAACGCGAGGCACCTGAAGGAATTGAAGCCCCGTCGACCGCGGGTCCTGCACTGATAACAACAATAGGGAGAATCTCATGGGGAAGTATTTCGCGCTCGCGGGCGCCGTTCTGGCGTTCTGCGCGGGTTTCGCGGTTGCGCAGGCGGTGTCCAAGACCGGACGCGAGGCGCAATTCGACAATGCCGACGTCAAGGTGTGGAAATCCCTGATCCTGCCGAATTCCCCCCTGCCCATGCACCGGCACGAACATCCGCGCGTCATCGTGGCGCTCGCCGGCGGCACCATGAAGCTCCTCGAGGACAACGGCAAGAGCGAGCTGCACCAATGGCAGACCGGCAAAGCCTACTGGCTGCCGGCGAATGCGCCGGGGGCCCAGCACCAGGACATCAATGTCGGCGACAAGCCGATCGAGGTCATGGTGGTGGAGCTGCAGAAAGCGCCGTAGCGCGAATCTTGCGATCAAGGTTGGATGGTCAGGTGCGCGCCGTGACGGTGTAGTGCTGCACCAGATCCTCGAACTCGAGCAGGAAATCCTTATCTTCGGGATAGTACTTTGCCTTCAACGGTTGATCGCCGGCGAATGCGCTGATGCTCTGCTCGTTGTCCCAATGCGTTACGGTCAGAAAATGCGACTCCGTCTCCTCGTCCCGACGCAGGATTGCGACGGATAAATTGCCGGGTATCGACTGGTAGTCAGGAATGGCGCGCTCTTCGAGAAAGCGGGTGTAGGCGTCCGCTTTTGAGCGCGGCGTGCGCCCGTGCCACATGCGACAGATCACGGTGTCTCCTCTTCGACGAAAAAGCGCCGATTAAGAAAAGTTTGCACGACAGGGCACGCCTTCTCGCTCCCAAAACGTCGACTTCCAACGAAATTCAGATCAAGGCGGCATGACGAGCAATCGCCACACCCGCGCGCTCGAGTTCGGCGGCGCCGCAAAGACACAGATCTTCTCTCCACGGCGCGGCAATCAACTGCACGCCCACGCACATGCCCTCGGCGCCTTCCGGCCACACCGGCGCCGTGCACGCCGGCAATCCAATGCAGGAAATCGGCTGCGTGAGCACGCCTAAGCTCGCGCGCGTCGGCACCGTGCGTCCGTTCAACTCAAGGTTGTCAGTGCCGATCAAAGGCGCCGGCACCGGCGCTGCGGGCGCCAACAGCAAATCAAAACGTTCGAAGAGTTTCAGCGCCTCCTCATAGGCCTGGCGTCTGACGCGCTGGGCTTTGATGAACCACTCGGCGGGGATCAGACTCCCTGCCACCAGCCGGTCGCGCGAGGCCGGCTCGAATTCCTCATAACGCGTGAGGAGTTTGGGGCGATGCAGTGCGCCGCCCTCGCAGCCGGTGATGATGAACGCCGCTGCGCGCGCCGCCTCGGCGCCGTGCCATACGCAGGTATCGTCCGCCGCGAGCGCCTTCGCCGCGAGCGCGAGGGAGCATAGCGCCGCTTCCCCGGCCCAATCTTGAAACCAGCCCGCGAGAATGCCGACGCGCGTACCTTCGGGGAGCTTCAAATCGGCTCCCACCGCATCACGTTCGCGCTGTGCACAGGCATGATCGCCAGGATCCTTGCCCTGCAGCGCCTCGTAGCAGACAGCAAGATCGGCTACGGTTCTCGCAAAGGGGCCGACGTGATCCAAACTGTCGACGAAGGGCGCGCTTCCGCCGCGCGACAGCCGTCCATAGGTGGGTTTCAATCCAAAGATGCCGCAAAAGGACGCGGGCACCCGGATGGAGCCGCTGGTATCGGATCCCAAGGACAGCGGCACCAGTTCCCCGCCCACGGCGGCCGCCGATCCGCCGGATGAGCCCCCCGATACACGATTCAAGTCATGAGGATTGCGCGTGGGGCCGTAGTAGGTGCTCTCGCAGGTAAAGCCGTAGGCATTCTCGTCCATGCTGGATGCACCCACCAGCAACGCTCCGGCATCACTCATTCTTTTGACCAGGAACGCATCGGCAACTGCCGGGGGTGCCGATTCGTTCATCCTGGCGCCGGCGAGGGTCGCAATGCCTTCGATGTCGAAAAGATTCTTGGCCACGTAGGGCACGCCCGCGAGCGGCGGCAGGCTCTCGCCCCGCGCGCGCTTCTCATCGATGTCCTTTGCCTCGCGGCGTGCACGCTCCGCGGTCACCGCGGTCAGGCAATTGAGTTTGGAGGCGCGATCCGCCACCCGCCGCAAGGTTTGTTCGAGCACTTCGCTGGCGCTCGTGTCGCCGTTTCTTATGCTTGCGGCGATCTCGAGCGCGTTCATGGGCGAAATACCGCAGCGGCGCCGGCGCGCTCTCCCGTATCGACGGCAAGCAGCTGTTCGGCCGCGGCGGCGATGCGCGAGAACTGCAAGATGATTTCCTTGATCCGCGCTTCATCGAAGCGATACCCTTGCGCGGCAAGCGCGCTGCGCACGAAGGATTCGAGAGTGCTTGCGTCCATATCCGGCATCGTACCTTAGGGAGATCAGGTTCGAGTTATGCAGCACATCCGCAATTTCACCCTGGTATTGTCGCTAAGCGCTTGGGCTTCTCTGGCTGGATGCGCGAGCCAAGCGACCAAGGAAGTTCCGTCATCGTCCCAGGACGCCCCGGGTCAGGGGTATTCGATCAAGCTTTTGAACATCACGCCCACGCCCGGCACTCCCTTTACGAGGGGTGCTTCGGCCACCTTCCATGTCTCCGTATCTTACAAGCTGACGATCGCCGACAAGGGGTCGATCGTTCTTGTCTTTCAGGACGAGACAAACGCCCATGTTGGCGGAGCTTCTGCCCGAACGGAGGCGGTGCGGCCGGGAGGCAATGTCACGCTCGATGAGACGCTGGAAATACCCCAACAAGGCAAAGAACTTCGCCTGTTCGTGCCGATCATGCCGCAAGGCGTGAAAAACACCACTGGGGAGCTTTTATTTCGCTATCCGATCGTCGAGCACAATTAACTGCTCGAACCGGCGATCGGCGGTGGATCCGGCGGCTTGCCCGCGTCTAGCAACTCCGCTCGCATCACCTCTTGCTCGCGGTGCCATTCACGAGACCACGCAAGATATCGCAGCGCCTGCGCCTGACTCCGGGTTGCCGAACCCGACGCGCCCACGGCCGCGACTCGATAGTCATAGACGCGGCGGCGTTCGACGGCCGCTTTCCATTCGGGTGATCCCTCCGGCCAGACACGCTTTGCGATTTCGACGCCGAGCATTTCGGTGATCACCGTGTCGCCATTCTCGAATGCACTCGCAAGCCCGCGGCAGGCCTCCAGTATCTCCGGCCGTTTAAGACGCTCGCCAATACAGGATTGGGACGCCGGCGCGTAGGCCGGAATCGCCAACCAGGAGATGACCCCCGTCATGTTGATCATCGCATCGCTGGGCGACATTTTTCCCGTCTGGGCAGCCGCCAGCGACAGTCGGCCGACGAGCGTCGTCCAATAGATATCCACGCGGCCGGTGTGTCCGATCGAAATCAGCGCTGCATCTCGAACCGCCTCGTCGTGGGCTTTGACCGCACGCGTCAAGGCGCCCAACCATCCGGCGCCATTATCCGGACTCACCTGGCGGAGGCGGTCTTCGTCGGCTTGCGGGTTGCACGAGGGTTCCTCCTCGCACAAATGAGCGCGCAGCCAGAGCAGTTCCGGCCGCTCCGGGGCCGCAGCGGAAGCGCGCGCAAGCAGGACAAGTGCTTGGGGTTTGTTTCGCAGCGCAAGCAGCACTCCCGCTGCTGCCAGCGAATCCGCATCGGATTGTCGCTGCAGCTGCGCCGCCGTTCGCGCTACATGCTCCGAGACGCCGGATGAAGCGCATCCCGAGAGCAGCAGCGCCACGGCCGGAGCGCTCATCCACTTTGTTCGAACCGCAATCCGGGATATGAGTTTCATCCTTGAGTCCTGCTATGGGTAACCGGTTCCGGTGGGTCCTCTGCGGACCTTTTACTCCTGACCGCTCATCTTGCGCAACGATCACCGGGTGCCAGCCGTCGGCGAGCCCTCCTATGGACTAACTCCGTTCTTGATACTGCTCTTCGGAAGCCTCCGCCCGCCAATTCCCAAATCTGCCGCGATGCCGCTCGTCACGCTTTTAATGCCGCTCATCCCGCCTTCGTTGAGAGCGGCTCAAATCCCGCCCAATCTTTGCGCATGAATTGGACAAAGGAGAAGACCATGGCAATCGATACTCTCAAGGCGGATTTGGGCGGGCGGCGGTTCGACCTCGACTGGGTGAGGATCGTGGCGTTCATGCTCCTCATCCTCTACCACGTCGGCATGTACTACGTGGATTGGGACTGGCACGTGAAGAGCCCGTCCGCCTCCGGCGCCATCGAGCCCTTGATGATGCTGACATCGCCCTGGCGTCTTTCGCTGCTGTTCCTGGTCTCGGGGGTCGCCACCGCCTATCTTCTGGCGCGAGCGCGGAGCAATTTCCTCGGCGCCCGCTCGGTGCGGCTGCTGATTCCGCTTGCCTTCGGCATGCTCGTCATCGTGCCGCCCCAGTCGTATTTCCAGGTGGTGGAGCAACTCCACTACTCGGATGGCTTCGCGGCGTTCTACCGGCTCTACATCACGGCCTTTCACGGCTTCTGCCGTGGATCGGATTGCCTGATCCTGCCGACCTGGAATCACCTCTGGTTCGTGGCGTATCTTTTCGTGTACACCGTGGTGTTGTATGCGGCCGTGCGCCTGATGCCCAAGGCGGCACCTGCGCTGCGCCAGGGCGCGGAGCGGATGTTTTCCGGCGTGGGTGTGATCATCGCCCCGATCGCCTATCTTGCCGTGGCGCGCCTGGCGCTCGCCGGCCGTTTCCCCGCGAACGATGCCCTCATCGGCGACTGGTACAACCACGCCACCTACTTCGGCGTGTTCGTTCTGGGGTTCATACTCGCCGCCACCCGCGCGCCCTGGTTGGCGCTTGAACGCCTC
This sequence comes from Steroidobacteraceae bacterium, assembly GCA_036494165.1. Classification (GTDB taxonomy): domain Bacteria; phylum Pseudomonadota; class Gammaproteobacteria; order Steroidobacterales; family Steroidobacteraceae; genus Bog-1198. Next base: position 5,977 of record DASXOQ010000028.1, read on the forward strand.
CGCTGGCAGTCGCTCGCCCTCGCGGTGCTGGGCTGGGCCGCTTATTCGGCCTACATGGGCTTCTACAGCGGCGATGCGGTACCTTCGCACGCCCTCATCGGCCTCATGCGCGTGGTGTACGGGGCCGAGCAGTGGCTCGCCATCGCGGCGGCGCTCGGATTCGCGCACCGGCACTTGAATCGCGACAATGCCGCGCGCCGCTACCTCACCACGGCGATTTTCCCGGTGTATATACTGCATCAAACGGTAATCGTGGTCGTGGCGCATTCCCTCAAACCCGCTCATCTCTATCCGCCCATCGAAGCGCTGATGCTGGTGGCGGTGACGACTGCGGGCTGCTTTCTGGGCTACGAAATCATCCGCCGGGTGCGGCCGCTGCAGCCCTTGTTCGGTCTAGCCTGGCAAGGTGCGCGCCTGCCGCGCTTGAGCCCGCGCCGCGCGCCGGCGGCGGTGCGCCTGCTCGAATGCGGCGTGCCGCAGGATTTGAACTGATGGCGAACCCGGGGGCCGCGCGCTACGAAACGGACGCGATGCGCGCCTTCGCGCAGCGCGTCGGCGGCCGCTCGGGACCCGGATGGGCGCTGTATGCGGTGTTCGCAATCCTGTTCGGCCTGTACCTCGGGCTCAACCATGTCATCGGCCTCGACGGCAACGCCAACTTCGCCGCCTGGAAGCCGATGGTTTGGGAGATGTCCAGCGCCATCGTCATCTTCGCCATCATCCCGCTGGTGGTGCGCTTCGAGCGCCGCATTCCCATCGACTCCAAACCCCGCGCCCGGGTGCTTTTTTGTCACCTGGCCGCGGCGTTCGTGTTCTCCGCCATCCACGTAGCCGGCATTCTCGCCCTGCGAAAGGTCGCTTACGCCTTCGCCGGCGAGAGCTACAGCTTCGGCAACCTCGCGCTCAAGGGGTTTTACGAGTTTCAGAAGGACCTGATCACCTACGCGACGATCATCGTCGTGGTGTTCGCCTACCGTCAGTTCCAGGTGCGGCGCGTGGGCGAACTGCGCGCCACCGAGCTTGCCGCGGAACTCAGCCGGGCGCAGCTCGAGCACCTCACCGCGCAGATCGAGCCGCACTTCCTGTTCAATGCGTTGAACGCGATATCCAACCGCATGCACGAGGACGTTGATGCGGCCGATCGCATGATCAGCGACTTGGGCTCGCTGCTGCGCGCCGCCTACGACACCGACCGGCAGATGCTGGTGCCTTTGGAGAGCGAGCTTGCGTGGCTGCGGGGCTACACCGCCATGATGACCGAGCGCTTCCGCGGTCAGCTCAACTTCGAGCTTGTGGTGCCGGGCGGCCTCGAAGCGCTCAAGGTGCCGCGCCTGCTGTTGCAACCCTTGGTCGAAAATTCTCTGCGCCACGGCCTTCCCGACGGCCGCGGCACGCTTAAAGTCAGCATCGAGCGCCATGGCAACGAACTCCAATACCGCGTCGCCGACGATGGGGTCGGCATCAAGGAGGGAGCGGTGCGCCATGGCACCGGGCTCTCCAATGTGGCGCGGCGCCTGGAACTGCTATTTCCCGGCGCGCACCGCTTCGAGCTCAAGGCGCAGCAACCGAGGGGCGCCGTCGCCACCTTGCGTTTTCCCATCCTCCCTTGAGCCACAGCGTCATTCTCATCGACGACGAGCCGCCGGCGCGCGCCAAGCTTGCGCGCTTCCTGAAGCCGCTCGGCGATTTCGAGGTGGTTGCGGAGGCGGACGGCGTCGATGCGGCCGTCGAGGCGATCGAGCGATCGGACCCGGCGCTCATCTTCCTCGACATCCAGCTCGGCGCGCGCTCCGGCTTCGAGGTGCTGGACACCATCCGCGGCCGGTTTTCGCCGCACGTGGTGTTCACCACGGCGTATTCCGAGTACGCGGTGCGCGCCTTCGACATCCAGGCGCTGGACTATCTGCTCAAGCCTTTCGACCGCGAGCGTTTCGCAAAGAGCGTGCAGCGCGTGCGCGACGCGCTTGCGGATCCGGATCGGGGCGATCTCGAGGAAAAGGTGCGGCGTGTGATCGCCTCGATGCCTGGCCGGCCCTCGCCGCTCAAGCAGATCCTGGTGCGCGACAAGGGCCGCGGGTTCTTCGTGCCGGTGGAGAGCATCGAACGCATCGAGGCGGCCGGCAACTATGTCGAGGTGCATGCAGAGGGCAAGACTCACCTCATCCGGGAACCCTTGTCGAAGTTCATCGCGCAACTCGATCCCGAGCAGTTCATCCGGGTGCACCGCTCGCACGTGGTGCGTCTGTCGTTCATCGCGGAGCTGCATTCCATGTTCAGCGGCGACTACGAACTCATCCTGCGCAACGGCGAGCGGCTGGCGTTGAGCCGTCGCTACAAGACGCTGCTGCCCGCCTCGATACGCGAGCAACTCTAGACGAGCGGAGTTCCCTTGGGCACGCGCACCACCACCGTGCCCGCTATCTTGTCATGCCAGGCCTGGCTGCCCGGGTCGATGGCGATCCAGATGAAGCCCAAGCCCACGACCAAAAGCGACAGGAAGCACCCCAGGGCCCGCACCACGGCGGTTTCCCACTCGAGCGGGCGGCCGTCCGCGCGCACCACTCTAAGATCCAGCACGATGCCGCCCACCGTCGAGCCCCGCAGCTTCCACATGCATGCGCCGTAGACGGCGAGCACCACCAGCAGCGCATTGTCATGGCCATGGCGCCAGAATCCGAGCATCGATCCTGACACCTCGAGCAACACCGAGATCAGCACCACGTCGATGAGTAGCGCCGCGATGCGCGTCCAGAATCCGGCCCGCGGCAGCGTCGCGAGCACATCGTGAGGAATGGCAGCCGGCCCCTGATGCGTCGCATGGGGCGGAGGAGGAGGCGGCGGAGGCTGCGCGGTGGCGCTGGGTTCGCTAGGGGATGTGTCGCTGGCGGCGCCGGCGGTACCGGCCGCATACGCGGCGGCTGCGGGCGGCGGCTCGCGCGGCGGCGCGGCGCCGCCATTGCGGGTGGCGGCTTTGGCCGCCTGGCGCGCCCGCTGCCCCTGCAGCAGGGTGAAGACCACGGCGCCGAATCCGAAGAAGCCGATCAGGTTGTAGGTGAGAATTCCCACCACGGGAACCGCGAACAAGAGCATGGCAAGCACGCCGCCGATGAGCACCGCGATGGCCGGATGCAGCGGCGGTCCCACGCGATGTCCCGTCAGACGGGTGCCTATCCACGCCAGCATCACCGACTTGCCGAAGAGCGAGGCACAAAACAGCAGCGCCCCCAGCACCAGCACCACGGGGATGCCGATCAGCGTGACCGCGAGCAGGATCAAGACGATGGGCGTGAGCAGTATGGTGATGAGCGCCGCGAGCGCGACCTGGCCGGTATGGTGCTCGAGCGATTCCACGCAGCGCTCCACACCGTTCTTGAACATGAGCGCAAGCAGCGTGTAGAACACCAGCGCGCCGAACGCAAAGCTCCACACCCAGCCCAGGTTGGGCCCGAAACCGAGCAGCCGGCCGCGCAGCAGGCAACGCGAGAACCACGCCTGCACACCTTCGAAATCCCCAGCCGGTCCGAAGCCGACGTGCTGCACGCCGCCGTGCACGATGGCGTTCGGGTCCATGTGGACGCGGCCGAACACGGCCGTCACGTCGCCGCCGATCTCGGCGTCGGGACCCAATTCGACGTTGCCGAACACCGCCACCACATCGCCGCTCACGTGGCTGTTCGCGTGCACGCTGCCCAGCACCGCGACTGCGCCGCCATGCGTGGGGCCGTTGATGCGGGTGGTGCCGATCACCGAAACCACATCGCCCGCCTCGCCGTCGTTGGTCGAGGAGCCGAACACCGAGACCACCGAATCGGCCTCCTCGCCGCTCTCCAGGTGAGAGTCGCGGCCGATGTTCACCATGTCGTTGTTGTGCCCATGGCGGTGCGAAGAGCGGTGCCAGTCGCTGGCCCAGCTGTCCTCGGGCTCATCCTCGGACTTCGAGGCCTGCTGGTCCGGCGCAAGCGCGGGGGCGGAGGCCGCCGAGGCGGCCTCGGGCACGGCGACGGTGCTTGCGGCTGCTTTGTCCTTGGCGTCGGCATGCACCGCGACGGCGGTGGTCAGGCACAGGAGCACCAAGATGTAACCCAAAGTCCGCAAAGAAAAGGAGTTCATAACATCACCTGCCGTTCAACGGCGCGAGATACAGCGTGCGGTAGGCGAATGCGCCGAGTCCGAACATCAGCACGTACAGCACCGCGCCAAATCCAAGTCCCAGATACAGCCACGCCGGCGGGATGGCCCGTGCCACCACCGCGGCGCTGCCGAACAATGTGCTCACGCCCGTCACGGCCGGCCGGCTCCAGGACAGGGGCACGGCGCCGAAGGTGTTCAAGCTGCTGGCGAGCACCGAGAGCACGATCAGGGCAACCGAGGTGACGAGGAAGGCCACGCGCGCCGGTATGGGCCATTGACCGAAACTGCGCCGGTACCAGGGAAGCGCCGCGCGGCGCGCAATCTCGCCGAGCACCGCCTGTTCAAGCGCCGCCGGTGCGCGCCGCAGCGGCAGATTGGACAGGACCCGGTCCACCTGTTGCTCGAGCCGATCGGCTGACTTCTCTCGCTCGTTCATGTCAGCTCTCCAGGGTTTCCCGCGCCGCCACGATGCCAAGGGCCGGCACGAGCGCCGCGCGGCCGCGGCGGATGTCGGTTTTCACCTTGGCAAGCGACACGTGGAGTTTCTCGGCGATGTCCTGGTAGGGCATCTCCTCGAAGTGATACAGCACCAACGGGATGCGCTGATGGTCGGGCAAAGCCTTCAATGCCTCGCTCACCAGCACGCTGCGTTCATCGGCCGACAAATCCGCCAGCAGCGTGTCCGGCGCCTCGAACTCGCTCTCCGGCGCATCGTCGGAGTCCGAGCCCGACAACTCCGAAAAAAACCGCCAGCGCCGTCGCTGGCGGGTGAGGTAGTTGATGGCCAGGTTGCTGGCGACGGTCTTCAGCCACCCGCCGGGGGTGGCGCTGTGCTGCAGGTGGCCGAAGTTCTCGTACGCGCGGATGAAGGTCTCCTGGGCGATGTCCTGCGCCTGGGCGTCGTTGCCGGCCAGCCTCGCGGCGGTGGTGTAGACCATGTCCTGGTATGCGCGCATAAAGGTGGTGAAGTCGGCCGGGCCCTGTCCTGCGGTTTGCGTTTGCACGGGAAGTACGCTTCGTTTAAGCCCAGAACCCGTGAGCCCCCTTGAAAGTTGCAGGCAGACGACACGGCGGTCGTTATTGTCGGCGCATTATGGCCTGCCCCATGGACAGGCGGACACCCTCCTGGATGCCCTCGGCCAGCCTAAAGCCCGGCGGCGCAAAGAGAATGATGGTCGAGCCATGCTCGAACCAGCCCATTTCCGCCCCCCGTTCGAATGGCGCCTGGGAGGGAATGAGGTTCGGGCCCCGGTACCTTATGTGCAGCAGCACATCGAGGAAGTTGAGCCTGATTGAGGCCACCAGAATGGCCGCCACCGGCACCAGGGTGAGCTTCGCGCCCGAGTCGATGCGGCAGCGGAGCACCGCGCGCTCGTTCTTGCAGAACAGGCGCTCGATGCGCTTTAAGGCGACGGGATTGACGTTCCAGGTGTCGCCCCAGATGTAATTCACCTGCTCGACGCACAGCTTGGTAGGGGCGTGGAAGCGGTGATACATGCTGGAGGTCAGGCGCAGCGTCGCGTAGCTCGCCCCTTCGTAGTAGCGCACCAGAGACTCGTCCTTGAGCAGTTCCATCAAGGGATAGGCCGAGCCCTTGATCTGCAGGAGCATGCCCTCCTGCACCGTGCCCGAGGCGCCGACGAGCGTGTCGCAGGGCGAGACAAGCACGTCCGGATCCTGATCGATGGGGCGCGCTCCGTCCTTCAGTTCGCGCGTGAAGCAGGCGTGCACGCTCGCAAAGCCGGTGTGCTTCGCCTCGCTGAGGTCCAGGTCCGTGAACAGCCGCCACAAGGCAATGGAGGCCTTGCACACCCAAGGATTCTCGATTTTCGACCACCAGCCGACGAAGCGGGTGAGCAGCGCGCGCGGCACGCGGTTGGTGAGCAGGAAATTCAGGTTTTCCTGCTGCCCGAGACGGCTGAAGAGGCTTTCCTGAGTCATCGTAGTGTCATTGGACTGCAATACAGTGCCCCGCCGTAATGAACACTATCATCGGCTACATCGCCGCGGGGCTGGTCCTCGCCTACCTGGTTCGACAGTTCTACAGAAGACTGCAGCTGTCCTTCGCCAAGCACCGTTCGCTTTCGGGGCACTCGCGCATGGCGCGGCGCTTCGCCTCCTGGGTGCCCTACTACGAATACGACGAGGACACCTTCTTCTGCGCCGACGGCGCTCCGCAGGAGATCGCCTTGAGACGTCGCGGCGCGTTCCTGCGCCTGGCCACCCTGTATGCAGAGCGCTTCGCGCGTTCGGCGGCCGAGACCGCCCGTATCGCCGGCAGGGTCTCGGATCTGGATTTCACCTCGCGCTACCGGGTGCCGTTCCAGTTCAGCCGCTATGTGCGCCAGCATTTCAAGGCCGGATCGTTCATCAAGGATTCCTCCGGCGTGACCGTGCGGGACCTCGACGACAACCGGCTCTACGATGTCACCGGTTCCTACGGCGTGAACGTGTTCGGCTACGACTTCTACAAGGGCTGCATCGAACGCGGCAGCGAGCGGGTCAAGGAGCTGGGCCCGGTCCTCGGCGCCTACCATCCGGTGGTCGCGGACAACGTCAGGAAGCTCCTCGAGATCTCCGGGCTCGACGAAATCTCCTTCCACATGTCCGGCACCGAAGCGGTGATGCAGGCGGTGCGCCTTGCTCGCTACCACACCGGCAGGAGCCATCTGGTGCGCTTCTGCGGCGCCTATCACGGCTGGTGGGGCGACGTTCAGCCGGGGGTGGGCAACCCGATCGCGGCGCGCGAGACCTACACCCTGAACGACATGAGCGATGCGGCGCTCACGGTGCTGAAGAGCCGCAACGACATCGCCTGCGTCCTCATCAATCCCCTGCAGGCGCTGCATCCGAACGCGGCGGCCCCCGGTGATTCCACGCTGCTGGACTCTGGCCGCAGCGCGCACTTCGACCGCGAGGCTTACGGCGCATGGCTGAAGAAACTGCGCGCCGTATGCACCGAGCGCGGCATCGCGCTGATCTTCGACGAGGTGTTCGTCGGCTTTCGCATCGCCCGCGGCGGCGCGCAGGAATACTTCGGCGTCAAGGCAGACATCGTCACCTACGGCAAGACCGTGGCGGGAGGCCTGCCGGTGGGCGTGGTGTGCGGCAGCCACGCCTTCATGCAACGCTACCGCGAGGGCCGGCCGGCGGACATCTGCTTCGCGCGCGGCACCTTTAACTCGCACCCCTACGTCATGGGCGCGATGGCGGAGTTTCTGGCGCGCCTGGAAACCCCGGAGCTCGAGGCGCTCTACGCCGAGCTTCCCGCCTGGGACGAGCGCGCGCGGCGCCTGAACGAGCGGCTGGCGAACGAGGGCCTGCCGGTGCGCATCGCCAACCTCTCCACCATCTGGCTGATCTATTACGTGCAGCCTTCGCGCTATAACTGGATGTTTCAATATTATCTGCGCGCCGCCGGCCTCGCCTTGAGCTGGGTGGGCACGGGGCGTCTGATTTTCAGTCTGAACTACACGGCCGAGGACTACGAAGAAGTCGCGAACCGCCTGGTCGGAGCCGCGCGCGACATGCAGGCGGGCGGATGGTGGTGGTCGGCACCCGAGCTCACCAACAAGGCCATCCGCCGCCGCGTGCTGCGCGAGATGCTTCAGGCGCGGTGGGCTTCCCCCTCGACCTCGCCCATGGGATCGATGAGTTCGCCGCGCAGCAGATAGAGCGGCGCCTTGCAGTAGATCTTGGCGTCGTTGAAAGGATCGGTGACGATCTTGGTGAGCCACACCAGCCCCGTCTGCACGTCCTTCAAAAAGAACAGGTGCACGGTGCGGAAGATGAGCGCGCCCATCCCGACCACCAGCCAGATCTCGCCGACGTGGCGCACGAAGCTGACGTGCGCGTCGCTCTTGAAGACGCCGAAGAAGCTGGGATCGAACAACAGCACGATCGGGGCGGCGGCCCACACCACGTGCAGGATCACCTTGCGCTTCAAATTGTAGCCCACCTTGATGGCTTCCTTGTGCTCGTGGGTGGCATGGTTCACGGTGTCGTAGCCTTTCGGCTCGAAGAAGAAATGCCCCGACTGGCGGCTCACCATCGACACCAGCCAGCCGATGAGGGCGGACTTCACCGGGTCGAAGAACATGGTGGCGTAGGCGATGAGGAAGCTGACCGCGCTGACGAAATGCAGAGACTGATTGATGCGGCTGTGATGGTAGTAACGATGGTCGTCCCAGCGTTGCTGCCGCAGTTCTGCCAGAAAACTTTGCATAGTGGTTCCTTGGGGTGAACGTGACTTCGGCATGAAGCAAATATAAGAATTTGATTGCATGCTTGTTACAGGGGCCGCCTTTTTGCGCCGAACTGCGACGTTTGTTGCAGCATTCATCGTACCGTCATGCCGGCATGCGACCCTTCGGCCGCATGAGGATCATGATCGTCACCGACGCTTGGTATCCCCAGACCAACGGCGTCGTCAGCACGCTGTCCCACACGGTCGGCTGGCTGACGCGCTTCGGCCACGAAGTGCGCACCCTGACGCCGCTCGACTTCCGCAGCATCGCCTGCCCCACCTATCCTGAGATACGCCTGTCGCTCTTTCCGTTCAATAAAGTTGCGCGCCACATCCAGGAGTTCGCGCCGCAGGCGCTGCACATCGCGACCGAAGGCCCGTTGGGAATAGCGGCGCGCCGCTTCTGCGTGCGCTGGGGCTTGCGCTTCACCACCTCCTACCACACGCAGTTTCCGCAGTATCTGCGGGCCCGCTTCCCCGTGCCGGTGAAGGTCTCGTACGCGGCGCTGCGTCGCTTCCACGGCGCCGGCACGCGCTGCATGGTGAGCACTGCATCGCTCAAGAGGGAACTCGCCGCGCACGGCTTCAAGAGCCTGGTGAGCTGGCAGCGCGGCGTCGACACCGAGATCTTCAAGCCGAAGCCTAAGAATTTCCTGTCGCTGCCGCGGCCCATCGCCGCCTACGTCGGACGGGTGGCGGTGGAGAAGAACATCGACGCCTTTTTGCAGATGAGCTGGCCCGGCAGCAAGATCGTCATCGGCGACGGCCCGGAACGCGCGCGGCTGCAAAGCCAGTATCCGGACGCGACCTTCTTCGGCTTCAAGTTCGGCGAGGAACTCGCCAACCACCTGGGCGCGGCGGACGTCATGGTGTTTCCGAGCCTCACCGACACCTTCGGCCTGGTGAATCTCGAGGCGCTCGCCTGCGGCGTGCCGGTCGCGGCGTTCCCGGTCACCGGCCCCATCGATGTGATTCAGGACGGACTTACCGGGGCGCTCGATGAGGATCTGGCCAAGGCGGCCTGGCGTGCGCTCAAGATCGAGCCGCGCAATTGCCGCGAGCGGGCGCTCGCCACCGGTTGGGATGTGTCGACGCGGCAGTTCGAGGGCAACCTCGTGCCCTGCCGCGATACCGCCGAGGGGGAATTCCGGCTGGCTCAGCCGAAGTTGATCTTCGCTTCCAGGTTGGTGCGCGAGTCCGCGCTCGACAGCGCCTCTTCCAGTTCGATCCTGCCCTCGCGTACCAGGTTGTAGAGCGAACTGTCGAAGGACAGCATGCCGCGTTCCGTGCCGGTGCGGATCGCCTCCTTCACCCCGATCACATCGCCTTTCTTGATCAGCTCGGACACGTGCGGCGTGTTGACCATCACTTCGGATGCGGCGACGCGCTTGCCGCTCTTGGCGACCACCAGGCGCTGCGACAGGATGGCCCTCAGGTACTGAGACAGGTCGAGGAAGATCTGCGCGTGCTGATCGCGCGGAAACATGTTGATGATGCGGTCCAGGGTTTCGGCGCAGTTGTTGGCGTGCAAGGTCGCGATGCACAGGTGGCCGGTGCCGGCGAGCGCGATGGCCGCCTCCATGGTCTCGCGGTCGCGGATTTCTCCGACCAAGATCACGTCGGGCGCGGAGCGCACCGCGCTCCGCAGCGCGCGGGAGAACGACTTGGTGTCGAGGCCCACCTCGCGCTGATTGACGATGGACTTCTTGTTGGTGTGCAGGAACTCGATCGGATCCTCGATGGTGAGGATGTGGTCCGAGGAGGTCTCGTTGCGGAAGTTGATCATGGCCGCAAGCGTGGTCGACTTGCCGGCGCCCGCGGCGCCGACCATGAGAATCAGGCCGCGCTTGAGCATCACCAGATCCTTGAAGATGTCCGGCATGCCCAAGTCCTCGAGCCGCGGCATGTCGGCGGTGATGTAGCGCATCACCAGCGCGGGGTAGCCGCGCTGGTAGAACACGTTGACGCGGAAGCGGCCGAGACCCGGCTCGGAGATGGCGAAGTCGATCTCGAGCTCCTCGTTGAAATGCTCGATCTGCTCCTGCGTCATCAGTCCCAAGGCCGCCTGGCGCACGGTCTCGGGCGTGAGAATCTGTTTGTTGACCGGGAAGATCTTGCCCTCGATCTTGATCTTCACCGGCGCGTTGCAGGTGAAGAAAAGGTCGGATGCCTTCTTCTCCACCATCAGCTTGAACAGCGGCTTGGTGTTGAGTACCGGTTGCGAGGCCTCTTGGGCGTCGGGGGCGGCGGCTGACATGCCTTAGAACACCTGGCCTTCTTCTTCCTCGACGATCTGCAGCGACTGGCCGCCGTCCTCCGGATTCTTCATCTCGCGCTTGCTCTCGAGCTTGACCCGCAGACGCAGTTCGTTCTTCGAGTCGGCATTGCGCAGCGCGTCTTCGTAGGAGATGAGTCCCGCTTCATAGAGCTCGTACAACGCCTGGTCGAAAGTCTTCATGCCGAGGCGGTTGGAGCGCGACATGACGTCCTTGATCTTCTGCACCTCGCCCTTGAAGATCAGGTCGGCGATCAAAGGCGAGTTCAGCATGATCTCCATCGCGGCGATGCGGCCCGCCCCCGCCTCGCGCGGAATCAGACGCTGCGAGATCAGGGCGCGCACGTTCAGGGAAAGGTCCATGAGCAGCTGCTCGCGGCGCTCTTCCGGGAAAAAGTTGATGATGCGGTCGAGGGCCTGGTTGGAGCTGTTGGCGTGCAGCGTTGCCAGCACCAAGTGGCCGGTTTCGGCGAACTGAATGCCGTACTCCATGGTCTCCCGGTCGCGGATTTCGCCGATCAGGATCACGTCCGGCGCCTGGCGCAGGGTGTTCTTGAGGGCGGTATGCCAGTTTTCGCAATCGACGCCGACTTCGCGGTGCGTGACCACGCAGCCCTTGTGCGCGTGCACGTATTCAACCGGGTCTTCGATGGTGACGATGTGGCCGCGGGTCTTCTCGTTGCGGTAGCCCACCATGGCGGCGAGCGAGGTGGATTTGCCCGAGCCGGTGCCGCCGACCAGGATCACGAAGCCGCGCTTGGAGAGCACGACTTCCTTCAGGATGGGCGGCAGCTCGAGCTCCTCGAGCGTCGGGATCTTGGCGTTGATGGTTCGCACCACGGCGCCGGTGTAGCCCTGCTGCACGAAGGCGGAAACGCGGAAGCGCCCGATGCCGGGCGGCGCGATGGCGAAATTGCATTCCTTGGTGGAGTCGAAGTCCTTGGTCTGGCGGTCGTTCATGATGGCGCGCACCAGGCTCGCGCTCTGCTCGGCGCTCAAGGAGCGGTCCGACTGCGGCCGGATTTCGCCGTCCACCTTGATGGCGGGCGGAAATCCCGCCGTGATGAAAAGGTCGGAACCCTTCTTATCGACCATGCGACGTAAAAGGTCCTGCATCAATCGAATAGCTTGATCGCGTTCCATTAGATGCTGTCCTTGTTCTGAGCCTTGTACTTCGCTTCCTCGCGGCTCACCACACCCTTGGTAACCAGATCCTGCAAGCACTGATCCAGAGTCTGCATGCCCTGGCCCTGGCCGGTCTGAATGGCCGAGTACATTTGGGCGATTTTACCCTCGCGAATCAAGTTACGGATCGCGGGCGTGCCGATCATGATTTCATGCGCTGCAATACGGCCGCCACCCACCCGTTTCATGAGCGTCTGGGAGATAACCGCCCGCAAGCTCTCGGAGAGCATGGCGCGCACCATGTCCTTTTCGGCCGCCGGGAACACGTCGACGATACGGTCGATGGTCTTGGCGGCGGAGCTGGTATGCAGGGTGCCGAACACCAAGTGGCCGGTCTCGGCGGCTGTGAGGGCCAGGCGAATGGTCTCCAGGTCGCGCATTTCGCCGACCAGCACTACGTCAGGGTCTTCGCGCAGGGCGGAACGCAGCGCTTCGCTGAAGCCAAGAGTGTCCCGGTGCACCTCGCGCTGGTTCACCAGGCAACGCTTGCTCTCGTGCACGAACTCGATCGGATCCTCGATCGTTATAATGTGGTCGGGGCGGTTGTCGTTGCAGTGATTGACCATGCCGGCAAGCGTCGTCGACTTGCCGGAACCGGTCGGTCCAGTCACCAGCACCAGGCCGCGGGGGAGCATGCACAAATCTTTGAAGGTTTTCGGAGCGTTCAGCTCGTCCAGCGACAGGATGGTCGAGGGAATGTTGCGGAAGACCGCGCCCGCGCCGCGGTTCTGGTTGAAGGCGTTGACGCGAAAACGGGCAAGTTTGGGGATTTCAAACGAGAAGTCGGTTTCGAAGAATTCTTCGAAGGCCTTGCGCTGCTTGTCGTTCATGATGTCGTACACCATGCTGTGCACTTCCTTGTGGGCAAGTGCCGGCATGTTGATGCGCTTCATGTCGCCGTCGACCCGGATCATCGGCGGCACGCCCGCCGAAAGATGCAGATCTGAGGCGCTATTCTTCACTGCGAACGCAAGCAGCTGCGCAATGTCTACGGCCATTAAAATACCTCGAAGGACGGCAGCGCGATTCAACTTCGAGTATAGCGGAGGGGTTGGGTCACCCATATGTTAATAGATCCACAGAATTCGGCAGATGCGCGACACATGAGCGAGAATCTCG
>DASXOQ010000029.1:0-8933 GCA_036494165.1 Steroidobacteraceae bacterium
GCAGGATCAGTACGGCTCCGCCCAGGCGATCAATGACAGCGGGCACGTCACTGGAGACACCGATGGAAATGGATTTTTCTATGACAGAACGCTGCACTTCTTTCCCACTGCCATTGAGCAAATCGGCACCGGAAACGGCATCAACAATTCGGATGTGATCACGGGCGGGCAGACCGTGGAACCCGGAAATCGCGAGATCGGTTTCGTCTACAACCCGCACACGGGTTCTATTACCACTTTCATCGGGTTCGACGGCGGGTTTCAGAGCGAGGGCGATGCGATCAATGCCAGCGGTTACGTTGCCGGATGGGCCGATTACGGCAGTATTCCAGTCGACCCGAGCACCAGCAGCGAAGGTCCACCCCATGCTTTCTTGAACGATGCAGCCGGTGAGCACGACTTGGGCACCTTGGGCGGCTCGAGCAGCTTCGGCGATGCCATCAATGCCAACAGCCAAGTCGTGGGCAGTTCTGATCTTGCCGGCGATGCGGTGACGCACGCGTTCCTGTACTCCGGAGGCGTCATGATGGACGTCAATTCGCTGGTGTCCTCGAGCGCACTCGCGCCGTACGTCACCCTGAACGAAGCGACAGGGATCAACGACAGCGGTTGGATCATCGCCAATGGCGTTGACTCGCGAACGGGCGAAACTCATGGCTATTTGCTCAAGCCTGCGGCGGCGCCGTAGGCTCGAGTCAAATGCCTGAAATGGTGGAGCCGGGGGGAATCGAACCCCCGTCCACAAGTCCTACGCTACAAGATCTACGTACGTAGCCCAGTCTATTGATCTCGCCGCACGCTACCCGACGGACAGGGAAAGCGTGCAGCCAGCCCGGTGTATTTTCGTCGAACACACCCCGGACCCGTGTGCCCCACTATCTGATGAGCGCTACACTCAAATGTTCGCATCAGCACGAGCCATCTGAGTTTCAACCGCGATTAGGCGGCTAGAGCGTAGTTGTCTTGATTGGCAACTATAAGTTTGCAAATGGTTTTACGAGGAACCTGCACCTCGGTACGCCCCTGCAGTTTCGCAACCCATGTCGAAACCGGTCGGCCCCAAGCCTGTCATTCTACCCGCTGTGGCCCGCAGCGCCTAATCAGCGCCGCAAGGCTTTCATAATGCGGCCCTTGTCGCGCTGCCAGTCGCGATCCTTCTCCGCATGGCGCTTGTCGTGCTGCTTCTTGCCCTTGGCCAGCCCGATCTCGAGTTTGGCGCGGCCATTCTTCCAATACAGCTCCAACGGCACCAGCGTGTAGCCGCGGCGCTCCACCGCGCCGACCAGGTGGTCCAGCTGCTTGCGCGAGAGCAGCAGCTTGCGGGTGCGGGTGGGGTCGGTGTCGACATGCGTGGAGGCTGAGTTCAAGGCGCTGATGTGCGCGCCGAAGACAAATGCCTCGCCGTTCTTCAGGTACACATAGGCCTCGGCAATCTGCGCCTTGCCGGCGCGCATGCTCTTCACTTCCCATCCCAGCAGGGAAATGCCCGCTTCGAAGCGTTCCTCGATGAAGTAATCGAAGCGCGCCTTGCGGTTCACCGCGATGGGCGGCAGTTTTTCCTCGGTTTTCACAGCGTCGAAGTGTACCGATTCATGGATGGCGGCGCCTCGGCTTTTGCCCGACAATACGCTCATGCAGGTAGTCGAGCGCTCCGCTCTGGTGAGTTACACGCCCGCGCAGATGTACGCCCTGGTCAACGATGTGGGCGCATACCCCGAATTTCTACCCTGGTGCACGGCGGCGCGCGTCGAGGACGTCGCGCCGCTCGAACGCATCGCGACCCTGCGGGTGGCGCGCGGCGTGCTGCATGCGGAGTTCACCACCCGCAACGCACTCACGCCCGACGGCGAAATCCGCATGCAGCTGCTGCACGGGCCGTTTCGGGACTTGAGCGGCCTGTGGCGCTTCACGCCCATCGGCGATAAGGGTTCGCGCGTGCAGTTCAAGGTGGAGTTCGAGTTCAAGAACCGCCTCACCGCCACCGCCTTCAACGCGGTATTCGAGTCGCTGTGCGGCACCATCGTGGATGCGTTCGCGACGCGCGCGAAAGAGATCTACCGCTGATGCGCGTGGAGGTGGTGTACGCGCAGGCCGAGCGCAGCATCGAGCGCTGGTACACGCTCGTGCCGGGCGCCCGCGTCGTCGATGCGCTGGCTTTGGCGCGCGCCGATGCTGCATTCGCGGGCGTGGATCTGGATGGCGCCCCGGTCGGCGTGTTTGGGCGCGTGGTGGCGCGCGAGGCGCCTCTTGCCGATCAGGACCGCGTGGAAGTCTACCGGCCGCTGGCGGAGGATCCGAAGCTCGCGCGCCGGCGCCGGGCGCGCGGCAAGTGATTTAGTAGATCTTGCGGGTCTTGATGGCCTGCAGCGACTTGTCTTGCTGTGCAGCGACCGCATCCGAGGGCTTGTCGAGGCTCGCCACCTTCTCACCCTCGAAGTACACCGTGACGCGGCGCGAGTCCAAGTGGAGGCTGCGGCCCTTCTTGAGATAGTAAATGTAGTCCCAACGTTCCTTGTTGAAGCTGTCGGCCACCAGCGGCGTACCCAGCAGGTAGCGCACCTGACTGCGGGTCATGCCGGGTTTGACTTGATTGACGGCGGCCTGGTCGAGGTAGTTACCCTGCTGGATGTTGATGCGGTACACGCAGCCGGAGGCGATGAGGGCGGCTGCTGCCACGAGGGCCAGGCGTTGAATTGTTTTCATCTAAGTGGTGCGCAAACGTCAAATGATTGATAATCCGACCGTATCATACCGGATGTCTTCCCATGCCGCAGCGATCCAAAGCTGAGATCACCGACGAGAGCACGAACCTTCGCAACGCGGGCCTGAAGGTCACGCTGCCGCGGCTGAAGATCCTCGACATTCTCGCCGACGGGACCGCGCGCCACATGAGCGCGGAGGACATCTACAAGAAGCTCCTGGTGTCGAACGAAGACATCGGCCTTGCCACCGTGTATCGCGTGCTCACCCAGTTCGAGGCGGCGGGGCTCGTCACCCGTCATCACTTCGAGGGGGGCATGGCCGTGTTCGAACTCAACCACGGACCGCACCACGATCACATCGTGTGTGTGGACTGCGGCAAAGTGGAGGAGTTCATCGACTCCGGCATCGAGGAGCGCCAGAACGCGGTGGCCAAGCGCTTAGGCTTCGAGATCAGCGACCACGCGCTCATCCTCTACGGCCATTGCCGCAAGGTGAACTGCCCCAATCAGAAGCGCAAGCTCTAGGCGGCCGCGCCGCGTTTGAGCATTTCCTTGGCGTGAGCCCGCGCCTGGTCGGTGATGTCGATCCCGCCCAGCATGCGCGCGATCTCATCCACCCGTTCCTGTGGCGCCAGGCCCTTGAGGGAGGTGCGCGTGATCTTGCCGTCGGTGAGCTTGCTGACCCGGAACTGGCGATGCGCCTGGCTTGCGACCTGCGCGAGGTGCGTGACGCAGAGCACTTGGTTGCGTTCCCCCAAGTCCCGCAGGCGCCGGCCGACGATCTCCGCCACCGCGCCGCCGATGCCGGCATCGACCTCGTCGAACACCATGCAGAGCGATGAGGCCTTGCCGAGCGCCGCCACCTGCACCGCGAGGCTGATGCGCGAGAGTTCGCCGCCGGAGGCCACCTTGGCCAGTCCGCGCAGGGGTTGTCCGGGGTTCGCACTCACCAGAAACTCCACCTGATCCTGGCCCTCGCGCGAGAACTCGCGCGCCTCGGTGGCGAGGCTAACCGAGAACGATCCGCCGGCCATGCCTAAGGCCTGCATGAGTTTGGTCACATCACGCGCGAGCGCCTTGGCGGCCTTTTCCCGTGCCTGCGTAAGCTGCGCGGCGGCGTTGCGATAGTCGGCGGCGAGCGCGCCGAGTTCCTTCTCCAGCGCCGTCAAGCTGGTGCCGGCGTTCTCGAGGGTCGAGAGCTCCGCGTCCAGCCGCTCGAGCTGCGCAGGCAGTTCCGTCACAGTCACCCGATGCTTTCTCGCCAGCGACTCGAGCGCCGCGGCGCGCCGCTCGATCTCCTCCTGGCGGGCAGGATCGATGTCGAGGCGCTCGAGGTAGCGGCTCAAGATGCCCGCCGCCTCCTGGGCGGCAATGGAGGCTTCGCCCAGAAGCTTCAGCGCCTCCCCAAGCTCGGGATCGGACTCGGACAACGCGCGCAGCGCGGAGGATGCCTTGCCGAGCAGTTCGTGCGCGCTGCCTTCGTCGGCCTCGTAGACGGAGCTCAAGGCGCTGCGCGCGGCAGCGCCGAGGCGCGACTTGCCGGCAATGCGTTTCTGATCGATGAACAGCGCCTCGATCTCCGACACGCTGGTGACCTCGGCCTTCAGCTCCTGCACCTGGTAGCGCAGCAGATCCAGCCGGGCATCGCGATTCTGAGCGGCGGCTGAGAGTTCATCGAAGCGGCTGCGGCACTGCCTGTAGCGCTCGAAAATTTCGGCGACCTGGTCGAGCAGCTTCGCATCGCCCAGCCGATCATCCAGCAGTCCCCGCTGCGCGCCGCGCTGGGTGAGGCGCTGGAATTCCTGCTGGCCGTGGATGTCGATCAGATGCTCGGCGAGTTCCTTCAGGGATTGCAGCGGCACCATCTGGCCGTTCACGTAGGCGCGCGAGCGCCCGTCCGCGCCGATGAGGCGCCGCACGATGAGCTCGTCGTCCACCTCGATGGCCTGCGCCTCGAGCCAGCTCTTCACGGCCTTCGGCAGATCCACGAAGCTCGCGGTGATTTCGGCGCGTTCGGCGCCTTCGCGCACGATGTCGCTGCCGGCACGCCCGCCGGCGATCAGGAGCAGCGCATCGACGATGATGGACTTGCCCGCGCCGGTCTCGCCGGTGAGCGCCGTCATACCGGAGGCAAGATCGAGTTCCGCCTGATCGACGATGACCAGATCTTTCAAGTTCAAGTGCGAGAGCATCAGCTTTCCGGGTGGCCGTAGGCGCCGCGCCCCCAGTGGAGCTTCGAGCGCAGCAGTCGGTAGTAATCGTAGCCCGGCGGATGCAGCAGGGTGATCTGCGTATCTGTGCCCTGTACGTACAAATTGTCGCCCTGGGCGAGATCCCCGAGCGCATTGCCGTCGCAGGTGACCTGGGCGCGCGACTCGAAGCGATCCGACATGCGCAGCTGTATCTTGCTGCCGGCGCGCACCACGATGGGCCGGTCGCTCAAGGTGTGCGGGCTGATCGGCGCCAGCACCCACACGTCGAGGTCGGGCTCGACGATGGGGCCGCCGCAGGAGAGGGCATAGGCGGTGGAGCCGGTGGCGGTGGCGATCACCATGCCGTCGCCGCCGTGAGAATTGACGTAGCGGCCGTTGATGGTGGTCTCGAAGTCCATGGTGCGGCCCGTTTCCCACTTGTTCACCACCACATCGTTGAGCGCCAGCGCACTCACCGGCGCTTCACCCTCGCGCTCCAGCCGGGCGGCGAGCAGCGAGCGGCGGTCCTCCGAGTACTGCCCGGCGAGCACCGTGTCGACGTCCTCGAGCATGGAGTTGGGGCTGACATCGGTCAAAAATCCCAAGCGCCCGCGATTCACGCCGAGCAGCGGCACCTGGTGGCCCGCGACCAGGCGCGCGGCGTACAACAGCGTGCCGTCGCCGCCGATGGCGATGATCAGATCCGCGCGGGGCGCGAAGGATTGTTCCGGGCAGAGCTGCACGCTGCCTTGCCGGAAGGCGAGCCCCACGCCCGGATCGACCATGGCGCAGATGCCGCGCTCATTCAAATGCGCGGCCAGCGACAGCATGCATTCGGCGACGCGCAGATCCTTGGCATTGCCCACCAGGGCCACGGATTTAAACGTTTGAGGCATACGGATCCTTGTAGCATGACCCGGTTTGGCCGGTCATGCGGGAAAAAATTAGGCTTTTGGAGCGTCGGCGCCTTTTTGACAGCGCTTTAATACTCCATCCGGCCGCAAACATGCTATATGGAATCCATGACCGATGGTGTCGAGGACGCACTCAACGAGCGGGCCCAGCTTCTGCTCAAGGCGCTCATCGAGAACTACATACGCGACGGCCAGCCCGTTGGCTCGCGAACGCTGTCCCGCGATTCTGGCTTGAGCCTCTCCTCGGCGACCATCAGGAATGTGATGGCGGACCTCGAGGACTTGGGCTTCGTCGCCTCGCCGCACACCTCCGCCGGCCGCATCCCCACCGACAAGGGCTACCGCTTCTTCGTCGACACGCTGCTGAAGTTGAAGCCACTGCAGAGCGAGGAGATCGAGGACATCGAACGGCGCCTGGTGCTGGAAGTCTCCAGCGGCCGCTCGCTGGTGCAAACCGCCTCGCAGATGCTCTCCAGCGTCACGCACATGGCGGGCCTCGTGACCTTGCCGAATCCGCAGTACATCGCCCTCACGCAGATCGAGTTCATCTCCCTGTCGGAGAACCGCGCGCTCGCCATCATGGTGATGAGCAACCACGAAGTGCAGAACCGGGTGGTGCAGCTCGACCGCTATTACTCGCCCGACGAGTTGAAGCGGGCGGCGAACTACCTGAACGACGCCTTCGCCGGCCGCTCGCTCCCCGACGTGCGCTCGCAGCTCCTGTCGCAGCTGCAAGAGACCCGCCAGCACATGGACAAGATCATGCAGGATGCCATCCAGGTGGCGCAGAAGGTGTTCGAGCAGCCTTCCGACGCCCACGTGGAATATGTCATAGCCGGCGAGACCAACCTGATGGGGTTCGCCGAACTATCGAACGTCGACCGCCTGCGGCGCCTGTTCGAGGCGTTCAACGAGAAGCACGACATCCTGAAGCTGCTGGACAGTTGTATAAGAGCCGAAGGCATTCAGATTTTCATCGGCCAGGAGTCCGGCTACCGCATCCTCGACGACATCAGTCTCGTTACGGCGCCCTATATGTTGGATAATCGAGTCGTGGGCGTCTTGGGGATCATCGGACCCACCCGAATGGCTTACGAGCGCGTCATTCCCATCGTGGATGTGACCGCCAAGCTTCTGGGTTCGGCCTTGAACGCCCGCAAGTAGTCCCTATTGTCGAAGCATCGAGCGGCCTTGTTCAGGCCGCCTTTTCTATTGAGGGTATGACGCGTGAATGAGAGCAACGGGGCCCCCACAGAGGCCACATCCGAGGCTGCGCCGGCGGATTCCGCCCAGGCGCTGGCCGCCGCCGAGGCGTTGGCGACCGAAAACCGCAACCAATATCTTAGGGCCGTGGCCGAGCTTGAGAACTACCGCAAGCGTGCCGAGCGCGAGGTCGACAACGCCCGTAAATATGCCATCGAGCGCTTTGCACAAGAGCTCGTGAACGTGGGCGATTCGCTGGAGGCGGGCCTCCAGGCGGGCACCGCCAATCCGGCCGCCGTGCTGGAAGGGGCGGAGGGCACCTTGAAGCAGCTGCAGAAGGCCTTCGACAAGGCCGGCATCAAGACCATCGATCCGGTCGGGGCGCCTTTCGATCCCGAGTGGCACGAGGCCATGATTGCGCAGGAAAGCCCGGAGCCGGCCAATACGGTATTGTCGGTGATTCAAAAAGGGTACTCGTTGAATGGCCGTTTGCTTAGGCCCGCTCGGGTGATCGTCAGCAAGGCGGGCAATTAAGGCTACTTGACAAGTTGAAAAATAGGGCAAAGGCCCCCAAGAAGCGGTCAAGCAATCAGTTTTTTTAGAGGGTTTTTACAATGGCGAAAATTATCGGCATCGATCTCGGCACGACCAATTCCTGCGTCGCGATCATGGAGGGCGGCAAGCCCAAGGTGATCGAGAACTCCGAGGGCGCGCGCACCACCCCCTCGGTCGTCGCCTACACCGACGACGGCGAGATCCTGGTCGGGGCGCCGGCCAAGCGCCAGGCCGTCACCAACGCGAAGAACACCATCTACGCCGTGAAGCGCCTGATCGGCCGCAAGTTCGACGACGCCGAGGTGCAGAAGGCGGTCAAGCTTTCCCCCTACAAGATCGTGCGCGCCGACAACGGCGACGCCTGGGTCGAGGTCGACGGCAAGAAATATTCTCCCTCGCAGATCTCTGCCTTCATCCTGCAGAAGATGAAGGAGACGGCGGAAAGCTATCTCGGGCAGAAGGTCGACCAGGCGGTCATCACCGTTCCCGCTTATTTCAACGACGCGCAGCGTCAGGCCACCAAGGACGCGGGCAAGATCGCCGGCCTGGAAGTGCTGCGTATCATCAACGAGCCGACCGCGGCCGCGCTCGCCTACGGTCTCGACAAGCAGAAGACCGGCACCATCGCGGTCTATGACCTTGGCGGCGGCACCTTCGATATTTCCGTGCTCGAGATCGGCGATGGCGTGTTCGAGGTGAAGTCGACCAACGGCGACACCTTCCTCGGCGGCGAAGACTTCGACATGCGTCTGGTCAATTACCTCGCCGACGAATTCCAGAAGGAGCAGGGCATCGACCTGCGCCGCGACAAGCTCGCGCTGCAGCGCCTTAAGGAATCCGCCGAGAAGGCGAAGATCGAGCTGTCTTCCACGACGCAGACCGAAATCAACCTGCCGTTCATCACGGCGGATGCCTCGGGCCCCAAGCACCTCACCATGAAGCTCACGCGCGCCAAGTTCGAGGCGCTGGTCGACGATCTGATCCAAAAAACGGTCGAACCTTGCCGCAAGGCGATCAAGGACGCCGGCATCTCGGCGGGCGAGATCAATGAAGTCGTCCTCGTCGGCGGCATGACGCGCATGCCGAAGGTGCAGGAAGTCGTGAAGCAGTTCTTCGGCAAGGAGCCGCACAAGGGCGTCAACCCCGATGAGGTGGTTGCCATTGGCGCGGCGATTCAGGCCGGCGTGCTGCAAGGCGACGTCAAGGACGTGCTGCTGCTCGACGTGACCCCGCTCTCGCTCGGCATTGAAACGCTGGGCGGCGTGTTCACGCGCATCATCGACCGCAACACCACGATCCCGACCAAGAAGTCGCAGGTTTTCTCGACCGCGGAGGACAGCCAGAGCGCGGTGACGATCCGCGTCTTC
>DASXOQ010000030.1:0-1581 GCA_036494165.1 Steroidobacteraceae bacterium
GTTCGCGCAGCGAGGCTCGTTCGGCCTGCTTGATGGGCCAGACCGACCGTTCGTAAATCCAGCGCCGTTCTGCGTCCACGGTAGATTCACCGTTGGCGTATACGACCACATCCACATTGGCTTTTTTCAGGCCCTCGGCTAGTTGGGCGACGAATAGCTCGGTTCCGCCGTATTCGGCAGGCGGGACAGCGATAAATGGTGCAGCAATAAGAGCGATCCTCACTCAACAGGCCTCACGCGTGGCACTCATGACTACGAGTCGCGACGAGCGCCGGTAAGATGCCAGAACGGCTGATCTCTGTTGCAGGCAATGGCGCGCCTTCGAATTACAGGCTTGCGGGGCACAGAGTCGCCTAGCAGGCGAGTGTACAATTCCTGTTTTCGTTCATGCAGGTGATGATGGCGCAGGTAGAAACCAAGACGTTTTCTGGGCAAGCGCTGCGGGAATTCGCCACTCGCACCTTTCTCCATTTCGGAGTGAGCCAGCAGGATGCAGCGCAGGCTGCTGACGTATTGCTGTGTGCCGACCTGCGCGGGATCGATTCGCATGGCGTAGCACGGCTGCACAGTTATTTCGAGTTGCTGCAGGAAGGAAAGATCAATCCCCGCCCGCAGGTGAAGGTGATCCGCTCGACAGCCAGCACTGCAACAGTGGATGGCGACAACGGCTTGGGACTGGTGGTCGGTCCGCTGGCGAACCGGATGGCGATGGATCTGGCGGAAAAGTCCGGCACGGGATGGGTCAGCGTGTGCAACACGAATCATTTCGGAATTGCCGGCTACTACGTTCTGAAAGCGCTGGAGCGCGATCTGATCGGGTGGGCGATGACCAACTCGACGAAGTTAGTCGCGCCGGTGTGGGGCGCAGAGCCGATGCTGGGAACCAATCCGATCGCCATCGCGTTTCCCGCAAAAGATGAACCGCCGATCGTGATCGACATGGCAACCAGCGCAGTCGCGTTGGGGAAAATCGAAATGGCTCTGCGCAAGGGTACGTCCATTCCTTTGGGCTGGGGCATGGATCGAGAGGGCCGTGGCACCACCGACCCGGAGGGCATCGTCAAAGGAGGAATGCTGCTGCCGCTCGGTTCCGATCGCGAGCGCGGAGCGCACAAGGGCTACTGTCTCGGCGTGATGGTGGACGTGTTGAGCGCAGTCCTCAGCGGGGCAAACTGGGGACCGTTCACGGTGCCGTTCGTTCTTCGCAACCAGATTCCCTCGCGCAGCGTGGGCAAGGGCATCGGGCATTTTTTCGGCGCGATGCGCATCGATGCTTTCATCGATGCCGACGAGTTCAAGTCGCAAATGGACGAATACATTCGCGTGTTCCGCGCCACGCGGCCGGAGCCCGGCACCAGTGGCCCGCTCCTTCCGGGCGATCCCGAACGCGAGGCGGAGCAGGTACGGCGAGAACAGGGCATTCCCTTGCTCCCGGCTGTGATGAAAGACCTGCTCGACGTCTCTGAGAAAATCGGCGTTCCGCTGGCGGAGCCGAAGATTAACACCCTTGTCTCCGGTCAATGAGCGCTATGGCCGGTTATCGGCAAGCATCCCCGACTATCCTGTATTTGCGTGGGGGAG
>DASXOQ010000031.1:0-1694 GCA_036494165.1 Steroidobacteraceae bacterium
CTCCGGGGTACCCAGCGGCGATTTCGACCAGCCGTGATCCTTCATCAGGGCGCCCATGAAGCCGCCCCCCGTCAAAAACTCGGTCTTTTCTGACGCTACCCCCATGTCGCTCTTGGGTATGAGGTGATGCAAATCCAGAGACTGCCGGCCAACGCATTCAATCGCCAAGGCCCGCTTTGGTTCCCGGAGGTGGGCGACGGCCGTGGGCATAGGCCGGACGGCGCGGTGCGTGCCGCCTGCCACCGGAGGGCAGGTCCGGCCCTCGGCCGCCGGCAAGTGGCTTCAAATAAATCGAAAAACGGCCCAACTTACTCATTGCCACAAGTTCCCGGCCGATTTTACGGTTTGGGCATGCCTTACCAGGTCAAGTCGGGGTCGATTACCTTCGTGGTCGCAAGCGTGCGGCAGGCGCTGGCGATGTTCGACCAGATGCTGGAGGACGCCAGGGAAGAGCTGTCGATCCGCGACATGGACG
Source organism: Steroidobacteraceae bacterium (assembly GCA_036494165.1). Lineage (GTDB taxonomy): Bacteria > Pseudomonadota > Gammaproteobacteria > Steroidobacterales > Steroidobacteraceae > Bog-1198. The sequence goes on from DASXOQ010000031.1 coordinate 476, forward strand.
GCAAGACGATCGACCCAAACCTGCTGCGCTCCCTTACCGACGGCGAGCAAGGCCATCAGGGATAACGGCGCGGGCTGCGCAACCGGAAGAAGAGCCGACCACTCCGCCACATCGACTTTTCAGCGCTTCTCCCGCGTGCGCGCTTTGCTATGGTGCCCTGGGGAAAAAAGCCGCCGGCTTCAGTCCATCACAAGAACCCGCGAAGCCGCAGCATCAGGGAGGACTGCATGACGATCTCACGCCGGAATTTCGCGCGTCTTGCCGCCACGAGTGGCGCCGTTGCCGTTGCCTCGCCCGCGATCGCGCAAGGCGCCATCAAGTGGCGGCTCGCCTCGAGCTTTCCCAAGAGTCTGGATGGCCTGTGGGGCGCGAGCCCGACGATCGCCAAATTCGTGAACGAGATGAGCGACGGCAAATTCACCATCGAGCCCTTTGCGGCGGGCGAAATCGTGCCCGGGCTGCAGGTGCTGGACGCGGTCTCGAACGCCACCGTCGAGTGCGGCCATTCCTACGGCGGCTACTACATCGGCAAGAACACCGCGCTGATCTTCGACGGCTCGCTGCCTTTCGGCATGACGCCGCGCATGCAGAACGCCTGGTACCTCTTTGGCGATGGCAAGAAGCTGATGGACGAGGTCTACAGCGACATGGGCGTGGTCAGCATTCCCTGCGGCAACACCGGCGGGCAGACCTTCGGCTGGTTCCGCAAGGAGATGAAGACGCCGTCCGATTTCAGCGGCATCAAGATGCGGGTTGCGGGCTTTGGAGGCAAGGTGCTCTCGAAGCTCGGTGTGGTGCCGCAGCAGATCGCGGCAGGCGACATCTATCCGGCGCTCGAGAAAGGCACGATCGACGCCGCCGAATGGGTCGGCCCGTACGACGACGAGAAGCTCGGCTTCGTCAAGGTTGCGAAATACATGCACCTGCCGGGCGTGCTGGAGATGGAGGCCAACTCCAGCCTCTACGTCAACAAGGCGAAATGGGCGGAGCTGCCGGCGGGCTATCAGGCGATGCTGCGGGCGGGCTGTTCCTACGCGCTGATGGAAATGCTTGCGAGCTACGACGCGCGCAATCCCAAGGCGCTCACCCGCATCGTTGCGGCGGGCGCGCAACTGGTGGTGCTCAGCCCCGACATCCTCAAGGCGCTGCGTGGTGCGCTCGAGCAGGTGCTGGACGAGGAGGCTGCGAAGAGCGAGCAGTTCAAGCGCGTGTGCGACAA
>DASXOQ010000032.1:0-9828 GCA_036494165.1 Steroidobacteraceae bacterium
GGAGCGGGGCAGGCGCCGGTGGTCTCGGAGCAAGTTCCCGCCTTGTGGCAGGCGTCCGCAACCGGTGGACAGATCATCTGGGTTCCGCCGCAGGTTCCTTTGCCGTCGCACACGTCGCCATTCGTGCACTTGCGCCCGTCATCGCACTGTGTTCCGGGGGGCTTGGGCGCTCCGCCCATGCACATGCCGTTCTTCGGATTGCAGGTGCCGGCCGAGGTGCAGGCCGATGCGCCCGAGCACTGGACCGGATTGGCGCCCACGCATTTTCCGGCCTGACAGGTGTCCGTTTGCGTGCAGGCGTTGTTGTCGTTGCAGGGCGTGCCGTCTGGTACGACGGTCGGAGCGGGGCAGGCGCCGGTGGTCTCGGAGCAAGTTCCCGCCTTGTGGCAGGCGTCCGCAACCGGTGGACAGATCATCTGGGTTCCGCCGCAGGTTCCTTTGCCGTCGCACACGTCGCCGGTCGTGCACTTGCGCCCGTCATCGCACGGTGTTCCGGGGGGCTTGGGCGCTCCGCCCGTACACATGCCGTTCTTCGGGTTGCAGGTGCCGGCCGAGGTGCAGGCCGATGCGCCCGAGCACTGGACCGGATTGGCGCCCACGCATTTTCCAGCCTGGCAGGCGTCCGTTTGCGTGCAGGCGTTGCCGTCGTCGCAGCCCGTGCCGTCGGCGGCCAGCGTGTGAACGCACTTGCCGTCGGACCCGCAGGCGTCCGCCGTGCAAGGATCGCCGTCATCGCAGTTGATCGGCATCTGCCCCGTGCACATCCCCGTGCCGTTGCAGGAGCCGGGCATGCAACCCGCGCCGCAGGAGGCACGGGCCATGACGTTCGCGCATTTGCCAGCGCCGTCGCACTTGCCGGTCAGCCCGCAGACCAGAGGGTTCTCGGCCAGGCAGCCGCCGTGCGGGTCGGGGTCGCTGGCGTGAACGTTGGCACACTGGCCATTGCCGGAGAGGTTGCAGGCCTGGCACGTCGGGCAACCGTTGGTCGTGCAGCACACACCATCGACACAAGACAATCCGGCCTGGCACTCATCGGTCCTGGCGCACGTCTGCCCGGCAGGCGCCTGCGAGCCGCACCGGTTGTTGTCTTGGTTGCAGAGGTTAGGCTTCACGCAGTCGGCATCGCCCTGGCAATTCGTCAGGCAGGCGTCGCCATTGGCGTCGCAAAGGAAGGCCCCACATGACCTTGTCATTCCGGTCGGCTGGCAGGCGCCGTTGCCGTCGCACTGCTTGCCCGGGTTCAGCGTCGAGCTCCCCTTCGGACATGACGCGGCCATGCATTCAGTGCCGGCGTGGTATTTCTGGCAGGCGCCATTGCCGTCGCAGTTGCCGTCGGTGCCGCAGCTAGCGGCGCCGTTGTCCATGCAGCGCGCGTCGGGGGTGTTGATCGCGACCGGCTTGCAGGTCCCGGCGTTGCCCTGAAGGTTGCAGGAGACGCACCCTGTGTTGCAGGCGCTGTTGCAGCAGACGCCCTGGGCGCAGTTGCCGCTGGCGCATTCCATGCCGCTCGAGCACCGCGCGCCCGGCGGCCCGAGGCCGCAGGACCCGTTCGTGCACACGTTCCCGCCCGAGCAGTCGGCGTCCGCGGTACAGGTGGCCCTGCAAGCGGCCGTGCCGCACTTGTATGGGACGCACGACATCGAGGCTGGCGTCACGCAGTTGCCCACGCCATCGCAGGCCGCGCCCGGAATGAAATTGGCGGTCCCGGTCGGGCAGGTCGCAGCCTTGCACGGCGTGCCCGCCGCATACTTCTGGCAGCCGCCCCCTTCGCACTTGCCGTTGCTGCCGCAGGTGGGGGCGCCCTGGTTGATGCAGGTGTTGGTGATGTCGGGCGAACCCGCCGGCAGGTTGGTGCAGGTGCCGCGCGAATTGGCCAGCGCGCACGACTTGCATAAACCATCGCAGGGGGATGAGCAGCAGACGCCCTGGGCGCAGATGTTGGAGAGGCACTCCGTGTTGTTGTTGCACGTGGCGCCGGGGTTCTTCTTGCCGCACGAGTTACCGTTGCAGATGGTCGGCGGCACGCAGTTCTGATCCTGCGTGCAGCGGTCGAAGCACTTCGCGCCGTTGCAGGCGAAGGGCGCGCACGACCGCGTCCCGGCGAAGATGCAAGCGCCGTTGCCGTCGCACGTCGACGGCGGCGAATAGACGTTGTTCGCGCAGCCCTCCCCCGCGCACTGGGTGTTCTTCGCGTACTTCTGGCAGCCGCCCCCCCCGTTGCACTTGCCGTTGGCGCCGCAGCTATTGGCGCCCTGGTCCTTGCAAACGTTGCGCGAATCCAGCGCGTTCGCGGCCAGGTTCGTGCAACTGCCCTTCGACGACGCCAGGGCGCAACTCCGGCAGGCTCCCTGGCAGGCATTCTCGCAGCAGACGCCGTCCACGCAGAAGTTCGACGCGCAGTCCGTGTTCGCCTTGCAGTCCTGGCCCAGTTGCCGGGGACCGCAGCTTTGGTTGACGCAGACGTGACCGGCCACGCAGTCGCTGTCCTGCGTGCACGGAGCCTTGCAAGCGCCGTTAATGCAGCGATAGGGCGGGCAATCATTGACGTCGGATTCGCCGCAGGTCCCGTTGCCGTCGCAGGTGGCGGCGCTAAGCAGACGATCGCCCGAACAGATGGGCGGCAAACAGACGGTGCCGCGCGAGTAGAGATCGCAGCTCCCCTCGCCGTCACAGCTTCCCGTCTGGCCACAACTGGCGGGGCCGCTGTCCTTGCAGATCCCGCGCGGATCGAAGATGCCGGCGGCGATCGGCCAGCACGTCCCTTGGTGGCCGACCAGGTTGCAGGAGACGCAGGCACCGTTGCAGGCAGATTCGCAGCAGACGCCGTCGAAGCAGCGCCCAAGCTCGCACTCTGCGTCCTTGGTGCAGACGGCGCCGGTCGGCTTCGGGCCGCAGCTTCCGCCGACGCAGGAATGGCCAGTCGAGCAGTCGGCGCTGGTGGTGCAGGCGGAAGCGCAGTCCTTCTGCGCCTGGTTGCAACTGTAGGGGACGCAGATCTTCAGGCTGCCGGGCACGCAACGGCCCGTGCCATCGCAGACATTGATCCCGGTGACCGAGGCGTGATCGCAGGTGCCCGGCGTGCAGATCGTGCCGGTGGGGTACTGGCGGCAGGCGCCGCTGCCGTCGCAGGTGCCGTCAAGCCCGCAGGTGCTGGCGTCGGACGTCTTGCAGGTGTTCGGGTCGCGAGGTTTGATGCCGGACGGAGCAAAGGTGCAGGTTCCCATCATGCCCGGGACGTTGCAGGCCTTGCATACGTCCTGACAGGCCGATGCACAGCAAAATCCGTCGACGCAGAATCCGCTGTCGCAATCCGAGTCGCATCCACACGCGGCGCCGAGCGTCTTGCGCTGTGCCGCCGCGGCCAGACAGGTGGGATCCCCGCGCCGAACCGGAATCGTGCCGGGCGGTCCGCCGCTACACGCCGCCGCCACGAGCAGCAGAGCCAACCCCCTGCGAACCAGCCGCTCACACAGAGATGAATCATTCACGGGACACGCTTCATCGACGAACCTACCCCATACAGGTGCTTTGCCGAAACAACTAAACTTTGTTTCGGCTGGCCCGGGCGTGACCGCCAGACCCCTGCGATCGCCTTCACATCCGCTGCAAGATCTCGCGCAGCAGCTCCACCTCGCTCGTGCGCCCTGGCCACCCACGTCTGCACAGCAGGTAAACGCCGTGATCGGAAGCTTGGTCATTCATAGCCGCACTCTGATTTTCTTTTTCTATCCTTCCAACCTGCAGGACACCGACGTGATCGCCCGTGACTTCATCGATGGGGTATCGGCTTGGTCGACGCCGAAAATCACAGACGAATTGGATCGGGCGATGACAATGGCAAATAAGGAGGTCGGCCATCTGATCGCGCCGCTCGGAAAGTGATCCAAACGCCGCTCGGAAACTGATCCACCCCAGGGGTCCAAATCGCGGAATTTGCTCGGTCGGCAGACTGGGCGTCCCGCTGGAGGATGCTGAGGATGGATCAAGTACACGTGGTGAGGCACAAGGTGCTGGTGGAGGGCCGCTCGGTGCGCCGAGTGGCTCGGGAGATGGGCATTTCGCGCAATACGGTGCGGCGGTATGTTGAGCTGCCCGAACCGGTACGCGTCGAGACGGCGACGCGCGGGCGGCCTGTGCGCGATCTCGTCGGGCCACGCGTCGAGGCGCTGCTCGCCGAGTCGCCGCGCTGGACGGGGGGCAAGCAGCGTCTGACGGCGACGCGTCTGCACGAGATGCTCGTCGCCGAGGGGCTGACCGTCGGCGTGACGACGGTCAAGGAGATGGTCGTCGAGTGGAAGCGCAGCCGCCGCGAGGTGTTCGTGCCGCTCGTCTATCATCCGGGCGATCTCGCCGAGGTCGACTTCTTCGAGGTGCTCGTCGACGTGGCGGGCGGGCGGCGCAAAGCGTGGATGTTCGTCATGCGCCTGATGCACTCGGGCCGCGATTTCGCGCGCATCTATGAGCGCCAGGACCAGGTGAGCTTTCTCGATGGCCACGTGCGCGCGTTCGCGCATTTCTCGTCGGTGCCGCAGCGAATCGCTTACGACAATTTGCGCGCGGCGGTCGCGCGCATCCTGGTCGGCTCCGAGCGCGCTCTGACTGCGCGCTTCGAAGCGCTCGCGTCGCACTATCTGTTCGAGCCGTGCTTTTGCCGCCCGGCGACGGGCCACGACAAGGGCGGCGTCGAAGCGCGCGGCAAGGGCATCCGCTGGCAACACCTCGTGCCGATCCCGTCGGAGGCGAGCCTCGACGCGATCAACGTGAAGCTACTCGCACGGCTCGACGCGCGCCTCACCGAAAAGCGCGACAGCGACGGAAAAACGATCAGTGATCGCTTCGCCGTCGAGCACGCGAAGATGCTGCCGCTGGCGGCAGTGCCGTTCCGGGCGCGGGCCACGCACTCGGTGGGCGTTTCGCGCAGCTCGCTGGTGATCGTCGAGGGCGCGTACTACTCGGTGCCGTGCGATTGGAATGGCCTCGACGTGATGGCGCACGTCGGCCCCGGCGATGTGGAGATCACCGGCCCAAACCAAACGGTGCTGCACCCGCGCAAGCGCCCCGGCGGAAAGTCGATCGACTATCGCCACTATGTGCGCGATCTTGCGCGCAAGCCGCAGGCGGTGAGGCAGGTCGCCGCCGAGCTGGTCCGCGATCTCGGCGCGCCGTTCCCGTCAGCGTGGCGCGCGCTCGTCGACGCGCACGGCCCGAAGCAGGCGGCGCGCATCTTCGCCAAGGTGCTCGGCCACATCGAGACGCGTGGCATCGTCGCCGTCGCGATCACCGTCGAGGAGGCGCTGCTTCGCAGCGAGCCGCTGTTGCTTGCGCTCGCGCCACCATCGGACGCGCCGCCATCGCTCCCCTGCCACGAGCTGCCGCAGAGCCTGCGCGCCGTCTGCGTCGAGTCGGGACGCGCCGCCGACTACGACGCCCTGCTCACCGGAGGTGTCCGATGAGTCGCGCCGCTGTCGCCAAGGACCTGCTCGTCGCCCAGATGCGCGCGCTCAAGATGCCCGGCGCCGCGCGCGCGTTCGAGGCGCTCGGACGTCAGGCGCGCGAGGAGAAGTGGACCCACGAGGAATATCTTCACGAGGTCCTCGCCGCCGAGCAGACATCGCGTAACGACTCCGCCGTCCGGCACCGTCTGCGCGAGGCACACTTCCCCGAGACGAAGACACTCGATGCCTTCGACTTCCGCGCCGTCGAGGGAGTGACCGCCACCCAGGTGGCCGACCTCGCCCGCGGCGACTTCATCGACCGCACCGAAAACGTGATCTTCGCCGGCCCGATCGGCACTGGGAAAACGCACCTCGCGATCGCGCTCGGCGTCGAGGCGGCGCGCAAACGCCGCCGCGTGCTCTTCGTTCGCGCGGCCGATCTGGTGCGCTCGCTGGTCGAGGCGCGCGACGCTCGCGAGCTGGGTCGATTGCAGCGCAAGCTCCAATCTGTCGAGCTTCTTATCGTCGACGAATTTGGATTTGTCCCGTTCGATCGCAAGGGCGGCGAGCTGCTCTTCAATCTCCTCACCGAACGCTACGAGCGCGGCTCTGTCATCGTCACCACCAACTTGTCGTTCGCTGAATGGGTCAGGGTCCTCGACGGTGACGAGAAGCTTACGACAGCGCTCCTTGATCGCCTGGCACACCACGCGACCGTGATCACCACGAGGGGCAAGAGCTACCGGATGCGCCGACGCACCGACGGCAGCGGCGGCTCCTCGACAACACCCTCGCCACCCGTCCCGTAGTCCGTCACCAGGAACCACTTCTACACGCGCAGCCGGAATCAGACCGGTCTGCGTGCTACTGTCCGACCAACTGAAACCGACCCCTGGGGTGGATCAGTTTCCGAGCGGCGAAGTGGATCAGTTTCCGACCGGCGCCAGCACCAGGTACGTCTCCGCGCTGGAGCAGCTCTTCTATCAGCTGCTCGCGGCGAACGAGATCGTCCGAGCCGAGTCCCTTTGGAACGAACGCGGCTTCTTCGAAACGTACTTCGGTCTCGTCGAGACATGGCCGAATCCGCCTGAATCCGCGCGGCTGGTCGGGATCTGCGGGACGATCGCGGCGGCCAAGTACAAGTCCGCGATTCTCGAGACCTACCGTAAGATCGTGCTCAAGTGGGTGGACGAATCCGCGCCCGGCGGCGTGATCCGCCAGCTCACGCCGGCCATTTTGAAGCGGCTCGGGGAACTGGGGCGCTACCAGCAGTGGATGCAGCGAGCGCCGTCCCTCGGTGATTCGCGCTACATGGCCTGGCTGGAGCGCGTGAAGGCAGAGCCGTGAGGCGGCCGCGTTTGCCTCGGGATCGCAGCGGTGGTTCGACGACTTTTAACAGAGGAAACACGGCCCGTGGAGCCCCCAAAACAGCCCGGGTCCGCTTCGATGGCGATCCCCGCCGGCTCGCGGCACCGCCTGACCATCCGAAGCGTCGCGATCCGAATTTCACCCGCTTGGTATCCGCAAAACCCAAGTCCGTCCTGTGCCCGCGTCGCCATCTCGACGGCTACTCGCGAAATCGACGCCACTATCTAGAGAACCTCCAGCGACACCGACGCCAACGGCTGAGCAAAGCCAAGCATCGATCCGAACTCAAGTACTGCCCCATCGATCGCTGAGACCGGCCCTGTCAAAGATGACAGCGGCTTACAGGAGGTCAGCGTGCAATCGTCGCAGATTCGGACGTCGCCCTGAAATCCGTTCATCGCAGGATCTATGCGTCTAAGCATCTTGCCAGCTGTGGCACTCACTCTCATGTAGAGGTGGTCTGAGCCGGTCAAAGGAGGCATCAAAATGGTAAGGTGAGCAGCACCATCCAAAGTCAACGAGCCAGCCGACGAACAGTCGCTGGTCAGATTCGGTCCATCTGCCGCGGATACGACCTCGGTTCCTGGCGTCTGGAAACTAAAGAAGTGAGGCTGAGGCAGCGCGTGAACGAGAACCAGGCTGGCACCATCGCCAGCGCCGATAACGGGCAATGGTGAGGTATCTCGACCGCAGTCTTGAAGGAACGCGCCACCGCTCATTGTAAACCGAAATAAGCTCGACGCGCCTGGAGCGAAGGGTATGGGGCGATAGTCTGGCGCATTGAGATGAGTAATCGTCACGTCCCCCACGTTCGGGACAAGCGCTTCAGTTGCGCACGGGCAGATCGGCGACACTCCGTCATCGAGAACGTCTCTCGTGAGAGCCGTCGACCACGCCTGATCGATGGATTGCCCCCAGAAAGACATGAACTCGGCCGCAAAGACCTCTGGATTCTGCGAGTTTGACGAGTCTTGATAATAATTGAGAAAGCGGTCCGCCCCGTTGTCAATCAATAGGGCCTTTACGAAACGTTGATCACTGGCATAGATGGTGGGATCTGTCGTTGGATATTCCGACACACAACGACGCCAATCCGGCTCAACCTGCGGCGAAAGATTCGTGCGATTGCATCCAAGTCCTTCCGCAATTCCCTCCGCAATCGGTGGGGCTGGGGAGCCCCGACCGGCCAGGAAAGCGTGAATCAATTCGTGCTCAAGCAGGGGCGACACAGAGTAAACATTTCTCCCTTCGGTGCAATCTTGTGCCCGCCCGCATTGAGAATTGGTTGCCAAGTCGTTTAGATCATCAAATAGGTAGTAATTCACAACCGCATCGTCTGACAAGTTGAGGTAGGTATAAATGTCAGCGCGGGCACGCTCTAAGCGGTCAAGAACGTCGTTCTGAACGTCAGCCGCAGTTCGGGCGAAGTAACGAAAATGCGGAGACGATACCTGCAACGTCGGAACGCTCGTCGACGGGGTGCAGTCGGATAACCCCAACAAACAAGCAGTGGCAAGAAAGGCACGCATAACGTGCGAACTATACCACTGGGCACCATGTGCGACGTCCGTCGCCAACGCCCCCCCGAAAGACCGATCCCGCACCCACCGATTTGAATCAAGTGGGTGCGGAATCAGTGCCGGAGGCCTCAACATCGACACACGAAGGACACTTTTCGAATGCTCGTTGAGGCGAGGGTCATCGGCTGGGCTAGTTGGTTAATTTCCATAAGGTTGGGACGACGGGAGGAGTCCAGTCGGGTTGAGCCTGGTGCGGTTGCAGGCAGACATAGCTGCTGCCGCTGAACAGTACCGTGTCGCCAGTCTTATAGATCACCTGCGGAGTCCATGCGCTTGAATCATCAAGGACGCGCTGCCAGAGCGCAAATGTAGCGGGCGGCTGCCAGTCATTTTGAGACGTGTGAGCCTGGCGTGCGCGAAATACCATGTCCTGGAAAATAACTTCGTCTCCGATATGGTAGGTGATGCCGGCTTTCCATTGAGGGGTGGCGTTGCTCATGATCGATGTCGTCACTCCCAGTTCGCCAACTGTGAACTCCCCGGTTGCGACAATCGACGTGAATTGACCGTCGAAAGACGTCGACCCAGAAGACGAGGACATGGAAAAATCGTGGTCCAAAATGACCCGCGTCGATACTGGCTCACCTTGAAAGGTTCCGCTAACGTCGATGGCCATCGTTCCGGCTGGGACGACGTTGAGTTCAGAGTCATCGCCAAAGGCTGCTGGGTTGACGAGATTGAGTTCCAAATTCGAAAAGACCGTGCCGGCGACATTAACGTCTCCCAGTGTTATGTGTAGATCGTGGATGCTTGCCGCAAAACAACTGCTGACGCCGTCGTTCTGTGAACAGACGTTCTCGATCTTGGCGAATCCGCCGGTGGCGCTCAGAGGAATAGTCAAACCGGACACCATCATTGAACCGATGGCCCCGGAGCGTATCGTCAGGCGCGATGTGACGGCGGGGCTCTTCGGCGTCGTGCAGATAGGCGAATGCAACGCGACGCTGGTCACGTTGACGAATGGAAACAACACCTGTCCTCCCGCTTGCGGCGACTGAAAATTGTTCTTGCAGAGTGCGTCGGCGGAGATGCGTGCCGGATCGAAACATCCACCCTCTGTTTCGGTGAAGTCAGGCATGTCCATGCAGAATACGACGTCTTCGGCTGTCTTACCCAGGGTGGCGCATCGCCGGCCGCCCAGGGAGCAGACCGCATTGGCTGTGGGACCATCGGAGGCGGCGGTGATCGTTGTGCATTCGGGCGAACGCACATTTTTGGTGCAAATAGCGGCGTCAGAACGCGAAAGCCGCAAGACGTTTTAGCCCGCAAACATCGTGAGATTCGTGGCGCGAAAAATGTCGACTGCGTAATCATCCAGGCTCGCGTTGCCCGGGCTAATGTCGGCACACTGCTGGCGCCGGTCGGAAACTGATCCACTTCGCCGCTCGGAAACTGATCCACCCCAGGGGTCGGTTTCAGTTGGTCGGACAGTAGCACGCAGACCG
>DASXOQ010000033.1:0-1616 GCA_036494165.1 Steroidobacteraceae bacterium
CACCGATCTGTCCTGCCGTGTTCATGGCCGCGCTCACAAAACCGGCATTGCGCCCCGACAGGTCGACGCACGCGCCCCAGCTTGCGCCCAATAAAAAATTCGAGCTTGCCGCTCCGAGCGCGATCAGGCACGCCGCCAAAACGGAATGGCTCAGCATCGCTGCCGCCGCGATAGATAACGATGCCACTGCCAGCGATGCGCCCGCCACCCCACACCGGCCGATGCGAAATCCATAGCGGCGCGTGAGATGGTCCGTCGTTAGGCCGCCCAGCAGATCAGCCAGCACGCTCAGCAAAAGGGGAAGGCCCGCTAGCAACGACAGGGCACCCGCGCTCGCACCCTTCGTTTGCTGCAAATACGTCGGCAGCCAGGTGATGTAGAAATAAAATCCATAGCTCTGCGTAAAATACGCCGCGCACATCGCAAGCACGCTTGGGTTCGCCAACATGCGGAAGGCCGGCGTATGGTCGTCGGCCGCGCCGATTCTCCCGGTGCGAATGTGTTCGAGCTCCGCCGCGCTCACCGCCCGATGGTCCGCCGGATCGTCGCGAAACCAGACCCTCCACACCGCCGCCCACGCGAAGCCAAACAAACTGAAAAGGACAAATACCGCGCGCCAGTGCAGGCGCTGTGCCAGAAAAGCGACCAGCACGGGCGTGACTCCACCCCCCAGATGCGCTCCCATAAAGAAGATGCCCTGCGCTGTGCCGCGTTCGCTTGAAGGAAACCAGCGTGAAAAAACCTTCGCCACGTTCGGCCAGGCGCCCGCCTCCCCCACGCCAAACAGGAAGCGCAACACCGCGAGCGAGCGGAATCCCACCGCCGACGCCGTCGCCATCGTGAACAAGGACCACCAGAGAACGATGCGCGTCAAAACGCGTCGCGGTCCCACGCGGTCTCCCCACCAACCCGTAGGCAATTCGAAAAGTCCGTAGGCAAGCGTAAATGAGCTGAAGATGAAGCCCATCTGGACCTTGGTCAGCGAAAGCTCGCGCATGATATCCGGGGCCGTCACCGAAATACATACGCGGTCCAAGTACGTGATGAACGCGAGGCATACCGCCAGCGCGAGGACTTTGTGACGTCCCGTCTTCATCTACGTTTGTGGAGTTATGGCGTGCGTGAGGATATGTACGCCGCCATGTTCAACATATCGTCTTCGCTCAACTTACTGACGACTGGCTTCATCAACTCGGTCCAGGTCCCTTTGCGCGTCCCTTGCTGCATGTCATACATTTGCCGCACGAGATAACTGGGGGACCGCCCCGCAAGGGAGGGCACAGGCCCGGCACCCTTTAAATCGGCTCCATGGCAGATACCGCACGGGATCGTGACCGCGCTGTTTTTCGTCACCAGCTCCTTGCCTTTCTCGATACTGCCCTTGGGTACGTAGGCAATGAAACCGGATCGCGGATTCCGAAGTACCTCGGAAGCTTCGGCATTCTCGGGAACCTCGATGATGCGGTCACCGAGCTGCTCTGTCCCGCCTTCTTCCGCCGGCACGTACATGCCGACCGAAGTATATGTCTTGGGCACGGTCGCGGTTTCTACAACCTTGATCCACGGCGTCCACTTCATCGAGCCGAAGTAGTCCGCCGCTGCTTTGATCTCTTCAT
>DASXOQ010000034.1:0-1845 GCA_036494165.1 Steroidobacteraceae bacterium
ATGGGCACTACAAACTTATAATTCTATTGCCGCTTTCGATCTGAAGTCCCTGAACCCGGTTTTGCCGCGAGTGAGTCAGGGACTTCAGGAATAGCGGGCAACGACCTCGGGCAATTCCGACAGCGAGCGGATGCGATGGTCGGGTCCGACGCCCAACTCGTCCATCTGCGTCCGGATCGCCTTGAACATGGTGAGCGGTGCCACGAGATCGCTCTCGACGCAAGCCAGCGCCATCGCCTCCGGCGTCACCCGCTCGATCCAGGCGACGTTGAGGCCGAAGGATTTGGCGCCGCAGGCGTCCCACGGATTCGACGACACGAACAGCACGTCGGCCGGCTTGACGCCGAGGTGGGATTCGATCGGCGTGTAGGCGTCCGGACTCGGCTTGAACACTTTTTGCGGATCGACGCTCAGTGTCGCGTCCAGCACCTGATCGAGCCCTGAGTTCTTCACCAGCGCGTTCAGCATGTCGGGGCTGCCATTGGAGAGGATCGCAAGCTTGCGCCCCTTCAGCGCGTCAAGCGCTGCCCTCGCATCGTGATAGAGATCGAGATGCCGGTACTTGTCGATGATGTCAGCAAAGGTGTCGTCGTCATATTGCAGGCCGAGGCAGCGCAGCGTGTAAGCGAGCGAGTCGTGCGTCACCGCGGCGAAATCGGCATAGCGCTGCATCAGCGAGCGCAGCCAGCTGTATTCGAGCTGCTTGATGCGCCAGATTTGCGTGATGATCTCGCCGTAGCCGGGAAACGCCTGTTCGGTGACATCGGCCACCGACTGGACGTCGTAGAGCGTGCCGTAGGCGTCGAACACGACGGCTTTGATGGTCAATTTCCCGACTCCTGCACACGAAGCGTCGCGTCGAGAAATTCGCGCAATGCGACCGCCGAACGGTCGGCGGCCGCCTGATTATATTCGAGACGGTGGCCGAGCAATTGCCTTGGCGTCTTCAGTGCCGGCGAATCGAAGCTGTGGTACGCGCCGGGATAGACGATCAGCTTGATCGGCGCGCCCTCGCGCCGCCGCGACACGCCGTAATCGTCGCCGCCTGCGGCGAGCCGGCGGCAGCCGTCGGCCGGCGTCCAGTCATCGAGCTCGCCGATCATGATCAGCGCCGGCACGGTCAGGTTGCCCCGGATGGTCCGGCAGTTGGGATAGAACGCCGCCGCGGCGCGGAACTTGTTGGGCGAGGAACGTTCGACCACGCCCTGTTCGACCGAGCTCAGCGCCAGCCAGCCGCCCTGGGAGAATCCGAGCACGGCGACGCGACCGGAGTCGACCGAGGGGTCCCGCACCAGGAAGTCCAGTGCGCGATAGGCGTCGAACGCCATGTCGGTGGGTGTGCCGTTGGTGCAGGTGTTGTCGATGCCGCGCGGCCCGAAGCTGTCGACGGTGAGCGTGACATAACCCCAGGGCGCGATTTGCCTGCCCCAGCGCTCGTCGAGTTTTCGCCAATTGCCGTTGCAGCTGTGCAGGAGCACGATGGCAGGGAAAGGGCCGGCGCCCTCGGGCCGCCTGAGCAGGCCTTGCAGCGGCTGCGCATGCGCCAGCGGCGATTCCAGCTCGACCATCGTGGCGCCGGAATCGAGGGCAGCCGCACTGCTGCACGTGAGCAGCAATGCAGTGAAGACGCCTGTGACGATGCCGCGCTTCGACATTGGCCGCTCCTCATGCTGGCAGCGCGAGAAGCGGCGCCGCTTTTAGATTCCGAGCAGTTTCCGTGCGTTCGCTTTCAACACTTTCGGCCGGATCTCGTCGCGGATCTCGAGCCTGGAAAAGTCCGAGAGCCACCGGTCCGGGGTGATCACCGGCCAGTCCGATCCGAACAGCATCTTATCCTGAAGGATC
>DASXOQ010000035.1:0-56789 GCA_036494165.1 Steroidobacteraceae bacterium
CCGCGCCGGTACGCATCCACTGCTAGCTGTTGACGGAAATCCGCCGAGGTTGCGCCTTCGGTTGTTTCGGAATCGAGATTTCCAGCACGCCGTCTCTTCCGCTCGCTCTCACATTTTCCGCATCCACTGTATCGGGCAGAATAAACCGGCGATGAAATCTTCCCAGGCGCCGCTCTGAACGTTGCTGTTGGGGAACGCTCTTGCCGTCTTGAAGCGCCTGGTCGCGCCGCTCCCCGGCCAACGTAAGCACCCCGTTGTCCAAAGTAATTTCGACGCCTTTGGGGTCGACGCCCGGCAGGTCCACAAGCAGCTCGAAGCGCTCCGCGTACTCGTGAATATCCACCGCCGGCATCCATTCGGCCGTGGCGCCGCTGCTCTCGGTATCGTTTAGATTGCCGAATACTCGATTGATCTCCTGTTGCAGCTGGGAGATCGAACTTACAGGTTCATATCTGGTCATTGCCATGTCGATTCCTCCGTTCAGTGATGTTTGAAAATCTCCGCAATTCAATTACTTGCCTGTCACTCGGTCATATCGGGGCGTGAGAGGCGCGCCCGCCATGTCCTTTAACCAATAAATTAAGGGCCAGCTCGTTCGGTGCAAGCTCGTCCAATCCCCCATATAGGTCACGGACGGGTCGATTCAAGATCTTCAGGACGTTCGACTTTCCCAGATGGATCGACCCATTGATCTGCGATTGCGCGGTGCTGCGGGATTGCTTGCATTTGTCCAGCCTAACGAGGACTCGAACACTCACGGTCGGTATTCCCCAAAATCGGTGTCAACGTTCGGGCATATAGGGTTGCGTCTTTTGGTTTCAAGGGGAAATCAGTCTCGGCGGAGGCAACACATCACCGGCATCTTGAATTTGGCCCTGACCTTGGATGGGCGCAAATCGGCGGTGGGATCTGCAACCTTTCGCAGCAAGAGACTCGGCCGGCTCGACGAAGGCCGGCCGCAGCTCATCATCCACAACGGCCATGTGCACCGCGACGTCATGGAGACCGAACAGCTGACCCAGGACGAGTTGGACGCCGCCATCCGGCTGGCCGGCTGCGCCTTCATCAACGACGTGCACGTCGCGATTCGGGAGAACAACGGGCAGACCCACTTGCGCATGCGCCGATGATGCGAAGATTGGATTTTTCCGCCAGTGCTATCCTTGCGCCCGGCGCCGAGCGCTGCGGCACTGCCAAAAGGATGAGCCTCGATGTTTCGACCCGGTCCTAGGAATCTCATCACCGATATAGCCGGATTGACCGTGGGACACGCCACCGATGAGCAGGTCCGCACGGGTGTCACGGCGCTGCTGTGTCCTGCGGGGTGGCCTGCCGCCGTCGATGTCAGGGGCGGAGGTCCGGGAACACGGGAGACCGAAGCGCTCTCCTCTGAAAATCTCGTCGGGCGGGCGCATGCCGTAGTGCTCGCGGGCGGTTCGGTGTTCGGGCTCGGTGCCGCGGACGGCGTTGCGGCCGCCCTGTCGATCCGCCAGATCGGCTTGAGCTTGCGCCCGGGCTCGCCCGCCATCCCCATCGTGCCGGCGGCGGTCCTGCACGACCTTGGCAACGGCGGCGACAAGGACTGGGAGCTCGAACCGCCCTACCGCGGGTTGGGGCTGCTTGCGGTGGATTCAGCGCAGGAGGATTTCCAGCTCGGTTCCATCGGAGCGGGACGCGGCGCCATGGCAGGTTGGGTGAAGGGCGGCATCGGGTCCTGCTCGATCGATCTGGGCGAAGGTCTCCTCGTCGGCGCCCTGATTGCCCTCAACTCGGTGGGTTCGGCCTTGATGCCGGACGGCAAGACTTATTGGGCATGGCCGTTCGAACTCGAGCGGGAATTCGGCGGCCATGGAGCCCCGCGTGCCCCCATGGACTTGAGCGACCCGTCTCCGGATCAGGCGCGGCTCAACGCCGTTGGTCGGCTGAAGGCCGGCGCCAACACCACCATCGGCGTCATTGCCTGCAACGCAGATCTTGCCACCGCTGAGTGCAAGCGCGTCGCCATCATGGCGCAGGATGGAATCGCGCGCGCCGTGCGGCCCGCCCACACTCCCTTCGATGGCGATACGTTGTTTGCCCTCGCGAGCGGCGAAATCAAACTGGGGGAGCAGGCCCTGCGTCCCGCGCAGGTGGGCCGCATCGGCTCGGCCGCCGCCGACTGCGTGGCGCGCGCCGTCGCGCGTGCCGTCCATGCCAGCCAGAGCCACCGGAAGAACCCATGAATCGACGCGATTTGATGTTCGCCGCCGCTGCACTCGCAGCCGCGCCTCGCCTCGCCCGCGCCGAGACCGCCGCCAAGCCGAGGACACCGCACCGACCGCTGGTCGATCCGCTGAATCCGCAAGGGATCAAAGTCGCGGGCATCCGCATGCTGCCCGTGGTCGACGGCAAGTACCACGTCTGGACCAAGAAAATGGGCAACGGGCCTTTGAAGGTGCTGCTGTTGCACGGCGGCCCGGGCTTCAGCCATGAATATCTGGAGGCCTTCGAATCGTTCCTGCCGCCGGCAGGCATCGAGATGTACTACTACGACCAGTTGGGCTGCAACAACTCAGACCAGCCCGACGACACCTCGCTGTGGACCATCGATCGCTATTGCGAAGAGGTCGAAGAGGTGCGACGCGGCCTGGGGCTTGAGCACTTCGTGCTCTACGGACATTCCTGGGGCGGCATTCTGGCCATCGAATACGCGCTCAAGCACCCCGAGCACCTGCGCGGCCTCGTGGTCTCCAACATGACCGCGGGCGTCCAGGCCTTCTTGAAGCACATCGCCCTCATCAGGCAGCAGTTGCCGAAGGACATCCGGGCGCGCCTCGCTCCCATCGAGGCCAAGGAGGACTACGACTCCGCGGAATACCAGCAGATCATGATGGAAAGCATCTATCCCAGGATGCTCTGCCGGCTGCAGCCCTGGCCGGAGCCGCTGATCCGTTGCGTGCGCCACGCCAACAATTCGATCTACAACTACATGCAGGGCAAGAGCGAATTTCTGGTGACCGGCACGCTCAAGACCTGGGAACGCTGGGATCAGCTGCCGAACATCAAAACCAGGGCACTCACCATCGGCGCACGGTTCGACGAAATGGATCCCGAGGACATGAAGAAGATGGCGACCTTGATGCCCAAAGCCGGCTATGCGTTCTGCCCCAATGGGAGCCACATGTGCATGTGGGACGACCAGGCCATCTATTTCAATCAGCTGCTGGGTTTCCTCAAGAGCGTGTAGGCAGCCATACCTTCGATCGCCGCCGATCAGTCGGCGGGCAGTACCGGCGTCGCCGCGATCAGAGCCCGGGTGTATTCATGCTGAGGCGAGCCAAACAGCCGCTCGGTCTGCCCCTCCTCGACGATGCGTCCTTTCTGCATTACATAGACGCGGTCTGCGATGGAGCGAACCACATGCAGGTCATGCGTGACGAACAGAAACGCGAGCTTCGCGCGCTCGGCGAGCTCCGCGAGCAGCTTGAGAATCTGTTGACGCACCAGCACGTCGAGGGCCGACACCGCCTCGTCCAGGGCAATGACGGCCGGCTTGCTGATCAGGGCGCGCGCGATCGCGATGCGTTGGCGCTGTCCCCCGGAAAACTCGTGCGGCAGCCGCGTCGAGTCGGCGGCGGACAGGCCCACCTGCTCGAGCGCTTCGGCGACCAGCCGCCGCGACTCCGCCGGGCTCGGCGGCGTATCGAGAAGGTGAAAGGGTTCCGCAACAATACGCTCCACGTTCCAGCGTGGGTCGAAGCTGCTCACCGGGTCCTGGAATACCACCTGAATCGCGCGACGTTGCCGCCGGAGCTTAAGGCCGTCGGATGCGGGAAAGTGCTCGTCCAGCAGTCGCACCTCGCCCTGCTGCGCCCGCTGCAGCGCCAAAATGACTCGCAGCAAACTTGATTTTCCGGATCCCGATTCGCCGACCAGGCCCACCGTCTCGCCGGCGTGCACTGTAAGGGATACGCCGTCGACTGCGCGTACGGCCTGGGGCGCGCGCCACAGCGAACGGCGCGCCCGTCGATATTCCTTGACGATACCGCGTGTCTCCACCACCGCCGCCGATGGCCTCTTGAACGTGGATTTTCGCGGCATCCGCGCGGCCGCCAGCAGCGAACGTGTGTAGGGATGCACGGGATTGCGGAGAAGCGCCGCAGAGTACCCGGATTCCACGATCGTCCCTGCCTGCATGACGGCGACGCGGTCTGCGACCGCGGCTATCACGGCCAGATCGTGCGTGATGAGAATCAGCCCCATGCGACGGGCGCGCGCCAGCTCCTTCAGAAGCGCCAACACCTGGGCCTGGGCTATCACGTCGAGCGCCGTCGTCGGTTCGTCCGCGATCAGCAGCGCCGGCGACAGAACGATGGCGATCGCGATGGCCACCCGTTGACGTTGGCCGCCGGACAGCTGATACGGATAGCGCTCGAACGAGCCCGATTCGCCCGTGAGTCCGACCGCATCCAGCGCTTCGCGCGCGAGCGCGAATGCCTCCTTCCTGGACACCTCGCGGTGCAGGCGCACGGTCTCGGCGATCTGCTCGCCTATGGGCATGAGCGGGTTCAGGGCGCTCATCGGCTCCTGGAACACCATGCCGATATCGCGGCCGCGAAAAGCGCGCATCGCTTCCGCTCCCTTTCCAGTGAGGATTTCATCCCTCAGGGCGACTTTGCCGGCGAGTTGTGCGCCCGGCGGCAGCAGCTGCATCAAAGCGAGCGCCGTCATCGATTTGCCGGAGCCCGAAGCACCCACCAGTCCCAGTATTTCGCCGCTATCAAGCTCGAACGTTACATCCTTGAGCAGCGTATTGCCGCCGAGCGCGACCCCGAGAGCCGTGACATTCAACAGCTTGCCGCTCAAGTATCACGCCCCGATTGCCGCCGGATCCCTTCGCCGAGAAGATTCAGGCCGAGCACGAACAGCAGCATGGTGACGCCCGGAGCGATGGCGAGGTGCGGCGCAAGAGCCGTGAGGGTCTGCGCATCGTTCAGCATCCGCCCCCAACTCGGTGTCGGCGGTTGCGCGCCCAATCCCACGTAGGACAGTCCGGCCTCCGCGATGATGCCGAGCGAAAACTGTATGGCGATCTGTACCGCCAGGAGCGACAGCAGGTTTGGGAAGATGTGCTCGAGTGATATGTGCAGTTTCGACTTGCCGGCCACGCGCGCGGCG
This sequence comes from Steroidobacteraceae bacterium, assembly GCA_036494165.1. Classification (GTDB taxonomy): domain Bacteria; phylum Pseudomonadota; class Gammaproteobacteria; order Steroidobacterales; family Steroidobacteraceae; genus Bog-1198. Next base: position 5,158 of record DASXOQ010000035.1, read on the forward strand.
AGCGTGTAGTCCCTCGTCCACTCCTGCAAGGCGCCGGCGCGGGCCACGCGTGCGAACACCGGGACATTGAAGACGCCGATGGCAATGATCGCGTTTACCGCGCCCGGGCCGAATACTGCGGTTATCAAGATGGCGAGGAGCAGCGCCGGGAAGGCAAAAACCAGGTCGTTGCCGCGCATGATGAACTCATCGAGCGCGCCGCCGCCGGCAGCGGCGGATAGTCCCAGCGGCACTCCCAGGCCGGCGCCGATCAATACCGCAAGCAACGCAACCCCGACCGAGGTCCTGGCCCCGGCCATGATCATCGACAGTACATCGCGACCCAGCTGGTCGGTACCGAGCCAGTGATGGACATCCGGCATCTGCAACTTGTCGACGATGGACAGAATCGCAGGATCGTAGGGCGTCCAGAAGTTTGCGAGGAGCGCAACGGCCACGAAAAATCCGCTGAGCAATCCGCCCATCACAAGACTGATATTGGTGCTGCGCCTCATGCCTCGGAGGCCTCACGCAGTTGTGGATTCACCATGGCGTAGGCGAGTTCCACCAGGAAGCTCACCGACACCACCGCGAACACCAGAACCACCACCACGCTTTGCACGACGATGAGGTCGCGCTGCACGATCGCCTGGAAGACCAGTCTTCCCAGGCCCGGCAGGAAAAACACGTTCTCGATGATGACCCCGCCTGCCAGCAGAAAGGAGAACTGCATGCCAAGAATAGTCAGAACCGGAACCCAGGCGTTCGGCAGCGCATGGCGCCAGAGGATGTACCACTCCGAGGCGCCCTTGGCGCGCGCGGTGCGGATGTAGTCCCGATGCAGCGTGTCCAGGAGCGCACCACGAAGCACCCGCGTCAGGATGGCCGCCTGGGGCGTGGCAAGCGCCACCGCCGGCAACAGCAATGCCTTGATGGCCGGCCAAAAGCCCGCGCTCCAACCCGGAAATCCGCCCGCCGAAACCCAATGCAATCCCACCGCGAAGAACAAAACCAGCAGCATGCCCAGCCAGAAATTGGGCAACGCCAGTCCGAGCTGGGTAGCCGCGCCCACGACTCTATCCGCTCCCCGACCGCGACGGGCCGCGGCAATGACTCCCGCCGGGAACGCCGTCGCGCAGGCAAGCAGCAGTGCGAACACCGCGAGCGGCAGGGAGAGCTGCAGCCGTTCGGCAAGCAAGGAGCCGACGGGCACCCGGTAGGTGTAACTGACCCCGAAATCCGCGTGCAGCAAGCCCGACAGCCATGACAGGTATCGCACGAAGGGCGACGCGTCGAGACCTAACTGGTGGCGCATCGCCTCGATCGCATCCGGATCCGCCTGCAGCCCCATCATGTAGCGAACCGGATCCCCCGGCACGACCTGCACGATGACGAAGACCACCACGCTCGCCGCCAGGAGGGTGAGCAGCAGCACGCCGCCGCGCTTCGCCATGTAAGCCGCTCCGAACTGCCGTGCGGCAAGCGCGGTCAACCAAGCGCCGAGCCCGGCGAAGATGGCGAGCGCGATCCACCATCGAACCGAGCTCAGGGATTTGCCGACCGCGGTGTCAGCGCGTGCGAACTGCACATCATCGTAGTGCGCATCCGCAAGGTCCACAGTGCCCAGCACGTTGTCGAACCCGATGCCCTTTACGTGCGCATTCCACACATCGAGGCGCGGAAACTGGAATAGAAACCCGTTCACCGCATCGTCGGCCAGTTTGCGTTGAATATCCTGAAGCAGGTTCCGGCGCGCCTGCGGCGCCACGGTGTCATCCAGCGCCGCGATCAGCGCGTTGAAGGCCGGATTCGAGTAGCCAAAGTAGTAGTTTTCGCGCGCGTAGATGTCGTAGTCGAGCGGCTCCGCGTGTCCAATGACGGTGGTGTCGAAATCATGGTGCGCATAAACCTGATTGAGCCACTGGGCCCATTCGAGGTTCTCGATCTTCAGATGAATGCCCACCTGCTCGAGCTGAGCCGCCAGGATCTCACCGCTGCGTCGAGCGTAGGAAGGCGGCGGCAGCTTCAAGGAGAGCGTAAGCCCTCCGGCATACCCGGCTTCGGCGAGCAGTGCCCGGGCCCTGGCGGGGTCATGCGGGTAACGGCCGGTGAGATCCACGTAGGCGGGATTGTGCGGCGGGAAGTGGCTGCCGATCGGGATCCCATACCCGTACATGGCGCCGTCGATGATGGCGCGGCGGTCAATTGCATAGGCGATTGCGCGCCTCACCTTCAGGTCGGCGAGCGGCGCGATCCGTTCGTTGAGCGACAGGATCACTTCCATCTCGGTGCTGCCGTTGAACACCGCAAAGCGCGGATCGGCGGCAAACTGCGCGAAACTCTCAGGCGCAGGATAGTTTGAGAACGCATCCACATCGCCCGCCATCAGCGCGGCGTATGCGGCCGTCGGCTCGGATATGAACTTGAAGGTCACCCGGTCGATGCGCGCAGGGAGGCCGCGGTAGTCGGGATTCTTGACGAGCGTGAGCGAGTCGCCGCGACGCCAGCTGTCGAAGCGGTACGGGCCGGTGCCGACCGGATGACTCGCATTGTCCCCGGCCGACTTCGGCGAGACCATGATGAATGCCTGCAGCGCAAGCGCCTGCAACAGGCCGCCCGAGCGGCGTGAGAGGGTCAGCCGCAGAGTGTAGGGATCGAGGATGTCGGCGCTGCGGATTGCTTTCAGCTGCGAGCGCTGCGCGTTGACCGAGCCCGGAGCGATGATGCGATCGATCGAAAACTTGGCTGCGGCGGCGTCGAACGCGGCGCCGTCGTGAAAGCGTGCGCCTTTGATGAGGTGGAACGTGTAGGCGAGACCGTCTGCGGAGATATCCCACGATTCCGCCAGCCGCGGCAATACCGATCCGTCGGGCGCGAATTTGACCAACCCCTCATAGACGTTGCCGTACAGGCACTCGGAAATCGCGGCAGCCGGATTCGCCGTAGGATCGAGGATGGGCGGCTCGAGCTGCGTGGCCACGATGAGTTCCGCCGCACGCGCTTCGGATCCCAGTAACGCCCATATCATCAGGCACAGCGCCGCCAGGCGCAGAAGCAACGGCGGCGCCGTCATGCGCCGCGTGTAAGCAGCGTGCGGGCCGACAACGCCATGACCTTGGCGGAATTCACCATGTCTTCGATCACCACGTACTCATCCGGCTGATGTGCCAGGTCGAGGATTCCGGGACCATAGGCGATACAGTCGTGGAGCTTCCCGACCCGATCGATATGCTTCTGATCATAAGTGCCGGGAGAGCATACGAATTGAGCGTCGACGCCGAGCACCTGCTTGACGGCTCGCGCGGTGACGCTCGCCACCGGACCGTTTCTGTCGGTCATCGTGGGCCGCACCTCGAAGATGTCGCGCAGGTCATAGCGGAAACCCGGGCGAGCGCGAGCGAGCGCGTCGAGGAGCGCACGCACCTCAGCCTTAACGCTGTCCATGTCCTCCTCGATGAGCAGACGCCGATCGATGATCATGCGGCAGGAGTCCGGCACGCAGGGCGCCGGAAAACCCTTGCTCTCGGCCTGGCCGCCGTGGATCGAGTTGATGTTCAATGTCGATTGCCGCGCGCCCGAGGGCACCACCGGCATCTCGGTGTGCCGCTGTGCCAGCTTCGGGTACAGCTCGCGCTCGAGCTGCTCGATGAATGCGTGCATGTGGCGCACGGCACAGTCGCCGAGAAACGGCATCGAACCGTGCGCCTGGCGGCCGTGGGTTTCGACTTCCGCCCACCAGACGCCGCGATGACCGATGCATACCCGGTCGACGTTCAACGGTTCGGGAATGATGACGTGATCTACGCGCGGAGCCGAGAAATAACCCCGCTCCGCGAGAAAATGCACGCCCCCGTAGCCTCCGGACTCCTCGTCCACCGTACCCGAGATCTCGATGCTGCCCGGCAACTGCTCGCCCGAGTCGAGCAAAGCCTCGACCGCGATAATGGATGCCGCCAAGCCGCCCTTCATGTCGCACGCGCCGCGGCCGAACACCTTGCCGTCCTTCACCACGCCGGCAAACGGATCCAGGGTCCAACCGGCGCCGGTCTGCACGACGTCGATGTGGCTGTTGAAGTGCACGCAGGGCCCGCCGCTCGAATTCTCGTGTCGCGCTACGACGTTGATGCGCGGATAGCTATCGTTGTCGCCCGGGGTTCCGGCGCCGCGTATGTATTCGATAGCGAATCCATGTCGCTTCAAGCGCCTGCCGATGAACTCGGCGCATTCCTGATAACCCTCGCCGGGCGGATTCACGGTGGGGAAACTGATCAGGGTACGGGTCAGCTCGACCAGTTCCTCGCGACGCGACTCGATTGATTTTTGCAGTCGATCGACAGGATCAATCGACATCTGCGATTCAGGACGCATGACGCAACCTCGTCCGTTCGGCCCGCCCCCGGGCGGCTTGCGCGAGGGCGGGCAAATTCAGTTGGGAATACACATCGGCAAGGGCCAGATTCAATGGTACGCCGTCCGGATCGTTTTGCCGCCGCAGCTCCAGCAATTGTTGCGCCGGCACCAGGCGGCCGCTGCGCCGCGCGGCATTCAGGAGCAACTGTTCGAACAGATCGCGCTGGGCATGGCTGCCGCCGACCTCCAGCATGCGGGGCAGCGCAAGCTCCAGCTTGCGATAGGCGCGTTCGAAGTCTCCACTGGCGTATGCGTGAAGGCCTTCACAGGCAGGCAGCGCGACTTCCTGCCAAACGCCGCGCACCATGGGCGGCGTGCGCTGCAGATGTTCGCGCACGTGCCGCAGCAATGAGTCCGCCTCCGCGCGCCCCGCCCGCGCCAGACCGAACAGGTATTGCATGGTGAGGAACGGCTGCACCATATCCCCCGCCCGCGGAGCAAGATGATCTGCAACATCCTGCCAGCGGTCGGCCACGTCGATCCCTGCCAGTTCGAATCGCGCGAGCAGCGAAACCGCGCCGATCTGGTCCTGCGAGTACTGCTTGGCAACGCCCCAGCAGTGTTCGTCGTAGATAGCGAGCGCCGCGCGGTGTCGACCCTGGCTGAGATAAAAAAGTGCCAGATGCCAGTAGATGTGCGTGACCATGAAGGAATTGAGATCCTGCCAGGTGCCGCTAACCTCCTCGAGAAACTGCGCCCCCTCATCGATCCGGCCGCGGGTCAGCATGACATGCGCCAGCGCATGCTGCGCCCAGGGTTCCTTGCTGCGCATGGCAAGAGCGCGGCGCGCGGCCGACTCGGCATCGGCGAGCAGGTGGCATTGCTCGAATCCGAAGGCCGCCATCCCGTGCACGTAGGGAACATCCGCTGCCGCGGGCAGCACCTTGAGGGCTACGCGCAGCATTTCGGGTGCATTGCCGCGGTTGAACTCAAAATACTGGTGCAGCTTCACCGCCGCGAGGTCGCGAGGGAATTCGTCGGAAATCTGATCGCATACTTTGAGCGCGCGTGCCAGATCATCGCCGATCCAGCTCTTGAGCACCGCAACGATGAGTTGCTCGCGTCGCGTTGCGGCACCTGAGGCGCGCTCGGCGGCCAGAAGATAGCGGGATGCGCGCTGCGGCGCCTCCGGAGCTTCGAGCAACATCCAAAGAAGCCCGGCATAGGCGTTGGCGAGGCATGAATTGGGGTCGCTGTCCGCCGCCTTCAGGATGTGCTCGGCGCGGGTTTCGTAGGCGAGGAACCCCTCGATGAAGTCATCGATGGCGGCAATCGTTCCCGCCTCGCTGCCGCTGACGGGGTTGCCGAGATAGTCCTGCATACCGCGATGATACCGGAAAGCGCGGCGCCCACGGCGCGACGCAAAACCTTACCGGCCGATGGCGTCCAGGAAGGTCGCGGCGTCGGCGGCGGAACGTTGCGGGATTTCAATCTGCGGCAAGTGCCCGACATTCGTATAGGTGATGAGCTTGGCGCCGGGTATGGCAGCCGCGAACTTGCGAGCCGCGGCGGGCTCGATCAAGGGATCGGCCTCGCCCCACAAAATCAGCGTCGGCACCTTGATGCCGGACAACAACTCAGCGGTTGCTTGCGTCTGACCTGCCGGATTGAGCGCCATCAAAATGGCGCGATGTCCGGGGGCCCTCTGGAACTCGGCCCAGCGGTCGACCACGAAATCGGTGATCAGCGATTTGTCGTAGACATCGGTCTTGAGTCCTTCGCGGATCAGCGAACGATTGTCGATGTGCGCAAGCAGCCAGCGGCCGATGGGGTAGCGGAGAATCTTGAACGCGAGAGGCACATCGGCCGGCGGCTTCTGGTTGGGAAACCCCGCGGCGTCCACGAGAATGAGCGCATCGAGACGATCGGGGTGGCGCAGGGCAAGCTGCCAGGCGACACCGCCTCCCATCGAATTGCCGGCGACCGCAAATTTGGGCAGCTTGAGCGCGGCCGCGAACGCGTCGACGAAGTCGGCGAGCGGCGCGCCGGCCAGCACCGTGCCCTCAGGAGCACGCGTGAGCCCATGGCCCGGAAAATCGATGCTGATCAGGCGATACTTCGATTTGAGCGCCGCGACCCAACCCTCCCAACTGGTGAACGAGTCGCCATAGCCGTGGAGCAGCACCAGCAGAGGGGCGGCGGGGTCGCCGTCGTCGCGATAGTGCACATGATAACCGCCGGGCAGATCCACGAAGTGCGACGAGCCGTTGGCGTACTTCGCCTCGAGAGCCGCATAAGGAATGTCCGGCCCGCGAATCGCCAGCCAGCCGATGAGCAGCACCAGGATCACGAGCGCAGCGACGATGCCGAGAATCTTGAGTATCACGCGATACTACCCGCTAGACATCATGGCCCCCGCCGTTCTGGCGGAGGCGGTTAATAAAAGGAGTTGAGGGGTCTGCCTCCCGTCGTATCGTGGGTTGCGCACCGAAGTGTGCCGAGCCACATACAGAACGCCGATCAGCGTGATCTGCACAAGCCACAGGAGGCAGACTATGAGCGAGGTTACCACTGCTTTTATCGGTTTGGATGTCCATAAAGATTCCATTGCGATTGCGGTCGCAGTACCGGGTCGGGCGGCGCCCCGGTTCCTGGGAACCACCGGCTCCGTTCTTGCGGAAGTCGAGAAAGCGCTGTCGCATTGCGGCAGCCCCACGGAACTGCTGATCGTGTACGAGGCGGGCCCGTGCGGTTACGGCCTGGCGCGTCAGTTGTGTGCGCGCGGCTATCGATGCGAGGTCATCGCCCCGACGATGATTCCGCGCAAGCCCGGTGATCGGATCAAGACCGACCGGCGTGATGCACTCGCGCTGGCGCACTTCGCTCGGGCCGGTGATCTGACTCCGGTCATGATCCCGCCGGAGCCGGACGAGGCCATTCGTGATTTGTCGCGAGCGCGCGAGGATGCGGTCCGTGCCCGCCTCAAAGCGCGCCAGCAGCTCAAGGCGATGCTGCTGCGTCACGGACAGCGCTATACCGGCAAAAGCTCCTGGACCGCGGCTCACGAACGCTGGCTCGCCGGCGTGCGCTTTGCCCATCCGGCGCAGAACATCGCCTTCGTGGAGTACCGCACGGCGGTGAGCGAGGCCCACGAGCGGGTCGAGCGGATCACGGCGGCGCTGCGCGAGCAGGTGGCCGAGTGGCGCCTGCAGCCGGTGGTCGCGGCGCTGATGACGTTGCGCGGCGTTGACCTCACCGCAGCCGTCACGCTGATCGCAGAGCTCGGTGAGCTCACGCGTTTCGCTCATCCGAAGCAACTCATGGCATTCCTCGGCCTCGTACCGAGCGAATGCTCCACCGGCGAGTCGCGTTCGCTTGGGAGCATCACCAAAACCGGCAACTCGCACGCCCGGCGCGTTCTGATCGAGGCGGCCTGGGCGTATCGATTCCCGGCAAAGATCGCCCGCGAGCTGCAGGTCCGCAATGAAGCCCAGCCTCGAGCCGTGCGCGAGATCTCCTGGCGGGCGCAGCTGCGCCTCTGCCAGCGTTACCGACGATTGAGCGCACGCGGTCTGCATCAGAACAAAATCTGCACCGCCATCGCCCGAGAACTCGCCGGATTTATCTGGGATCTGGCACGCCAAGCCACCGTGCAGGCCTGACTCGATCGCCCACGCACAGGGAGATCCCCGACGCACCATCACAACCACTCCCGACTGGAAACGCGATGCGCGAACACGATGAGGGGAATTCTCGAAAGTTCTACGTGGGCATCCACGCGATGATCCCCGACACTAGACAGAGGCAGCCCCGCGACGTACCGATGCAATGCGGTAACCAACCCGCGAATATCAGAGTGATCCATCGTCGCCATATCAGCTTCGCGCGTCGCGTTCCCCGTCGAGTGTGATCCCTTCACCTCAAACCCTTCATACACCCCCTGCGCGGCCCCGCGAGAATCCCCCTCGCGCCGGTTGACACGAGGGGGCCATATCAGAACTTGTAGCCGAATCGCAGGCCGAAGGTGGCGGGCTCGCCCGCCGCGGCGACTTCGCTCGAGGGCAGAAAAAAGTTGCGGGTGATGTCGTAGCGCCGGTCGAAGATGTTGCGGCCCCAGATTGCCACGTGCCAGGGTCCACCCGTGGCCGGCGCAAAATCCAGGTTCGCATTCGTCAGCCAGTAGGGCGGAATGGTGAAATCGTTGCTCCCCAGCAAAAAGAACTGGCTGTAGGTGTCGTGGAAGCTGTAGTTGATCTCCGGCGTCAGCTTGTAATTGCCGAGCGGTATCGCATATTGAACATCGCCGCCGTAACTCCACTTGGGGATGCTCTCCGGGCGACCGTCGTAGTCGGTGCCCAGCGGCTTCTCGGGCGCGATATTGCCGTCGAACAGCGGGCTTTCATAGAACCCCTGAACCCAGCCGGCATATTGGCTGATCGTGAGCCCACTCAGAGGCAGCCAGTCGACTTCCACTTCGGCGCCGCTGATGCGTGCATTCGCATTGGTGAAAATGCCGATGAAGCTCTGCGAGGCGTCGTCGAACACCTTGGTGAGTATCTGCTGATCCCGATAGCGGTATAGATACGTCGCTGCATCGATGCGCAGCGTCCTGCCGATATCCGACTTGACGCCGATTTCATAAGCGGTGAGCTTTTCAGGGAAGAACGGGTCCACCGCCACGGCAACCGTGGTGTTGTGCGCCGTAAAACCGCCCGACTTCACGCCGCGGCTGGCGCTCACGTACAACAAGGTGTCGGGCACGGGTTTGAAATCGAGTTCCAGCTTGCCCGAAGGCAGGTTCGACTCGGCGCCGCGGCTCTGTGGACCGGTGAACGAGGGAATCAGCCCGACAAACGAAGTATTGAGGTTCAGGAGCTCGCGGTCCTCGTGATCCTCGCGCACGCCCACGGTCAGCTTCCATTGATCGTTGAACTGATAATTGCCCTGCGCGAACACGCCCACGGAATTGGCCTTCTGCTCATATGAGGTGAGGGCGATGCCGCCGAGGCGCGCCGTCAGATCCGAATAGAAATCCTCGCGCAGATCCTCGTTGGAATAGATCCCGCCGACCACCCAGTTGAGGGGTCCCTGTCCGTTCGAGGCGAGGCGCAGTTCCTGGGTAAACACGTTGAAGTCGCTGTTCAAGAACTCGTCGGAGTCGTCGTATGAGGTGGCATCCCAATCCCCGTACTCGCGGCGGATCAGCTTGTTGTACGAAGTGATGCTGGTGAGCTTGGCGAAGCCGAAATCCACGTCGCCCGTAAGATCGAGGCCCGCATTCGAATTGTTGAGTCCCGGTTTGGAGCCCGGATCCAGCCCGATGAGCTTTGCGAACGCCGGGTTCAAATTCCAGCCAGTGGCATACCGCGATGTATCCGCCGGGATGGCCGGGGGCGGCGGCACACCGGCCGGCTGGAAAGGCGCCAGCAGGTACAAGCCCTGCTCGTCGGACTTGTCTTGCGACCAGTGCACGCCGAGGCGCAGCTTCACGATCTCGGCCGGCTCCCATTGCAGTTGACCGCGCACGCCCACCTTGTCCTGATTGCCGAGCGACAGATCGCTGGTGCGGTCGCGCTGCCACGCACCGCCCTGCTCGGTGGCCACGGACAACCTGCCGGTCAAGGTCGGCGCCACCGTGCCGGAGACGAACGCCTCGGCGTTCACGAGGTTGTGCGAGCCGTACTCCACGCTGACGCCCGCGTGTGTGTCGGCGGTGGGCCGGTTGGTTATGAAATTGATCTCGCCGCCGGTGGTATTGCGGCCGTAAAGGGTGCCCTGCGGACCGCGCAGCACCTCGACGCGATCCATGTCGAACAACTGCCCCTGCGTCTGGATCGGCAGGGCGAAGGCGACACCGTCGAGACTGACGCCCACCGGCGAGGTGTTGTTGGAGGTGTAGTCGATGAAGCCGATGCCGCGCAGGCGGAACTGTGGCTGGCTTGATCCGAACGCAGGCTCGACCTGCAAGCTCGGCGTCGCATTCTGCAAATCGTTGATGTGGGTGATGGACTTTTCGGCCAGGCTGTCGCCCGACAACACCGAGATGGAAATGCCGACGTTCTGCAGGGATTCCTCGCGCCGCTCCGCAGTCACGATGATGGGTTCCAAGCCTTCATCGCCGCTGTCGGCCGCAGGTGTCGGTGAAGACCAGAAAGTCCCGCAAGCGCCGAGCGTCGCCGCCGCCACCAAATATCGCATTGTCATCCCCGAAACTCCTACTACTGGCTAAATCAACCACCCTGAGCCAGCCATCATCTTGTCCCGCAGATTCTTTGTGAACTGATGATTCCGTAGTTCTAGATGCGCAATAGTTATAGTTCGTTTGAGGCGGGAAAACTAGTGTGCGTCGAAGTACGCCTTGGCCGCAGCCATGCAGAACGGCGCCACGAGTCCGGCGTGATATTTCTCGAGAACTGCCGCGCTGCCACCGTCGGTGGCGCCCGCGGCGATTGCGGCGGCGCGCACCAATGCCTCCGCGGCTGTGAACCCCAATTCGTAGTTGGCGTAAGGATCCGCGCTTGTCGGGGTTGCATCCACATCCAGAACCGCAAACCCGCCCGGCGGCGCATGGGCAGTCCAGTAGTTCTGCATCAGCTGCGTGTTTAAGAAAAATACGGTGGGATCATCATGTCCGCCGCACAGGAGCACCGGCGCCTTCGGCGCGAAAGCGCGCAAGTCGTTCTCTTTCAAGTCCTGACGGAAGGCGTTCATGGGCGAGGCCGGCGGCAAGCCGTCGCCGATGACGGGAAAGCCGCCATCCGGCGCGGCTTTTGCGTCTTCCAGGTAGCTCAGGCGATAGCTGTTGAGCACCAGAAAATTGTTGCCGAATCCGGCGGCGAAGACGACGGCCAGAGCCGCGGGCGAACTCGCCGGCGTGTCGCTCGCGAACTCCGCGCTCGGCGGGCTGATGTCGAACAGCGCCGGCGGCAGATCCCCGTCGGACTCCAGAGTACCCAGCGGCGTCTTGCTCGGCAGCAAAGCCTCCAAACTGGCGGCGTAGGGGGAAGCCGCAACATCGGATGCATTCGAATACACGTTGCCGTAGGCGTGCTCATAGCTCGACAGCAGCATCGTGAAATTCGGTACCGCACTGGCATTCACGCGTCCCTCGAACACTGCATCAGCAAATGCACTCAAGGCGTAGGGTCCCGACATGAACACCCCGGCCGTGACGTTGATTCCCGAGGACTCCAGCGCACGCTGCGTGGCCATTGCCACATAGCCGCCTTGCGAGTAGCCGCTCACCAGCAGTTTCCCCCCGTCCGAAGTCGCCGATGCACCCGCCACCGGCAAGGCACTTCGCGCGGCCGTGAGCGCGTCCATCATGTCCTTTGATTGCTGATCCGCATCGAGGAATGGGTGATATGCCAGAGTCGATGTGTCGTAGCCCACGTAATTGGGCGCGACCACGATGTAACCTTGCGCCGCGAATACGGCGGCGAGCACCAAGCCTTCGCCGTTGTCGCTGGCCGTGAGACTGGCGATATCGTATTGGCGATCGGTCGCAGTGCCATGTCCGTACAGCAGGATCGGGCGGCCACCCTCGCAGCCGGCGCTGCCGGACGGAACCATGAGCGCGCCGGAGGCCGGCGTGAGATTTCCGGCGGCATCCACGGTTTCATATTCCAGGTGATACACCGAGATGCTGCAAGCCGGCGAGTAGCTCAATCGCAGAAACGTCTGGCCGACGGCACTCGAAGAAAGAGCGGACAATAGCGCGCTTGGCGAGAATGTGGCGGTGAGTACGGGCGGTGACTGCAGCAACATGCCGCGCTGTGGAGTGGAGGAACCCGGGCCTGAACCGCTCATGTGGTCGGACCCGCCTTGGCAAGCGGACAAAGCGATCGCGGCAATGGCGGGCATGATGCTACGGAAGATAATCCCCATGATTTCTATGAAAAGCGCGGGGACGATAAGTTCTTGCGGATCACTCGTGTAGAAATTACACGAAGCGCTCGGCGTCTCTTCTGAAATTATCAATGCGGGTAAACTAACGGCGATGTTGCGAAAGGTTTTCGCCCTCCTGGCGTTGTCGATGGCGCTGGGCGGGATTTGTCGATCTCAATCCTCGCCGATACCCGCTGCCGATTACACCGTCGCCCGCAGCTGGCGCATCGGGGGTGCCTCGCCATGGGACGCTCTTGCGCTGCAAGAGAACGGCGCGCGCCTGTTCGTCGCCCGGACCGATCATGTCGATGTGATCGAAACGAAGAACGGCAAACTCGTCGCCGCCATCCCGCACACCTTGGGCGTGCATGGCGTGGCCTTCGCGCCGGCACTCGACCGGGGCTTTACCAGCAATACCGCGGCCAACAGTGTCTCCGCATTCGAACTCGACACTCTGCGTGTGGTCGAGGAAATGCCCGTCACCGGGACTGCTCCAGATTCGATCTACTACGAGCCGCAGCACAACTACATCATCACGGCGAACCGCGAGTCGGCCAACCTCACGGTATTCGATGCCGGCGCGCTGAAGAGCATTGCCACCGTGGCTCTGCCAGGACCCCCGGAGTCCATGGCCTCCGACGCCGCGGGACATCTGTACGTCAACATCAACTCGGCGCCCGGCAAGCTCGTGCTCATCGACACCAAGAGTCTGACGGTGAAGGCAAAGTGGCCGCTCAAGGACTGTGCCAACCCTTCGGCGCTTTCCTTCGACACGGTCAACCATCGCCTGTTCTCGATCTGCGCCAATCAAACCATGGCGGTGACCGACTCGGTCTCCGGCAAAGCCGTTGCGCGTATCGTCATCGGCCGCGGCGCCGATGGCATCGGCTACGATCCGGACTTCGAGCTGCTGTTCAGTTCGAACGGCATCGACGGCACTCTTACCGTCATCCATCAGGACTCGCCCGACGAGTACCGGGTGCTGGCGAGCGTAAACACCCAGGTGAGCGCTCGCACCATGGTGCTGGATCCTGCCAGCCATCGGGTTTACCTGGCGGCCGCCCAGTTCGGGCCCCCGCCGCCGGGCAGCGGCGAGCAGCCGGCGCAGCACGCCAACATCCTTCCCGACAGCTTCATGATCCTGGTGGCACAGCCGAAATGAGCGAGAGCGAAAAATTACAGGTGGTCTGCGCGCATTGCGATGCGGTGGTGGCACTCCCGGCGGAGCGCATTTCGGACGCACCGCGCTGTCCGAACTGCCACAAGCCCCTGTTCGAGGGTGAGCCCATCGAGCTCACCGAAAAGAACTTCGACAAGCATTTGAGCCGCAATGGGCTGCCCGTGGTCGTGGATTTCTGGGCTCCCTGGTGCGGACCCTGCATCGCGATGGCCCCGCATTTCGAAGCGGTGGCCAAGAAACTCTACGGCAAGGCCCGCTTTGCCAAGCTCAATACCCAGGATGAGCCCGCTCCGGCGTCACGCTTCAACATTCGCAGCATCCCCACCACCATCATCTTCAAGGCCGGCCAGCCGATCGCCCGCCAGAGCGGCTTGATGGATACAGGCACACTCTCGCGCTGGCTTGGATCGGTGGTTTCGCTCTAGGTCTTGCGGAACACAACCACGAATCGATCGGTCTTGCCGAGCATCGGGCCCTTGTAGCTGATCTGATCGCGCGCATCCTTCGGGCGGCGCAGCAGGTCGCTGGTCTCCTGCACCACAAAGCCGTGCGCCTTGAAGTCCTTGATGGCGAAGGCCTCCTCGATGCGGTGCAGGCTGGTGGCATCGGTGCTGCCGTGGCCTTTTACCGCCGAATGATCCACCAGCAGGAGCTTGCCGCCCGGCTTCAGCGCGCGGGCGAGCTGATCGAGCACGGAGCTCACGTTCACCTTGGGCCACACGCCTTGCGAATCCACCCAGTAAAGATCGTGATATACCTTCACCAGAAAAACCGCATCGAGACTGGCCGGGGCGAGTTTCATGTCGTCGAGATTCACCGTCTCGTGCACCACGTTCGGTAAGCGGTTGCCGGCCAGACGCGCATCGAGATCGGGTTGGCTCCACTTGTCGAACGCGGCATTGTTGATGAGCAGCACCTTGCCACTCGGCCCCACGATGTAACTGGCGAGTTCACTGTAATAACCGTCGCCCGCCAGAACGTCCGCCACCGTCATCCCCGGTTTGATGTCCGTGAGCCGCAGAATATCGGCCGGCCGATCGAGCGCGTCCCGCTTGAGGTCCTTCTGGGGTCTCGCGGGCGTGGCGATGGCAGCGTCGAAGCGGTCGGAAGCCGCCAAGGCGGTGGCAATGGGCAATGAAAACAGCAGGACGGTGATGGACAACAGCCGGCGGATGGTCATGGCGTGCTCCGAGATCTGGAGGTTTAACGATGGGGTCTTATGAACAACAAGGCGATGAGCGTGATCAGTGCGGAACCGGAGAGATAGTAGCCGACAAACCTGATGCCGTAGTCGTGCGCCAGCCAGTTGGCGATTGGCGCCGCCGGCGAGGCACCGAGAATCCCGGCGACGTTGAAGGTGAGCGAGGTGCCGGTATAGCGCACCGGAGTCGGAAACAGGCTCTGCAGGGCGGCGCCCAACGGACCGTAGGAGAGGCCCGCGAGCCCGAAACCCATCATGAGGAATGCCAGCACGCGCACCACGCTGTGGGTGCTGAATAGGACCTCAAACGCAAAACCGGACAGGGTGATCAAAAGGGTGGCGATGATCAGCATGCCGCGCGGGTCGATCCGGTCGGCCAATCGTCCGGCGATGGGAATCGTCACCCCGAAACACACCACGCCGATGACCTGCAGGATCAAGAACTGCTGCCGGCCGAAACCGAGCTTCGAAGTCCCCCAGCCCAAGGCAAAGACGTTGACCAGATAGAAAACCAGAAAGGTGGTGAAGGAGCACAAGGTGCCCAGCAGCAGCGTGAGGGGCTGGCGCGCAAATACGCTTGCGAAGGGCACGCGCACGCGCTCATGGTGCTCGACGCTGCGTTTGAATGCCGCGGTTTCCGGGATCTGCAGCCGGATGTAGAGTCCGACCCCCACGAGCACCGCGCTCGCCAGAAACGGGATGCGCCAGCCCCAGCTAAAGAGCTGTGCCTCGCTCATGGTGCCGCTCATGAGGAGGAATGCGGCTATTGAGATGATCAACCCGAGCGGCGCTCCGAGCTGCGGGAACATCCCGAACCAGCCTTGTTTGCCGTGCGGCGCATTTTCGGTCGCGAGCAACACGGCGCCGCCCCACTCCCCGCCCAGGCCCACTCCCTGGCCGACGCGACACAGCGCCAGCAGCACGGGCGCCAGCACCCCGATGCTCGCATAGGTCGGCAGCACGCCGATGCACACCGTGGAGACGCCCATGGTCAGCAGCGCGCTCACCAGCGTGGTTTTGCGTCCGATGCGATCGCCAATGTGCCCGAAAAAGGCGGAGCCTATGGGCCGAGCAACGAAGGCGAGCGCGAAGGTTAGCAGCGATTGCAGGGTGGCGACCGCAGGATCTGCCTTGGGAAAGAACAAGCGCGGGAACACCAGCACTGCCGCGGTGGCAAAGATGTAAAAATCGTAAAACTCGACGGTGGTTCCCACCAGGCTGGCGAACAAGATCCGTCGAGTCTGCGCGCTGTCCGGCACGGCAATCGCGTCCAAGGATTACCCCGAGACCACTGGTGGTCGCGCGATAGTACACCAGCGCCTGTCGGAACCGCGCAGCCAAAGAAGGAGGCCAGCGCGCCGTTGCTAGTGGCTGCGAGGCCGGGACGGGATCGACGGCATGGGGCGCTCGCGCGGCGCCGGACGATAGGCGGGCTTGTGACCGGTGTCCGGATGCACGTCCCGATGCTCGTCGCGGTGATCATCGTGATGCTCGTCATGTTGATCGTCATGGTGTCGCCATGGACCCACGCGATATCCGCCGCCCCATCCGCCGTATTCGTATCCGTAAGGGGCGTAGTAGTCGGCCGAATAGCCCACCTCAGCCCCGCCGACACCGCCGCCTTCGACGGCGCACGCGCCCAACATCGCGAAGCTGCACGCCAGACACAGAGCGAGCGCGGTCTTCATTTGGGTTCCGCCTTGGTGTCAGCATCGGTCCACTCGAGTATGCCGAGCGGCGCCCCGGCGGGGTCCGCGATCACGGCAACCATGCCGCCATTCTTGTCGGCATGGGGATCTACCAAGACTTTGCCGCCGAGCGTCGCGGCCTTGGCGGCAACATCGGCGGCATTGTCGACCCTGATGAAATTGAGCCAGTGAGCGCGGCGTTTGGCGGTGCCGTCGGGCAGTGCGTTGGCGCTCGCCCGCGCGTAGTCGTCGCTCGACAAGACGAGATGCTGCAGGCCGTCCTCGGTGGGCGAGTCGAACACGTCATAGGCAAAGAGCGTCTGATAGAACGCGGCTTCCGCGCCCGGATCCTTGGCGTGCAACGAACTCCAGATCCATTCGCCCGGCGCCGCCAGGTAATCGGGAGGGTCGCCGCTGCTCGAGGCCAGGATGGCGAATACGGCGCCCTCGGGATCTGCGAGGACCGCTTGACGGCCGCGCATGGGGTAGCTCACCGAATCCCGCAACACCTTGGCCTTGTTCGCAACCGCGTTGCGCTTGATGGCATCCACGTCGCGCACGGAGATAAAGGTCAGCCACGCCGCCTGGTGCTTCTCTCCGCTGCTCGGCAGAGCCTTTTCGAGCATGCCCGCGACCGGCCTGCCGTTCACCGAGGCGAGAACGTAGTTGCCGGCGCCGGCGCGGACATCGCGAAAGCTCCAGCCGAAAAGCGTGCCGTAGAATTTTTCGGCCGCGCTCAGGTCGGGCGTGACCAAATCCGCCCATACGATCTTGCCGACATGATGCTCCGTGGAGGGCGGATCGTTGAGCGGGGGGAGTTCGAACTGCGCGGCGTACGCGGCGGAAGCGCCGAGCGAGAGCAGGATCAACGAGGCGAAGACCTTCGGCATTTCCAGATTTCCTCTGGAAAGGATAGTGCGCGGAGTACCGGTGATTGACTGTACGGCGAGCGCAGGTCGTATCGTCAGATTCGGCCTACCGCGAGGAGCCGGGTAAAAATTACCGGTCCTCGCGCCGCGCGAATTTGCGAATGCCTCAGGACTTGCTGCGCGCCCCGAGCACCACCAGCACCACGCCGGCCGCCAAAGCGACACCGCCAGCCCACGGAGGAATCGCATGCTCCTCGGTTACTTTGGCTTCGACCGAGCCGACCTTGAACAGACTCTTGTCTTGGCTATAGGAGGGCGAGCGGATGAGCACGTATAGCCCCCCGGCCACCAGCACTGCTCCCAGGATCACCAATGCGCGCATAAATGGTCCCCGTTATGGCTTTTGCCCGCCAATTGTAGTCGCACTTCACGTGTCTTGCGCTCCCCGAGATGCTAAGGTTCGGGGCATGCGCGCCTCTTCGAGAGTCAAACTTGCAGCGCTGCTGCTGCTGGCTTTGCTCGCACCATTGCAGAGCGTGTTGGCCGCTGGCTGGACGACGGCACCGCAAGGCACGCATGCCCCCTGCCCCAATCACGAACGCCACGATCAGAATGCCGGCGCCCTGCATACATGCGGCTGTTGCTGCATCGTCGCGATGAGCGCCGCCGCCGTTCAGTTCGATGTGCCGCGCGATCGCACCTCTCCCCTCGCCCTGCCGGCGCCGCGCGCGCCCCACCAACTCGCCCGCGACCGGCTCGACCGCCCACCGCGCTGAACCCTCACCCGATCGACAGCGGCGCACTGCGCCACTCCTGATAGTCGACCCCGAATGGGGTGCGAGGGCGTCATGAAACATCGTTTGCTCGCGCCGTACTGCACGGCGCTGTTGATGCTTGCCGGCTGTGCCGGATTCTCCCAAGACGGCGGTTTCGACGAGGTCGCCAAATCCGCCCACGAACAATTGGGCGCGGAGCTGAATTGGCCGCGCGACGCGGACGGCGAGGCGCGGACGCGCGCCGAGGTCGACTCGCTCCTATCGAAGCCGATCGGCCCGAAGGAGGCGGTGCAGATCGCCCTGCTGCAGAACCCGGGGCTGCGGGCCGAGTTCGAATCACTGCAAATCTCGGAGGCCGCGCTGGTGCAGGCGGGGCGTCTGCCAAATCCGCGATTCGATTTGCGGCGCGCCTCGGCAGACGGACAGTACGACATAGAAGAGACCTTGAGCTTCAACGTGATCGCCATGATGACGATGCCGGCGGCGCAGCGCGCGGCGCGCCAGCGCTTCGGCGCCGCGCAACTGGCGGTGAGCGCGAGGGTTGCGGATCTTGCGGCACTCGCACGCATCGCCTACTACCGCGACGTGGCTGCGCGGCAGCGACTCGAGTATCTGACTCGGGTGAAGCTGGCGGCCGATGCCGGGGCGCAACTGGCGCGGCGCATGCAGGCGGCGGGAAATTGGAACCGCGTCGATGAGGCACGCGAGGAGGCCTTCCGCGCCGAGGCCGAACGCGAGTTCAGCCGAGCGCAGCGCCAACAAAGCGCGGCGAGAGAGCAACTGTTGCGCACCCTGGGATTTGCCGCCGAACCCTCCGACAGTCCGCTCAAGCTCGCTGCCGAGTTGCCCGATCTGCCCGTAAACACCAGCGCGCTGCCGGATGTCGAGCGGATCATCCTGGACAATCGCATGGATCTTAAGCGCATGCGCCAGGCCCTCGATGCGCTGGCGCGCGACTTGAAACTGACCCGGGCCACGCGGTTCGTCAATGTGCTCGACCTAGGCGCCACCCGCGTGAAGCAAGGCACGGAGGCTGAACCTTACGAGCGTGGCTTCAGCGTCACGCTTGAAATCCCCATCTTCGACGGCGGCGAAGCACGCGTGAAGCGCGCGGCAGCGCTCTACCGGCAGGCGGCGGAGAGGTTCGCGCAAGCCGCCGTCGACGCCCGCTCGCAAATCCGCCAGGCCTACGCCGCCTATCGCAGCGCCTATGACATCGCGCGCCTGCAGCGCGACGAGGTGGTGCCCCTGCGCAAGGCCGTGGCGGCCGAAAACCTGCTGCGCTACAACGCTTCGCTCATCAGTGTCTTCGAGCTGCTGGCGGACAGCCGCGATCAGGCGATGAGCATCGGCGACTACATCGACAGCCTGTGCGACTTCTGGGTGGCGAAATCGCAACTCGACGCCGTGCTCCTCGGCAGCTTGGAACCTTGAGGTAAAAATTCATGTTCACACGAAGAAGCTTGCTGTCGGGCGCCGGCGCCGCCATCGCCTCCACTGCGGTGGCAAAGAGCGCCCTCGCCGCGCTGCCGGAAATCGTGACCATCTCCTCGCCGGACACGCGGCCGCCGCGCACACCCGCCGACGGCCGCCCCTTCCGCCCGGTCACCACATTGAACGGCTGGTCGCTGCCCTGGCGGTTGCGCGGCGGCGTGAAGGAGTTTCACCTGGTGGCGGAACCGGTCACGCGCGAGATCGCGCCCGGGATGATCGCCAATCTCTGGGGCTACAACGGCCAATCGCCCGGACCCACGATCGAGGTGGTCGAGCGCGATCGGGTGCGCATCTTTGTCACCAACCGTCTCAAGGAGCCGACCAGCGTGCACTGGCATGGGCAACGTTTGCCCAACGGCATGGACGGGGTTTCAGGGCTCAATCAGCCGGCGATCCAGCCGGGTCAGACCTATGTGTATGAGTTTGCCGCGCAGCGCTCGGGCACGTTCATGTACCACCCACATGCCGATGAAACCACGCAGATGGCGATGGGCATGATGGGATTCTGGGTAACGCATCCGAAGAACATGGACTTCATGCCGGTCGATCGCGACTACGTATTTCTTTTGAACGCGTTCGACATCAGTCCCGGCAGCGCGACGCCCAAGGTGAGCACCATGCTCGATTTCAATCTCTGGACGTTCAACAGCCGCGCGTTTCCGGGCACCTCGCCCATGGTCGCGCGTCTGGGCGAACGGGTGCGGGTGCGCGTCGGCAATCTGACCATGACCAATCACCCCATTCACCTGCACGGTCACGAGTTCAGCGTCGTCGGCACCGACGGCGGTTGGACTCCGCCCGGGTCGCGCTGGCCGGAGGTTACCACCGACATCGCCGTCGGCCAGATGCGCGCCATCGAGTTCACGGCCGCCGCTCCGGGGGATTGGGCATTCCACTGCCACAAGAGTCATCACACCATGAACGCGATGAATCACAGTCTGCCGACCATGCTCGGGGTCGAGCAGGATGATCTCGCCGCCAAGATCGGCGCCCTGATTCCAGGCTACATGAATACGGGCAACATGGCCGGCATGGAAATGAACATGCCGCTGCCCAAAAACACGCTGTCGATGATGTCGGGCAGCGGGCCGCACGGCAACATCGAGATGGGCGGCATGTTCACCGTGGTGAAGATCCGCTCGGACATCAAGCGCGGCGACTTTGGCGACCCCGGATGGTATCGGGCACCGGCGGGCAGCACGGCCTATCTTTGGAACGGCGCCGCGCCCGCGGCGGAACGCGCCCCGGATGCGCCGACGGTCGGAGAGAAGCAGGCGGGTTTCGAGGCCCGCAAGCCACGCGACGGCATGTCGCACCAGTAACCCGCCCCGCTTAAGACCTGCGCGTCATTTCCCGAACCGGAAAACGGTGCGCGCACCGCGCTCGGCTTCGCTCGCTACGTGGGCTGGCCGGACTGCGGCTTGAGCGCGCGGGGAGTTGCTCCCGCGGCCGCCCTGAAGCGCAAACGCATCGGCAGAATCTTCATCAGCGCCACGATCAGTTTGTAGCGCCATCCGGGCACCACGTAGAGCTCGCCGCGTTTAAGAGCCGCCAGCGAATCATCGACGACGCGCTCGGCGGACAGCCACATCGAGGGCGGCGCGATGCGCCCGCGGTCCTCTCCCATGACATCGTGAAAACTCGAGTAGGTGTAGCCAGGACACAACGCTTGCACGACGACATCGGAGCCGGCCTTTTTGAGATCGACGAACAGACCTTCGGTGAATGCCGCGACCCAGCTCTTGGTGGCGGCGTAGCAGGCGCTTCCCGGACGCCGGGCAAATGCCGCGACCGAGGCGAGATTGATGAGACCGCCGCGATTCTTCGGAACCATGACCGCGAGCGCCGCATGGCTCAGGCGCACCAATGCATTGACGTGCAGACGGTGCATGCGTTCCAAGACCTCGACGTCGGCCTTCCAGAACGGCCCACGCGCGCCGAAACCGGCGTTGTTGATGAGCAACGAAAGGTCCGGCTCGGAAACGATCCGCGCCGCGACCCTTTTCACTTCTTCACTTTCACTTAAATCCGCGTCCATGACGGCGATGGTCCCGCCGTGCTTGGCCGTCAGTTCCGCGGCCAGCGCTTCTAGCCGTTGCCGATTGCGGGCAATGAGCAGCAAGTCATGGTTCGGCGCGAGGCGGCGCGCGTAGACTTCGCCGATACCGCTTGACGCCCCCGTGATTACGGCCAGCGGTTTTGCCATGGCGCCCTCCGGGCAAAAGGATAAACTCCCATACGGCGCCCCGGAGTTCAACAGTGAGCCGCATGACCGAATTCAAGATCGTGGTTGAAATTTTGGCACCGCCCGCCACTGTTTTCGCCGTGCTCTGCGACGTGGAACGCTGGCCCAACTGGACGCCCACCATGACCGCGGTGCGGCGACTCGACCAGGGTCCCTTCACCGTCGGCAGCCGAGCGGAAATCGAGCAGCCAAAACTCCGCCCCAGCGTCTGGACGGTAAGCCAGATCGATGCGAACCGCAGCTTCACCTGGAGCACCAAGTCGCCTGGGGTGCGCATGGTCGCCGGACATCTCATTGAACCGGTTGCTGCCGGCAGCCTTGTGACATTGACCATCACCGTGACCGGACTGCTGCGCGCCATTGTGGCGCGCCTGTACGGCGGGCTGATCGATGAATACGTCAGCACAGAGGCGAAGAGCCTGCTCGCTCACTGCGAGGCCCTGGCGGCCGGCCAGAAGACCGCGCCGAACTACGCCGTTGCCGCCCCGTAGAGCTTGAGCACCTGCATGCGCAGCTCCTCGGGCATGACCGCCCCCGGATCGATCTCCTTTCCCACATTGATCACGATGCGATGCCAGAGCTTGCGCGGCAGGCGTTGCCAAAATTCCCTGCGATAGCGCGAGAACATCGATCCCCACAACCCCACCAGCGCCACTGGAATCACCGGCACCGGGGTCTCCTGCAGGATGCGCTTCAGACCGGGGCGAAATTCGGCGATCTCGCCATCCCCGGTGAGCCTGCCCTCGGGGAAGATGCAAACCAGTTCGCCCTCGCGCAACGCCGCCGCGGCCGCTTCGAACGCGGCGGCGTACACCGCCGGGTCTTCCTTGGACGGCGCGATCGGAATCGCCTTCATGCCGCGGGCAAGCGTCTTGATGAGCGGCGCATTGAAGATGGCGCTGTCCATGATGAAGCGTATCGGCCGGCGGCAGGACGCGGAGATGACCAGCGCGTCCACGAAGCTCACGTGATTGCATACGATGAGCGCCGGTCCTTCCTGGGGAAACCTCGCGCCGATCCTCTTCAACCGGTAGAGCGTATGCACCAGCAGCCAGCATACGAAGCGCAGCAGGAACTCCGGCACCAGCGAGTAGATGTACAGCGCCACGGCGGCATTCATGGCCGCGATCATCAAAATCAACTCGGGTATGGTCAGACCTCTCGACAGCACCAGGGCGGAGAGCGCCGCGGCGCCGACCATGAAAAGCGCATTGAGAATGCTGTTGGCACCGATGACCCGGGCAAGCGCTTCGGGGCGCGAACGCTGCTGCACCAGGGCATTCAAGGGCACGATGAAGAAACCGCCGAATACGCCTACCGCGGTGATGTCGAGGAGCACGTGGACGCCGCCGGAAACATGCAGGAGCTGCCGCGCGCCGATGATCCCGCCGGCGAGGTGCGGCGTGGCGAGCACCCAGTCGAGGGCGAAGACGGTGAGCCCGATGGAGCCGAACGGCACCAGGCCGATTTCCACCTGCCGCCCCGATAGGCGCTCGCAAAGCAACGAGCCGATCCCGACGCCCACCGAGAACACCAGAATGGTGAGAGTCACCACCGACTCGTCGCCTTTCAGCACGTCATGGCAGTACTGCGGCAACTGCGTGAGTATTGCCGCGCCGAAGAACCAGAACCACGACATGCCGAGCACGGAAAGCAGCACGGTGCGCGACTCGCTCGCAGCCCTTATGTTGTCGAGCGTCGAGGTGATGGGATTCAAGTCGAGCCGCTGTCCGGGCGACACCGCCGGTGCCGCGGGAATCGCCAGGCTCACCGCAAAACCCACCACCGCCACCATGAAGAGCGCGGCGGCAATCCACGCATTGTTGGCATGGCCGGCCAGCAGACCTGCCGCCATGGTGCCGAGCAGGATGGCGAGGAAGGTGCCGGTCTCCAGCATCGCGTTGCCGCCGATCAGTTCATCGTCCCCAAGCACCTGCGGCAACAGCCCGTACTTGGCGGGCGCGAAGAAGGTCGAGTGCACGCCCATCATGAAGAGCGCGGTCAAGAGCAGCGCCACAGAATGAGCGAGAAAGCCCGCCGCCGCCAACTGCATGATTCCCACTTCCAAAGCCTTGATGCTTTTTAAGATCCTGGCCTTGTCGAAACGCTCCCCCAATTGGCCGGCGATGCCGGAGAACACCACGAACGGCAGGATAAAGAGTCCCGCCGCGATATTGGCTAGCAGAACGGGGGACAAGGAGCTCCAGCGTGCCGACTGGTAGGTCACCAGGATGACCATGACGTTCTTCAGAAGGTTGTCATTGAAGGCTCCGCAGGCCTGAGTCACGAAGAACGGCAGGAAGCGCCGCTCGCGGAGCAAGCGGTATTGATTGGCCTCGGAGCGTTCGGCTTGCGGCATTTCTCCTCCCTAAGCGGCCTTTGACGGCGAGTCGCAGTCTTGTCCAGGAGCCCAATGGCGCGCAATTAGAACAGTCGCGGGAATGCAAAATGAGGCCGCAGGTATCATTTTCCGATACCGCGCCAAAAACCGTTCGCTCGTGGACCCGGAAGAATGCCCTCGCCGCCGCAGGGCAGCTAGGGCCGCGGCAGCCGGTCCTTGAAGTAGATGAAAATGCTGTTGCCGGCGATGCTCAGGGCGAACAGCGCCAGGGAGGCGGGCAACACCTCGAACACCCGGTGCAGGCCGAGCCAGTCAACCGGCGCATCCAACCATTTGAGCAGCGCCGCCAGTCTTCCGGTATCGCCGTCGTGCACGCCACAATGAGTGAGCGTGATCCGCATGCCGTCCAGCACGCCGATGTGAGTCCACTCGCCCTCCCGCATCCAGCGGTAGACCTGAACGCCCACCAGCCAGAGGAAACCTGCGAGGCAGCCATAGCCGAGCACGGCGCCGGCGACGGACAGAGTGCGCATCGAGACGGTACGCGTCTTCACGTCGCTCCTCCGCTCGGACACGCCTTGACCTCGAGTCGCACGATGCGGCCGGCTTCGCCCTGCAAGTCAGACGGATTGAGCAGACTGTCGGTGGGTTTCAAATCGATGTCGATCCAATAGACGTTGCCGATTCGCTTGCGGTCCGCAATCGAAGGATTGATCTGCATGGCCTGCGCTTGGCTGACCCGCGCCTGAGCCCGCTTCGACTCGCTGAACAGTCCCAATGAAATCACCGGCGCATCGTTCGGACCGGGCATCTCGAGCGCGTCGTCGATGCCGCCGGCCTTGAGCTTGTCCAGGATTTGATCGGCGGCGGCCTTCGAGGCAGGCAGGGGCAAGTATACCCAAACGCCGGCCCAAACCTCGCCCTCGGCGACTCGCTGACGCGGATCGTAGCCGCCGCCTCGCAGGGTGCTCGCGGCACGGGCCGCTTCGGATACGTCGCGAAACGGCCCAACGCTGATGCAGCGCTTGACGCTGGTCATGAGCGCCGAATCGTCGTGATGCACATCCGGGGCCGAGCCAGCCGCGGCGAGCGACGTCGTGCCCGCCGCCGGCGCGGGGACGGCCTGCGTGCCCGCCGGCGCCTCGGAAACCAGTTTCAGGGACGACTTCGGTGCGCTCGAGATCACATCGTTTGACCGCGCGATGCCGCGCTCGAAGAGGTAGTAGCCGGCATTCGCCAGCACCAGGAAGACTACGATGCCTTTGAGGAGGGTCATGCCGCGCCCTCGTGCAGGCGCAGGCTCGCCTCTCCGGAGACAAAGCGCTGCAGAGCTCCATCGCTCTCCAGGAACAGCGCGCCGTCGCTGTCCACGCCGCGAGCGATCCCGGATTTCTCCTGATTTCCCATCAGCAGCCGCACCTCGCGGCCTGCCAACGCGTCGAGCCCCTGCCATTCTTCGCGAAATGCGGTGAATCCGCTGTGCTCGAACTGCCACAGCATGTCGAGGAGTTCATCGAGAATCGCGCCGGCTATGCGATTGCGCGAGGGCGCCTGTGCGCAGGCGTCGGCTGCCGCGGCAACTGGGGCGCCGACCGTCTCGATCTTCTGTCGCTCCGCATCGGGCAGGCATACGTTCAGTCCCACCCCGATCACGACGTGCGCCGGGCCGCCGGCTTCGGCGCGAATCTCCACCAGCACGCCGCCGACCTTGCGGTCCCGATACCAAATATCGTTGGGCCATTTCAACGCTATGCCGTGCGCGCCGGTTCGCCGCAACGCGCGCGATACGGCGACCCCGACCCCGAGGCTCAAGGCAGGCAGGGCGCGGGCGGCATCGCTGAAGGACCAGCTCAAGGACATCGCGATCCCGCAGCCGAACGGCGCCAACCAACGGCGCCCCAAACGCCCGCGACCGGCATGCTGCAATTCGCTGATGCAGACATCCGCGCTCCCGATCGGCGGAGCCGGTTGCGAGAGCAGCCGGGTGTTGGTCGAATCGACCTCGAAACGCAGTTCCAGCTGCCGCAGCCGGGCGCGCGTGCTCTGCCGAAGTTCGGCTTGCATCGTCGCGGCGTCCAAAAGCTCGATCGGATAGCTCAGGCTGTAGCCGCGGCGGGCGTGGGCCTGAACGTCGATTCCCAGCGCGCGCAACCGCTCCACCGCCTTCCACACGGCGGCGCGGGTTTGCTTTAGTTGCTGCGCCAGGGATTCCCCGGAATGCACCTTGCCGTCGGCTAGCAACGCCAGCAAAGGCGGATGCTCTATGCCGCTCGAGATCGAAATAGCCATAGTCTGCGGGCGCGGTTTTCCTGGCCGGCGCGCATGCGGGCGATGTTGGCACGGTGCGTATAGATGACGAAGGCACTCACGGCGACTGCGAAGCTCAACATGGGTAGATTAGCGGGTTCCACGAGAAGAACCGCGACGATCAGGACGAGGCTTGCGAGCATTGAAGCAAGTCCCACATATCCGGTCAAAAGCACCACCACGAACCAGCTGCCTATGAGGGGCAGCAGCATCCTCGGCTCGAGCGCCCCGACGACGCCGAGCACCGTCGCCACGCCTTTGCCGCCGCGAAACTCGAACCAGACCGGAAATACGTGCCCGACGATCACCGCAAAGCCGCAGGCGACCGCCAGCCAGGCGCGGGACAGCTCGGGGTCGTTGCCCACCAGCGGCAGGGCGGCGTCGGGCAGCCAGCGAACCGCTACGATGCCCTTCAAAACGTCGATGGCGAGCACGGTCAGTCCGAACAGTTTTCCCTGGGTGCGCAGCGCATTGGTGGCGCCCGCATTGCCGCTCCCCATCTCGCGGATATCCACGCCGCGAAAGCTGCCGAGGATCATGCTGCCCATCACGGTCCCTATCAGATAGGCAAGCAGCAGTTTGACGCCAAGCTCCAGCATCCGTGAATTATGACATTCGCCGCTTCGGCAGGTGAATTTCCGCAAGCATGCAGCGAACGCCGCCGCCCCCATAACGCTCTATCAGCGGTATGGTCACCGGCAGCAGCCGGGCGTGGTGGGCCAGACGCCGCCTCTGGTCAGCACCGAAGGCCTCAAACGCGCTTTGCGAGAGGACCAGCACCGGCCCCTGGGGCGAGGAAAGCTCCAGGACGTTGCCGGCAAAGTGCTGCATCTGGATGCGGGTGATCTCGATGATCTCGCGGTGCGAGGCGCGCAGCTTGCTGATCACCGCGGCGCGGCGCTCGTCATTTTCGATGCACTCGCCGCACAGCACGGCAAAGCCAGTGCCAAGGGCCATCAAGACGTTGGTGTGGTAAATCTGCTGTCCGGCCGCGTCCAGCGCGTCGAAGGTGACAAGGTCGTAATCGAGTTGCTGCGCAAATTCACCGAGCACGTCCAGATCGGTCCGCGGCGAGACGCAGGCGTAGGCGAGCCGGCCGCGGCGGTCGAGCACCATGCTGCCCGTGCCTTCGAGAAACTTGCCCTCCTCCTCGCGGTGGCTGAAATCGACGAGCCGGGAGACTCGAAAGCCGCCCTGGCGGGTGACCTGCTCGAGAACTTCCTCGCGGCGCTCGGCACGGCGGTTCAGTGCCAGCATGGGATACAGCGCCACCGTGCCGTCGTGGTGGAAGCTGACCCAATTGTTGGGGAAAATAGCGTCAGGTTTGACCGGCGAATCGCTGTCGGCTGCCACGAGGACTTCGATGCCGGCCTGCCGCAGCGCCGCGACCACGGCATCGAACTCCATAATGGCCGCCGCCGGCAGATCGCGCACTGCGCCTTCCTGCTGTTGGAAGGCGTTGCTGGCGGCAGTTTCGGGGTTGAAGCCAAACGCGGCGGGCCGGACCATGAGGACGGCAGCGGCACTTTGCGCTTCGGGCCCGGGACTGGTGTCGGACATGGCTCATGTTGACACAGCGCGCCGGTTTCATCATGGTCGATCCGGGCCAGAAAGGCTCCTGAAGAAGGTCTGCCCTTGCAGGTAAGTTTTGCCAAAACTCTGACGTCTTGCATGTTGTCGGTCATTGCGGCCTTCGCGCTCGGCGCCCCTGCGCCGAAAAAAGCGGCCCCCGTGGCGCCGAAGAGCCCGGCTGGTTATCCCTTCAACTGGGACGTGCTGGTGACGGATGCGCAGCGGCGCGCCTCGTCGGCCTATGCGCCGAAGCGCAGCAACCTGCCGACCGTGTTCGACAAATTGAGCCCTGAGCAGTACCGCAGCATCCGCTTCAATCCGGATGCCGCGGTGTGGCGCGCCGAAGCGCTGCCCTTCCGGTTGGAACTGCTGCGCGCCTCGTCGAGTTCCCAGAACGTGATCGCCGTTTCCACCGTCGAGGACGGCATGGCCAAGGACATGACCGCGACACCGGCGATGTTTCAGATGACCCCCGACGTGAACGCCAGGCTCGGCACCGTGTCGCTGCCGATTTCGGGCTTCCGGATTCGAAACCGCATCAACAGCAGCAAGATCTGGGACGAGTTCCTGGTATTCCAGGGCGCGAGCTACTTTCGCGCGGTGGCCAAGAATCTGCTTTACGGCCTGTCCGCCCGCGGCCTCGCGGTCAATACTGCGGATCCTAGCGGCGAGGAATTTCCGGTCTTCACGCATTTCTGGATCGAACGGCCGGCGCCCCGCGCGACTTCGATCGTGATTTATGCGCGACTGGAGAGCGAGTCGTGCACCGGTGCCTACAAGTTCACGGTCACACCGGGCGTCGTGACCAGCATGGACGTGGAGATGACGCTTTTTCCGCGCAGCGAGATGCGCGTCGTCGGCATCGCGCCGCTCACCTCGATGTTTCTCTTCGACGAGACCAACCGCGGCCGGCTCGATGACTATCGGCCCGAGGTGCACGACTCGGACGGCCTGCAGATCACCACGCAATCGGGCGAACAGGTGTTCCGCCAGCTCGCGAACCCCGCCACCCTGCAGGTCAGCTCGTTTACCACGCAGCCGCCGCGCGGCTTTGGATTGGTGCAGCGATCGCGCAACCAGGCGGATTTCCAGGACTTCGATTCCCAGTACGAACGGCGGCCGAGCAGCTGGGTGACTCCGAAAGGCGATTGGGGTGCCGGCGCGGTGGAGCTGGTGGAAATCCCGTCCGGGCGCGAGACCAACGACAACATCGTCGCTTTCTGGCGTCCCGCCCAGCCGTTGACATCCGCGCATCCGGTTCATTACGCCTACCAGCTGGACTGGCTGGCGGAACCGGAACTGCCCAAGGGCATGGGCATGACGGTGGCCACCCGCTCGGGTGCCAGTCTCGACGGCAAACACCGGGTTTTCCTTCTCGATTTCGTGGGCGCGGGCGAGAAAGTCGATGGGCTGCGGCTGGATCTGTCGAGCTCGGCGGGCCGAATCAACAACGCCACGCTGGTGCCGAACAACGCACTGCACGGCCTGCGCGCAAGCTTCGAACTCGACCCCAACGATGCGCCCTTGATCGAGCTTCGCCTGCGCATCATGCGCGGCGATGCGCCGGTCACCGAAACCTGGCTGTACCGATGGACCGCGTTGTGAACACCGCGGCGAGCGAGCCGCGTGTCGAATCCGGCGGCATGCCGCCGGAGATGCCGCTGCAAATGGCACCGCAGGACCTGCGCAACGGCCCCTATCGTCCGGGATTTCACTGGATTTCCTTCGCGGTGCTGTACGCGCGGTTCATTCTCATCGTGGTGACGCTTGGCGTCACCACCTATGGCGTCTACCAGATGCTGCAGGCAGTGCGCTTCGCCAGCATGACGTTCCTGCAAGGCACCATGATCGTCTTCTTCTCGGTGTCCTTGGGTTGGATCGCCTTTGCGGCGGGATCGGTTTTGGCGGGCGCCTCCAAGCGGCGCGACCACACGGCCGACGGCCCCGTCCCCCCGGGGTCTCTTACTGCGCTGGTGATGCCGGTGTACAACGAGGACCCGACCCGCACGACCTGCACGCTGCGCGCGATGGCCGAAGCGCTGCACGACATAGGCGCAAACACGGCGTTCGAGATCGTCGTGGTTTCCGACTCGACCAATGCCGACGCGTGGATCCGCGAGACCATGAGCGTCGATGACCTTCGGCGCAAACTCGCTCACATCATGCCGGTCTGGTACCGCCGCCGCTGGCGAAACATCGCGCGCAAGTCCGGCAATCTCGAGGACTTCGTGACCCGCTGGGGCGGTCGCTACGACTACATGATCGTGCTCGACGCCGACAGCCTCATCGATGCCGTCACCTTGAAACAGCTCATGCTCATGATGCAGGCCGATCCCAAACTCGGCATCCTGCAGACCGCGCCGCAGTTGATCGGCGCCAAGACCTTCTTCGGCCGTCTGCAGCAGTTCGCCGGCTGCGTCTACGGACCGGTCATTGCACGCGGTCTGGCCGCCTGGTCGGGCGACAGCTGCAATTACTGGGGCCACAACGCCATCATCCGGGTCGCGGCCTTTGCCCAGAATTGCGGTCTACCCATGCTCAAGGGCCGCCAGCCGTTCGGCGGCCACATTCTGTCGCACGATTTTGTCGAGGCGGCCCTCATGCGGCGCGGCGGATTCAAGGTGCGCATGGCCACCGACTGCGGCGGCAGCTGGGAGGAGTCGCCGCCGTCATTGATCGACGTTGCCATCCGCGATCGTCGCTGGGCCCAGGGCAATTTGCAGCATATGAAAGTGCTGCCCACCGCAGGCTTGAGATTGGTGAGCCGCATCCACCTCGGCGTCGGCATCATGAGCTACATATCCTCGCCGATGTGGTTGGTGATGATCGGCATCGGTTTCGCCCTCACCGTGCAGTCGCACCTGATCAGGCCCGAATACTTCAGCCACGATTTCCAGCTGTTTCCGACCTGGCCGAGATTCGATGTCGCGCTGATGATGGCGCTGTTCTGGTTCAGCATGGTGGTGCTGCTGGTGCCGAAGTTTCTCGGCGTCATCCGAGCGCTGCTCACCCCGAACATTCGGCGCGGCGCGGGCGGAGTCATCGGCGTAGGCGCCAGCTTCGTGCTCGAGGCGGTGCTGTCAGCGCTCTATGCGCCCATTCTGATGATGGTGCAATCGCGCCACGTGTTCGAGGTCTTCATGGGACGCGACTCGGGCTGGAAGCCGCAGCGGCGCGACTCGGGGGGCACCCGCTGGATCGATGCCTGGCGCTTTCATCGCCGCCACATGATCCTGAGCGTAGTGACCGCCGTGATCATCTACTTTCTCTCCCCGACGCTGCTCGCCTGGGTGTCCCCCGCCCTGCTGGGACTGTTTCTATCCGTGCCGCTGTCGCGCTTTTCCGGCAGCGAAACCTTGGGCCGCTGGCTGGAGCGCCTGGCGCTGCTGCGCACTCCGGAGGAGCGCGAGGCGCCGAAACTGGTGGCGCGCCGCGCGACGTTGCTGAGCGAGGCGCCGGCGTTGCCCGAAGATGGACTGCGCTACCTGGCACGGCATCGCGAAGCACGCCTCACTCACATGAGCGGCAATCTCGCCCGGCCGGCCGACCCGCGCGGCAAGCCCGACCCGCATGCGTTCACCGCGGAACAGAAGCTGATGGATGCGCGCTCTCTCGATGAAGCGCTCGGTTGGCTGACGCCGGTCGAGCGCGTGGAAATCGCCAGCGACGCGCGCCTGCTCAACCAGCTGGCGTTGTTGCCGGATGCCGTGGCGCCGACTTATACGATCTGAAAAGGAAACCCCGATGGTTCGCCGACGTGAGATTTTGAAGACCGCCGTGGCGCTCGCCGCGACGCAGCTGTCCTCCCCGGGTTTTGCCCGCGGCGCCTCTTCCCAGGCGGCAACCGGCACGGGTCCGGCAAAACCGTTCGATTTCGCCTGGCTCAAGGGCCAGGCCCGCTACCTGGCCGGCAGCGCATTCGTTGCCTCCAAGGACACGTTGCCGCCCCTGATGTCGAAGCTCAGCTACGACCAATATCAGTCGCTGCGCTTCCGCACCGACCATTCGCTTTGGGCGGACAGCGCACTGGAATTTCGCCTGGCTTTCTTCCATGTCGGCCGCGGCTTTGCCGATCCGGTGCGGCTCTACGAGATCATCGACGCGCAGGCGCGGGAAATCATTTACGACCCCGGCATGTTCGAGTTCGACAAGGCCGGCATCGATCCTGCCGTCATGAAGGAACACGTGGGATTCGCCGGCTTCCGGGTGCAGTTCGTCACCAACTGGCGCGCGGACGTGGCGGCGTTCCTGGGCGCGAGTTATTTTCGCGCGGTGGGCGGCGACACCCGCCAATACGGTCTGTCGGCGCGCGCGCTCGCCGTCGACACCGCCTTTCCGCGGCCTGAGGAATTTCCGCGCTTCACCGCATTCTGGTTTGAAAAACCCGCCAAAGGCTCGGGCACCATGACCATGTATGCGCTGCTCGACTCGCCGAGCATCGCAGGGGCGCTGCGCTTTCAGGTCTCGCCGGGCGGCTCGACCGTGATGGACATCGATTCGGCGTTCTATCCGCGAAAACCCATCGAGCGGCTGGGAATTGCGCCCTTGACCAGCATGTTCTTCTACGGCGAGAACGATCGGCGTGGGGCGAACGACTGGCGTCCCGAGATTCACGACTCCGATGGGCTGTCGATCTGGAATGGCAACGGCGAGTGGATCTGGCGCCCGCTCATCAATCCGGCGCAGCTGCATTTCAATTCGTTTTCGGACAACAGCCCGCATGGCTTCGGACTGTTGCAGCGCGACCGCGATTTCGACCACTACCAGGACGACGGCGTGTATTACGACCGGCGGCCGAACCTTTGGATCGAACCCAGGGGCAATGCTTGGGGCAAGGGATCGGTACAACTGGTTGAAATCCCCACCGTCGATGAAACCTTCGACAACATCGTGGCCTTCTGGAATCCGGCTGATCGACCGCAGGCCGGCCAAGAGCTTCTCTACAGCTATCGCGCCTACTGGGGTACGCATGTTCCCTATGCTTCGGCTTTAGGTCAGGTCATTGCCACCCGAACCGGTATCGGTGGGACGGTGGGTCAGAAGCGCCAGTACTACTCCTGGCATTTCGCCGTGGATTTCTCCGGCGGCGAACTCGGCGCGATGGCGAAAGATGCGAACGTCGAGGCGGTGATCACGACCTCCAAGGGCAGCACCGAGCATGTCACCGCGCACTACGTCGAGGAGTTCAAGGGGTATCGTGCCCTGTTCGACGTCAAGCCGCCGGATGACTGGCTGGAGGCCATCGATTTGCGCATGTTCCTGCGCATCGAGAATCGGCCGCTGACGGAGACCTGGATCTACCAGTGGACGCCGCCATCGATCAAGGATCGCAAGACGGTCATCAGCTGAGGCTCGCAACGCCTGCCGCCGTCGTGAAGCGGGGGCCGTGGGCGTCAGCCCGCCCATCGCGTCGCGATGTTCATGGCGCATCGCCCGCCTTCGCGGCGATCGGCCTGGCATAGCGCACGAGGGAGAGCAGGAACTTGCCGGGCTCTTCGGATTCGGGCTCGTGCGCGGAGTTCTCGAACCACACCAGGTGTTTCTCCGGGGCCTTCAGCGGGTGCGAACCATTCTTATGCGACATCGGAATTTACGGTCCGATCATACCGCCCGAGAGCAGAATCAACGGGCATCCCAAGGAGGTCTGCGCGCTCAGGTCCATGTTGAAGACATCGGCCAGCAAATACCGCTCGGAGAAATCGTTGCCGTCATAGATGTGCCCCCTCCTCGTCCGTGTAGTCCGGGGAGAGGCGCGCGGCGTGGCTTTCATCTTTCCTGCGAAGTGCGATAAGCCATGAGACCTCCGAAATGATCGCTCCACTTGTGCGCGATCCCGCCGTCTTTCAAATCGATCCGCTTACCCGGCGCCGCATACGGGGCGATGGAATTGAGCTGCGCCAATGCGTTGGCGTTGTTCGCTTTTTTTGCAGCCGCCAGCGAATACGCGAAGCTGCGGCGCTCGCTCTCAGGAAAGTTGATTATCCGGCCCGTGGCGATGTAGGCGTGAAACCACTCGCGGTGTCGCCGCGCAAGCTCAGGTCCCAGGTAACTCCCCCAGGAATGTCCCCAGACGAAATCGTCGGTTTGCCCAAGTCCCTTCGAATCCACGCCGCCATCTCCTCAGCGTCGCCGCGCATGCGCTCAAGTCTCATGGTGGGGCCCGCGGCCGCCGGCAACAACGGCAGGCCGCGTAGAGGTATCATGAGCACCAGCAGACAGCCGGGGCGCAACAACAGAGCGACGACGCTGCCGGCGCCGACGCGTGCCACCAGCAGTGTGGGCGCGGGCAGGCCCAGCAGCGGAGCGACGAGCACGGCCTTTTTTCATGCGGAGCGCGAGGATGCAGGCCATCTCGCGGCGGGGGCCAGTGCATATGGAATTGACCGATTCGCAACTAACCACTTACCGCGACACCGGTTGGATCGCGGTGCCCGGCTTCTACTCTGCCGCGGAGGCGGAAGAAATCCGGCGTTACACCGAGGAGCTGTCCGCATTGCCCGAAGTCTCGGGTGCGCAAATGGTGTATCGAGAGCAAAGTCTCATCGACACGGGCGCCAAAGTCCTGCAGCGCGTGGAGGATTTTTGCGGCCATCACGCGGGCTTCGATCGGTTGATGCGCGGTCGCCTGCAGGATGCAGTCGCCGCGCTGATAGGCGAGCCGGCGCTGCTGTTCAAGGACAAGATCAACTACAAGATGCCCGGCGGCGCGGGTTTTGAACCGCATCAGGATCAACAGGCGGGCTGGACCCGCTATGCGCCCATTTTCGTGACCGCGCTGGTGTCGATCGATGCGACAACGCTTGAGAACGGTTGTCTGGAGATGCCGATGGGCGCGCGCAAGCTGGGGCTGATCGGTTCCGAGTGGACACCGCTCAGCGGGGCCGAGCTTGAAAGCATCAAATGGATTCCGGTGACGACCGCGCCGGGCGACGTGCTGTTCTTCGACAGCTACGTGCCGCACACTTCCAAGCCCAACTTCACCACGCAGCAACGCCGCGTGCTGTACGTGACCTACAACGGTCAATCGCATGGCGATCAGCGCGGTCACTACTATGCGGACAAGCGCGCGGCATTTCCCCCTGACATCGATCGCAAGCCCGGGGACAATTACCGCTATCGCGTTTGAACGTTCGCGACGTTCCGGCGCGGGCGTAGCGCCCTTCCCGGTTCCCTACCGGCGACTCGCCGTTCGCATCGCGCGTTCCGATTGCCACGCGCCGGGATTGATTAAGCACTTTTCATTCCGCTGCTGCAAATTGATACACAGCCGGTAACCCGATGACGCACGGAAGATTGCGCGGGCAGCGCGCGGTGCACCGCCTTCCGTTCCGGATTGGTGTCAGCCGTTTGTAAGGTTCCGGCCTTATATCTCACTGATTGTTCTCCAGACAGGACGTGAACCGGCCGCCTGCGGCACGCGTTTCGCAGGGGTGCCGTTTATGATGGTAGGTGACAGTTGGGCGCTAGCTCACCCGGCGCTGTGGTGGTTGGGCATGGCGTTGGTCGCCTTGGGGCTGATCTATTCCGCGCTGACCCTGGTGGCGATACTGGCGCGGCGAGGCCTTGCACCCCGCCTGCACCAGGACTTGCGGCCGGTCACCGTTCTTAAGCCACTTTGCGGTCTAGAGCCCCGGCTCTATGACTGCCTGAGGTCTTTCTGCACCCAGGATTATCCGAGTTTTCAGCTGGTATTCGGGGTCGCCGAGCCGTCGGATCCCGCCGTCGGCATGGTGCGGCGCCTGCAGCGTGAATTTCCCGCGCTGAGCATCCAGCTTTGCATCGATGCGGCCCGTCACGGCCACAATCCCAAGGTCAGCAATCTACAAAACATGATGCGCCTGGCCCGCCATGACTGGCTGGTGCTCGCCGATAGCGACATACGGGTATTACCCGACTATCTCAGCCGTGTTGCAGCGCATCTGTCGGAGCCTGATGTCGGCATCGTCACCTGCGCCTATACGGGGCGGGCGGTGGGAAGATTCTGGTCCCGCGTGGCCGCCGAGTTCATATGCGGCTGGTTCATTCCGTCGGTTTACGTGTCAGCCCTGCTCGGTTCGCGCGCTTTTGCGTTCGGCGCCACCATTGCTTTGCGGCGCCAAGTTCACGACAAAATCGGCGGGTTCGGCGCCATTGCCGACCAGATGGCCGACGATTACCGCTTGGGCGAGGCCACTCGGGCGATAGGCCTTCGCACCGTGCTCTCGGACGTCGTGGTCGAAACCACGGTCAGCGAGGCGACGCTGTTCGAACTCGCCTCGCACCAGCTCAGATGGCTGCGCACCATCCGCGGCGTGCGGCCCTTAGGCTACCTGTCCGCTGCTGCAACTTTTTCAGTTCCCCTGGCGCTCACGGGCCTCTGGCTGACGAATTTCGATCCCGCAGTGCTCATCGCGACAAGCTTGGTGCTGCTGCTGCGCATTCTGACATCGCGACTGCTAAAATCTCAGCATACGAACTGGGGATTGAAGCAGTCATTGCTCGGACCGTTGAGCGATTTGATTGTCTTTTGTCTCTGGTGCGTCGGTTTCGTCGGCCACCGAGTCACGTGGCGGGCGGCTGATTTCGACATTGACCGGCAGGGCGCGGCACATCGGGTGGAAGACACCCCGGTGCAGAGCCTTAGCCCTTCTACCAGAGCCCTGTCACCGAGCGAGCGCATATGAAAACCCTGTTTCTGCATCCCCCTTCTTTCGACGGTTTCGACGGCGGCGCCGGTGCGCGCTATCAGGCGAAGCGCGAAATTCGCTCCTTCTGGTATCCGACGTGGCTGGCGCAGCCGGCGGCACTGGTTCCGGACAGCCGCTTGATCGATGCACCGGCGGACGGCACCAGCGTCGAGGAAGTGCTGTCGCAGGTGGGCGAATACGAACTCATCGTCATGCACACCAGTTCACCCTCGTTTCCTTCGGACGCAAAGGTCGCGGAACTCATCAAAGAGCGCAATCCCGGCGTCAAGATCGGCATGGTGGGCGCCAAGGTCGCCGTTGATCCCACCGGCTCGCTGCAGGCCTCTTCCGCCATCGATTTCGTGGCGCGCGAAGAATTCGACTACACCTGCAGGGATGTCGCACAAGGGCTGCCCTATGCCGAGATTCCCGGCATCAGTTTCAAGAACCCCGACGGCTCAATACAGCACAATCCGCCGCGCGCCATGATCGAGAACATGGACGATCTGCCGTGGGTGGCCCCGCTATACAAGCGCGACCTCAAGATCGAAAACTATTTCATCGGCTACCTCAAGCATCCGTATGTATCGGTCTACACGGGGCGCGGTTGCCGTTCCAAGTGCACCTTTTGCCTGTGGCCGCAGACGGTCGGCGGGCATCGCTACCGGGTGCGCAGTCCAAAGAATGTGATCGACGAGGTCCGCTGGATCCGCGACAACATGCCCGAGGTGAAGGAAATCTTCTTCGACGACGATACCTTCACCGATTTTCGTCCGCGCGCCGAGGAAATTGCGCGCGGCCTCGGGGAGCTGGGCGTGACCTGGTCGTGCAACGCCAAGGCGAACGTGCCTTACGAGACGCTGAAGGTGCTGCGCGACAACGGTCTGCGACTCCTGCTGGTGGGATACGAATCCGGCGACGATCAGATCCTGCACAACATCCGCAAGGGATTGAAAACCGACATCGCGCGGCGGTTCACTCAAGACTGCCGCAAGCTCGGCATCACCATCCATGGCACATTCATTCTGGGGCTGCCGGGCGAAACCCGCGAAACCATTGAAAAGACCATTCGTTTCGCGCGGGAAATCAATCCTCACACGATCCAGGTGTCGCTCGCGGCGCCTTATCCTGGCACCCAGCTGTATCGCGAGGCGGTCGAGAGCGGCTGGCTCACGGAGAACGCCAATCTCAACCTGGTGAATCAGGAGGGCATCCAGCTCTCGCCTTTGAGCTACCCGCATCTGCCCGCCGCGGTCATCTACGAAGCCGTCGCCACGTTCTACAAACGTTTCTATTTCCGACCCGGTAAGATCGCCGAGCTCACCGCGGAAATGCTCACCAGCTGGGACATGCTGAAAAGGCGCCTGCGCGAAGGCGTGGAGTTCTTCGAGTTTCTAAGAACCCGCGCGGCCTGAAGGTCGGCGCTTGAATGGGAGCCTGGCGGGCGGGGCTGCAGCGATGCGGCCCCGCTCGCTGATCATGACTGCCGACGATTTCGGGCATCATGAGGATATCAACGAAGCCATCGAACGCGCCGCGCGTGCCGGCACCCTGTCCTGCGCGAGCCTGATGGTCGGCGCTCCGGCATTCGCCGATGCGGTGACTCGCGCCCGCGGGCTGCCCGAGCTGCGCGTCGGCCTGCACCTGACCCTGGTCGACGGCTTTGCAACGCTGCCTCATGGCAAAATTCCGCTGCTGGTGGATAGCGCAGGCCGGTTTCGCTCCGACATGGTGCGCTACGGGTTCAGGATCTTCGCCGATGCCAGGTTTCGCCGTCAGCTGCGCGACGAAATCCGGGCGCAATTCGAGGCTTACCTTTCCAGCGGATTGAAGCTCGACCACGTCGACACGCACAAGCACTTTCACTTGCATCCGAATTTGCTCGACTTGATCCTCGAAGTGGGGCCGGCCTACGGCATGCGCGCCATGCGGGTTCCGGACGAGCCGTTCGCCTTCGTCCGACGGCAGGCGCGCGGCGCAGCGCTCGGCAACCTGGCCTTGAAGCCGCTGCTCCGGCGCATGCGCGCCAAGCTGACCGCCGCGGGCATGCGCCACAACGATCAGATGTTCGGCATGGCCTGGACCGGCGCCATGACGCTCGAGCGCATGCTCGCGGTCATCGATGCGCTGCCATCCGGCGTCAGCGAGATGTATTTCCACCCCGCGACGAGCGCAGGCGCCGGCTTGAGCGAAGGCATGCGCGGCTACCGCAACACCGAGGAGTTGGATGCTTTGCTGAGCAAAGTTCTTGCCGGGCGTCTCGCGGCGAATAAGTTAAAGCCGTGTGGCTACGCAGATCTGCGCTGAAGAGCGCGTTCCATGCTCGCGGATACGTGGACGCCTCTGCCCGCGCTGGCTAGAATCACCGGCATGCGTCCGCTCTACCATCCACGCGTCGAAGAAATGTCCGTACAAGGCGTGCTGCACGCGCTTTCCGATGCGACCCGGGTGCAGATCTTCATGCAGTTGCTCGCCTCCGATTGCAGCAAGAGCTGCGTGGAATTCGCGCACATCACTGCGACGCCGTTGCCGAAGTCTTCGCTGTCACAGCACTTCAAGGTGCTGCGCGAGGCCGGGCTCATCCACAGTGAGCGGCATGGCGTGGAACTGCAGAATCGCGCGCGTTGCGATGAGTACGGCAAGAAGTTCGGGCCTCTCATCAAGGAAATCCTGAGCTCCTACGACAAGGAGCTCAAGGCTGCCGGCAAGGCGAAGCGCGCAAAACGCGCTTAGAATCGGATTTCGAGGAATCCGGCGCGCCGGCTGCTCAGCCCGCGGCTCCCAGCACCACGACGTGATCGCGCGCCGACACCACCACCCCGCCCGGCTTCTCGACGGTAACGGCGAATGCCGCGGGCTTGAGCACCTGCAGCGCCGCGTGAATCGGGATCACGATGTCGTTCGCATCGGCAGGCACGTCGAACACGCCGCCGTCGATCGGATAGCGCTTGTCGCGCTCGGCGTCGAAGATCCAGATCTGATACTGGTGCACCTTCGGGTCGTTGCTGGCAAGACCCACGAAATGCAGGTACCCCTTCTGGGTCTTTGCGTCCCAAACCACATCGCCGGTGACGCCGGCAGCCGCCGGATCCTTGGTCGCGGCAAGCGTGATCTTCAAGCTGTCGGCCTGCGCAAGCAGCGCATCGCGTCGTTCCGCAAGCGTCGGCTCCCGCGGCGGTAGCGGCGCCTGGGGCTTTGGCGCCTCGACGATGGCTGCCGGCGCCGGCCCCGGCGGGGAGCGCATCCAGCCGAAGATGGCGACGATCAGGCAGGCGGCCGCGGCGAGCCAGCCCAACGCGCCGGAGCTGCCGGCGGGCCGGGCCTGGCGGGCGCTGCGTGCGGCGGCGATGTCGCTCACCGTGCCGGCCTTCGCAAAATGCGCGTCCGCCTGCGCCGCGATCTTCCGCGCCAGCGCCGCGGGCAGCGGTGTGCCGTCATTCTTGGCGGCGAGCGTGACGGCCGCGGCCGCCTGCTCCAATTCGCGCAGCGCGCGGCTGGAGGCCTCGCTGTCCTGCGCCTCGAGCGATCGCTGTTCAGCGCTCGACAAGCCCTCCGTGACCTGCTTGATGAGCAGATCCACGAGAGCCTCGTCAGGCTGATTTTGCGGCTCTTGCTCGGCCATCAGTTTTCCGCGGCAACGCCTTCGGCATGGATGTTCATGTATTCCCGCACCTTGATCAGTCCTCTCCTCATGAATGATTTGACGGTTCCCAACGGCATATTCAAATGCGCAGCGATCTCCGACTGGCTCAAGCCCTTGAGCAGTCCGAGTTCCAGGACCTGGCGCTGCTCGGGCTTGAGTTCGGCAAGCGCACGGGTGGCCTGCTCGGCTTCAACACAGGTTTCGGACGCGCTCGCAGAGTTCGCCCATTCTACGGAATCCAGGGTCTCCACCGGGTCCATGGGCGGTTCGCTGCTGGTCTTGCGCAGCCGGTCGATGAGACGGCGCCGGGCGATGGTGGCGATGAAGACCTTGTCCGAGCCTTGCGAGGCATCGTACCGACCAGCGCTTCGCCAGATGTCCAAGAAGATTTCCTGCGTCGCATCCTCTGCGTCCGAGGGCGTGCGCGACAGGCGGCGCGCGATGCTCCAAATCAGAGGGCCGAACTCGTCTATGCACTCCCGCACTGCTGCGGAGTCGCCGCTGGCAATGCGTTGGAGCATGGACGGACTCATCAACTACCTTATCCGACGATTCGCATGGCAAAGGTGTTTGGATGCATCGCCGGCCCCCGGTTTTTGTTGGCGCTTCTTAGGATAATGGTAAATCGCGGCCGGTGCCCCGGAGAATTGCGCCGCCTCTTCATATCTCAGCTCGATTTTATCTGCGACATGATGCCGAGCGGCCGATCCTCATTGTCCTTGAAGAAAGCCATCCACTCCTCGGTCCCGTCCTGGTGCTTGTGGATCATGTGCGGCGCATGTGTGAACACGATGCCGCGCTCCGACAGGGAGAGGTGCGCGCTGCGCACGTCGGCAACCTTGAAATACAGGATGGACTCGCTTTGCCCGTCTCCCTCGGACAGATACAAGCGCACCCCGCCGCAATCGAAGAATGCGAGATTGCCGAAGGTATACAGATGCGGCAGCCCCAATACCTCTCCGTAGAAGCGCACCGCGGCGCTGATGCTCTTGACGCTGCGGGCAATCTGCCCAATGGCGCCCAAGTTGATTGATTCGGCCATGAGGAGTTCCTTTTTCGCTAATTGACTGTCGAGACGAACGCCATCCCAAAGCCTGAGCTGCGCACGGCTTTCGAAACCGAGCTTCTGCAAGGCGTTGGCGACGTGATATTTGACGGCGTCCAGGCTGACGCCCTGCTGCTGCGCGATCTCTTTGTTGCTCAACCCATGCCGTATCTTTTCGAGCACCCGCCACTCGGCGGGAGTCAGTACGTCGGCATGGGCAGGTCGACCGCGATCGCGCTTTACCATGGCGCTACCTTAGCGTCGGCGCGGGCGAATTACCCTACCTGAAATGCAACAGGTCCTTGTAACGCGGGTCGGTGCCGCGAGGGGCGATTCCTGGGTGACGGCCTCGGTCCGGCCATCGAGAATCCCCATTTTCGAATAGTGCGTGGAGTGCCTGGGCGTGCGCTATTTCGGCAGCTTGAGCGCCGGCAGCCGCTGCGTATCGCCCAGCGGACGACGGATCTCGCTCTCGCGCCGCAGCCTCGGCACCGCACTGTGCGGATTGAGGATGATCCAGCGCCATTCGTTCAGCTGATGCTTGAGCAGCGGCAGCAGCGATCTTTCCGAAGCCGATTCGACACCGTCCCTGGGAAACAGGGTGGCACAGTAAAGATCGAAGTACTCGCCGTACAGCGCCTCATAGTGCTGCAGCGGATTCAAGAATGCGGGGTCATGCACCACTTGATTGCCGAGGTGACTCGCGCACATGAAGCTGCCGGCCTTGCGCAGATACGTGCCGTGCTCCTGCATGAGCGCGTAGTTGAAAAGCTTGGTCGGATGAAAATGTCCGAGCACCCGGGCCCGGACCGAGCCGCGCACTTCGCGACGCTTCAAGAATTCGAACAGGGCCTTGCCGTGAATCAGCCGCAACGCCGTCTGCCTGAGAGTCGCCGCCTGCGCGGTGAAGCGGCCGGAGTCGGCAATCACGCGCATCAGTCCGGAATGCTCGAGTTCCCACGAGCGGAAATTGCCGGTGCTTTCAAAAATGCGATGCGCGACCAAGTGCTCCTTGACGTCTTCGCCGTGGAGCGCGCTCTCGATGCGGTCGGTGGACTCGCGCATCAGTCGGGCATGGCTTATCGCGTTGCGGTGCACCAGTGACTATCCCCTAAGATCCATCCCAGACTTTGGATTATGTAGAAAAGCGAAGCTTAGGTCAGAAACATGGATTAAGTAAGCACGTCTCCTTTTACAGACTTAACTCCGCGAAGAGAATTTATTTTTTCCAGTCCTACACGTGCCGTGTAGGACAGGTGTAGTTCAGGCAGCCAGCGTGCGCGCGACTTGCACCTGATTGCGGCCTGCTCGCTTCGCAACATACACCGCCGCGTCCGCCTGCGCGATCAAGTGCTCACCCCATACGCCGAGAGTGTCGCTGGCGGCGATGCCTATGCTGCAGGTGAGCTTGATGGGCTTTTCGAAACCGTCCACCTGCACGTTGGCGACGCGCTCTCTAATGCGCTGCGCAATGGGAATCGCAGCAGCAGCATCGGCGCTGCTTAAAATCACCACGAACTCCTCGCCA
This sequence comes from Steroidobacteraceae bacterium, assembly GCA_036494165.1. GTDB lineage: Bacteria > Pseudomonadota > Gammaproteobacteria > Steroidobacterales > Steroidobacteraceae > Bog-1198. The sequence goes on from DASXOQ010000035.1 coordinate 47,929, forward strand.
CCGTAGCGGCCGATCACATCGGATTGGCGCAGTTCGGCATGAATCGGAGGAATGATGGCGCGCAGGCACGCATCGCCGGCCGGATGACCGAAGGTGTCGTTGATCTGCTTGAAATGATCGAGGTCGATGAACAGCAGCGCAATCGGCAGACCGCGCGCCTGCGCGCGCAGACAGGCGGCATCGAGACGTTCGATGAGCGAGCGGCGATTGAGCACTCCGGTCAAGGGATCGATCTGCGCGCGCCGCTCCGCCTCGGAGAGCGCCACGCGTTGCAGCCGCAGGCGATCGGCCACGCCGAGCGCGATCAGAATTGAAGCGGCCACCATCGAGAACGGCAGTCCCGAGTAGAGCATTTCGCTGGCGGCGTTGGAGGTGGCGACGAGGAACTCGACCGCGGTGGCGATGGTGAAACCCTCGAGCAGGATCCACGCCAGCAGGAACCAGCCGGCGGCCCGGTTGCCGCGCCGCCAGGCAAGGAAGCTCACCACCAAGGTGAAAATGGCGGAGCTCACGAACATCACATCGCCGAGGTCGTTGACGTAGTCTTCGATGCCGAAGAATTCGGCGATGTTCAAGCATGCGAGGGCCACGAAGGCGAGCGCAAACCAGCCGAAGGCGCGGTAGATCCGCGGACTGTAGCGCTTCAAATCCGCGATCTCGCGGGTGAACAGGCAGGCGGCCGCGCCGCCCAGAGCGACCGGCACGTTCCACGCGAATGCACCCCAGGCCACCGCGATCGACAGCCCGGGCCAGTCGAATCCCTGTCCGGTGAGATACGCGACGTAGAGCGCCTGCAGGCTGCACAGCACCGCGTAGAGGATGAAGAGGCGGTCCTTGAGGACGAACCAGATGAGAAAACCGGCGAGCGCGACGGCGCCCAGGGCGCCCACGGAGAGCGCGATGGCGCGCGCATGCGATGCGCCCCGCGCCAGGGTCGCATCGAGCGTCGAGGCCGAAAAGCTCAGCGACTGCGGCTCGTCGCTGTCGACCCTTATGTGCGCGTACAACGCTTTTTCGCCGCTGACGTCCGGCGGCAGCGCGAACACCTGGTCGCGCACGCCGAGGAAGCCGGAGAGACTGGTCGCGAGCCGCAACGAGGTCGGAACGTCGGCGCGCGAAATCATCACATCGACATTAAGATCCCGCGTCGCGTGCACGATGAGCACCGGCTGCCCGTGCAGCTCCGCTGCTCTGGGGATGCTGAGCTTCAACCAATAATCGTGGCGCCGCGGACCCGCGGTCTTCGCGCCGAATTTGCCGTCCAGCGACCCCGAGGTCACGTCACGCGCAGTTGCGCCTACGACGCTGCGATCGAGCGACGTCGATTCGACGGGAACGTCCGGCGACGGCGCCGCACGGGCAAATTGCGCGGCAAGGCAGGCCAGCGACAGAAACAGCAGCGCACCGAGAGCACGCACTAGGTGGGTGGGATCAGTATTGTCGCGACAGCAACCAATTGGCCAGGGCGCGCAACGCGCCGGCCCTTGCGCCGAAGGATTGCAGCGCATTGATCGCTTGATTGTGCAGCAGCTTCACACGCTGCTGCGAAGCTTCGATACCGATGACGGCGGGGTGTGTCGGCTTGGCCCGCTCGCTGTCCGCTCCTGTGGCTTTTCCCACGATCGACGCATCTCCCGTCACGTCGAGCAGGTCGTCCTGAATTTGAAAGGCCAGACCCACCGCATTGGCATAGCGCGAGAGACCCGCGTAGAGATTCGGATCAAGCGCCGGCGAGACGCACTCGGCCGCCATCAGCACGCTGGCGCGGATCAGCGCACCGGTCTTGCGGGCGTGCATGTCCTCGACCTGCGCGATGTCGAGCTTCATGCCCTGCACTGCGAGGTCGATCGCCTGGCCGCCCGCCATGCCGAAGGTGCCGATGGCCTGCGCCAGCATGTCGGTGAGTTTTAAGCGGATTTCTGCGGACGGCGGCAGCTTCGGATCGCGCGCCAGCAGCTGGAATGCGAGGGGCTGCAGCGCATCGCCCACCAGCAGGGCAGTGGCTTCGTCGTAGGCCTTGTGACAGGTGGGCCGGCCGCGACGCAGGTCATCGTCGTCCATGGCCGGCATGTCATCGTGCACCAGCGAATAGACATGCACGAACTCGATGGCGCACGCCACCGCCTCGACATCGTCCTCGGTGAGCCCCACGGCGCGCGCCGTGGCAAAGACCAGCGCCGGGCGGATGCGTTTGCCGCCGCCCAGCACGCTGTAGCGCATGGCGGCGTGCAGGCGCGCCGGCACTGCTTCCGCGTCCGGCAGGCGTACGGCGAGCGCCTGCTCCATGCGCTTCTGCCATACCTCGAGCTGCGCTCCAAAATTCTCGCCGGGCTCGGAATCGTCCCTTGCGAGGACGCGCCGATCGGCCGATTCATTCACTGTCGCGGGCTCGCTCGCTTGATTTCATTGACGGGAATCGCCGTGACGGACGCGAACTGCGACTCGGGATAGAGGAACGGCAGCTCCGGTGCCATCGGGCCCTGCACCCGCGGTCCGCGCATTGCCGTCAGCAGCGCCTTGATGGGCTTGCTGAATGCGTCGTTCACCGCCGTGCCCTCGAATCCGCAATGCGCCATGCAGTTGTCGCACTTCTTGTTCTTGCCGACGCCGTAATTGTCCCACTCGGTCTTTTCGATAAGTTCCTTGTAGGTAGCCGCGTAACCCTCGTCGGACATCAGATAGCAAGGCTTCTGCCATCCGAAGATGTTGTAGGTCGGGTTGCTCCATGGCGTGCACTGATAGGTCTGGTTGCCGGCGAGAAAATCCAGGAACAAGGCCGAGTGGTTGAAGGACCATGGGCGTTTGCCGGCGGGACGCTGGCGGTGCTTGAAGATGTCCCGGAACAGCTGCTTGCTGGCGTTGCGGCCGAGGAACACGTCCTGGCGCGGCGCGTGGTGGTAGCTGTAGCCCGGCGAGACCGTGATGCCCTCGACGCCGAGTTCCATGGCGGTGTCGAAGAACTCCGCCACCTCGCCCGGGTTCTCGCCGTTGAACAGCGTGCAGTTGATGGTGACTCTGAAGCCCTTGCCGCGCGCCAGCTTGATGGCCGCGACGGCCTTTTCGTACACGCCCTCCTGGCAGACCGATTCATCGTGGCGTTCCTGATTGCCATCCAGATGAATCGAGAAGGTAAGGTAGGGCGAGGGTTTGTATTCGTCGATGTGCTTGGCCAGCAGGATCGCGTTGGTGCACAGATACACGAAGCGCTTGCGCGCCACGATGCCCGAGACGATCTCTGGCATTTCCTTGTGGATCAGCGGCTCGCCGCCCGGTATGGACACGATGGGTGCACCGCATTCATCGACCGCCTTGAGCGCATCCTCGACGCTCACCCGCTTTTGCAGGATTTCCTTCGGATAGTCGATCTTGCCGCAGCCGGCGCAGGCCAGGTTGCACTGAAACAGGGGCTCGAGCATGAGCACCAGGGGATAGCGCTTGTCGCCGGCGAGTTTGCGCCCGGCTATGTAGCGGGCGACCTTGTACATTTGCAGAAGTGGGATTGCCATAGGGTATATATCTTACCAAGCCTTGCCGCCCGGCGGGCTCAACTTATTGTTAAAGAAAGGACATCGGTGCGGTGCTCAGCCCAAATCCGCGCCCATTCCAGCATGAACCAAGGGGTGTATTTGAGGGCCCCCAGGTCGGATATTTCCGACTCGAGTTCGGATGGCGCCATCCAGCGCCAATCGGCTATCTCCCCGCTATTGATCGTGAGGGGCCCCGAATGGCGGCCAACGAACACCGAGCACAGCTCATGCTCGGCGCCCGTGGCATCGAATTGCGCCTGGTATTTGAACTTGAAGAGAAACCGCAGGCGGCAGGCGATGCCGAGTTCCTCCATGAGGCGCCGTCGGGTGGCCACCTCGAGAGTCTCCTGGCCGCGCGGGTGCGAGCAGCAGCTGTTCGACCAGTACAGCGGCCAGAGGCGCTTGCCGGCGGAGCGTTGCTGCATCAGCAGCGCGCCGTCCTGATTGAATATGAACGCCGAGAAGGCACGATGCAGCACGCCCTGCCCCGAATGACACTCCTCCTTGCCCATGGAGCCGACGTTGCGATCGGCTTCGTCCACCAATATCAGCGCATCATCGCGCCGCTCTGCGCCGTCAAATTCGAGGCTCATCTTTTCTGTCACCTAGGCTTGGACTTTTTAAGTCCGACGCCCGGAAGATTCCCACACCACTGCTGACGGGACGCTGGCGCTCTGCCAGGTCCGCATCAGCTCAGGTCCGTTTCGCTCGGCGCGAGCGATCCGCAGCGCGCCACCAGACGCAGCGCACGCATTGCGGATCGATAACGCTTCGCCAGGCGCCACAGATCGAGCAGTTCCGCGGGCGCCGCGGCGAGTCCCGCCACCAGCCCGCCGATGAGCACGCGTCCCTCGCTGCTGGCCCGCACCACCGCGGCCGGCACCACGTCGTGCGCCGTGTCGATCACCACCCGCACGCTGATGAACGGCAGATCGTGCTCGGCGGCCATCGCAGCCACGGCCGCACTCTCCATGTCCACCGCCACCGCGCCGGTTTCGCGCCACGCGGTCTGCTTTTCCGCCGGCGAGCCGATGGCGCTCGCGCTCGTCAGCAACGGCCCGCGGACGATGCGGCGCTGCGCCTCGAGGATGTGTGCCAGGCGTTCGCGCCACGGCGCCGAGGTCGGGTAGCGGCGCGCATTGTCGCGCGACAGCACTTCGGTCGGCAGCACGATGGATCCGGCGGTGAGCGTCGGATCAAGTCCGCCGGCGAGCCCGAAGGTCATGAGACCCGCGACGCCCGCATCCACCAGCGCGCGCGCCGCGAGTGCGGCGGCCTGCGCTCCGATGCCGCTCACCGCCACCATCGAACCGTCGCTCAAGAAGGCCAGATTGCCGAAGGAGGCGCGCTCCGCTCGATGTTCGCGGGCCCGCCCCAGCGCGCGCGCCTCGGCCGCAAGCGCCGCGACGACGCCGACTGTCTTCAATGCGCGGTCGGGCGCCGTGTCAGATTGCGATAAGCCGACAGCGCCCACAGCGGGAAATACGCGCAGTAGCCGTGGTACTTCAAATAAAACACCCGCGGAAATCCCGGTGCCGTGAAGGATGGATCGCTCCACAAACCGTGCGGTTCGCGCGACTTGATCAGCGATTCGGCGCCACGCCGCACGGTATCGGATTTCGCCTCGCCGGCCGACATCAACGCCAGCAGCGCCCATGCCGTGTGGTAGGGAGTCGAGTGCATGGTCCCCGCAGCCTGCGGACCGTAGTTGTCGTTGCTCTCGCCCCAACCGCCGTCGACGTTCTGCATCTCCTTCAGCCAGGCTACCGCCCGTTTCACCGCCGGATCGTCATGGCCGATGCGCGCCTGCGCGAAGGCCATGAGCACCGACCAGGTACCGTAGATGTAGTTGGTGCCCCAGCGGCCGAACCAGGAACCGTCCGCCTCCTGCTCCTCGCGCAGATAGGCGATGGCGCGATCCAGCGCCTCCTTGTCTTCGGGGCGCCCGGTGCGTGCCAGCAGCGTCACCACCCGCGCCGTGACGTCGCTGGTGGGCGGATCGAGCAACGCGCCGTGATCGGCGAAGGGAATCTTGTTCAAATAGTAGTGGGTGTTGTCGGCGTCGAACGCGGCGAAGCCGCCGTTGACGCTCTGCATCGCGACCAGCCAGTCGAGCGCGCGCTGCAGGCAGGTGGCGTACTTGGCCGAATCGCGCGCCTGATGCATGGACCAGGCGACCACCGCGGTGTCGTCGAGATCCGGGTAGTAGTCGTTGGCGAACTGGAATGCCCAACCGCCACCCTGCAGGCCGGGCCGGCTCACCTGCCAGTCGCCGGGCTCGTCCACGAGCTGTTTGCTTTCCAGCCAGTCGAGCGCACGCGTGCACGCATCGCGCGAACTCTCATCGCCGATTTCCTGCAACGCCAGGCAGGCCAGCGCCGTGTCCCAGACGGGCGAAACGCACGGCTGGCAGTAGGCGCTCGAACCGTGGGTCACGAGCAGCTTCTCGATCGCATGTTTGGCGGTGCGACGGCGCGGATCCTCTTCGGGGTAACCCAGGATCACCATGGCCTCCAGCGCATTGACCATGGCCGGAAAAATGGCGCCAAGCCCGTCCTCGCCGTTCAACCGCTCGAGCATCCAGGCTTCCGCCTTGCGCGTGGCGCGGTAGCGCACGAAGCCCGGGATCAAAGGATCGATGGCGCGGCCGACGTGATCCAGCGCCAGGAACACCTTCTTCAACCAGCCGTCGCGCTGAAAGTAATGCTTCTCTTTCTCCGGCGGCGTGGTGAAGAGTTCGCGGATGTCGATCTTGCGCGGATTCTTCGCGATCGGCTTGTGGGTGCAGAGGATGAACAGAGGCACCATCACGGTGCGCGACCAGTACGACACCCGGTCGAGATGGAATGGGAACCACCGCGGCAGCAGCATGATTTCCACCGGGATGTACGGCACCCCGCGCCACGGCAGCTGCCCGAACAGCGCCAGCGCGATGCGCGTGAACACGTTGGCCTTGGCCGCGCCGCCGCGCTTCAAGATCGCCGCCCGCGCGCGCTGCATGTGCGGCGCCTGCGGACTGTCGCCGACCAGCTTGAGCGCGTAATAAGCCTTGATGCTGCAGCTCAAGTCGAAGTCGCCGCCGTAGTACAGCGGCCAGCCCCCGTGCTCGGCCTGACGGGTGCGCAGATAGTTTGCGATCTTGGTCTCGAGAGCGGGGTCGATCTCGTCCAGGAAGTGCATCATCATGATGTACTCCGCCGAAATGGTGCAGTCGGCTTCGAGCTCGTAGCACCAGTAACCCTTCGCGTGCTGTGCGGACAGCAGCGCGTCGCGCGCCTCGGACACGGCCCGATCCAGCGGGGAGAAATCCGTTACTCGTTTAAGACTGTGCGATATCACTTCGCCGTGGCCCTCAGACAGTTCACCGGGAATTTTGCTGGTTATGCTCGAGATGCGATTCAAGTGCTCGTGCTCCCGTACGAACGCTCCAATCCATGCTCGTCACGCGCGGCGGCCGCCGCGCTGCTCTTCGGCGGTGCAGGTCGCGTGCGCTGAACGTCCGCGACGACCCCCAACGGTACACCGCTCGCGGCGCGTTCGAACAATTTCTTAAGCATCCAATCATTGCGTACAAAGGCGTTGCTCAGGGCCACCGTCAGGTTCACCGTGGATCGCGTCACCTTGACCTGCGCTCCTGCGGTGAAGCCCGGATTATTAGCGATCTTGCGCAGCGTCAGAATGGCCAATCCTATTGCCCATAGGCAAAAACGCCGAATACCCGTTTCGTTGCGCGGGATTAATAATGTGTAATCCAACGCGTTGCGCAGATGCGCGTGGGCGATGCCCAGCAGTTCGTTCATGGCCTCGCCGAACCGCGGCGGCTGCTTGCCACTCTCCACGTCCCGCAACTCGATGCCGTAGCGCCGGAAGACTTCCTGCGGCAGCCAGCAGGCGCCGCGACTGCGATCCTCCCATACATCCTTGAGGATGTTGGTCATCTGCAGGCCCTGCGCGAAGGATGAGGCCAGCGCCGAAAGCGCGGCGCGCTGGCGGCCTATTTCGTTCGAATAGTCGCAGAACAGTTCCGTCAACATTTCGCCGACCACGCCGGCGACGTAATAGCAGTAGTCATCGAGATCGCTGAGGCGCTCCAAGCCGCTCAAGCTCGCGTTGAACTGAAAACGCGGCATGCCGTAGCACATCAATTCGACACAACGCTGGATCGCAAAGTTCTGGGGCTTGCGCAAAGTCGCCGTGACGCGAAGCACCCGGTCCATGTGACTCACCAGATCGCGTTCGGTGGCGAGGGTCCGCTCGGTGAGCCGCGAGCCCAAATCGCGCGACAGGGCCTTAGGATCGCCGCTGCCGGCCACCAGGGCGCTGAAGCGCTGCAGGAAAGCCAGGGTTTCGGGCGGGGAAAGGGCGGGCTCGTCTTCGATGGTGTCCGCGATGCGGCAAAGCAGGTAGGCACTCGTAACCGGGGTCGCCAACGCCGCCGGCAACTGGGGTATGGTCAGCGCGAACGTGCGCGAGACATGGGGCAGAATCTGATCTTGGTAGATCTCATCCGAACTCACGGGATCCATACAGGTCAGTATCTCGGAAACTCTCTAAGATAGCATCATGTCAGCGCCCCTGCTGTGGTGCAAATCCGCAACAGATCGCCCCGTTCATTGGCACTACCCGCCTTTCGCAGGGTAAACTGTTACAAATGGCTGCTAAACCCGCGACTTATCCCCTGCTCGAGACCATCAATTCACCGGCGGATCTGCGCCGGCTGCCCGTCAACAAGCTGGTGGAATTGGCGGATGAGCTACGCCAATACCTGATCCACAGCGTCGCCACCCGGGGCGGCCACTTCGCGGCAGGCTTGGGCACAGTGGAGCTCACCATCGCTCTGCACTATGTCTACAACACCCCGGATGATCGGCTGGTGTGGGACGTCGGCCACCAGGCCTATCCACACAAAGTGCTGACCGGACGGCGCGACCAGCTTCATACCATCAAGCAGCATCAGGGCCTGGCGCCATTCCCGACGCGCACCGAGAGCCCGTACGACACGTTCGGCGTGGGCCACTCGAGCACCTCGATCAGCGCGGCGCTCGGCATGGCCGTCGCCTCTGCGCAACGCAAAGAAGACCGGCGCTGTGTCGCCATCATCGGTGACGGTGCATTGACCGCCGGCATGGCCTTCGAGGCCTTAAATCACGCCGGCTCCTCGCCCACCGACCTTTTGACCGTGCTCAACGACAACGACATGTCCATCTCCGAGAATGTCGGCGCGCTCTCCAATTATCTGGCGCGGGCGCTGTCCGGCCGCATGTATTCGCACCTGCGCGAAAGCGGCAAGAAAGTGCTGCAGAAAATGCCCACGGTGTGGGAACTGGCGCGCCG
>DASXOQ010000036.1:0-172781 GCA_036494165.1 Steroidobacteraceae bacterium
TACTTCTCGATCGTGGCCTATAACTCGGCCGGCGTCGACAGCAACGACTCAAACATGGTGAGCAAGACGATCTAAAGTCCCGCTGCCGCCAAGCGGACCCGCCCTGCTAGAATTGGCCGACAATGCGTGCACCGTCAGCCAGCCACTGCGACGAACTTGTCTAAACGGAACGGCGCTAAGCAGTTTCGTATTCTCATCGTTTGCTGCTCGGTCATCGCCGCGGCACTTTTCTTATTACTTCTGATTCGAAGCATTCCTCGCGATACCGAACGCATATCGGCAGCCGACACATCGAGTCCGAGCAGGGGAAATGGCTCTGCGCTTCTCTCATGGGCGCCCCCCGGGATCGATACAAACGAGAATTCAATTTCCCCGGCCGCCGGATACAATGTGTACGTGGGGAAGGATCCCGCCAGCTTGACCCGCTGGGGTTCTGTCAGCGGGCTGCGGTCGACGACATTCGAGGTGGACGGCCTCGCCACCCCCGGAACTTACTATTTTGCAGTTACCGCCTATAACCGGCTGGGCACGGAAAGTGCGAAATCCAATATCGCCCGCAAGACGTTTTAAGCTCGCTTCATGGAGTTATGGACCGACCCCTCGCGAATAGTTATTGGGTGATCCCGGGCCGGCTGCTCGCCGGCGAATACCCGATTGGCGAAGGCGGCACCGATGCTCGAGCGCGTCTCGCCCGCTTACGCGATCACCGAGTGAATTCATTCATCGATCTCACCGAAGAGCGTGAGATGCCCGCCTATCGCCACATGTTGCCGGTGTTCACAACGTACGCGCGCTTTGCGATTCGCGATCAACGCGTGCCCTCTGACCCTGCGCTGTTGCGCAAGCTGCTCGGCGACCTGACGGCCGCGCTCGAATCGAAACGCTGCGTTTATCTGCATTGTCGTGCCGGCATCGGCCGCACCGGACTTGCCGTCGGGTGCTATCTTGCAGAGCTTCGAAACAGCGGCTCTGCAGCGCTCGCAGAACTCAATACGCTTTGGCAGCAAAGCGAACGCTCGTCCAGCTGGCCACGAGTTCCGCAAACCCAAGAGCAGGCCGAGTACATCAAGAAATGGCCGAGCACGATCAAGTCCCTGCCGGCAAAGTCATAAGCAGGCCAGGAACCGCGCGGAGGGCAAAAGCCTCTGCCAGTGTTTCGAATCGGGGGAAGGATCGAAGCCGGCACTCGCGGGATGCGAAGGTTGCCGTTGAAAGCTTGCCGCACTTCCCGGCAATACCGAGAAGTGCGGCAGTATTAGGACTCTACTCGGGCCTTAGGCCTTCGCGCGACGACCGCGGAGAACCGCCAAGCCGCCGGCCATAAGGGCCAAGCCAGCGAGGGCAGATGCCGGATCGATTTCAGGAGCCGTCACGGGGTTGTGCTGCACCGGCGGGGGCGGCAAGCAGAACAATGTAAATCCCCAAATCGTGATGCAACCATCTCCTGCAAACGCCGCAGTGCTTGTGCCCGCAAACAAGACCGCCGCCAGAATCAATTTCTTCACCGCTCGACTCCTACCTTGGACATTGCAGGGGATCTTACGAAAAAGTGTCTCCAAACACCAACGCTTTTTGTGTTAACCAGTTCGCAGGTGTAAACAGAATATGTTTAATTCGGTCCTGGCGCTTCATGCCGGAATACAAAAGAACACGAGACCGCTCCAAAAAAATGTCTCGGGTTGAACCGATCGCCATTTAGGAGAAACTTGGGGAGCAAGGCGCGGGCGCTTTAGCGCCGATGAACCCGCGTTAGCTGTGGGCGTCGGTCGAAATGGGCTGGGTTCTGATGGTCGGCGCCGCCCGCAGGCGATTTTCCAACGGCCGCACCAGGAAGTCGGTCAGGTAGAGCAGAGAGAACACGCGCGGTCCTCGCACCAAGTAGCGGTTCGCCAATCGGGTGGGATTCCGCGCCAGCCGATACAGCCACTCGGTGCCGAGCTTCTGCATCCACACCGGCGCGCGCTGCTCGACGCCGGTCAAGAAGTTGATCGCCGCGCCAATGCACAAGGTGAGCCCCCGAGCCACTCCGCGCGCTTTCAACTGCTGAGCCAATATTTCCTGCTGCGGGCAACCGACCGCCAGGAAACAAAACCGATAGGGACTATGCGACTCGATGAACGTCAAGCATTCATTGAGCGCGCGAGGGTCGTTGATGAAGCCCATCGGCGGATTGTGATGATGCAATCGATTGAGTCCGTAGATTCGCTCGAGCTCACGGGCTTGCTCTTCGCTGCCCCCGACCAAGACGACATCGTCGCTGGGACGAATGACCCGCGCGAACAACTGCGCCGTGAGATCGCTGCCGGTGCAGACCCGAAGGCGAAGTCCCTTGGTCAGAAAAAGTACGTAGGAGAGGAATCGGCTGTCGAGCAGCACGTAGGCTGCATCTTTGTAGATGGAGCGAAACTTCGATTCGTCGTGGAAGCGAACCAGGTGATCCACGTTCGGGGTCACGACGTAGCCGAACCGTTCGCGGCCGTAATCGGCGGCGAGGGTCAAAAACCCTTCGAGATCGTAGTTGTCGAGGACGTAAGGGAACGGCATGGCGCTAGCTTCTAACCCGTGCGCGAAACCGGCGCGCACAACCCTGGGCGATTATTCCTGTCGAGCGCTCGTCGAACCGAGAGCCAGCTAGCAAATGTGGCTTGTTCTTCAGCAATCCGTTAACTGCGTCAACAAAAATGCCGCCCCCTTTCGGCGGCGAGTGTGCGCGAATGGCGACACCTAAGTCAAACCCCTTTGGTTAAGTTAATTGGAAGCGCGAGCTTGGAGAGGGTGGCGCGCTTTTGAGGCTGAAAATAAAGGCCTCGACGCGTCAGACTTGACGCGAGCGTAGAGCTCTAAGAGCTTGATTAACCACGGGAGCATCTCGCGCCGCCGATCAATGACCGCGAGAGCCAAGGATTCAGTCTTTGAAGTTATTCCAAAAACTTGGCGGTGGTCTTGCGGTGTATTTCGTCCTTGCTGACGTTGGGTGCGAGTTCGACCAAGCGAAATGGTTCATGGCGCGTGGGACGACTGAAAACGCCCAGCTCCGTGATGATCATGTCGACCACGTTTAGTCCGGTGAGCGGCAGATCGCAGCGTGGCTTGAACTTCGCCTCGCCATCCTTGCTGGTGTGCTCCATGACCACGGCAACACGCTTCACCCCGCTCACCAAGTCCATGGCACCGCCCATCCCCTTCACCACCTTGCCCGGAACCATCCAATTGGCAAGATCGCCGTTCTCGGCCACTTCCATCGCGCCCAACACGGCGAAATCGATGTGGCCGCCGCGAATCATGCCGAAGCTGTCGGCCGAGGAGAAATACGAGGTCATGGGGAGCGCGGTGACCGTCTGTTTGCCGGCGTTGATGAGATCGGCGTCTTCTTCCCCCTCGTAAGGGAAAGGTCCGGTTCCCAGCATGCCGTTCTCGGATTGCAGCACCACGTTGATCCCGGGGGGAATGAAATTCGCCACCAGCGTGGGGATTCCGATCCCTAGGTTCACGTAGTACCCGTCCTTCAATTCCCGGGCTGCCCTGGCAGCCATCTCGTCACGCGACCACGGCACGGGCACCCTCCTGCTTCTTGCGCACGGTGCGCTTTTCAATCAGCTTCGAATAGTTCGTTCCTTGGATGATGCGCTGCACAAAGATCCCCGGGGTATGAATGCCGTCTGGGTCGAGAACACCGGGTTCCACCAGTTCCTCGACCTCGGCGATGGTGACGCGGCCGGCGGTTGCCATGTTGGGATTGAAATTTCGCGCGGTCTTGCGATAGACGAGGTTTCCCTCGGTATCGCCCTTCCACGCCTTCACCAGCGACACATCGGCCACCAGCCCCTTCTCGAGCACGAAGGTCTCGCCGTCGATGACCCGGGTTTCCTTGCCGTCCGCCACCACCGTACCCGCGCCGGTGCGGGTGAAGAAAGCGTAGATGCCCGCCCCGCCGGCGCGAATCCGCTCCGCCAGTGTGCCTTGCGGATTGAATTCGATCTCCACCTCGCCTGCGAGGTACTGGCGTTCGAACTCCTTGTTCTCCCCCACGTAGGAGGAAATCATTTTCTTGATCTGATGGGTTTGAAGCAGCAGACCCAGTCCGACTCCGTCGAGACCCGCGTTGTTGGACACGACGGTGAGATTTTTCACGCCCGAGGCGTGGAGCGCATCAATGAGGTTCTCGGGGATGCCGCAGGCGCCAAAGCCGCCGCACATCAAGGTCATGCCTTCCTTCACCACCCCGTCTATCGCGGTCTTGGCGTCCGCATAGACCTTGGGACTTCGCTTCGCAGTCACTGCCAACTCCTAGTAGCGGTATTGGTCCGCCTTGTAAGGTCCATGTGTGTCGACGCCGATGTAGCGCGCCTGTTCCTGGGTGAGCTCAGTCAGCTGCGCACCGAGCTTGGACAGCTGCAGCCGGGCGACCTTCTCGTCGAGGTGCTTCGGCAGCACGTACACGCCGACCGGATATTGCTTGGTGTTGCAGTAGAGTTCAATCTGGGCAAGGGTCTGATTGGCGAAGGACGAGCTCATGACATAGGAAGGATGTCCCGTGCCGCAGCCCAAGTTCACCAAGCGCCCTTCGGCCAGAAGAATGATGCGCTTGCCGTCCTGGAAAATGATGTGGTCGACCTGCGGCTTGATGTTCTCCCAGGTGTACTTGCGCAGCGCCGCCACTTCGATCTCGTTGTCGAAGTGCCCGATGTTGCACACGATGGCCTGATCCTTCATGCGCTTCATGTGATCGTGGGTGATCACGTGAAAATTGCCGGTGGCGGTCACGAAGATGTCCGCCTTGTCCGCGGCATATTCCATGGTCACCACGCGATAGCCTTCCATGGAGGCCTGCAGCGCGCAGATAGGATCGATCTCGGTAATCCAGACCTGGGCTGAGAGCGCACGCAGCGCCTGCGCCGAGCCCTTGCCGACATCGCCATAGCCGCATACCAGCGCCACCTTGCCGGCGATCATGACGTCGGTGGCGCGCTTGATGGCATCCACCAGCGACTCGCGGCAGCCGTAGAGATTGTCGAACTTGGACTTGGTGACCGAGTCGTTGACGTTGAAGGCGGGAAAGGCGAGCTGACCCTCCTTGGCCATCTGATACAGGCGCTTGACCCCCGTGGTGGTCTCCTCGGTAACGCCCTTGATCTTCGGCAGCCGGGTCGAATACCACTTAGGATCGACCTTGAGCTTGGCCTTGATGGCGGCGAAGAGGTGCTCTTCTTCCTCGCTGCCGGGCTTGGCGATGAGCGAGGCGTCCTTTTCCGCCTTGGTGCCGAGGTGCAGGAGCAGCGTCGCATCCCCGCCGTCGTCCAGGATCATGTTGGAGTGGCCGCCGTCCGCCCACTCGAAGATCCGGTGCGTGTAGTCCCAATACTCGGCGAGGCTCTCGCCCTTGACCGCGAACACCGGCGTGCCGCCGGCGGCAATGGCCGCCGCCGCATGGTCCTGGGTCGAGTAAATATTGCAGGACGCCCAGCGCACCTGCGCGCCCAGGGCGATCAGGGTCTCGATCAGCACCGCGGTCTGAATCGTCATGTGCAGGGAGCCGGAGATGCGCGCGCCTTTCAGCGGCTGCTTGCCGGCGTACTCATGCCGAATGGCCATGAGCCCGGGCATTTCGGTCTCGGCGATCTTGATTTCTTTGCGACCCCACTCCTTGAGCGACAGGTCCTTAACGATGTAGTCGGATTGCGGCTTGATGGCTGCGTTCATAGAAAATTGCTCCGTAAGATGGCGCGCGGCTTAGGCGGCACGCGTCGCTTTGAGTTCGCTCGCCAAGGCCTCGGCCTTGTCGGTCCGCTCCCAGGTAAATTCCTCTTCCTTGCGCCCGAAGTGACCGTAGGCGGCCGTCTTCTGATAGATGGGGCGCGCCAGATTCAGCATCTCGCGGAGGCCAAACGGCGTGAGATCGAAATTGGCTCGAACCAGCTGCGTCAAGCGGGTGTCGGGCAGCTTACCCGTGCCGAATGTCTCGACCATGATGGAGGTGGGCTCGGCCACGCCGATGGCATAGGAGACCTGCACCTCGCAACGTTCGGCAAGACCGGCCGCCACGATGTTCTTGGCGACATAGCGGGCCGCATACGCGGCCGAACGATCCACCTTGGAGGGATCCTTGCCCGAGAAAGCGCCGCCGCCATGGCGCGCAAAACCGCCGTAGGTGTCGACGATGATCTTGCGGCCGGTGAGTCCGCAGTCCCCGACCGGACCGCCCACCACGAAACGCCCGGTGGGATTGATGTGATACTTGGTGCGCTTGTCGATCCACTTGGCCGGGAGCACCGGCTTCAGGATCTCCTCCATCACCGCCTCGCGCAGCTGCTTGGTGCTGACGTCGTCGGAGTGCTGCGTGGAAAGCACCACCGCCTCGAGGCCGACCGGCTTGTCGTCTTCGTAGCGCAAGGTGACCTGGCTCTTGGCATCGGGCCGCAGCCAGCCGAGCTTGCCGCTCTTGCGCACCTGCGCCTGGCGCTTCACCAATCGATGCGCGAGGGTGATGGGCGCCGGCATGAGCACATCGGTCTCATTGGTGGCATAGCCGAACATCAGGCCCTGATCCCCGGCGCCCTGCTTGCGCTCGTCCTTGCGGTCCACGCCCTGCGCGATGTCCGCCGACTGCTTGCCGATGATGTTGAGCACGCCGCAGCTCGCGCCGTCGAAGCCCATTTCGGAGGTGTCATAGCCGATGTCGAGCACGGTCTTTCGCACCAGGGCCTCGACGTCCACCCAGGCACTGGTGGTGATTTCGCCGGCCACGATCACCACGCCGGTCTTTACCAGCGTTTCGCACGCGACCCGTCCGCGCGGGTCGACCGCGAGAATGGCATCGAGAATCACATCGGAAATTTGATCCGCGACTTTGTCCGGATGGCCTTCCGACACCGATTCCGACGTAAAAGAGTAGGTTTTGCTCATGTAAGCCTTAAATCCTCATTCAAGAACCAAACGCGTTCCGGTAGCGGCGCTCGAATTCGGCGCGGGAGAACGTGTAATTCTGGGGTCCCAAAGACTCGATCTTGAAGGCGCCCATGAGGGAAGCCGTCCGACCGATGGACACCCAGTCCAAACCGTTTAAGAGACCATGAATTAGACCAGCGCGATAGGCATCCCCGCAACCCGTGGGGTCGACCACCGCGTTCGGTTTCACGCAGGGAATGGAGAGTTTGCGGCCCTCCACGTAGATTTCAGAACCATCGGCGCCCTTGGTGATGATGAGGGCTTCGACCTGCGCTGCAATATCGGCCTCCGAGAGCCCGGTCTTTTGCTGCAGCATGCCCCACTCGTAGTCATTGACCGCCACCCAGCGGGCTTGGGCGATGAAGGTCTTCAGTTCCTCGCCCCCGAACATGGGCAGACCCTGGCCGGGATCGAAAATAAAGGGGATCTTGGCGGCGGCGAACTGGGCGGCATGCTCGATCATGGCCTGGCGGCCGTCGGGCGAGACGATGCCCAATCCCACCGGCACCTTCACATCGCTGATCTTGTTGAGATGCGCCAGCTGCATGGCGCCGGGATGAAACGCCGTAATTTGATTGTCATCGAGATCGGTCGTGATGAAGGCCTGGGCGGTGAAGTTGTCATCGATCACCTTGATGTGATCCGAGGGGATGCCGAGCTCACGCATGCGCGCCTGAAACGGCCCGAAATCGTGGCCGGCAGTGGCCATGGCGATGCCATGTTCGCCCAGCAGCTTCAATCCATAGGCGATGTTGGCCGCGCATCCGCCGAACTCGCGCCGCATATCCGGTACCAGGAAGGACACGTTCAGCACGTGAAGCTTGTCCGGCAGGATGTGCGACTTGAATCGGTCTTTGAAAAGCAGGATGGTGTCGTAGGCGACAGAACCGCAAATAATCGCAGCCTTGCCGCGCCCCTGAATATCGCTCATTCAAGCCTCGCCGAACACAAACCGCGGCATTCTACAGGCAAACGGCCGGGCACTTCGTGAGAGTTCGTTAACGCCTCTTGGTGTAGCTTTTGCAAGATAGAACCAATGGTTTGAAGCTTATGGCAGCGCGGTAATATAGGTTTCACACAATCGGAGGTGAGAGCCTTGATCATGGGCCGACAAGCCTGCGGCAACTGGGATCAGGCATCCCGGCTCGAATGGCTGGCCACCAATGGCCTCGGAGGCTATGCCTGCGGCACCGTCGCCGGGGCTCACACCCGCCGCTACCACGGCTTTCTCATGGCAAGCCTCCCGCCCGCCGGCACGCGGATGCTTTTGGTGTCGAAGGTGGACGCGAGCGCCCTTTATCTTGACGAGAGCTTCGAGCTCTTTGCCAACGAATTCACCGACGGCACTGTGAGCCCGAGAGGCTTCGTGCATCTCGAATCCTTCGCCGTGAACGACGGCATCCCGACCTGGGAATGGGCCTTGGGCGATGCCTTGCTGCAGCAGAAGATCTACATGGCGCCCGGCGAGAACGTCAGCTATTTGAGATTCAAGCTGATGCGCGGCAGCGCGCCGGTGAAGCTGTCGCTCAAACCCTTGGTCACCTACCGCGATTATCACTCGCACTTAAGGGGCGCGCGGCCGTTCGAGGTGTTGAGCGAAATTCAGGGCTGCCGCGTGCAGGCCCCGGATGCGGCGCTGCCGTTCCACTTGCGGATCAGCCGCGGCGCGTTTCAGGCGGCGGGGGACTGGTATTGGAATTTCTTCCATCGCGAGGAACAGGCAAGAGGGCTCGATGCCGCCGAGGATCTCTTTCATCCCGGCGAGTTTCGCGCCGAACTTGGCCCCGGCGAGTCCTTGCACCTGCTCGCCACGGCCGAGGTCAATGCGCCGCGCGACGGCGAGGAGGTGCTGAAGCAGCTGCGCGAACACGCCAAGGCGCTCACGGCGGGCTTTGCGCGCACCACGCCCAAGGCCATCCGCGGACTCGCGCTCGCGGCCGAGCAGTTCGTGGTGCGCCGCCTCGGAAGCGGCAACGGCCAACGCGATTTGGGGGCCACCAGCATCATCGCCGGCTACCCCTGGTTCGGCGACTGGGGCCGCGACACCATGATATCGCTGCCCGGACTCGCCACCGCCCTGCAGCGCTACGAAGTCACGGCCAGCGTGCTTCGAACCTATGCCAAGTACTTGGACGGCGGCATGCTGCCGAACCGCTTTCCCGATTTCGGCGAGGCGCCCGAGTACAACACCGCGGATGCGACCTTGTGGATGTTCCACGCGCTCGATGACTACCTGCGCGCGAAACCTGACCCCGAACTGTTGCGTGAACTCTATCCGGCGCTGGTATCGGTGATCCGCGCGCATCAGGCCGGCACCCGCTTCGGCATCGGCGTCGACCCCAAGGACGGGCTGTTGAAGGCCGGCGAGCACGGCACGCAGCTCACCTGGATGGATGCGAAGTGGGGCGAGCAGGTGTTCACGCCGCGCGTCGGCAAGCCCGTGGAGATCAACGCGCTCTGGTTGAATGCGCTCGAGGTCGCCATGCGCCTCGCGGCGCGGTTGCGCGCGCCGGAGAAGAATCTGTTCCAGTCGCTCCTCGCTCAGGCATCCTCGAGCTTCGCCGCATTCTGGAACGAATCGAGCGGCTGCCTCTACGATGTGCTCGACGTCGAGGGCGGCAGCCGCGCGGATCCTTCCATCCGACCCAATCAGATTCTCGCGCTGTCCCTGCCCTACTGTCCCCTGCCCCCCGAGCAGATGCGGAGCATCGTCGATGTGTGCGGACGCGAACTCTTGACCAGCTACGGGCTTCGCTCCTTGAGTCCCCGAAGCCCAGGATTCGTGGGTTCTTTCACCGGCGATCAACGGCAGCGGGATGGGGCCTATCACATGGGCACGGTGTGGAGCTGGCTGCTCGGACCCTTTGCCCGCGCCCACTACCGGGTCTATCAGGATGCGCGGCTGGCCTTGTCATTCCTCGCTCCCATCCAGCAGCACCTCGAAGAAGCGTGCATCGGTAGCGTTAGCGAGCTGTTCGATGGTGACGCACCTCACAGTGCGCGCGGCTGCTTCGCGCAAGCCTGGGGCGTCGCTGAGATACTGCGCGCTTGGCTCTATTTGGAACGCAGGATCTAAACGCCCTTAAGGAAGCGCGATGAATACCGAGCGAGCGCGGCTGCTCGCCAATGTACCCGGCCGCGACGGTTGGAAACACTGGGGTCCGTACTTGAGCGAACGCCAGTGGGGAACCGTGCGCGAGGACTACAGCCCCTACGGCACCGCCTGGGAGTATTTTCCGCACGATCACGCCCGCAGCCGTGCCTATCGCTGGGGCGAGGACGGTCTGGCCGGATTCTCGGATGCCGAGCAGTTGGTATGCCTGTCGCTCGCCCTGTGGAACGGCGTCGATCCGATTCTCAAGGAGCGGCTCTTCGGCCTCACCAACGCGGAGGGCAACCATGGCGAGGACGTGAAGGAACATTACTTCTACCTCGACGCCACGCCCACGCATTCCTACTTGAAGATGCTCTACAAGTATCCGCATCGGACCTTCCCGTACGCGGATCTGGTGGCCGAGAACATGCGGCGCGGGACCGAGGTCGGGGAATACGAGCTCCTCGACACGGGCGTGTTCGCCGATAACCGCTACTTCGATGTATTCGTCGAGTACGCGCAAGGGGAACCCGGCGACATCCTCATGAAGATCACCGCGATCAATCGCGGACCGAGCGCGGTGCTGCATCTGATTCCGCAGCTCACCCTGCGCAACACCTGGAGCTGGCAGCCGGGCAGCATCAAACCCAAACTCTCGGCGGCCGAGGAAGGCGCCGTCGCCATCGAGCCTTCCGACCTTCATGTGAGCCGCTGGTACTTCGACGGCCACGCGGAGGCGATGTTCACCGAGAACGAAACCAATACCTCACGCCTGTGGGGCGTCGGCGGCCACGGCTTCTTCAAGGACGCTTTCCACGAACGCGTCATCGAGGGCCTCACCGAGAAGGTGAACCCGAAACGATGCGGCACCAAGGCAGGGGTCTGGTACCACGCCCCGATGGCCAGCGGCGAGACGCGCGAGTTTCGTCTGCGCCTGGTGCGCCAGCCAATCGCCAACCCGTTTCAGGATTTCGACGGGCTTCTCCAGCAGCGTCGCGGCGATGCCGATGATTATTACGCCGACCTGCAGAAGGACCTGGTGTCGAGCGATGAGAAGCTGGTGCAGCGTCAGGCGCTCGCCGGTTTGATCTGGAGCAAGCAGTTCTACCATTTCGAGGTGGCGCGCTGGCTCAAAGGGGATCCCGGCCAACCCACGCCTCCGAGCTCCCGCCTGCACGGCCGCGATGCCGACTGGACCAACCTCAACAACGCCGACATCGTGTCGATGCCGGACAAGTGGGAGTATCCCTGGTACGCCTCCTGGGACTTGGCCTTCCACTGCATCCCGTTCGCGCTGATCGATGCCGAGTTCGCCAAGCATCAGCTGGTGCTGCTGACGCGCGAATGGTACATGCATCCCAACGGCCAGATCCCGGCCTACGAGTGGGCCTTCAGCGACGTCAATCCGCCGGTGCATGCCTGGGCCGCCTGGCGCGTCTATCAGATCGACCGCAAGCAGAACGCCGGGCACGGCGATCTTGAGTTTCTGGAACGGGTGTTCCACAAGCTCATGCTCAATTTCACCTGGTGGGTCAACCGCAAGGACGCCCAGGGCAGAAACATCTTCCAGGGCGGCTTCCTCGGGCTCGACAACATCGGCGTGTTCGACCGCAGCGCGCAGCTGCCCACCGGCGGGTACATCAATCAGTCCGACGGCACCAGCTGGATGGCGATGTACGCCTTGAACCTGATGCGCATCGCGCTCGAACTCGCCGAGCACAACCATGTGTACGAAGACATCGCCAGCAAGTTCTTCGAGCACTTCTTGAACATCGCCCAGGCCATGAGCTCGATGTACGCGGACGACAGCGGGCTCTGGGACGACGAGGACAAGTTCTTCTACGACGTGCTCAACCTGCCGAACGACAAGCGCATCCGCATGCGCATACGCTCCATGGTGGGATTGATACCGCTGTTCGCGGTGGAGACGCTGGAGCCCGAGCTCCTAAGCAAGCTGCCCGGCTTTCGGCGCCGGCTGGAATGGTTTTTGAATCACCGTTCGGACCTTGCGGATCTGGTGTCGCACTGGCAGTCCCCCGGCCGCGGCGAGCGGCGGCTGCTGTCGCTGCTGCGCGGCCATCGCATGAAGAAGCTGCTGGTGCGCATGCTCGATGAAACCGAGTTCCTGTCCGATTACGGCGTGCGCGGCATCTCCAGAGTGCATCTGGATCACCCCTTCGTGCTGCGCGTCAACGGGCACGACGAGTCGGTGCGCTATGCGCCGGCGGAATCGGAGTCGCGGCAGTTCGGCGGCAATTCGAACTGGCGGGGACCGATCTGGTTTCCGCTGAACTTCCTCATCATCGAGTCGCTGCAGAAATTTCATCACTACTACGGCAACGACTTCAAGGTGGAGTGCCCCACAGGATCCGGCAAGTACCTGACCCTGGATCAGATCGCGAGCGAGTTGTCGCATCGCCTGTCGCGCATTTTCCTCAAGGACGACAAGGGCGAACGGCCGGTGCTGCGTCATCAGCCCGAGCTGCAGAACGATCCCTACTACGACAACTGCGTGCCGTTCTACGAGTACTTTCATGGCGACTCGGGACGCGGCGTGGGCGCCTCGCACCAGACCGGCTGGACGGCGCTGATCGCCAAGCTCTTGATGCCGCGCGCCCACGAGTAGCGTTTCCTGGCGTGGGCGGCTTGGAAAGCGCCTTTTTGGACCCATCTTCCAGATCCGACCACCAGTTAAGCCACGCCACTGCCGCGGATGCGCATTCTGCGGCATGCACCGGAGGACGAATGAATCAAACGACCGCCCGCATCGAGAAGACCGACAAGGATTGGAAGGAGGAGCTTTCGCCCGAGACATTCCGCGTGATGCGCGAGCACGGCACGGAACGGGCCGGCAGCAGCCCCTTGAATCACGAACACCGGCCGGGCACCTTCTTCTGCGCCGCCTGCGCACTGCCGCTGTTCGGATCGGACACCAAGTTCAACAGCGGCACGGGCTGGCCGAGTTTCTTCAAGGCGCTGTCTCACGCGGTGGCCACCACCGTCGACAAGAGCTATGGGATGACGCGCACCGAAGTGCATTGCGCCCGTTGCGGCGGGCATTTGGGACACCTTTTTCCGGACGGCCCCAAGCCCACGGGCGAGCGCTACTGCATGAACGGGGTGGCGCTCAAATTCGAGCCCGAGTCGAAATAGCGGCAGGGTCAGCCGGCGCGATGACCGGCCGACTCGAGCAGCGCCTTCAAATAATCGGCGTACTTGTCGAAGGCGCGCCGGCCGGCCTTGGTCAGATGCAGTCGCGTGCGCGGACGCTTGCCCAGGAAGTCCTTGTCGACACCGATGTAGCCCGCCTGCTCCAGGCGCATGATATGGGCCCCGAGGTTGCCGTCGGTGGCCTGGGTCAAGCGTTTCGCCTGGGTGAACTCCAGGCGCTCACGCTCGGGCAACGCCTTCAAGGCCGCCATGAGCCGCAAGCGCACCGGTTGATGGATGGTTTCGTCCGGCTGCTCCACGCGTAAACGCCCCCGTTAGCTCTTCGTCAAGACTAGGGGTCCGAGCCGCAAGGCGTCAAACCGCCCTGCCTCCTGGTATCGTTGAGGCCGATGTCATCACCGTCTGAATGCCTTGAGCCCGCGCCGGCTATTTTGTTCATGCTGCCCGGACTCGACGGCACGGGAAAGCTGTTCCAGGACTTCGTCGCGCAGTTAGGCCGGCAAGTCGATGCCCGCATCATCGGATATCCGCTCGATCAGGCCTTGGGCTACGAGGAACTCTCCCAGCTGGTCCGGCAACAATTGCCGAAGACGCCCTACTTTCTCCTGGCGGAATCGTTCTCGGGACCCGTCGGCATCTCGGTGGCCGCAGGTGCAAACCCCTCGCTTCGCGGACTCATCCTCTGCGGCACGTTCGCCTCCAATCCCTTTCCGCGCCTCGCCTGGGCCCGCGCCTTGGCGCCGCTCCTGCCCATCAAGTCCCTGCCACGCTGGCTGCGCTCCATCATCATGTGGGGATCAGGTTCGCCAAAGCGCGCGCCGCGCAGTGCCGATCGCGCCATGGCGCCGGTGCATCGGGGCGTGATCACGCATCGCATCCGCGCGCTGCTGCGGGTGGATGTGAGCGAACGACTGGGAGAAATCCGCGCGCCGGTGCTCATCTTGAGTGCGACGCGCGATCAAATCATTCGCAGTCATGCCGCCGCAGGAATCGCCTCGCGACTTCCCGAAGCCGAGCACGTGGCAATCGACGGACCGCATCTTTTATTGCAGGCGATGCCCGCCGAGTGCGCGCGTCAGGTGCTCAAGTTCATTGAAAAATGCAGTGCCGCCGGCGCCTAGGCCGGCGGCGAAGATACTGCGTCTGGATCAGGACTTGTGCTCGGACTTCCACTTCTGCACGGCGGCCATGGGGTTCTCGACATGCTTGTCGGGATTCATCGCCGTGTACTCGTAAATGATCTTGTGATCCGGCGTGATCACATAGGAGGTCCGATCGGCATATTCGGGCTTCACTTTGAGCACCGCATCGTAGGACTTGGTGATGCTGTGGTCCGCATCGGAAGCCACGGCGAATTTGTTGCGGCATTCGCTCACCGAGAACTTGTTCAGAGTGTCGATCGGGTCCGCCGACACCCCGATCACGGTCGCGCCCAGGTTCTTGAACTTCTCGGTCGCTTCCGCAAACTCGTGGGCCTCCACCGTGCAGCCCGGGGTGAATGCAGCCGGATAGAAATACAGCACCACCGGTCCTTTCTTAAGGGCATCGGCCAAAGAAAATGAGAACGGCTTGCCGGCAAGCGTCGCCTGCGTGGTGAAGTCGGGCGCCTGGGCACCCGGTGCCAGGGCCGCATAGATGGGAGCGGCCATACTCAGGCTGCCAATTGCGATCAGTAAACGTTTCATGTGGATTCCCTTTGCGAAGCAAATGCCTCTGCAAAGTCTGCGCCAACGCTCAAACGCCCGCAAGGCGCGCTGGTTTCGCAGCGTTCTTCGGAATCGAACGAGGCTTCAGCCGACTGCAGCGTGGACGCGCGCCTTGAGAACCGCCCGGATGGCGCCGACCACGCGCTCCACATCGCCGTCCGCCATGGCCGGAAACATCGGCAGCGTCACGGTTTGGCGCCCGACGCGCGCGGCCACGGGCGTGTCCTCCTCGCGGTAGCCTTGCGAGCGGTAGTAGGAGAGGCCCGGGATCGAGGGATAGTGAACTCCGATGCCGATGCCATGCTCGCTCGCCATGCGTTTCTGGAAATCCACGCGCGTCATGCCGTGGGCCTTGAAGTCGATCAGCACCTGGAACATGTGCCAGCTGTGTCCGGAATCGCCGCGCGCCGGCAGCACGACTTCGTCGTAGGCACCGAACACCTCGAAGTAGCGCGCCGCGAGCGCACGTCGCCGTTCGTTGAATCCATTGAGGCGTGCCAACTGGTCGATGCCGATCTGCGCCGCCACATCGGTGAGGTTGCTCTTGGCGCCCGGGAACAAGACATCCACTTCGCCGTCCGCGTTCTTTTTGATGCCATGGAAGCGGTATTGCTCGAAAAGCGCCGCGGCGGCGGCATCGGGGCAGCTGATCGCGCCGCCTTCGAGGGTGGTCATGTTCTTGTTCGGATGGAAGCTGAACACCACCAGGTCCCCGAAGCTGCCGATGAGCCGGCCGCGGTGGCGCGAGCCGATGGCATGCGCGGCATCCTCGACGATGCGCAGCCGATGTTTGGCCGCAAGCGCATACAGGGCGTCCATGTCCACCGGCAGTCCGGCGAAATGCACCGGCATGATGGCACGGGTTCTGGAGGTGACCGCCGCTGCGGCCTGTGCCATGTTCATGTTGCGGGTATCGAGATCGATGTCCACGAACACCGGTTTGGCGCGCAGCCGGGCGATGACGTTTGCACTCGCAGCGAAGCTCATCGCGGGCACGATGACCTCGTCCCCGGGACCGATTCCCGCGACTTCGAGCGCCATTTCGAGGCCCGCCGTGGCGGAGGTCATGACCCGGACCGGCCGCCCGGCGCCGAGATATTGGGAGAGCGCGGCCTCGAAGGCCAGCACCTTCGGCCCGCTCGCCAGTTGGCCGGAGCGAAACACCTCGCCGGCCGCGGCGATGCTCGCCTCGTCGATGGAAGGCCTGGTAAAGGGCAGGAATGGTTTCATACGGGGCTCCTCGACACCAATATTACTCCGCCGCAGATGAGGGCAATACCCAAGGCCTTGGTCAGACTCAGCGATTCACCCATCCAAATCGCCGATATACCGGCGACCGCCACGTAGCCCAAGGACAACATGGGATAGGCGACGCTCACCGGCGCCTTGGAAAGCGCCGCGAGCCACACGCAGACGCTGAGTCCATAGCACCCCATCCCGGCCCAGAACGGTGCGCTGACGGAAAGTACCCCGATCGACTGTTTGAGCATGGCAAGATCGAAGTGCGCCACATGCGCCAAGGGCCGCACCGCGGCTTTGAGCAGCAATTGCGCGCAGGCATTCAAGCCCACACCGGTCAGTATCAGAAGCCAGGTGACGATGCTCATTGCCGCGCCACCAGCACGCGCTCGTTCGCCCGCACCACCACGCGCATCGGCGCCCCCTGCTTCAGCAATTGTTCGAACATCGTTTTCTCCATGATGGCGAATGCCTGCGGCTCACCCGCCCATTCCTTGAGGAATTGCGACAAGTCGTCGATTTCGGCGCCGGGATCGCGCTTGAGCCCGTAGTCGAGCTCGCCGCGAAAATGCACCAGTTTCACCCGGCGATTAAGATAAAACGGCAGCGCCTGATCGTAGGTGCCGACGCTGTAGACCGGCGCGTCCCCGGGCGGAATTCCCGCGGCGAGCGCAGCGCCCGAGTAGATGGGCGCGACCGCGCTCGCCGCGCGCATCAATACCAGCCACGAGAGACTCCAGCTCGCGCTCAAGAAAACCACTGAGCGGGTGAGATCGCGCTTGGCCTGCAGCAGCACCAAGGCGCCGGCAAGCCCGGTGAGGGCGGCAACGATGGCAAGCGGCTCCTTCAGCGGCAAGAAGTAGGTGCCGCGCAGCCCGGCCGGCACCAGGGCCGCCCAGCGCAGGCTCGCGATCGCCACCGCGATTCCGATGATGAGGCTCAAGCCGCCCGTAATTCTCACCTCGCGCGAAAGCTCCTGGTCGGACGAAGTTCCGACCAGGAGCGCTAGCGCGGGGAAGGCCGGCAGGATGTACGGAATCAATTTCGAGTCGGACAGCGAGAAGAACACCACCACGAACAGGATCCAGATCCAAAGGAACAAGCCTTCGTTGAACTCACCCAGAGACTTTATTCGCCAGCCGGAAAACACCGCCCGCACCGCCGAAATCGTCCAGGGAACAGAACCCAAGACGAACACGGCGAGGAAGAACCACCACGCCTCCTGGCGCTGCGCCTCGGGAGTGAGGTAACGAGCGAGATGTTCGTGGATGAAATAGAACGACATAAAGTCATCCAGCCGTCGTGCGGCAAGGTAATGCCACGGCACCGCGATCAGGAGAAAAATCGGCAATCCGAACCTGATGGCAAGACGGCGCCAGGGCCGAGCATCGCGCGCTGCCAGGGTGTAGAGACAAAGCACCGCGACCGGAATAGCCGCCGCCACGATGCCCTTGGTGAGGACGCCCAACGAGACCGCCGTCCAGGCGAGGAGCATCATGAGCGTGGCGCGGCGCGCATCGCCCGCGCCATGCGCGCGCTGCGCGGCAAGAAACGCGCAAAGCAGCGCGCTCAGATAGAACGTCAGGCTCATGTCGAGGGTCAGCAGCTGGCTTAGGAGCACGAAGAGCAGCAGGGAGGTGAGCACCGCCGCGGCGCGCCAGGCGCCGGCCTCGCCTCGGGATCGGGCGGTGAATCCCACCAGGATCACGCAACCCAAAGCGCACAGCGCCGTGTACAGGCGCGCCGTCAGGGCGCTCGCCCCGAAGAGTTTGAAGTTCAAGGCGGTGGCCCAGAACTGCAGCGGCGGCTTTTCAATGTAGGCCAGACCGTCGATGTGCGGAATGACGAAGTCGCCGCTGGCGAGCATTTCACGCGGGATCTCGGCGTAGCGGCCTTCGTCGGGATTGAATAGCGGCCGGGTGGCGAGCGCGGATGCCGCCACGATGATGAGGAGCAACCCCAACCCCAGGTACAGCCAGCGCTCGGCGCGCCCGGAAGCGAGCGCCTTCACGCGGCCGCCGCCGCACCCGGGCCTTGCACCGCCAAGAGTCCGGAGCGTCCGTCGACTTCGCCGCGCCCCACCGCCGCCTCGGGCAAGGCTTCAAAGCTCGTGGCAAGGGCGTGCGCCCGCGCCATGTTGACGAGTGTTGCGCCGGAGTCCAGCCACAAGGTCAGGAGCTCATCGAAGGCATCGATGAGCAGCATGCCCTCGAGTTCGGCATGCAAAGTGAAAACGTGAAGATTGCGGCTGCGCGCCGCGCTCGCGTTGGCCAACTCGAAGATCCTGGCGGCGATGCTCGATTCATCGATACCGTCCGTGCCCAGGAGCTCATCGAAGGTGGGGAGCGTGGTCGGCAGCTGCAGGCAGCGGCTCCTGACCTGCTTTAGCTTCGGCCAGAACGGGGTGAACCCGCGAGCATCGCTCGCGTACTTGAGATCAAATTCCTGTTCGAGCTCGAGCGCTGCGGCATTCATCTGCCAGCCGGCGGCGGCATGCGAGGCGGGATAAGCGCCGAACACGCCTTTGAAGGCCTCCATACCGCGTTCGAACTCGCGCCGCGTCCAGGAGGCATCGGCCTCGGCCACATAGTCCTGCCAGCGGACATGATCGAACGTGTGCAGCCCGACCTCGAAGCCCTGATCGCGCACCCTGCGCATGCACTCACCGCCCTGCCGGGCGATGTCCGGACCCGGCAACAGCACGCCGTAGAGCAGGGTCTTGATGCCGTAGTGCTTGAGCACCGAAGTGCGCGCCACTTTCTTCGCGAAGCCTTTTCTGAACACGCGGCGCATGGCGCGCCCGGTGTGATCGGGGCCCACCGAAAAATAGAAGGTGGCGTTGAGGCCGTGCTTCTTGAACAGCGCCGCGAGACGCGGCACCCCCTCCCGCGTACCCCTCAAGGTGTCGACATCGACCTTGAGGCCGATGTGCAGGCCTTCAAGCATCGCGCGACAGCAGCGCGGAGGCCGACGGCAAGGCGTGCGCGTAAGAGTCGAAAATGGCCTTCAACGCCTGGCGCATGTCGGTGCGCGGCGCCCAGTGCAGTTCGTCGCAGGTGTTCTTGATGTAGGGCAGGCGCGCGGGGATGTCCGCATAACCCTTGCCGTAGTAGGCGAGCGCCGAAATGTCCACCAGGGTGGTATTGCGCGCGGTGGGCGCATACTCGGGACGCGACAGTGCGATTTCCAGCATCATTTCCGCGAGCTTGCGGATGGAATACAGGTTGTGGGGATTGCCGATGTTGTAGATCTTGCCGTCGGCGATGCCGCCCGGGTTGTCGATGATGGTGGTGAGGCATTCCACGGCATCGTCGATGTAGGTGAAGGCACGGGTCTGGGTGCCGCCTTCGACCAGCTTGATGGGTTCGCCGCGCACGATGTGACCCAAAAACTGGGTCAGCACCCGGGAGCTGCCCTCCTTCGGATCATCCATGCTGTCAAGACCTGAGCCGATCCAGTTGAAGGGCCGGAACAGCGTGAACTGCAGGCCTTGCTGTCCATAGGCATAAATGATGCGATCGAGCAGCTGCTTTACGCAGGAGTAGATCCAGCGCTGCTTGTGAATCGGACCCAACACCAGTTCGGTGGTCTCGGGATCGAATTCCTTGTCGCGGCTCGCGCCGTACACCTCGGAGGTCGAGGGAAACACCACACGCTTCTTGTATTTCACGCAATGACGGATGATGGGCAGATTCGCCTCGAAATCGAGCTCGAACACGCGCAGCGGCTCGCGCACGTAGGTGGCCGGGGTCGCGATCGCCACCAGCGGCAGGATCACATCGCACTTGCGCACGTGGTACTCGACCCATTCGCGATTGATGGTGATGTCGCCCTCCACGAAGTGGAAGCGCGGATTCGTCAGCATCGAGGCGACCCGCTCGGATTGCAGGTCCATGCCGAAGATGTTCCAGTCGGTGTTCTCCAGGATGTACTTGCTCAAGTGGTGACCGATGAACCCGTTCACACCCAGAATCAGCACATTTTTCACAGCGACTACCTTTTTTCGGAAATTTTAGGCCAAGGCCAACGGCTGTCGGGCGAGCGCCGGCGGGAGGCTATTGTGCGCCACGGGCTCGCCGTTTACGGCCAATTGCAAAATTTTAAGGCGTTTGCCGTCGATGCAATCGACATACCATCCCCCATCGGCATGGTACAGGCGGGGCACGGCTCCCGCGGCGGCGGCCGGCCTCACATCGAGGCGCGTCTCGAGGATGCCGATCCGGGCACCGTCGATGTCGGTAAAGGCGCCGGGGAACGGGGGCGCGACGGCCCGCACGAAGTCGTGGATGACCTTGGCCCCCTGGCGCCAGTCGATGCGCCCATCCTCGGGACCTCGGCGCCCGAAATACGAACCTCTCGCGAGATCCAAGGGCTGGCGCGCCGCGGTGCCCGCAATCAGCCGCGGCAGGCTGCGGCGCAGGACCTCTTCCGCAGCGGCCGCCACCTTGACCGACACGTCGAGCGCATTGTCGTTCTCGAGGATGGCGACGGCCTGCTGATCGACCAGATCGCCCGCATCGGGCTTGTCGACCATGTAGTGCAGGCTGGCCCCGGTCAAGGTTTCGCCCTTGAGAATGGCCCAGTGCACCGGCGCGCGGCCGCGGAACTTGGGCAGCAGCGAGCCGTGCATGTTGAGCGCGCCCTGGCGCGGAAGCTTCAGCCACTGGGCATCGAGCATGTGCCGGTAGTAGAACGAGAACACGAAATCAGGCTTGAGCGCAGCGCCTTCGGCAAGCCACTTTTCGGTATTCGGCGAGTCCGGCGTCACTGCGCGCACGCCATGAGCGGCCGCCAGCTCAAGCACGCTTGCGAACCACTGCGACTCTTTGGGATCGTCACGATGCGTGAACAGCAACGGGATCTCCATGCCCTGCGCCAAGAGCTCCCGCACACAGCGAACGCCGACTTCGCTGTATGCAAACACCACCGCGCGGGTCACCGGGATCCCTCGCCTTCCTGCTCCAAGACCGCTTCGACGATGTAGCGCGGACGCTCACGCACCTGCGCATAGATGCGACCCACGTACTCTCCCAGCAGGCCGATACCGAAGAGGGCCACGCCGATCAGGAGGAAGGCCAGGCTGAAGAGGGTGAAGAGACCTTCGGCCTCGGAACCCACGAAGATGCGCCGCACCAGCAGCACCACGAACAGCGCCGCCGACAGGAACGACACCGCCATGCCCACCATGGAAAAGAGCTGCAGCGGCACCACCGAGAATCCGGTGATGAGGTCGAAGTTGAGGCGCACCAGGCTGTACAACGAATACTTGGACTTGCCCGCGTGCCGCTCCTCGTGGGAGATCGGCACCTCGATCGGATTCATGGCATAGAGCGATGCGAGGGCCGGGATGAACGTGTTCACCTCGCGCGTTTGATTGAGCGCGGTGACCACCGAGCGCGCGTAGCCGCGCATCATGCAGCCCTGGTCGGTGATGCGCACCGGCGTGATCCATTCGCGCAGCTTGTTGATGGCCCTGGAGAGGCTCTTGCGCCACAACGAATCCTGGCGCTGCTGGCGGATGGTACCCACATAGTCATAGCCCTGCGTGAGCAGTTCCACCAGCTTGCCGACCTCCTCGGGCGGATTCTGCAGGTCCGCATCCAAGGTCACGACGTATTCGCCGCGCGCGTAGGCAAGGCCTGCCATCACCGCCGAATGCTGGCCGAAATTCGCGTGGAACAGCACCACCCGCGTGACGTCGGGACGCGCCTGAAACTGCGTGCGCAACAGCGCCACGGACTTATCCCTGCTGCCGTCGTTGACGAACACGATCTCATAGGAAAGATTCAAGGCATCGAGCGAGGGATACAGGCGCGAAAACAGCGTCGCCAGCACGGCCTCTTCGTTGTACACCGGAATGACAACGCTCAATTTGGGGAAATTGGGCATCTCGCTCCTGCCCTCAGTGGTCGGCGGCGACGGCGCCCTGGGATTTCAGGAGCGCCAGCACTTCGGCCGTCTTTTCTTTCATGAGGTGGGTGGAACCGCGCGCCTCGACGTTGAGCCTGAGCAACGGTTCGGTATTGGAGGTGCGAAGATTCAGGCGCCAGTCCTCAAACTCGAACGACACACCGTCGGTCCGATCCTCCGACAGGGCGCGCGCTCGATAGCGCTCCTCCACCGCGGCGATCGCGGCCTTCGCATCGGGCACCCGGTAGTTGAGTTCCCCGCTCACCGGGAACAGCTTGATCCTCTCCCCGACCAGCGCCGAGAGCCCCTGACCGCGCTCGCTCAACACCTGGGCCACGATCAACCAGGGAATCATGCCGCTGTCGCAGTAGGCGAAGCGTCTGAAATAGTGATGCGCGCTCATTTCGCCGCCGTAGACGCCGTCGACCTCGCGCATGCGCTGTTTGATGAAGGCGTGGCCGGATTTGGACAACACCGCCGCGCCGCCGCTGGCCTCGACCACTTCGATGGTGTTCCAGGTGAGGCGGGGATCGTGCACCACCTTGCCGCCGGCCTGACCGCGCAGCAGCACCGAGGCGAGCAGGCCCACGATGTAGTAGCCCTCGATGAAAGCGCCGTGCTCATCGAAGAGAAAACAGCGGTCGAAGTCCCCGTCCCAGGCGATGCCGAAATCCGCGCCGTGCTGCTTGATGGCCAGGATGGTCGAGGCACGATTTTCCTCGAGCATGGGATTAGGGATGCCGTTGGGAAAGGTGCCGTCGGGTTCATGGTGCACCTTGATGAACTTGAACGGCAGATGCGGTTCGAGCTTGTCGATGAACATCCCGGCGCCGCCGTTGCCGGCATTCACCACGACCTTCAAGGGTTTGAGAACCGAGCGATCGACATAGGACAAAAGGTGCTTGACGTAGGCCTCCGAGGTGTCGATCGAGCGTCGCTGGCCTTGCTTGGGGGCCGGGGGAAATTCGGCTTTTTCGGCAAAGCTGCGGATTTCTTTCAGGCCGTTGTCGCCGCTGATCGGCTTGGAGGACTCGCGCACGAACTTCATGCCGTTGTAGTCGGGGGGATTGTGGCTGGCAGTGACCATGATGCCGCCGTCGTAGCCGCCGTCGAAGGTCGCGAAATACACGCCCTCGGTGCCGCACACCCCGATGTCGTAAACATCCACGCCCGATTCGGTGAGCCCGCGGCACACCGAATCCGCGAGCGCGCCGCTCGAGAGTCTGATGTCGCGACCGACCACGATGCGCTTGGGCTTCAGGAACTGCGCATAGCCGCGCGCCACGCGGTATGCCACTTCCTCATTGAGTTCATCCGGAATGCGGCCGCGCAGGTCGTAGGCTTTGAAACACGTGATGGGCTTCAAGTATTGGTCCCTTTGCGACCATAGTTGTCTTCGAAGCGCACGATGTCGTCCTCGCCCAGGTAGGAGCCGGACTGCACCTCGACGATGTGCAGCGGCACCTTGCCGGGATTCTCGATGCGGTGAGTTGAACCGATCGGGATATAGGTGGACTGATTTTCCGAAAGCAGGAAGGTCTCCCCGTCCCGGGTGATGCGGGCCGTGCCCTGCACCACGATCCAGTGCTCGGCGCGGTGATGATGCATCTGCAGCGACAGCACCCCGCCCGGCTTTACCGAGAGGCGCTTCACCTGGAAGCGCTCGCCGTTGTCGATGCTGTCGTAGCTGCCCCAGGGGCGGAACACTTCGCGATGCAGAGCCGACTCGGAGCGGCCCGCGTGCTTGATCTTGTTGACGAGCTCTTTCACGTCCTGCACCCGATCCTTCGGCGCGACCAGCACCGCATCCTTGGTCTCGACGATGATGTGATCGTCCATGCCGACGGCGGCGACCAAGCGGCTGGTGGAATGCACATAGCAGTCGTGGGTGTCGTGCACCATCACATCGCCCTGCAACACGTTGCCTTCCTCATCGGACGGCAACGCGTCGAAGAGCGAGGACCAGGAACCGACATCGCTCCAGCCCGCATCGAGCGGCAGCACCACCGCATCCTTGGTCTTTTCCATCACCGCATAGTCGATCGACTCGCTGCGGCATTTGGAGAATTCGGCCTTGTCGATGCGCACGAAATCAAGATCCGCCTTGGCGGCCTTGAAGGCGGCGCTCGCCGCCTCGAGGATGTCCGCAGCGTAAAGCTTAAGCTCGCTCAGATACTTTTCGGCTCGGAACACGAACATGCCGCTGTTCCAGTAGTAATCCCCCGAAGCGACGAATTGCTCCGCCACCTCGAGCTGCGGCTTCTCGATGAATTGGGCCACCGGATAAGTAGGGCCCGAACCCTCGCCGCGACGGATGTAGCCGTAGCCGGTCTCCGGGGCGTGCGCCACGATCCCGAAGGTCACGAGCTTGCCGCGTGCAGCCTCGCCCGCGGCGAGGGTGGCGGCCTGTTGGAAAGCCTTCGCATCGCGGATCACATGATCGGCGGGCGCGACCACCAAGATGGCATCCGGGTCGATTTCCCGCGCCTGCATCGCAGCGAGCGCGACGGCCGGAGCGGTATTGCGCCCGATGGGCTCGAGCAGAATGGCGGCCGCAGGCAGGCTCAAGGCGCGCAGCTGCTCGGCGACGGTGAAGCGATGGGCATCGTTGCACACGACGATCGGTGCTTGCGCGCCTTCGATGCCGGCTAGGCGCTTGGCTGTGTCCTGAATCATGGTCAGATTGCTGGTCAAGGCCAGCAATTGCTTCGGATACATCTCGCGCGACAGCGGCCAGAGGCGGGTGCCCGCGCCACCCGATAGGATCACAGGGATTAGCATGAGGTTGTTGCTGCTCATCTGGAGAGATCGCCCCGCCCGATCGCATAATAGCTGAATCCGGCGGCGCTCATTTGCGCGGGGTCGTAGAGGTTGCGGCCGTCGAAAACCACCGGCGAGCGCAATACCTTTTTCATGTCATCGAAGTCGGGGCTTCGAAATTCGTGCCATTCGGTCACGATGACGAGCGCATCGGCGCCCTCGAGGGTCTCGGCGCCGTTCTTGCAGAGCTGCAGGTCGTTGCGCTCGCCGTAGATGCGGCGGCACTCGTCCATGGCCACGGGGTCGAACGCGCGCACCTTGGCGCCCGCCTCCCACAGCTGTTCCATGAGCACGCGGCTCGAGGCCTCGCGCATGTCATCCGTATTCGGCTTGAAGGCCAGCCCCCACACCGCGAAGGTCTTGCCCTTGAGGTCCTTGAAGTGCGACTTGATCTTGTTGAAGAGCACCTTCTTCTGGCGGTTGTTCACCGTTTCGACCGCTCCCAAAATGCTTGCCTCGTAGCCCACCTCGCGCGCCGAGCGCTGCAGCGCCTGAACGTCCTTCGGGAAGCAGGATCCGCCATAGCCCACGCCGGGGTAGATGAAGGCATAGCCGATGCGCGGATCAGAGCCTATCCCGAGGCGCACCGATTCGATGTCGGCGTTGAAGTGCTCGGCAAGATTCGCAAGCTCGTTCATGAAGCTGATCTTGGTGGCGAGCATGGCGTTGGCGGCGTACTTGGTGAGTTCGGCCGAGCGCACGTCCATGACGATCATGCGGTCGCGATTGCGCGTGAACGGCTCATACAGCGAGCGCAAAAGCTCCTCCGCCCGCTCGCTATCGGTGCCGATGACCACGCGGTCGGGACGGTTGAAGTCCGCCACCGCGGCGCCTTCCTTCAAGAATTCGGGGTTCGAGACGGTGTCGAAATCGATCTTGGCCTGCCGTTCGTTCAAGGCCCGGCGCACCGTGGCGCGCACCTTGTCGGCCGTACCCACGGGCACCGTGGATTTGGTGACCACCACCTTGTATTCGGACATCAGGCTGCCGATGGTCTTCGCCACGGCGAGCACGTACCGAAGGTCGGCTGACCCGTCCTCATCGGGCGGGGTGCCAACGGCGATCAGCTGAAAGAGCCCATGATCGACGCCCTCTTTGGCATCGGTGGTGAAGCGCAGGCGCTCGGCGGCGAAGTTGCGTCTGACCACCGCCTCGAGTCCGGGCTCGTGGATCGGAATTTCGCCTTGTCGCAGCATGGCGATCTTGCGCTCATCGACGTCCACACAGACCACGTGATTGCCGGCGTCGGCGAGACAGGCTCCCGTCACCAGGCCTACATAGCCTGACCCAAAGATGGTGATTCGCATCCGTAATGCTCTGATTTAAAAAGAAAAATGGCCGGAAATGCTAGCCTTTTTGGCCAGCCAAGTAAAGCGCGAAGCCCCTAGTTCACCCAGGGATCTTTCAGCAGCTTCTCTTCCCAGGCGAGGTTACTGGACACGATGGCCCGCAAATCGTCGTAACGGGGCACCCAGCCGAGTTCTTGGCGCACCCGCTCGGCACGGGCGATCAGGTAAGAGGGATCCCCGGCGCGCCGGGGTTCCTCGCGAATGGGAAGCGGCCGGCCGGCGACCTCCTCCACCATGCGCAAGACCTCCCGCACCGAATAGCCATGGCCGTAGCCCACGTTGAGGACGGTGGAAGCGCCGCCGGACACCAGGTACTTAAGGGCGTCCAGATGGGCGGTGGCAAGGTCCTCGACGTGCAGGTAATCGCGCACGCCCGTGCCGTCCGGGGTCGGATAGTCGCTGCCGAATACCGACACATGGGTACGCTTGCCGAGCATGGCCTCGCAGGCCACCTTGGTGAGGAGCGTCGAACCCACGGTCGAATGGCCGATCTGCCCCCCCGGGTGACAGCCTGCGACGTTGAAATAGCGCAGCGCCACGTAGCGCAACGGGTTGACCGCCGCCACGTCGCGCAGCATCCACTCGCTCATGAGCTTGGACGTGCCGTAGGCGTTGATGGGGCGATTGGGCGAGGTTTCATCCGCGTAGCCGCCCTCGGGTATGCCATACACCGCGGCGGTGGAGGAGAACACGAAGTTCTTCACCTGCTGCTCGATGCAGACCTGCAGGAGGTTTCGCGTGCCGCAGGTATTGTTGCCGTAATATTTCAGCGGCAGGGCAACCGACTCCGGCACCACGATGTGCGCGGCGAAGTGCATGACGGTGTCGATCTTATTCTCGGCAATGGTCTTTGAAACCAGGGCGTAATCGCCGACGTCCCCCACCACGAGCTCGCCGTAGGTGACCGCCTGTTTGAAACCCTTGATGAGGTTGTCGAGGACGACGACGCTGTGACCCGCGGCGCCTAATTGCCTGACTACGTGACTACCGATGTAACCGGCACCGCCGGTGACCAGAATCCTGTTCGACAAAATTTCTCCAGCTCAAAAAAACGCCTAGTTTGGCCGAGCGCTGTCGGAATGCTCGCTCATTTTAGCCATTCGCCGCGGTTTCAGGCTGGTGACTTTGCGATCGTCGGCGCTGGCCACCGCAACCGCCTGCCGCGACCACACCAAATCATGGGGTTGCGGCGCCGGCCGGTATTCCTCGACCACATCGCGCAGCACCTGCAGCGCTCGCTGGCAGTCGAAGCGGTTCATGGCGGTGGTCATCTCGTCGAGCGCGAACTGCACCTGATCCCACGCCAACGAGTGCTCTACGGCGCGAAGAATCATCGGATGCTGGGTGCCGCGTACGTTGTTGCCGATGAGCAGTTCCTCGAAGAGTTTCTCCGCCGGACGCAGCCCCGTGTAGGCGATCTCGATGTCGCCCTCCGGATGCTGATCGTCCTTTACGGTCAAGCCCATGAGATGGATCATGCGGCGGGCCAGATCGCCGATGCGCACGGGCTTTCCCATGTCGAGCACGAACACATCGCCGCCCTCGGCCATGGAGCCTGCCTGTATGACAAGCTGCGCGGCTTCAGGGATGGTCATGAAGTAGCGGATCACCTCGGGGTGGGTCACCGTGACCGGTCCGCCGGCGCGGATCTGCTCCTGGAACAAGGGCACCACGGAGCCTGAGGAGGCGAGCACGTTGCCGAAGCGCACCATGCAGAAGCGGGTCTTGCTGCCGCGCCGCTGCAGGCCCTGCAGGACGATTTCCGCGAAGCGCTTGGAGGCTCCCATCACGTTGGTGGGATTGACGGCCTTATCGGTCGAGACGAGCACGAAGGTCTCGACTTCGGTGTCGTGGGCCGCTTCGGCACAGTTCCATGTAGAAATTACATTGTTGTGAATGCCCTCGACGATGTTCTGCTCGACGATGGGTACGTGCTTATAGGCTGCGGCGTGATAGACGGTTTGAACGCGATAGGCGTTCATGACGTCGCGCATGCGCACCCGATGATGGGCGCTGCCAATGAGGCCCACCAGCTCGACTTGCAGGCTGTCCCGCTCGGCAATGGCCTTCAGTTCCCGTTCCACATTGTACAAGGCGAGCTCGGACAACTCGAATAGGATCAATCGCTTGGGACCCTGGCCGATGATTTGACGGCACAGTTCCGAGCCGATGGAGCCGCCCGCGCCCGTCACCATGACCACCCGATCGCGGATGCAGGCGCCAAACAGCGCCGCCTTGGGCGGCACGGCCTCGCGGCCGAGCAAATCCGCGACGTCCACTTCGCGCAGATCGCCCACATCGGCGTTGCCCGTGACCAGCTGCTCGATCTCGGGCACCGTCTGCACGTGCACGCCCAAGGGTTCCAAGTGCGAGAGTATTTCGCGGCGCCGGTGCCGTGCGAGCGAGGGAATCGCCAGCAGCACCCGGTCGATCTGAAACTCATTCACCAACATCGGCAGCTTGTCCGGCGAATGCACCTTGATGCCGTTGACCATGCGGCCGACGAGGCTTCGGTTGTCATCCAGGAAAATCACCGGATCGAAAGCCCGGGTGGTTGAAAGCACGGTCGAAAGTCGGGCCCCGGCCTCTCCGGCGCCGTAAATGGCGACCCGCGCCAACGTCGGCTGGATGTACCGCTGCAGCAGGTAGTAACGCACCAGGAAGCGGGAGCCGGCTACATACAGCAGCGTAAAGCAGGAATAGCTCGCCACCACGCTCCAGCGAAGCGCGTGGATCTGCAGCCACTCGCCCAGGCCCCCGAGTACCGCGCCGCTGACGATGACGGCGCCCGCCACGGCAAATACCGCGTTGTGACCGAGAAAACGAATGACCGCGCGGTACAGGCCCATGCGGATGAAAATGGGGAGACTGACGAGCGCGACGGCAAGATAGGCGGGCCAGTCGGCGGGGTCGAAATAGGCATGTTCGGCCCGCAGGCTCAAGGTGAGCCAAAGGGCGAGCAGCATCATCACGGCATCGACGGAAAGGGTCAGGGCACGCTTGGCAGGTCGGGACAACTCGGCAGCGCGCCGCGCGTAATCGTTACCTGCTTTCGGTTCCAATCATGCCTCCCTGAACGTCGTTTAAGCTACTTAAGCGTAGGTTCCGCTTAAGGGCTCTACGGTTTCCATTGACATAATTGTACAGATATTGGAGGACATTTGATCAATGCCTGCAAATACTTACATACGATAGGGTTCGAAACGCGTACATTTGCAAAGCGTTGACGATTGCAACAATTCTTTACAGTTCAGAGCCGGGCCTCGCCCCTGTTGTCGAGGTACCAACGGTAAGTGCTTTCGATCCCCTGCCTCAATGAGATCTTTGGCTTCCAGCCAAGTTCACTGAGACGCGAGACATCGAGCAATTTTCTAGGGGTACCATCGGGCTTGCTCGAGTCAAACGCAAGCTCGCCGCTGTAGCCAATCACCGACATCACAAGCTCCGCGAGTTCGCGGATGGTGAGGTCCTCGCCCCACCCGACATTCACAAACGGTTCCTGATCGTAGTGCTGCATGAGATGCAGCACTGCATCGGCCAGATCGTCGACGTGCAGAAACTCGCGACGCGGCGCGCCCGTGCCCCAGATGGTGACCTTCGCAGCAGCGCTCTCCTTCGCCTCGTGAAAGCGGCGAATGAGCGCCGGCAACACATGGGAGTTTTGCAAGTCGAAGTTGTCGCCCGGTCCGTAGAGATTGGTCGGCATCAGCGAGATGGCGTTGAAGCCATATTCCCGTCGATAGGCCTGGCACATCTTCAGGCCCGCGATCTTGGCGATCGCATACCATTCGTTGGTGGGCTCCAGCGGCCCGGTGAGCAGGTATTCCTCCTTGATGGGCTGCGGTGCCATCTTCGGATAAATGCAACTCGATCCCAAGAAGACGAACTTCTTCACGCCGCTTTGGTGAGCGGCCTCGATGATGTTGTTCTGTATCGAAAGGTTCTCGCCGATGAATTCAGCCGGATGGGTGTTGTTTGCATGGATGCCGCCCACCTTGGCGGCGGCCATCACCACGGCGTCAGGACGCTCGGCGAGAAAGAACTCGCGCACTGCGCGCTGATCGGTCAGGTCGAGTTGCTGACGGCTGCGCACCAGCGGATCGCCGGCCACTGAGCCCTTGAGGGCGCGCACCACCGCCGATCCCACCAGCCCGCGATGACCCGCCACGAAGACACGAGAGGATTGAGTCAACTGCAAGATGGTTTACTCGTGGTAGCTGTAAACCTTGAAACCTTCCTTGGCGACCAACGAATCGCGCTTCGCGACGTCCAAGTCGGATTCCACCATCTCTGCCACCAGCTGCGGGAATTCGATCTTGGCGGACCAGCCGAGCTTCTCCTTGGCCTTGGTGGCATCGCCGAGAAGCGTTTCGACCTCGGTCGGCCGGAAATAACGTGGATCGACCTTGACGACGGTACGGCCGGACTTTGCATCGACGCCCTGCTCCTCCACGCCCTCGCCGCGCCACTCGATGCGCATGTCCAGGCACTTGCCGGCGGCCACCACGAAGTCGCGAACCGAGTACTGCTTGCCCGTGGCGATGACAAAATCTTCAGGCTCCTTCTGCTGCAGCATCAACCACTGTGCATGCACATAGTCGCGTGCGTGACCCCAGTCGCGGCGCGAATCGAGGTTGCCCAGGTGCAATGTATCCTGCAGGCCCACCTTGATGCGCGTGAGCGCGCGGGTGATCTTGCGCGACACGAAGGTCTCGCCGCGCAGCGGCGATTCATGGTTGAAGAGGATGCCGTTGCAGGCATAGAGGCCATAGGCCTCGCGGTAATTGACCGTGATCCAGTAGGCGTACACCTTGGCCGCGCCGTAAGGCGAGCGCGGATAGAACGGCGTGGTTTCCCGCTGCGGGATCTCCTGCACCTTGCCGAACATTTCCGAGGTAGAGGCCTGATAGAAACGCGTGCGCTTCTCGAGACCCAAGATGCGGATCGCCTCGAGTATGCGCAGCGTGCCGATCGCATCGGAATTGGCGGTGTACTCCGGTGTCTCGAAGGAAACCGCCACGTGACTTTGCGCGGCAAGATTGTAGATCTCGTCGGGCTGCACCTCCTGGATGATGCGGATCAAGTTGGTCGAATCGGTCAGATCGCCGTAGTGCAGCTCCAGCCGGATGTCAGTCTCGTGCGGGTCCTGATACAGATGATCGATGCGATCGGTGTTGAACAGCGAGGAGCGTCGCTTCACACCATGAACGGCATAGCCTTTGGAGAGCAACAACTCGGCGAGGTAAGCGCCGTCCTGTCCCGTGATTCCTGTAATCAACGCCGTTTTCGTCAAGCCGCCGCTCCTGCAAGCAATATGTAACAATTTCAATGATGCGCCGGGATCCAGGGCGGATCGGGCCGGTGCCATCCTGCCATTTTGCGACTAAGGCAGTCCATGGAATTCGATGACAGCCGCGTTAGATGCCGACCCTTGAGGATCCGGGTCGATTCAGGAGTCCTGGGCCAGGGCAGCCTGAACCGAGAGGATGGTCTGAACCCGTGGAGGGTTGGAGAAAATCCAACGGGCAATGCGCTTGGCGTGTGGGACGCCGTACCAGGGCAGCTGTCCGCCGCCGGGAATTTGTTCCGCACCCTGCGCGAGCTCGCGCCGCGCTTCGCGGCTCGGCCAAATACGGCTTTGCATAAAGCGGCAGCGCTCCGACAGACCGCGCGCCCACTCGATGCCGGGAAAGGCTTCGATGCGCACGTTCGACCAGGAGACATCGGCGAGCTGTTGGCGCCGCGCCGCCCTTTGCAGCGCCGTGGGACTGTCCAATTCGAGTTCGCCGATCCAGGCATCCGGAATGGATCCTGGAAGATATCTTGCCGTCATCAGCAGAGGCGCCGCGGCCCACCACAAGCGTTGCGTGCCCAGGCGCG
Source organism: Steroidobacteraceae bacterium (assembly GCA_036494165.1). GTDB lineage: Bacteria > Pseudomonadota > Gammaproteobacteria > Steroidobacterales > Steroidobacteraceae > Bog-1198. The sequence continues at coordinate 32,115 of DASXOQ010000036.1, forward strand.
TCTCGAGCAACTCATCGCGATCGTCGGGCGACAGCGAACGCGTCAAGAGCGCGATGTCGTGCAGCTGAACGAACCTCAAGGCGCGCGCGCGCATGTTGCCGGCGGCATGCAGCAACAGGTGCATGAGCAGCGCCGCGCTCGAGCGATAGGGATTCAGGCCGCCGCGAAGATCCGCCGGGAAAAGCAGCGTGGTGATATCCGCCGTCTGCACCGGCAAATGCTCGGCAACGCTGGTGTGCACTTCGATCTTGATGGGACTGTCGATGTGCTCTCCGAAGTCCGGCGCGGCGGCTGCAATGTCCTGCGGCTTAAAGACTTGGTGGCGATAGGAATCGAACGCAAGCCGGTAGTGACACGCCTCCAAGATGCGCGTCAGCGCGGGACGCTCTTCCTCGCGGACGAGAAGATCGATGTCTCCCATGGGCCTTGCCGCATCCGGATAGAGGCCCATGGCGTAGAGCGCGCATCCTTTGAGGCCGACAAACCCCATGCCCTCGAGGCGCGCCCGTGCATCGATGTCCGACAGGATGGTCGCGATCTTCTGGCGACGCGCGGCGGTCTGCGCGCGCTGCTCGTTCAAAAACCTCTGCCAGCCCGGTGGGCCCTGCCAGCGCAGCCGGTTGCAAAGAAGCGCGGATATCCCCTGCATGGCCGCGCTCGCACGGGCCACTCGCCAGTCGAATTCAGACCAAGGCGGCGCCGTGGGCCTCGGACAGACCAGCTCCTGAGCCAGCGCCTCGGTGGTCCGCGATAGTGCCTCTGCGACCTGCGCGATTGGCGGTAGCAACATGAAACGCTCGAATTTTTAGGTTCAACAGGGGTGAGTACCCGTTCGAGGCGGCGAGGTTGGTATCGGGCGCCGAAAGGCGGGGCTGTCGGCGGAAGTTCAAGTCGGCTGCGTCCGGGGCTGGCGGCCGGAGCCGGCCAGGAGCGCCAATATCGAAAGCGGCGTCAGGGCGGCGAAGGCGCATGCCAGCGAATGTTGCGGATGAGAGGCTGCCCACCATGCCCATGGCAACAACCACAAGAGATTGATGGCGATTGACAGCATCGTCACTGCAAGATGCCCGTAACGCACGGCAAGATGTTGGTAAGCGTGGGTGCGGTGAGCGTCGAACCAACGCTCTCCGCGGGCCATGCGCCGACCCACCGTCAGGGTGGCATCGACCATGAACACGCCGCCCAAGATGAACCATACGGGCACCGGCATGGCACCGTGCCGGCTGGCGGCTATGCCGAGCGCCGACATGAGAAATCCGAGAAAGCCGCTCCCCACATCCCCCATGAAAATGCGCGCGGGGGGCCAATTCCACGGCAGAAATCCGAGCGTTGAGAAAGCGAGTGCCAGCATGGCGAGCGCCACCCCGCCGTTGCCGCTGTAGTGCCAGGTGAGCCACGCGCCCGTGATCGACACGAACGCCGCCTCGCTGCCGGCGATGCCATCGATGCCGTCCATGAAATTGAACAGGTTGGTCGACCAGGCCAGAGCCAGCACGCCGATGAGCGCGGCAAGCCAGTATCCCCAAGGACCCTGACGCATGAGTGTCGCCTCGCCCAAGCCGCCTAAGACGGCGACGACGAGGACGGCTGCGCCCACGTGCACCAGGATGCGAACTCTGGCCGGAACGGGCTTGTGATCGTCGAAATAGCCGACGACGGCGATGGCGCTGCCGCCGGCCGCGAGCACCAGCGCCGTGCCTCCATCGATGGCGCCCCGCGCGGCGAGGATCAGCAAGGCGACCAAAAACACCACCGCAATCGCTAGGCCGCCGCCGCGCGCCGTGGGCCTCACATGGGAGCTGCGGTCGTTGGGCACATCGAGTACTGCGTTGCGTAGCGCGTATCGCAACACCAATCCGGTGCCTATCCAACTCAGCACGAACGAAGCCAGCGCGAGAATCAGCGCCTTCATCATGATCAGCGGACAACTCCCGCGCGGCGCTTGAGCGCGACGACCGCCCGCGAGGCGGCTTTGCCATCCCAGAGTTGCGGGCGGCGCCCCCTCGGGTGCCGGCCGGCAATGACCCCTTCAAGCGCGCCCGCCAACTCCTCGGTCCGCACCAGCCGATTCGACCCCTCATCGACGGTGATCGGTCGTTCGGTTGTGGTGCGCAGGGTGAGGCACGGGATCTGCAGATAGGTGGTCTCTTCCTGAACGCCGCCGGAGTCGGTGACCACCACCGCGGCATTGGAGACCAGATTCATGAATTCGATGTAGCCTAAGGGCTCGGTGAGAACGATGCGCGGCCGGTCTTTGAGCTTCGCCGTGAGACCGAACTCATCGAGGCGCTTGCGGGTGCGCGGGTGAACCGCGAACACGATGGGCAGTGCATTCGATACGGCAACGAGCTGTTCTATCAGCGAGCCCAAAGACTGCGCGCTGTCGACGTTGCTCGGCCGATGCAGCGTCACCACGGCGAATCCTTGCGCATCAAGTCCGAGACGTCCGACACAGCCGGACGCATCGATCACCTCGCGCAGCATTTCGTAAGAGTCGATCATGAAGTTGCCGACCCGATCGATCTTGTCGGGGGCGACGTTTTCCCGCAATAGGTTCTCGTCGGCATCGGCTGAGGGGGTCCAAAGCACGTCCGCGATTGCGTCGGTGGCTAGCCGGTTGATCTCCTCCGGCATGCTGCGATCGCCGGATCGCAGGCCCGCTTCGAGGTGCACTACGGGCACGCCGAGCTTGGTGCCTACGAGTGCACAGGCCAGCGTCGAGTTGACATCGCCCGCGACCACAATCCAGTTAGGGCGGTTGGCAATGGCAACCTTTTCGTACTCGATCATCACCTTGCCGGTCTGTTCTGCGTGCGAGCCGCTGCCCACCTCGAGATGAAAGTCGGGTGCCGGGAGCTTCAAGTCACGAAAAAACGATGCCGACATGTTGTAGTCGTAATGCTGTCCGGTGTGCACGATGGAAGTGTTGCACCAGGACTCTTTGCGCAGCGCATGGTAGAGCGGTGCCACCTTCATGAAGTTCGGTCGCGCCGCCGCGATCAAATGAATCTGCTGCAAGTTCGGTTCCACTCCCTAGGCGCTTAGTTGTCCCAGATACCAGGATACCGTTCTTTCGAGACCTGCATCGGTCGGCAGCGGCGGGGTCCAACCCAGGCGCTCGCGCGTCGGGGCCGTGTCGAGCACCAGGGAATCGCACAACCGCCGCACCTCCGCTCCCCTGCCGGTCAACTTTCCCAACAGATTGAGGAACGGTGGCGGCAAGGCCAGAAGACGGGGACGGCGATGCATGAGCAGCGCCATGCGACGTACGAGTTCCGCCGTCGACAACAGCTCATCGTCCGCCACCAGAAACACGCCGCTCGCAGGCTCGGCGCGCCGCACTAGACAGCCGATCAGATCGCAAAGATTCCACACGCTCACAAGACTTCGCTTGTTGCGCACAGAGCCCAAAGGCAGCGGCAGCCCGCTGTTGACCAACGCCAGCAAACGCTTGAAGTTGCCGCGCACGGAAGGCCCGTAGACCAGGGGCGGACGGATGACGGCTACGCGCATGTCACCCCCCGCCTCGATGGCCGCAAGCAGCCGTTCCGCGTTCAGCTTGGAACGGCCGTACTCATCCTTGGGCGCGGGCGGATCGTCCGCGCGAAATGGGTGCGCCTCGGTTTTTTCCCCGTTGACCTTGATGCTGCTCAGGTAGATGAAGCGCTTGACCCCGACCTTGGCCGCGGCGCGCGCCAGCCGCTCGGTACCGAGTACGTTGATCCGCTCGAAATCGCGCGCGTCTTGGGCGCTGGGATTCATGACATGCACATGAGCGGCCAGATGCACCACGCAATCGACATCGGCGAGCGCACCGTTCCAGTCGGTTTTCTCGTCGATGTCGCCGACGCAAGCCACTTCGGCCTCCATGCCGCCGGGGACCGACCGTACGGCAGCCCGCCAGGTAAGATCGCGGGCGCTACTAAGCAGCGCGCGGCCCACAAAGCCGGTCGCCCCGGTGACCAGGGTGCGTGTCGGAACTTCGGACTGCAAAATCATGGCCGGCATTATCCAGGAATGCCCTGCCGGCTTTAAGGCAATCTTGAATCGCTAGCGGGAACCCCGCGGCGGAACTTTGAGGTCGTAGACATCAAGCTGTCCATCGGCACCGATGAGGCCGGTGCCGTAGGCGTAGATTCGATTGCCCGGATTGACGCCGGTCGGAAAACAGATCGAGCCAAACTCGCACAAGCGATACGGCCAGCGATCTTTTTGCCATCGGCCAATCCGGACAAAGCCGGCCTGACCGCCGACCATCAGATCCGCGTATGGCCCAAGTATCCCGGGACCCGGCTTTCTTTCGAACCAATCGCGGAGCCGATGTCCGGTCGGCAGGCCCGGTTCGACGGTGGTGGAGAACACCGCCTCGTCGGCCAGCTTGCATCCATAGATTGAGCTGCCGCTGGTCTCCATCAAAGGCAACGATTCCACGCCGCGCCAGGGACCCGGGCCTTCCCAGCAGCCCGAGGGCAGGACAAGTTCTCGAACCGTGTTGCGGGCGAGCGGGCTGTCGGTGGCGTAGACAATGTTGCGTGCGGAAATCGCAAGCCAGCAGCATCGGAATCGCTGCTGTCCCACCAACACGGGAAACACCTCCCGAAAGTCCTGTCGCGCCGCCCAGATACCGGCGGCCCCGCCCAAATCTCCAGTCACGATCCAAACCAGGCCGCGATGGGGATCCGGAAACATGCCGTGCACATGCTCGATGGTGCCGCGATCGAAGGTGTGGGCGATGCGCCATTCACCCTTGAGATTCCTCGCCCAGACATTGACCGGATCGCGCCGCACATTGTCCCAATATTCGCCGTAGCAGGCACCATCGGTGAATCCCTTCACCCCTTGCAGGCGGCTGATCCACAGCGGTTTGGTTCCCTTCTCGATCAATTGATCGAGCACGATCTGCCCGCTCGGCAAGCTGAGGCGCCACAGGCGGTTGCGCTCGGCGAGAAGATAGCTGCCTTCGCCGATGCGCACGCCGAATCGGATACCGAGCCGCAGAACGCGTTCCGCGAGCCGCGCCCGGCGCAACAGCCGAGAGTGCAAAGAATGTGGGACTTCGCCGATTGAACGCAACTTGGAGCAATCCAAGCTCGCGGCGAGAAGTTCGTATCCGCGGGCGAGCAACAGGCCGTCGGGGATGAAGCACAGGGGGCGGTAGCCGCGCAGCGAGCGAACCAGCAAGAGCTGTCGTATCTGCGGCGGCGGGTCGGAGAGCTCTTGGATGCGCGCGTGCATCTGCATCCCCAGCGAGTCTAGGCGACAACTTTTAGGGTTGCGTCAACTTCGCGACGCAACGTTCACCTGCTGGTCAGTGATAGACCTGAAGCGCGATCGCCACGATGCCGACGTACTCATGGAGCGCGATTTCGGTGCGGTGCAGCCCCCGGGAACTTGGAATAAGTCCAAATCGGTCGCTCGGGGAGTGAGGATGGACCAGGTTGGCGGTGGAAGCCGGTATGGCATTGAGGCCGGCGCGTCGCATCAGCCGCATGGCGCGGGGCATATGAAATGCGGAGGTCACCAGAATGAATGGTTTGGAAGCCAGGAGGCTCGAGATTCTCCGCGCCTCCTCGGCAGTGTCACGCGGTGAATCGAGGATGACGATGCGCTCCTGCGTGATGCCCAATTGTTCGGCGAGCCGTGCATAACCCAAGGCCGCAGGCACGCGCCCCGGCGGCGCACCGCCCGAGACCATGAGCGTCGCATCCGGACGTTCGCGAAGCAGTCGCACCCCCTCGACGATGCGCGCCAAACCGTCGGCATCCAGCGCGCCGGTGACAGGCACGCCATCCTCCGGCTCATAGCCGCTGCCGAGGACCACGATATATTTCACGTTGGCAGCCTGGTCCGATGCCAACGGCGGATAGCTCCGCTCCAGCGGGCCGAGCAACGCATTGCCGATGAGCGTCGTCGAGCCGAAAAACACGATGATGGCCGCCGCCACCAGAAATCCTATGCCGAGGCGCCTTCGCGTGCGGCGCACCCAGAAGCCGGCGAGCGCAAGCAGCAGCCCGAACAACATGGGGCTGTAGAAAGGCACCGCGATCCATTTGAATATGGCGGTCACGCTCGATCCGCCAGCAGTGTGAGAATGTCCTCGGCCATCGCCTTCGCGATGTTGCCGCGATCATACTTGCGCACGAACTCGAGCCTCGGGTGAAATCCCAAGTCCAGAGTTTCCAATCGTCGCATCGCTTCATTCGCATTGCCCGGTGCGAACACGGCCGCATTGCTCACTTCGGCGGAAATGAACTTCGCTGCATATCCCGCAACACCCGCCCACACCGGCTTGCCTGTGGATGCATACTCGAAGATCTTGGAAGGCAGCACCTTCTCGAACGCGGCATAGGCGTTGAGGTGCAGAAACAGCACGTCTGCCTGCGCATATTCCTTGAGCAGTGCCGCGCGCGACATCGGAGCGATCACCTGCACGTTGTCGACACCCCGCTCTTTGAGCGCGCCGATCAACGCCTGCTTTCGGCCGCCATCGCCGATGATCCGAAATTCTCCGCGTGAACCCAGCAGAGAACCCAGCCCGGGCAATATCACGTGCAGTCCTTGCCCTTCACCGATGTTGCCGGCATAAACGATGCGCAACGGCCGGGCCCCCGACGGCGCGGAGTAATCCGACCAGTCGGCCTCGACGAACTCGCGGTCGATGCCGTTGGTAAACCACGAATACGCCTGGTTAGGATAACGCGCGCGAAAGTAGCCTTCGAAGCCGCGCGACACCAGGTTGATTCGATCCGCGCGCAGCATGGTGCGCCGTTCGAGGACCGACAGGCTTGGCTTTAGGCCCCATGCGAATCGCGGAAAGACATCCCCAATGGTGTCAACGAAGATATCGCGGATGTCGAGGTACAGCTTGGCTCCCATGCGTTTCGCCACGCGCGAGCCCAAGGCCGCGGTCATCAGCCTCGAGGAAGTGGCGATCACCAAGTCGTAGGCATGATGGCGGGTGATTTCCCTCACATTGCGCGCAAAATGCAGGAAGGCACGCGACTGCCCGACAAGGTCGCTGCGATGGGTCGGCAATGGAATGCGGCGAATCTTCAGTTGGCCGGATTCCTCGATTTGCGGAACCTTCTGGGAGTAGGAGATGTAGCGATTGGGCGCCGTGGTCAGCACATCCAAGGAGGCGCTGGGGGGCAGCATAGGCAGCAGGGCTTCAGCGACGGCGCTCGCGCGAAAGGAACCGGCACTCAAGTCCGGTGGGTAGTAGAAGGTGAGAAACAGGATCTTCACGGCAAGTTCGGCTGGGACACGAGCGCCTTCAGATCGGCACCTTGGAAGCGCGCGACCAGGCATTTGTTGGGCACGGTGCGTCCGAATTCCGGATGCCAAGTGGTGTCGAGCAACTCGACCGACCGGGCGCCCTCGAAGCGCACCTGAAGTTCGCCGCCCATGATGCCAAGCCGCCAAGTGTTCGCATCCTCTCCACGGTGCGCGGTCACGTCCGGGTGCAGATGGAAACGGCTCTCCGCACTGCCAAAAGAACCCTTGACGGAGTCGTGCACGCGGATACCCGAGGCTTCGATGCGCCACTCGCGATGATGAATATTGGCGCCCGGTAGACGTTTATAACCATCGTGCTCGCCGATGATATTCACGCTTGCCTCGCTGCAAGTGGCTCGCAGCAAATACGCTCGAGCGCGCCGCGCCACTCGAAAGCCCGCCCACACTTCGCTTGAGTCCTGCCCGTCTACGATGACGGTGTTGTGGGCCGCAGTGCCTCTTTGGCGTTGACGCTCGGGCGCCATCCCGTATTCCGAAGTGCCAGAATTGACGAACACGCGCCGCCCGAGATAGCTCATCTCGAAGCTCAATGTGTCGGCGTGCGCGTGCGCCGGCAAGTGATCGGGCCCCACCGGCGCCACGTCACACATCAGATACCAGGGCCCACGAATCACCGTCAGATAGCCGCTCGGCATCAGTTGCCGCAAATCTCCGTGTCGCGGAGGCAACTCGCACACCAGTTGCGAAGCGTAATGGCGCAGCGCCTGGGCTGTGGGAAACACCCCGAAGGCTGCATCGTTGAAAAACGCGATCTCGCCGTCGGGATGCGATGCGGCTTCGAGCCAACTGAGCATGCGCGCAACCACCGTGTCCCAGGTGTCCTCGATGGTGCGGCCGTAGGCCTTGGCCATTGCGATCACATCGAGCAGGTCCTCAAGGAAGCCGGCGTGGTACATGGTGCTGCGCTCGAAGTGACCGCCGTCGGAAAGCACCTGCTCGGGAATTTGCTTGGTGGCGAGCTGCCAGCCGGTTTCCAACCAGGTCTCGGCTTCGTCGCCCTGGAAAAAAAGCCCGGCGTAGATGAGCGCCTTTGCGTTCGCAAACAGGTGGTTGCCCTGCAGGTGATGTTCCAGGCGCTGCGTGAGCCAACGGGCTTGCACGGCGAGGCTTTGCGACATCGAAGCGTCGCACTCCTGCCCCTTGAGGCACCACTTGATCCAGTTGACCATGCGTCGCGAGATCGGATACGGGTCCCAGCCCAGTGCGTGCCCGGGCGGATTTTCGGTGATCCAGCGATTGACGAGTTTGCGATGCCACGCGCTCCGCGTCTCGGCACCGGCCGAATTCAAATCATCGAAGTAGTGAAGGTTGTAGCTCCAGAGCATGGTTCGCGCTGGCGAATTCCAATCTTCGGGTGATTCGAGGCTGCCTTCCTGATTCAGGAATCGAAAGGTGCGTTCCGAGAGCACGGAGGCCGCCGCACCTATGGGCGGGCACAAGGGGCTTTGCAGGGGCCTCCTCGGCGGCGACGGTCGCAGATCCGGTCTGGGCCGAAAGGCGCGGAAGCGGATGCGCCCCAACAATTGAACCGGGCGCAAATACCTTAGCGTATGGAAGTAGTTCGCGAGGCTCAATGCCGTGCTGCTTCGCTCGCCGCGATGGTTGCGCGGCTCACCTCGAGCAGCTCGTCGATTGGAATGGGCGCGGCGGTTCCCGCTTCGATTGCCCGCACCAGCGCCGCCGCGCACGCGCGTTGGCCCTTGTCCTGACGCCACAGCCGCTGCGAGCGAAATCCCGGCCATCCGAAGCCACGCAGCTGACGGAAGTTATCGAGCTGCAGAACGGCGCCGGCGGCAAAGACCTCGATGCGCTCCTTCGGAAAGGAAGCGTGCCCGCTCGTGATGTAGTTAATGAGTCCCATCGAGCCGTCGGAAAACTTGAGATTGATGCTCACCGACGGATCGCTCATCGCCTCCCCGCCCCGCGCGGTGCTCAAGGCGGTGATATCAGTGATTGGATGGCCCGACAGGAATCTTAAGAAATCGATGAAGTGGCAAGCTTCGCCGATGATGCGCCCGCCCCCCTCGGCCTCCAGAGTCCAGTGCCCGGAGGGCATCGCGCCCGCATTCACGGTGACGACGAAGCTCTTCGCTCCGTGAGATTTGTCCAGCAGCGACTTCATGGTGACGGCCAACGGCGCAAAGCGACGGTTGAATCCCACCATGAGCAGCCGCGGTTCTACCTGGTTGGCCTTGCGGTACGCCCGCTCGATGCCGTCGGCTTCGGCCGCGCTCAGGGCCAGGGGTTTTTCCACGAACACATGTTTGCCCGCACTCAAGGCGCGTTCCACGAGCTGCGCGTGACTGCTGTGGCGGGTCGCAATGACAACAAGATTGATCTGGGCGCCGTTCAATACCGAATCGACTTCGGTGGTCGCAAACTCAAAACCCTGGTCCCGACCGTGGCGGACCGAATTGACACCGTTGGCGCTGGCAATGGCGATGAGGCGCGCGCCGCTCTCCTTGAACGCCGGGATGAGCACCCGGCCCGCATAGTTGCCGGCGCCGATGAAACCTACCGCGGCCTTCTGCGGCGAGAGTGAAGGGCTTGCCGCTGCCAACGGCAGCGAGCGCACCAGCGGGGCCTCTGCAGTGCCGCCGTACTCGAGCAGGATGCCGAGCGAGGCCCGCGAGCGGTCGGCGAGCAAGTCATAGGCGAGGCCGGCTTCCGAGAAAGCGAAACGGTGACTGATGAGGCTCGTCAGCTCGATCGCACGACGATCGAGCAAGGTCAGGACCGCCTCGAAATTTCTTTGTTCAGTCCAACGCACCAGCCCAAAGGGATAATCGTTGCCGCGGCCCTCGTAATCCTCGTCATAACGTCCGGGACCGTAGGAACAGGAGACTTGAAAGGAGATTTCCTTTTTGTAGAAATCGTTGCGGTCGAGTTCCAGTCCCGTAACGCCAATGAGTACGACCCGGCCGCGCTGCCGGCACATCTGCGCGGCCTGCCGAATGGGTTCGTTGCTGTCCGTGGCGGCCGCGATCAGCACCGCGTCGATGCCCCTGCCGCCGGAAAATTCCTCGGCCGCCTTCAGCACATCGCCGGCGCCGACCTGCACGACCTCGGCGCCGAACTGTCGCGCCAGTTCGAGTTTAGCGGGGTCAAGATCGATGCCCAGCACCCGGCAACCGCTCGCCTTCAGGAGTTGTACGGCAATTAGCCCCACCAGACCCAACCCAATGACGCAGACACTCTCGCCGATCTGAAGTGCCGCCAGCCGCATGCCTTGGAGCGCGATGGCCGCCAGGGGCACGAATGCAGCCTCTTCGTCGCTGACCGAATCGGGCACCCGGGCACAGAGATTGCGTCCGACGGCGACGAACTCCGCGTGGCTGCCGTTGGAGATCACTCGGTCACCTGAAGCAAACTCGGTGACGGCGCCACCGCATTCGACCACGCGCCCGACGTTGCAATAGCCCAAGGGAATGGGCTGTTCGAGCTTGCCGCGTACCGCCTCGAGCGTGGCCGCGACGCCATCGGTGCGCATCTTGTTGAGCACCTGTCGCACCCGCTCGGGCTGTTGCCGCACTTTGGAAATGAGGTTCGCCCTGCCGAACTCCAGAAGCATCCTTTCGGTGCCGGCGGAGATCAAGGATCGATTGGTTCGGATGAGTACGGCGTGCGAGGCGACGGCGGGAACCGGGATGCTCTCCAAGAACACCCGTCCATCCGCCAGGGATTGCAATAGTTGCTGCATCTATCCTGTGCTCTAAAAGCGGCTAGCAAATTCTTGATTTTAAACGTCTATGAAGCGCCGACACCACAATTCGAAGCACATCAAGGCAAATAAGGTATAGGCGCCGTCCACGCGCCCTTGCCGGTCACCGTCGATCAGCGAGCGCACCCCTTTCGCATCAAAGAAGCCGCGCCGTTCAAGGCTGGCGGGACTTAAGGTGTCCTCCACCTTGTCGCGCAATTCGCCGCGCAGCCAGCGGCGCAACGGCGCCCCGAAGCCGGATTTGGGTCGATAGATCACGTCCCTGGGCAAGAGGCTTGACATCGCTTCCTTGAAAATGGACTTGCCCTCGGCCCCTGTCTGTTTCATCGCCGAGGGGATGGTGGCCGCGAAATCGATGAGCTCCAGATCCAAAAGAGGCACGCGGACCTCAACCCCGACGGCCATCCCCGCCCGGTCGGTGTAGTTGAGATTGTGGTCCGCGAGGAAATGGCGTGTCTCCAAAAACAACATCCGCTGCAGCGGATCGTGTTCCTGTGGGATTTCATCAAGACTTGCGCGCAGCGGTTCCGCGGGGTCTGCCGCTTGAATCCGGGCGGAGAAGTCCCTGGTAAAGAGGCTTTGGCGCAGCTTGTCGGAATTCCACCAGAAGTATGAAATCAAGCGGCGCTCCGCATCGTCGCCCGCGTGCGCGAACATCTTGGCGATCCTCCGGCCCGTGATGCTGCGTTGGCCGTTCGGACGATTGACAGCCGTTTCGACCGCTTTCTGCAGGCCCGCACGGACGGGGCTCGGCAGCCAGGCCCACCAGCGCTCGAGCTGCAGCGCGCGGTGTCTGCGGTAGCCGCTGAAGATATCGTCGCCGCCCGCCCCCGACAGCAAAACCGGCATACCCATGGCGCGCGCCCTCTCGGCGATGAACAACGCATTGATGGGGGCGGGATCGGCCTGCGGCTCGTCCAATAATTCGATCATCTCATCGAGGCGGTTGATGGAGGAGGCTTCGATACGAATTTCTTCGAGATCGACGTTGAGGTGCTGTGCCACTTTGCGCGCATAGGGCAGATCAGCCGGGTTGCCCTCTTCTCCCACATCGTCGGCAAACCCAATCGAAAAACACTGAATGCGACGATCCGGCAGAGCCTTGCGCATCATGGCGACCACCGCGCTCGAGTCGAGACCCCCGGAAAGAAAAGCGCCTACGGGCACATCGGACACCAGCTGGCGGCGCACGCTCGCCTCCAGCCGTTCATGCAACTCAGCCGCGATTTCTGCCCGCGGACGTGGGTCCCGGCGCCCGTCATACGGCAACCGATAGTAGCGCCAATAACGCGAGACCCGCCCTTGCTGCACGATCATCGCGCAGCCGGGCTCGAGTTTGCGCACTTCGCTGAGCATGGTGCGGGGCGCTGGCGTCCACAGGTAGGCGATCATCTGCTGGAGCGCCAATGGATCGATCGATCGCGAAATGCCCTGGTGACACAGCAGCGCCTTGATTTCCGAGGCAAAGAGAAAGCCGTCGTCTGTGGACGCGTAATACAATGGCTTTACGCCGGCTTGATCGCGCGCCAGAAACAATGCGCCTCGTTCCACGCCGTCCGGCCTGCCGCCGGCTCTCGCATCGTGAATGGCAAAGGCAAAAATGCCGTTCAATCGCCTGAGCGCATCGAGGCCGTGGCGTTGATACAGATGCAGCAACACCTCCGAATCGGTCTGCGTCGAGAATCGATGGCCGGCGGCTTCGAGCTCGGCCTTCAGCTCGCGGTAGTTGTAGATCTCACCGTTGTAAACGAGCGTCAGCGCCGCGTTCGGCTCGGCACCATCGGGCCTCAGCGACATCGGCTGGCAGCCGGCGCTCGACAAATCGATGATCGCCAGCCGTCGATGGCCGAGTCCGGCCGGCGGCGCACCCGGCGTCTCAATCCACAGCCTGCCCTCGCCGTCGGGTCCGCGGTGTGCAACCGCGGCGGTCATCCTATCCAACAGCTCGAGGCTGAACCGGCCCTGCAACCCGACGATGCCGCACATTTACCGGTTTCGATCCTGAATCTGACTCGAAGGCGCCGCTCGCGCGCGCAACACCACACCATGGGGCGTGAGGAACGCGTCGATGTCGCTCAAATGCGCCTCCTCGGCCCAACGGCTGAAGGTCTTCTTGGTGGCCGGTCGATCGTAGCGCGGCGCCAGCATGTCGAAGGTATCCAGATACGACCATTCTTTGAGCATTTGACCATGCAGCCCCAGGAAACTGTAGTCCGCCACCAGCAAGCGCCAGTTGATAGCGTAGCCTTTGGGCAAGCGGCGAATTACCTTGGCCACCGGCCACATGAAATTCACCCAGCGTTGCACTCGAGCGTACAACCGATCCGGATTCATCCGTCGCGTGAAAGGTCGCACCCAATATTTGGTCTGGAGGAATGTGCGCCACAGCGAAACCTTGTAGATGTCCGCGCACAGTTCACCACCGGGCTTCAGCGGTGGCACCAGAGCGGCAAATGCGCGCGGCGGGCTCGGCGTGTGCTGCAGCACGCCAAAGCAGAACACGCGGTCGAAGCTCTGCGGGCGGAAAGGCATTTGGAATACGTCAGCCTGCACGATGAGCACGTTGTCGCGCGCTCCGTTGGACGCAAAATTCGCATCCACCGCATAGCTGTAGTCGAGCGACACCACGGTCGCTCCAGTGAGCGCCGCTTGTTCGGTAAAACGTCCCGAACCACTGCCCACCTCCAAAATGAGTTCGCCCTTCAGATTCCTCGGCCAGTGAGTCTGGTCGAAGAACCGTCGCTCGGAAGCAGGCACTCCCGAATAACTGTCGTACTGAGTTCGCGCGTGCTTGGTCCATTCCAAGCCGAAACCCGAAGCGTAGTTCTCGCGCGGCACAAAGCGGGGTACGCCCTTGATGATCGGATACTCCTTATTGCACCCGGCACAACGCAGGACACCGTCCGCCACCATTCCCGATGCCGGCTCGCCATCCTTGATCGCGCACGTCAACGAGACGTGACACTGCGGGCAGACCAGCAACTCCAAATGTTTCAAATACATCGTCAATGACTCCGGGACCACAAGGCCAATTGCATCAGCTTCCAAAGCACGAATCCTCGATCGCGGCGCCGCGAGGCGTGTTCGTCGAAGGCCGCCTGCAATCGCCCCCGATCGAATGAAAAACGCTCGATGAAGCCGCGCTCGAGCACCGCTGAGCGCGCGAACGCGTTCAATGGACCGCGGAGCCATTCCTCATAGGGCACGCCGAAACCGGTCTTCGGACCGTCCAGGATCTCGTCTGGCACCCGCCCCCGCATCGCATCGCGCAGCACGATCTTCTTCTGACCGCCGCGCACCTTCATCGAGGAGGCCAGCCCCACCGCCACGGCGCCTATACCCTCATCCAACAGCGGCACACGCGCTTCGATTCCGTGCGCCATGGTAGCCCGGTCCACCTTGGGGAGAAACTGATACGGCAGTTGCACCGAAAGATCCGTCAGAAGCATCTGCTGCACCGGCTCCTGGTCGGCAAATCGCGCGGCGAAGCGCCGATAGGCGGCGAAGGGATCAGTGGCAGATTCCAACTTGCGCTGCGCTTCCGTGCTGAGGAGTGATGACGGAGGTTGGCGCAGCGTCTCAAGAGTCAGCATCAGCGCCATTCGCATCGCTGGATCGGCATGTCCCGCCGCAGTCGCCATCCTCGCCAGGCGCGCGCCGCGGTTGCCCGGCATCGCCGGCAGGAGCTGCAGGGCGCCGCGGGGCACTGCGCGCCACCAAGCCGTCGATCCCAGGACGGCATAGCGCCGGTAACCGGCGAACATTTCATCTCCCCCATCGCCCTGCAAGACAACCTTGATGCTGCCCTTCAGCTCGCGCGCCAGCAAATACAGCGGGATGTTGGCTGCGTCCCCAAACGGCTCGTCATGCATCGCCACCAGATCCGTGATCACCTCGTCCAGGCAGTCTCCGCGCACCTGCAGCTCATGGTGATCGAGATTAAGGGTTTGCGCGACCAGACGCGCTTTCGGCAACTCATTCACGCCGCCCTCGTAGTCGAAGCCGACGGAGAAACTGCTCAGTCGCCGCGAACTCGCGATAGCGGCAGAGGCTGCGATGCTGGAAGAATCTACTCCGCCGCTCAAGAACACTCCCACAGGCACGTCGCTGACGAGCTGTCGCGAGACCGCCGCATCCACGGCGGCTCGAACCGCCTCGGATGCTTCTTGGGCCGTCTTGGCATGGTCGCCGCCCAACCAGGACTCGAGACGCCACCAGGATTCGAGGCGAAGGTTTCCATTGTCGATGATGAGACGGCATCCGGGCTCGAGCGAGCGAACACCCCGGTAGATGGTGCGCTCCTCCAGTGCATGCCCGTACCAGAGGAATTCGGCGAATGCCTGATCGTCCAGTGTCCGGTCGATCTCGCCCGCGGCGAGTACCGCCTTGATCTCGGACCCGAAGGCCAGGCGCCCATCGCTCCATGAATAGAAAAGCGGCTTTATCCCCAGGCGGTCGCGCATGAGAATCAGACGTCGTCGCTCCTCGTCCCACAAGGCGAAGGCAAAGATGCCTTCCAATCGCTCAAGACCCTGCAGGCCCCACTGGGCATAGGCATGCAGCAGCACCTCGGTGTCGGAGTGGCCCATAAATGCATGTCCAAGCTGCTCCAGTTCGAAGCGCAGCTTGACGAAGTTGTAGGACTCGCCGTTATAGACGACGACAGTTGCACCCAGACGCATGGGCTGGCTGCCGGCATCCGACAGGTCGATGATGCTCAAACGGCGGTGCCCCAGGGCGATTCCGTCGCCGATAAACACGCCCTCGCCGTCCGGTCCACGGTGGGCGATGGTTTGTGTCATTCGCCCGACGGCGCGCTCAAGCTCGTTTGAGGATTGGGGGCCGAAAAGCCCACAGATGCCGCACATTGGACGGTGAAAACTCTTTCTTCGGCTGCTGGCCCATGCGCCGGGCGTTGATGAGATGAGGCGCGCTGATTATACACCACCGTGTGCGGGCGCCTCGTTGCGCCCAACAGCAGTCAATGCACAGCCGAACCGGCTACTCTTGGAGCGATCGCCAGAGCTTTTTCTCCGCATGCCAGATGAGCACTTTGGAATGCGTCCCAGCCATTGTATGCGCGCCATCCTCGACATTGCTTTCAGAAGAAGGCCCAAAGCTGATCGAATTCTCGTTTGGACTGTTGTTGACGATGGTCAGCCGCTGTCCTTGTTGCGTACCGGGCTGCACCCGGATGCCATTGACGGCAGACCTAGCCGATACCCAGACAATGTGCGAAGACGCGGGAATGACGCTGCCGCTCGACAGAGCCTGCATGGCCGGCGCCTGACGATCGGTGTACCAAGAACCGCTCGCCGATGTGTTGCCGCCGTTGTTGGAAAGTCGGCATTCCCGCGTGGGAGAGTTGGCGCCCGCGAGCGAATAGGCGGTTGAATTATCGGCGACGCCGCCGACAAAGTTGCCTCGGCAAATCACACCCGATGCGTCCGCCGCAACGATGACGGCCTGGGTTTGCGTTCTCTCACTTTTTCGATCATGACTTTCGTCGTAACCAAAGCGGTTGTTCTCGATCACGCAGCTCTGGGTGGTTCCAACGGTGATCGCGGCGCTGGGGCTCTTGGCTCCGCTTCCTGCGATGATGCAGCCGCGCACGATTCCGTTAGAAAGCCGCGGTGGATTATGAATGCTGACCGGCTGCCCGAGCATCATGCCGATGCCGGTGCTGTCATAGATCTTGACTCCTTCTATCAGGTATTTCGTGCACTCCTGCGTGGTCACCAGGCCACGCTGAAACCCGGTGATGGTACCGTTGCGAATGATCGCGCGCCCGGCTGACGACAGAACCCCGTAATTGTTGGGCGTTCCCGATATCGTGAAGTCGTCAAGGGTAAAGTCGATGAGATCCGTCTCCTGATCCGGACCCAGATGGTTGGGATTATCATGCGCCGGTGGATTGTCGAGGAACCCGGAATTGATTTTGCTGGCTCCCGCAATGTCAATGCCGACCATGGTGATTCTTTCGCCGGTGGCATTGCGAATAATGATGTTCGGCTTGGATTCTCTATTAGGCACACCCGACCAAACGCGAAAAAAAGTCGACTCTCCCGGGCCAAAGCCACAAACACTGCCCGCATCGGTCACCTTAATGCCATCGATGTTGGCGCGATATAACCCCTCGGCGCCAAATCCATCGCGCATGACACCCGACACGACGAGATTTCTGACGGTGACGTTGACGGCATGCGAGGTCTGCCGCAGGTAGCGCTGCGGCTCGTTCGTAGCCCAGCCGAACTCGTAATAAACCCCCTGAAACAGCTTGCCCTGTCCGTCGATCGTGACGTTCTCCAAGTGAACGCCGTCAAGGCCGCCCAGCATGAAGATTCCGCGCCCCTCGCCGCCGTCGGCATTGGAAACGATATGAATGTTCTGAACGACGATTTTTCCAAGCGGCGCAGGCTGCAAGCTGTCATAGACATTCGGGAAGTGCTGACTGTCGCTTCCTCGTGCGCCGAACGCCAGGGCGTTGCCCGTATTGAAGCCGACGGTCCGATGGTAATCCACGACGATAGTTCCATTGACGATGGAAAAATCCCGCAGCGCGTGGAAAAAGCCCGAATCCGTGTCGCTCTGCACGCCTTGCTTGCCGAAGTGAAGAGTCGAACCCATGAGGTCGATGTGCACTCCGTCGTGGCATGGAATCAAGTCATTGAAGTAGTACACATCGCTCCCCGATGTGTTGGGGAATCGCAATTCACCGCTGAATGACCCAGATGGCTTGAGCAAGTTGGCGAGCGTCGTGGTATTGGCCTCGGCAGCTTCTTGGCGATTAGCCACTATTCCGTAGTGGCGAATATCGTTTGCCGGATAGGAATCCGAATTCTTCGGTGCGCCGCGCGCCAGCGCCGGCACGATGCTGCTGCCCAGCACCAGTCCCAAGTCAGCTAGAAATTCGCGGCGAGAGCCACCTTGAGGGCCGCGGTTAGAGTCGTTGTTGCTCATGAGCGCCTCCTAAGAACCCCGAGTGTGCTGTTCGAAGCACGATGAAGTCAATTGACGATCGCGGCACCAATTGTCAGCGTAGTGAAAGCCTGTTATGCAGCGAATTGCGACCATCCACTCGCGCTTTCCATCGAGCTGCTGGTGATTCCAAGTCTTCTGCGCATTCTGCACTGCCTTTCTTGCGCGCTAGGC
This sequence comes from Steroidobacteraceae bacterium, assembly GCA_036494165.1. Taxonomy (GTDB): domain Bacteria; phylum Pseudomonadota; class Gammaproteobacteria; order Steroidobacterales; family Steroidobacteraceae; genus Bog-1198. Next base: position 50,284 of record DASXOQ010000036.1, read on the forward strand.
GCGCCTGCACGCCCCGCTCACTGGCAATATCGCAGCTGGGTAAGTATCGCCAGACAATGCCGACGCTTCAACGCTGCGCTTGCATTCGATGCACGGACTCGCCATGCACCTGCACAACAAATGTTTCTTTCTTTCACGGATTTGTTTAATCAATGAAACAATTTTTGTCTCGACGCTGTCCTCGCCGTTCGCTAGTCTCGCGCTCGAATCGAAAGTTGATCGCCTCCAGACGTTCGCGGACTCTGCCTCATGAAGTTTCGATGCAATTGTAATTTTTTGTAGCGCCTGAAAACGAGACCACGCACGAGATTTGCCAAGGCGTCAGCTCATAGACACGCACCGAAGCCTAACATCGCTGGCAATTCGATACGCTGGTGCGACCAAGCGCTCGCCAAGAGGTTTTGTCCATTGCTCGACATATCGGCCAGAATCGAACGATCATTCTCGCTGCATCGCAGACGCCAGGCGATCTGTATCGAGGGACGGCTCCATAGCTATGACGAGCTGCGCTCGCGATCCCTTTGCATTCAACATGAGATTGAATCGGCCGTTGATCAGCCCCTCATCGGTGTGGTTGCCGGCAACAATTTCGATACCTATGCTGCAATCCTGGCGATCCTGCGTGCCGGGCGTGGATTTGTTCCGATCAATCCACACCATCCTGAGGCCAGAAATCAAAAGATCATCGCAGACGCCGGGCTCAAAACAATTCTGATTCCTGAGCCGCGGTTACGAAACCAGTTTGCCGCCTCCAGTCTCCTCAAGATAGTTGTCACCGAAGAGGCGACGCTCGAGTCTGCATCGCCCGCAGCTATGCCTGGTGCCGAGACAATCGCATACCTGCTGTTTACTTCAGGCAGTACTGGAGCGCCGAAAGGCGTCCCGATCACGCGCGCTAATTTGTGTGCATTCTTAGACTCGCTGACGGCCACCGGCTTTGGTTTCACAAGTAGCGACCGCGTGCTGCAGATGTTTGACCTCACATTTGACTTTTCCATTGCCTCCTACCTCGCCCCACTAAGCTGCGGAGCGAGCGTGTATACGCTGCCTAGCGGCACCGCGAAGTTCACTGAGGTATACCGACTGCTCGACTCTGAACGATTGACTGTAGCGCCAATGGTGCCATCCGTGCTCAGCCATCTGCGGCCTTATTTTTCCGAAGTCCATCTTCCCGATTTACGTCTCACGATTCTCTGTGGAGAGACGTTGTTGGTCGACCTAGCCAACGAATGGATGCATTGCGCACCGATCTCGCGGATGACGAACTTCTATGGCCCCACGGAAGGAACGGTGTTCGCGATGATTTATGAGTGGTCGCCCGACGAAGGCAGGAGCAAATCCCTAAACGGAATCGTGTCGATCGGGCGGCCCATGCCGGAGAATATTTCGATCGTGGTCGACCGCGAACTGAATCCTGTGCCTGTCGGCGCAATCGGTGAACTTTGTCTGGCCGGCCCGCAAATCACCCCGGGTTATTGGCTCGATCCTTTGCGCAATGCGCAAAGCTTTTTCGAACTGCTCGTGCAGAACGGCAAGCAGCGATTCTATAGAACCGGCGATATGGTAGTGGCCGACTCTCAGGGTGATCATCTATTCCGGGGCCGCATCGACACTCAGATAAAAATCCAGGGTTTTCGGGTCGAACTCGGCGAAATTGAGTTTCACGCGCGCGAGGTAACGGCGGGACACGCCTGCGTCGTAATCCACCGGGTTCAGGCGTCCGGCCGATCGGACTTTAGTCTGGTGGTGGAGAACTACCCGGGGGATTTGAAGTCCGTCATCAGCGCATTACGGGTCCGGATCCCGCCGTACATGGTCCCGACCCGCGCCATGTGCGTCGAGAAGCTGCCTCTCAATACCAATGGCAAAATAGATCGTTTGGCGCTCAGGCATCGCTTGGAAGAGCGATTCGGATGAAATCCGCCGCGCAGATCCTCACCGAGCTAACGCCGATCTTCCGCGACGCGCTCGATGATAAGCAGCTTGTGTTGAGCCCGGATATGAGCGCAAGGAGCATCGAGGGATGGGATTCGTTCACCCATACGCAGTTAATACTTGCGATTGAGGAGCACTACCGGATCCACTTCCGCCTGAAAGAAGTCATGAATTTTAAAAACGTGGGTGACATGTGCTCGGCGATTCTGCGACTTGCACCCTAGCTACTCGGCACCATGCTGTTCGATTCGCTGACGTTTCTCATCGCCTTTCCGGTATTTACTGTCGTATTTCTGAACGCACCTGCGTGGATTCAACCGCGCCTGATGTTGTTGGGCAGCCTAGTGGCCTGCGCCACCTTTGGGTGGGTGAGCCTAGTCTGGTTGATCCTGGTAACGCTGATCGGATTTCATTTCGGCCGTAGCATCGAATCTGCCGCCTCCACGCAGCGTCTGTGGGCTGCCATCCTACTGTTACTCGCGCCGCTACTGCTGCTTAAGTACACCGACTTCGTTATCGATGCCATCGACTCCGCGCTAGCGTACTTCGCGACCCCGTTGATAAGGCCCCGGTTCAACTTCTCCCTTCCCGTCGGCATCTCGTTTTACACCTTCGTTGTGTTGGGATATGTCATTGACGTCCACGTGTCGCGAACACGTGCCGAGCGGAGCATCGCCAACTTCGCGCTATTCACCGCCTTTTATCCCAAGCTTGTTGCCGGCCCGGTCGAGCGGCAGGCCGATTTTTCGCCTCAGATAGATACTCCGAAGCGGTTCGACTACGCCCGCGTGACCGATGGTATGCGAATCATTGGAAGTGGACTTTTCAAGAAATTAGTCGTCGCAGATCGCCTCAGCGTGGTGGTGAACGGGGTCTACGCCAACCCGGACGCCTACGGCGGCACGGCGTTGATCCTCACCAGCCTCTGCTACATGTTCCAGCTGTACTACGATTTCTGCGGCTACTCCGAGATCGCGGTCGGATCCGCAAAAGTGCTCGGCTATGACCTCATATGGAACTTCAATCGCCCCTATGCGGCCCGATCGATTTCGGATTACTGGCGCCGCTGGCACATTTCGCTCACCTCCTGGTTCTTTGAGTACGTATTTGCCCCCGTATCGGCGCTGCTGCGTCGGCGGAGACGCATGGCCGTCATCTGCGGCTTGCTCGCCACGTTTCTGGTGAGTGGCCTGTGGCACGGAGCCAGGTGGACGTTTATCTGCTACGGCCTCGTCCACGGCATTGCCATAAGCATCGACTATCTAACCGCGCGGCCAAGGAAGCGTTTCCGACGGTGGATCCCCGCGCCCCTCTACGCGAGCCTGGCATGGGCGATTACGTTTGCGTTCGTGGCCTGCGCCGACGTGCTATTTCGCAGCGACAGCATAATGGCGACTCGCGCCTATTTATACCGCGCGATCACAGGTTTGGCCCCAGATCTTCGGTTCCTGACCCAGCATCACTTCAGCGCAGCTTCGATGAAGGCTCTGATCGCCGGGCTTCCCATCCCGAAGATGGACCTCGTATTGGCGCTCGGTACGATCGTCGTAATCGAGCTTGCTGGCTATTGGGGGAGGGAGCGTCCATTCAGACAAATTCTTGCGATCCAGCCCCTCTGGATACGCTGGCCGGCTTACTACCTGGTAGCCGGCGCCATCGTGTACTTAGGCTCGCAGAACGCTGCGACGATGTTCATTTACATGAAGTACTGATCCGGGAATGCGACGCTTCATTCTTCGCATTTTGATTTTTTCAGTGCCATTTCTGGTGCTCGGTACATTTGTCGCTGCAGTCGATCCCTTCGACTGCTTGGGAATTTCCACTCTCGTCGCGGACTCGGTCAAGCGCGAGTCCGCCATGCCGCTGCACAATCCACTTTGGAAGTTGCAGAAGTACAAAAACAAGCCGGTTAGCAGAATCATCCTAGGCGACTCATCGGTGGCGCTGCTTAACACCGATGAGATACGGGGCGCTACCGGGCACCAATACTTCAATTTTGCCTACGGCGGAGGAACCCTGCCCGAAGCGGTCGATACCTACTGGTTTGCCAAGTCGAAAGGCCGGCTGGATGCGGTGTATATCGGCATCGGCCTCATCAATTTCAACGCCTATCAGAATCTCAATCGGGTTCCAGAAGCCGAGGCAATGCTGTCAAATCCGTTGAAATATCTAACCAACCGAATTGTCGTCGGCGCCGCGTTCTTATCCGCTTATTCGGCTTGGACGCACCACAAGGTTGCCATTGGAGTTCCGAACGTCAGCCACGAGGCATTTTGGCGACAGCAGATCGACGAGTCGCTGTCGCAGTTGCTACACGAATATCAATACCCGGCCGAGTCGGCCCGCAAGCTGCAAGAGGTGGCGGCGGACTGCCGACGAAACGCTACGCATCTAGTGATCGTGATTCCGCCGACGCACATGGAACTGCAGTCCAAAATTGTGGCGCTCGGTCGAGGCGCGGATGTCGATCGCTTCAAGGAATTCGTCGCGAATCTCGGCACCGTCTACGACATGGACTATTCAAACGACTTTACCAAGGGACGCGGCAATTTTTCCGATCCGTTTCATACCATGACCGATGAGGTGATGGTGGCGGAGGTTTGGGGAAACCGCCAACAATATTCGCGGCATCTCGCACCCCGAAATTAACGTCCGGCTGCGCGCGCGCGCCCCGGGTTGAACGTGAACCACAGATGTCCGAAATAGCTGGTGACTACCGGAACCAAAACTCCGATCAAATGGGCAATCGCTTCTGCGCCTTCGACTACGCCCATTCTCGGCAGAATCCATCGGATAAGTATCACGCTCACGGCCAGCGTTTGCGCCAAGGCCAACAGGTTCACCACCGTGAACATCACCGCTTGGGGCGCGTATCGTTGACGGCCGGCGTTGAAAACGAATGCACGCATCAACGAAAATGCAACGATCATGCCGACCACATAGGCGAAGACCACCGCCCATTCGAAAGGCACCCATAGGCTGAACAGAAAGCGCGAACCGAAGTTGGCCGCAGCCGCGACCCCGCCGGCAATCACAAAACGGACGAATTGCAGCTTCGACCACTTCACCGCAGCGCCGCGATCAGGGAGCGGCCGAGGCAAGGCGCGCCATTTGCCGGCCGAACTCGACGCTTTCGGAGATGCCTCGATCTTCCGGGTAGTAGTACGAGGTATCGGCCACCCACAATCCTCGAACGGGTAACTCCACGGGCGGCAGCAGATCAAGATGATTCGGCTCGCAAATCGGCTGCGCAAATCGATAGCGACTTGCACGCCAGCCAACGAAGTCCGAATCGGCGAGCCCGGGATTTATTTTCTTGAGATACCGCTTCACCTTGTCGATGAACGTCTGGTCCGAGTCCTGGAACTTTGGGTGCTCGCCCGGCATGTAGAACGGCACATATACAATGTGGTCGTCCAAGGGCCGCAGGTTACTGTATTCAACCACTCCCGGAATATCCATCTCGGGGTCATTGGTGTTGATCCAGAAATACTCGGACACGGGCTTATGCAGCTTGGCGATGACGCAAACGACCGCGATGTTCTTTCGAGCGCGCAATTTATCCAGCACATCCGGCGGCAGATCTGGCATGAGCCTGGGGACAAACGGCAGAGGCACGGTGCTGATGACCTTAGCGAATTGCTCGAATCCGCCCGTTTGCTCCACACCCGTCACCGCATTCCCCTGGATGACCACCCTGGAGACCGGCGATTTGAACCGGAACTCGCCGCCGCGCGACTCGATGGCGGCCTTCATTGCCTGCAATAGCGTATCCGAGCCTCCTTCGAGATAGCCCAATTTTTCACGAAAGATGCTGTAGCGCGATCTGCCGATGCGGCGAATGCGGCTCCAAATCCAGGCCGCCGACAGCTTGGTGGTGTATTCATAAAACTTGTATTCGAATAGCCGTCGCCAAAGTACTTCATACGCCTCCGCGCCCACCCACCGTTTGATCCAGCCCGTGGCCTCGATTTTATCCAAGGGGCGCCAGTCCACACGCTTCGTACAGAGGAACGCGTGAAGTCCGTAGCGAAATTTCGCGACAATCCCCAATCCCCGGAATCGCAGCAGCGCCAATGGATTTCCCCAAGGCTGAAGCTTTTGCAAATACCAGTAAGCCATTTTGGTTTCACGCCAGTGCATCTTGTTCGACAGACCGAGCTCTCCCAAGAGATCGAGGAACGCGCGATCTGAAATGCAGTGAAAGTGATAGTAACGCTCGATACTCAATCCGCTGAAATCGAAGCACGCGGCCATGCCTCCCACGCGATCATCCGCCTCGAATATCACCGGGCGGTGTCCATCCAAAGTTAGCTGGTAGGCGACTGCCAACCCCATTGGCCCCGCACCGAGAACCGCGATCCGCTGGGCCGCCATCAAAACTCCAGTACGATGTTGCCGAAACGAGGGTCGTTGAATGTTTCCGCGATCGCCGCCGCGAAGGGCGTCGGAGCGACATCGAAAATGGCGGGCCAATCGATGACCTTGAATTCATCCGGCGCAATCAATGCGGCAAGTTGCTGGGTCGTAAACGGCGGATCGCGGTCAACGAGCGCCCAAGTCCACAGCAGCATCTGAAATACGCGATACGGAATTCTTACGATTGCGGTATGGGCCCCGATGACCTGCCTGATATCGCGAATGATGTCCAGGTAGTACATCTTGGTAAGTCCGGAGATGTCGTACACCCCGCCGGCCATGTCCCGGCCGATACAGCTCATGATGATGCTGCAAAAGTCGCCCACGTAAAGCGGCTGCCGGACAAATTGCCCATTGCCGGGAATCGGAAATATCGGACTCTTTCGCATGAACCGCGACAGCCAGCCAAGATGCTTGCGATCGAACCAGCCGAACATGAGCGTGGGCCGCAAGGTTATGCAGCGCATCCCGCTATCCAACATTACGCGTTCCTGTTCGCGCTTGGTGTCACTGTAGTAGTCATGGACCACGGATGCCACGACCGAGGAACTGATGTGCACGACATGAATGTCGCGGCCCCTCATCGCGTCCAAAATGCGGCGTGTGGAGTCGAGATTGTTACGCTCAAAGGCGCTTCGGTCGTTTCCTCCGATCTGCGCCTGGAGCATCACCACGACGTCCGCCTCCTCGATGTGCCGTCGCCAGTCACCCTCGACCGATAAATCTGCGAACTCTGCGGTGACCTTGGGGTGCACCTTCCTGAGGATATCCAGGTTGGCCCGATGCTTGTCTAGCACGACGATGTCCCCGTAACCTTGGGCCAATAGCCGCACGATCAGGTTTTGACCGACTAGCCCTGCCCCGCCGGGCAATACGATCTTTTTTTTGTATTGCGACATTTAGTATCTAGAATTTCAGGCGCTTGAACAGAGCCTCCGGCATGAGCCGGATGATCGTCATAATCAACCACCAGAAACCTGGCGCGTAGATCACGTCGCGCTTTTTGTCGATCGCCATCTGAATGCGAGCCGCCACCGACTCCGGCTGTGCCGTCAGCGCCGAAGGCAAATTCAACGAGGCAGTCATTTGGGTCGCCACGAATCCCGGCTTAATCGTCAGGACCTGAATGCCGCTTGGCGCAAGCTGGGCACGCAATCCGGAAGCAAATGTATGAACTGCGGCCTTTGCCGCCCCATAGGCGTAGTTGCTGGCGCGGCCACGATCTCCCGCCACCGATCCGATCACTGCGATGACACCGGAGCCCTGCGCACGGAAGCGTTGGGCGAGCAGCGCCATGCACGCTATGGTGCTTTCGGCGTTGGTACGGAACTCTTCGATGAGGTATCCAAGATCCACCGCCGATCGCGAGGAGTCAGTCAGCGTGCCATGCGCAATTAATGCGCAATCCACTACACCAAGTTGCTTCCAGGCGGCATCACACATTTCGATGAGGCGCCCGCTCTGGGTAAGGTCAATGCCAAAGACGCTTACCACGGCAGCGCCGCGCGCAGTCAGGTCGGCGGCGACCGCCTGCGTCTTGGCTAGATCCCGGGCAACCAGGAACAACTCGACGCCTTGCGCCGCGTAGCGCCGTGCAACTGCCTGTGCAATTCCCGAGGTTGCGCCCAAAACGAGGATTTTCTTCGTCATTGCGTGACCCGCTGCCAAAATCTTGACAGCAACCGCGGGTCACGCAGCGCCTCCACCAGTTGCCAATCAGGATAAGCCGCCTGGAAGTTCTGCGCGGTCATGTGAGCGTCCTTTGCCGGATACAGACGCCCTCCCGCCTCGTGCACCAATTGGTCCAGTCGCCGAAACAGCATGTCATTCACTTCCGCGCGCTGCGGGAAATCGAGCGCCAACGACACACCGTAAAGCGGAAAGGATAGAAGTCCCGGAGACTTCATGGTGCCGCATTGCTTCAAAACCGCGATGAAGGAGCCTGTGCCGCTGCGGGCAATCTCACCGAGCACAGCCCGGATTACTTCGCGACTGTTCGATTGCGGGATAACGCACTGGTACTGTTGGAAGCCGGCATTTCCGTAGATTCGGTTCCATTTCGAAACGCCGTCGAGCGGAAAGAAAAACGAACTGTAGCGGACGCGACCACGAACGCTAGACCTGAGCTGCCTCCGGTAATAGACGGCGTTGAGTAGTGGCAGGCTGAAAGAGTTGACAAGCGAGATCTTCGGATCAATGGGGAACGTCAAGGCCTTGTCTGCCGCCGCAGCGAGGGCGCCTGCTTTGGCATGGTCTCCGACGATGTAGATGCCGCGGCCGCTGCGCTTGCCGGTGGCAAGACAATCGATCCATGCCACTGTGAACTCATGCGCCCGATCGCGGGTTGCCGAAAGTTCAAAGAACTCATCCAGATTCCTGAACCTCGTGCTGCACTGGTCAATTTCGCCGGATGCAACGGGCCGCAGTTGAAGGATCACCGTGATGATGATTCCGGTCAAACCCAATCCGCCAACCGTTGCGGAAAACAACTCGGGGCGCTCGGTCCGCGACGCAGACACGTAACCTTCGGTCGAGCGGTACATGGTAAGTCCCCGCACATGACAACCGAAGGTGCCGCTCACATGATGATTCTTGCCGTGCACATCGTTGGCAACGGCTCCGCCGAGCGTCACAAATTTTGTTCCGGGCACCACGCTGGGAAACCAACCGTGAGGTAACGCAATTTGAATCAGCTCACTCAGCGTAAGCCCGGCCTCCGCCTCTATCAGGCCGGTGCTCCAATTGGCTGACAGCAACCGGTTCATCGGGTTCATCACCAACACCTGGCCGGACGCGGCCATGCATGAATCTCCGTAGCTGCGGCCACAACCATAAGCGAGCGTCGTGCTGCCGGAAAATCGTCCGAGCATGTCAGGAACATCGTCGCGCCAATAAACCGGCAGCCCGCGTTGCGGAAACGCGGGATAGCGGCCCCAAGATGTCATGCTCGCCGAACTCATATCGCAAGCCAGAAGACCAATCCGAATAGGCCTCCGACGATCAGGCTCACGGGATCTCGAATCGCGAAGACCACCGGATCATCGTTCATCTTTCCACGATGGGTAAGCACCCAAATGCGGCTGACCCAATACAACAGAATTGGGCAAGCCAACCAAATGATGCGTGGATTACTGTAAAGCACGGCGGTGTTGGGATCTTGGATGTAGAGTGCGAGCACCATGACCGAGAGATAGCCCGAAGATGTTCCCATCGAGGAAATGATGCCAAGGTCTTGCGCAAAGTATCCTCGCCCACCCAGCTTGTCGCTCTCGCCCTTGTTTCGCGCATGCAGCATCTCACTGTAACGCTTCACCAACGCCAGGCTGAGAAAAATGAACATGGAAAACGCCAGCATCCAAAACGTCATGACCAGATGAAAAAGCAGCGTGCCTGCGATAATACGCAAGGTGTAAAGCATCGCCAGCGTCACCACATCCACGATCATCAGGCGTTTCAAAACCAGAGAATAGGTGACGGTAACTGCGAAATAGGCGCCCATTGCGGCTGTGAAGCGCCACGGCAAGGTCCAACACGCCACGGCGAACGCTGCGAGCAATAGCAGAATGAAGGCGATCACGGCAGTTTGGTGAGACATCCGACCCGCCGCTAGCGGCCGGTGGCGCTTGGACGGATGCAGGCGATCGCTCTTCAGATCCAGAAGGTCATTGAGCAAATAGGCACTCGATGCGCACAGGCCGAAAACTATAAAACCGATCAGCCCGAGCGTGAGTGCGCCCGGGGTCGCAATTTTATGGCTGACCAGCAGCGGCACGAGTATCAGGAGATTCTTTAGCCACTGGTGCAGGCGCAGCGCCCTCGCCCACATTACAACGCTCGAAGCGGAGGTCATCCGGAAGTTGCCGATACGATTGCCGGACGACGCCTGAACCGCCCGAAGATCGACGTCAGACTAATCGCGACAAATGGCAAGAACATCGGGTACACGTTGTTGAGATAGTTGACCTGGTAAGCAAGCAAGATGTCTTGCGAGCACTTATACAGAGCCGTCAAGGCGAGCAGCCACAGCAGTAGCGAGCTGCGGGTCTCTTTGGCTCGGAGAAGCGCAAATGCCATGCCCAAGAGACCCAGTATTAAGATCATGGATCCACAACCCACCGCAGCGATCTGATAGGCCAAAGCCAGCTTCGCGTGCGCATCCTCGCGTGCACTCGCATAGAGATTTTCGCTGCGAAAGGTGCGAAGCTTCGCGACGTTGATTCCGACTCCGAGCCGTGATTTGAGTTCCTGCCGCAGGACATCCACATTGAGCGCGGAAGACTTGTTCAATTGAGGCTCGCCCCAATTGAACGGCGCCGCGAGAGTGTTCAGCAGCTGTTGCAGCGTGCGTTGTACCACGGCGTAAGGATGCTGCTTCATGTCCTGCCAGACCATCGTGCGCAGCACCTGGTTGCCCTGTTCGGACAGCGAAGAGAACGGATATCCAGCGTCGTGGACTGCCTGCATCGCTCCTTGGTCGTCACCTTGAATCTTCCAGGGATTGTTCGGCCGGCTTCCCAACGAGACATGCAATACATGACCAAAATTAGACTCGGTCAATGAATAGCGTCCAGTCTCGGCATGGTAGAACATCGCCCACGGCAGCTGCATCAGCAACGCAACCGCGATGAAGCTGACCAGCGGTGTGAGGGTTGGAATTTGTAAAATTCGCAGCTTGCTTAACAGCAACGCAGCCAAGCCAAGAAAGACCGGGAGTAAAACAAACTCCGTTCGAAAATTTTGTGCGATTCCGCAAAGCACGCCGGCCAAGATAGCGAACTTCAAACTCGACTTGCGAACCGCGACATCGAGAAACAACAACGCCAGCAATGCCGCGGAACCTGCCGCGCCGCTTGGGTAGAGGGTGAGCTGCATGTCATGCCATGGAATGGCAAACAGGCAAAGTAACGCGATCAGCGCATATTCTGCCGGCAACGTTCGCCGCAGATTATTGGCAAGTGCGGCGAGCGCCACGGTACCCGCGCAAGCCTGCAGCACGACGATCCAGGTAAAGCTGGGCAGCAAAGCGACCAGCCATGCATAACCCCACGCCGGCCATGTGACAACGTCTGGCTTGGGACCGGCGCCCTGGAGCCAAACACCGATGGCCACCAGCCTGTGGAACACGGAAAGCTCCGGATGACTCAGCGTCATCACGCAAAGGAGCATCGCGCCGCCGATGGCAGCCAGCAAACCAAGGTCGCGAGCCGTCCAGGCGGGCCCGGCTAGTAAAGTATCGGAGGCTTCGTAGTTCATTCGCACCCGCAATTGGAGCAATGCGTTGTCGGCGAATGATATCTGATTTCCCCCGCAGTCGCCGCAGTGAGCCGGCGCGTGTACGATGCTGAGAATGGGCACATGGAGACTGGTTCTTGCGTGGCTGGTGGTTGCGAATCACACGCCTGGATTGAAGGAAATATCGACCAATCTGGAGATTGGAAAAGTCGCGGTGGCGACTTTCTTCTTCATCTCTGGATTCTTGATGCCCCTAACCTACGATTCCCACTATCGCGGCTATGGCGCAGCCGTGGGCGCCCGAAAATTCTACGCGAACCGCTTCCTGCGAATCTTCCCGATCTACTGGCTGTCGCTTGGCCTGACGCTTCTGGCCGTGTTCGCCTACGGCCCTATGTTGATGGAACACGCGACCAGCCCTGGGGAACTGCACCAGGTGCGCACGTACGCTTCGAACCTGCTGCTTTTGGGCCTTAATCAGACGCATCTTTGGCATGGCGATTTCCGCTTCAATCCGCCGGCCTGGACGCTCGACGTCGAATTGCAGTACTACCTGCTGGTCCCTCTCATCATCTTGATGACCAATTTCAGCGGTAGGCTGGGCGCCGCAGTCCTCGCGATGTTCGGTAGCATCGGTCTCTACCTTTGCTTCCGGCCGGTAGGTGTTCTGGATGTGGACCGCTCGCTTATAGAGTGGTCATTCTTCTTTTTTCTGGGCTATGGATTCTATTTCTCGCCCGCGTTGCAGAAGGTTGCATTGCGAAAGGCATTGCTGGGCGTGCTGTGCTTAGCGCTGATACTGATTGCATGCGTTTCTAGGCATCAAAACGTCGCCATCCTCACAGTCACGCTGGCCTGCATAGTTGTATCCAGTTATTTATTGGTTCTGCAGCAGAACCGGGCCTTTGGATCGTGGGACAGGCTTTTAGGCGACCTATCCTATCCGACCTACATCACGCATTGGCTGTGTATACAGCTCATATTTCGTTGGTTGGGAAACACGCTCGATTTCCCGCCCAAATCCAAGTTCTTTGTGCTCCTCGCGATAAATGTGGTCGGGTCGACCCTGGTCGCCTACGCCAGCATGCGTATCGTGGGTGATCCCATCGAGGCGTTTCGCAGACGAATCAGGGATGGTAGACGGCCGACGGTCGCGCCTGAATGAACGCGCCCGACGTCTGCAGATCGGCATCCGATAAGGAACGGTAGCGAACCGCAAGTCTTTGCCGCCCGATACCCTGGCCGGTTGCGGTCTCATCGCAGATAATTTCGAAGCCTTCGCGCTTCAGCAGGCGCAAATGCGTCGAGTGCGGTTCACGGTTGATGAGGAATGCTCGGCGTCCGCGCAAGACGCGCCAGAAGGTATCGCCATAGGCCCAATGACCGTTCCATTGCCGGGCCGTGCCGTGGCAGCGGAAATCTATTTGATGAGAGAGCCAACCGCCGGGCGCAAGCCAGGCATGCATGGCTGAATACGCTGTATCAAGGTCTTCGACGTGCTCGAGGACCGCCTGCGAGAAAATCATGTCAACGGCGCCGCGCTCTATCACAGTCGGGCTCCACCACGGAGCCATGTAGTGAATCATCGATCCAGACCGGGCCGGCTCCTCCAGAGACGCACGAATCCTCGCAATGCGGTCCTGATCGGGAGCTGCCAATTTCTCGGCGGGATATTGGTAGCTTGCGAGTTTCGGCTTGATCCCTGGAAACTCGCGGTCGCCCGGGATCTCCGCCTTGGCGGCGAACAAGGTCACCAGTTCCTCGAACACCCCTAGATTGCGCTTCAAATTCGCCAAAGGGAGCGCGTCGAGGCCGTAGTAGTAATCAGCCCCGCTCAGCAACGCTGCGAGCCCAACCCCGATGGAATCGCCGGGTCCGAGTTCGGCCACGCGCGAGGGCACCTCACCGCAGAGCCCGTTCTCGAAGCTCTTTAGCAGGTGGCGCATCCAAACCGAGTAGCAATAGCGCCCTGAATCCGTTCCGCCGGTATGCGTGACACGCCGCTGCAACGAGGCAACGCCGGGCACGTAGGTTGCAAGGCCGCGGGCCAGCGCACCTATACCGCTCGCCACTAGAAGCTACCCACGTTGCAATGCTCCCCGATAGAGCCCGCGAAGCCTGCCGAGCACCTGCATTTCCATGAACGACTTCTCGACCATCACCCTAGCGTTGTCGCCCTTTGTCCGCGCCTCATCGCGGTAGGAGTTGATGTGCACGAGCATGTCGGCGATCGCCGCGGGCGACCCTGATTCCAAGAAATACGCGCAGGAATCATCGAGCAACTCGCCGATGAATCCGTGGCGGGTGGTGACGATCGCCAGGGCATGGGCCATGGCCTCGGTAATCACATTGGGATGTCCCTCGCCTTCATGACGTGTGGGGAACCCAAAAATATCCTGCCGGGCAAGCTGCGCCTGGACCTGGTCGAACTCAAGCACGCCGCAACGCACGACTTGCATGCCATCCGGGAGCCGCGAAGCATCGAGATGCGCCTTGAATTCCGCGCTCTCGGCGCCGATCAGCGTCAAGGAGACACGCAACCCCTGGCGCGCCGCATCAGCGCAGCCCTCGACCAGCTCGAACACGCCCTTGCCTTCGTAGCAGTATCCTACAAAAACCACCCGCAATTCGGGCTGATCAAATCGGGGCGCAACACGTGTCGGCAGGTACTTGGCCTGCATGAAATTCGGAAAGTGGTGCACCTTGCTTCCATACAGCGGCCGCAGGTAAGCCACCACGGCCACCCCTTGACCGAGTATCACGTCGGCGTGACGCAACACCCAATGTGCCATCGCGCGCTGCAATTTGCTCGCCGACTGCAACCAGCTGACAAACGATCCGCCGCGGATATCAAGAATCAACGGACGACGGTAGGCGGCGGCAATCACGCTCATGCCGAACTCGCGGTAAATCGCAAGGCCATAAGTCATCATCAAATGAACGGCTGCGCCGCGTCGGATATTCCTTGCGAAGGCAACAAGATCGCCCAATAGGCGCAGCGGCAGGACAACCATCCACCAGCGCGTATAGCGGCGCGCGCTGTAGGGCGACAACCTGAGTTTCAGGTCATCGCTCGAGAAATGCGACAACAACGCAGTCACGTTCCGCACAAAGCCGCCCTTGCCGCCGCCATAAGCATCGGCTGCGAGGTCCGGCGACGGCCCGCTCAAAATCACCACATTTCTCCTGTCGGCTACCGTCATGTCACAGGCTCGATGCCGGTACGCAGACGTGAAAACAGCGATTCGTAGGCGCCGACCATGCGATCGGCGCCGAGGTTCTGCTCAGCGTAACGGCGCGCATCCCTTGATAAGAAGTTCCACCCTTCGTTACTCAGCCTCTGTAGTCTAAGGATGGCACCCGAAATGTCGGAAGGATCGAGAGGATCGAACAGGAAGCCACGTTCACCGTCCGCCACCAGCAAGGGATGATCACACACTCTGGATGCAAGCACGGGCATGCCAGCGGCCAGCGCTTCGCACACGACATTGGGAAGCCCCTCATACAGCGAGGGGTGCACCAACGCGTGATGCTCGCATAGCAATCGCGGAATATCGGACACTTCGCCCAGCCAATGCCAATGCTTCGCAGTCTCAGGAAGGCTCTGAAGAAGCTCATCGACCTGACGGCAATAGGCGATTCCGGCGCTGCTGCCATCGCGTCCACCCACCCATGTCAACTCAACAAGCTGCCCCTGTCGACGCAAGGCCTCCAGGGCACGAATCAGGTTCAAGGGGTTCTTCTCCGGCCCGACGCGCCCGACCGCAATCAAGCGCAGTGGAATCCGCTCCGCTGGCACAACATAGCCTGTCGAGAATGTTTCGAGCGCTAATCCGTTGTAGATGCACGTGACCTTGCCTCTGAGCCACCATTTGTGCCGCAGCCATTCGGACTGCGATTCACTGTTGGCAACCACTTGGTCGGCAATGGCGTGCAGCGCCCGACGGAAGGTCGCAACAATCCACGACTTGTCATCCAGATGATTGGTCCGTTCCGACACAACCAGTTTTGCACGGGGCGCGATCAACCTGGCAAGCTCGGCGTAAATATTGGGGCTGCTGAGGTAGGACACAACGATGTCCATCGCACCTGAGTTGACCAACGTCGCGATTCTCCGCACGACCTGCAAGGAAAATCCGGCGCCTTTATCGAATTCGTGAACCGTGATTTGCTGCCGGTCGAGCTGCGCCCGAAAAAAGTCACGCCGAGGAAAATAGGTGAACATCTCCACGGCATGACCACGGCGCTTAAGACCGCAGGCCAGCTCGACCATTTGTCGCTGCGCGCCCCCCGAGCCGAAATGATCGATCACCAGCAGGATCTTCAAGCAACACTCGCCATCCAGGCTTGGAATGCGAGTACATGCCAGATCCGGTCACTGTGCCGCGAATCTTGGTGGAGATGCTCATCCCACTGCGTTCGCACCATCTCGACGTCCAATACTCCCTGCTGGCGCAACTTAGTCGGATCGAGCAGGGATTCGGCCCAATCTTTCAACGGTCCGCGCACCCAAGAGCCGATGGGAACACCGAACCCCCTTTTACCGGGCCGCTGGACGCTGTCGGGTACATACTTCCTTAGGATCTCCCGCAAGATCCACTTGCCCGTTCGATCGCGAACCTTGAGCCGCAGCGGCAACCGCCAAGCGAGTTCGACCACCCGATGATCAAGCATCGGCACCCGCCCCTCGAGTCCGACTGCCATCGAAGCGCGGTCCACCTTGACCAGGATGTCGTCGGGCAGGTATCGAGTGGCGTCCATGAACATCATGTTCGAGTACAAATCATCGCGCCGAAGTTCGTCGTCCGGCAAAGATTCGGCGTAGCGAGTGCCCTCCAATACAAGGCGTTCGATGTCGTGACGCTGCGTCAACTGCGCCGTGTAGACCGCTGCCCCGCTGTCGGCTTCTAGATAGCGCGCAACTCGGGCCGCCCCGTGCGCGACACGCGCCTGAGGACGCCACGCCGCAGCCCGCGCCCCGAGCGATAGCGTCCTGCGAACTCCAAGTGGCACACGGCGCATCGACTGCCAAATGTCGTTGGTGCGCTGGTAGCGCGCATAGCCGCCGAACAACTCATCACCGCCGTCTCCCGATAGGCTCACCTTCACATGTTCGCGCGCCAGCCTCGATACCAAAAAGGTGGGAATGGCGGAGCTATCCCCAAACGGTTCGTCGTAGAAGGAGGAAAGACGCGGAATCACGCTCATCGCCTCCCCGGCGGTCACGATAAGCTGGGTGTGATCAGTGCCCAAGTGTCGCGCGACTGCAGCCGCGTTGGCGGACTCGTCGAACTCGTTTTCCTGAAAGCCGATGGTGAACGTCTTCGTACGTCCAGAAGACTGCGCCTGCATGAGCGCTACTATCGTGCTCGAATCGACTCCACCGGACAGGAAGGCACCCAGGGGGACATCAGCAATGCTCTGCTGCAATACGGCACGCTTCAGCGCCGCTTCCAGTTGCAGAACCGCCTCCGCATCGCTCCCCTCGAGCGGCTGGCTCAGACCGTTCTCCGCAGCGTCGCGCAGAGACCAATAGAATCGCGGGGTGAGCGTTCGCGCACCCGCGGAGACTTCGAGATAAGTACCGGGAGGCAGCTTGTGCACGCCCTGGTAGATGCAATGAGGCGCCGGAATGTAGCCCCGAGCAAAATAGGGCACTAGGACGCTTCGGTCGATCTGGGACCTGAATGCCCGGTGCGAGCGCAACGCCTTGAGTTCCGATCCGAAGAGAAACGTACCTCCCTGCCAGCCGTAGTAGAGGGGTTTTTCGCCGAGCCGATCGCGCGCCAGTGTCAGGCACCTATCACGGCGATCCCACAAGCCGAAAGCAAACATCCCAACCGATTTCCTGAGTGTGGCGGCGATCCCCCAGGTTTCGAACGCTGCCAACAGTATCTCGGTGTCAGAGTGACCACGCCATGCGAGCGCTGCGTTCGCCGCTTCGACTTCCTTGCGAAGCTCAAGGTGATTGTAAATTTCGCCGTTGAAGGTAAGCACGAATCGGCCCGAGGCCGAAAGCATGGGCTGATGGCCGGCCGGCGAGAGGTCTAAGATCGACAGCCGCCGGTGACCGAGCGCAACCCCCGCTTCATCGTCGTACCAGCTGCCGCAATCATCGGGCCCGCGGTGCCGCAGCGACGCGGACATGCCGTCCAGGTCGTGCCTCGAGTCGTCGGCCGACAACCCGGCAGGTTGATAGAATCCCGCTATTCCGCACATGCCGGGCCAACCAATGAGCGTTCCGCAACCAGTTCATTGCATCCTTGACTGGTTTCGCGCCTGGAATTCGTCAACGCGAAGCCGCGCAATGACAAATATTCTTCCAGCACCTCGAAACTCGCGAATTCGAACGGGTATCCGCCGATCCAGTCAACTGCATCATAACGGGCCGACATGCCCCTCTCGCGCCGGTCGCTGAACAACGGCGCAATCGCCACCATCGGCTTCAGCTTCAAGGTGTACTTAATGATCACCAAGGTGTGAACGATCGCGGACAGAATCCAAACAAACGGCCGCTTCAATAACCGAGGCAAGCGATTATAAATGAGCTTGACGAACCACCATGCATGCGACTTCCATCCCTGATCATTGTAAATTGCAATGAACAGTTTGCCTTTGGGATGCTTAACGCGGCTGATGGCATTCTCGATCGCAACCCACATGGACCCGGTGTGATGCAGGACCCCCCAGCTGTAGACGACATCAAAAGTACCGAGTCGCTCAACGTAGGATCTGTCGAGCACCGAGCCCTGCTCGATCTGCCACGAGGCGTCTTCAGCAAAGTAACGCCTCTTCAATTCCCGAGCGCAAGCGACCGACTGGGTGTCGAAATCGAATGAATGCACCTGAGCTCCAAGGCGCCTGGCAGCGAGACTGAAAAGGCCCGAACCGCAACCAATGTCTAAGAAGGTTTGGCCGCGCATATCGGCGACACGCAACATCTGGCCCAGCGACTTCTCGGCGGCCGCGATCCGGTTTTCGTCGAGAAGGGTCAAGAAGCTGGACCAGTTTGCACCGAATGCGAAGCGATCGCCGCTTTCGATCTCTTGTTGGGCGCTCACGAGACGCCCTGGGGAAACAGGCTCGCTTCCCATCGCCGCATAATCTCATCCTGCCTGTAGCGCTCGCGCACCTTGAGAGCGGCTCGCCCCAGGCGGTCCCGTTCATCCCCATTTCGCATCAAATCAGCCATTACCTTCGCCAGCGTCGAGACATCATCGACCGGCACCAGCCGGCCATTGACGCCCTCCTCTATCAGATCAGACGGACCCGATGGGCAGTCACTGCTGATCACCGCCGCGCCAAGTCCCATACCTTCCAGCAAAACGTTCGGAAACCCCTCGAATCTTGAGGGCTGGACAACTAAGGCTGCGCGCTCCATCCAAGGAAGTATGTCTGCCGTTTGGCCTACAAATCTCGCGTGCTCATCGAGACCCAACCGCGTGCAGAGCCGTGTCAGGTTATCTCGCTCCTCGCCCTCGCCAATAATAGCCAATGTCCATTCTGGAAACGACGGCAGAATTCGCGCATAGGCCTCGAGCAACAAGTCGAATCCCTTTTGGTGCGTAAGTCGTCCAACGGCGACGATTTCCGGGCGCTTTCCAAGCTGAGGTTCCGGAAGCGGCCGTAGGGCATTCGGAATCACCGTCACCCTGGCGCGGCAGTATCTTACGATCCATTGCGCTGCATCCTTGGTTTGTGCAACGACCGTGTCCGCTCGTGCATAGAGAATCCTGCGCAACGCCCGCCAGACCCAGGGAAAGGCGCTGTGCATAGCCGGTTGTACCCGCTCCGAAACCACCACTTGGAGCCGCAAACGCGATGCGGCGATGATGGTGAGCAGGTTGCTTTCGGTCATGAAACTCAACACTGCGTCCGCTTTCGAAGACTTCAGCAGTCGCCGCAGCAGCATGACGCGGCTGAGATTCGCAATGATGCGGGAAGCGCTCACGCGCGCAGTGGACCCGTCCGTCAGATATACGCGCTCGACACGCTTGTCGAGGCGGTAGAAATCCGCCACCTCGTTCCCGCTCCATGTCGCTAGAATTACCTTCCAGCCCTGTACGGCCCAGAAGTTAGCCATCTCTGAGAGCTGGCGTTCCGCACCACCGCCGCCGAGACTGGCGATCACCAACAATACGGTTCTTGGCTTGCTCACGTCTGACTGTGTGATTCTCGAGCCAACAAACCCGCAGTCACCGCGACGAACACGCCGAAAAAGGTGTTGTAATGCAGCGGTTCGGAGAGCGACATGAACGAATAGCAGGTAACCCCTGCGAAAACCAAGACAGGCAGGCCACCCAGGTGAGAGCCGCGCGAACGGTACAGCCGCCATAGCAAGGAGGCAAACAGAGAATAAAACAACGTTAGGCCGATCAGTCCATGGTTGTAGAGCAGGTCAATAACGGTCGAGTGCGAGGTAATGCCGATGTCCGATCTAAACGCCTCGATACCCGAGCCAAAGATGGGGTTTTCTTTCCAGCCACGAATACCCACTCGCTGCCAATACTCGCGGTCGTTGAATGAAGTGCCTTGGGAATTGTCCTCACGCTCGCCGAGTACCTGCGCCCCAATTGTGACTCGATCGACCCCCTCCTGCAGGCGCTCGACCAGTGATTCGCTGGAGGCAATGGCATATCCAACCGCGATGATTACCAGCAGCAGCGCAATCGCGCTTCGGCTGAGGATGCGAATGAAAGTGCCAAAGTAGAAAAGCGCCGCCGCCAATACGCCGAGCAACACGCCAAGATTGGTCTTGATGGAAGTCGTTGCAGCAATCAGCATCATGGCGAGAATCGCCATCATCAGGCCGAGTAATCTTCTCTTTGTGCACCATGCCCAGATTAGAACGCTGAACAGACCATAAAGATAAATAGAAGCAATGGCGTTGTAGGAAAAATCATCCGGACGCACTAACGGAAACCGCGTCGTCAGGGTATAGAACGCCGCACCGGCCGCAAATCCGAAAACCATGCCCGTCAAAAGCGCCCGCAGATTTCGATAAGCCACCAGGGAACCGAAGAACAGCATAATGATGAGAAAATTGAACGCCGGCCAAAGCGTGTTGGCCGCGTCGTTTATGTTGGGTGCCCACAGTGTGGAAACCGCCATGTACAAGAGAAAACACAGATAGATGACGGATTCCCGCGTAAACAACACCCTGAGCCGCAGCAGCATGTGCAGCGAGAACAATGCGACCATAACGACGGCCAAACGCGGTGCGCTGAATTTTTGGTCGGCGTAGATCGCATTCATGATTAACGCGAATCCAGTCGCCGAGGCGAAGCCGAAAGGCTCCATCCAGTCGACCAGTCGCGAAAACTGCTCCGCGATATAAGGCGGCTGGGTGCCATGCTCTGCGGTCAACGTTTTCAATTATGCGTCCGCATTGACGTCGAGAGCCAATCGATAGTTAGTCAGTCTCCCGATCAATTTCACGAAGTCAACTATCTGCGAATCGGGAGGCCGTATGCTCCAATCGTTGAAAACGGCCGGATAGTAAGGCGCCAAGTACTTCGCAAATGCTGCAATAATCGCACTGCGGGCGGGAGGCGCTTCGGCAAGTTTTTGGCGAATAAGGGCCGGCAGGTCCACCGTCCTCCCAAAAGTTGTGACATTGGGAAAGAGCTTTACGGTCGAATCACCGAACATGATCACGGGCCTGCCAAAAAGCGCTCCCTCAAGTCCGATGGTGCCTTGAATCGCAAAGATCAAATCCGCGCTTTTAATGAACTCAAGGGTGTTTGCATAAGGAGAGACCAATTCCACGCCCGGGTATCGTGACCATCGTGAGAGCTTGTCATTTGAGTAATTGTGTGTGTCGCTCTTATGCAGTTTAACGAGCAACGAATGCGTCGGGGGGACGGACCGCGCCATCAATTCTATTACCCGCTCCTGATTGCTGAAAAAATGCGCAAACACATCAATGGATGACTCAGGCTGCATGTGCAGGCCAAAAAATACATAAGGTTTCGAGGGCGGCGCCACTCGCAACGACCTTCTTTTCGCCAGCCAAAGATTCTTCCTCAATCGAGTCGCTTCGGCGACCATGGCGCCAACGGAATACGACTTGGGCGGTTCATTGAATCGCAAATAGCGGGTCAACCGTTTGCGCCGTAGGACCTGCAACAAAGTCCCCGCTTGCCGAGGAACTTCCCGAAGAACGTAACGCGCAGAGAATACCGGCGGCGGAACGTAGGCGCTTGCCACAAGCTTTCGCCCCTCAAATTGAGCCAGCATGGCATCGGCTTTGGAATGGAGTTCCGACTCGCGATGTCGGTCGAAAGTTATTTGCGATGCCGGTGAAAGACTTGAACAAAGCGCCGCTTCGTTTCCCGGCAAAGCACTGTACAACGGGGTCACCCAGGGAATCCCGAGTTGGTTCGCCACTGCAAGCCCGATGCTGTTGTGAATCGCGTCAAAACTGCCGATGATCACCGTGGGGTTAATCGACTCGAAAATCTTCAAACAGCGCTGCGCCAAGAAGGTCGCATACGCGAGGGCATCACGGTAAGGCTGAGTCGAAACGACACGGTCGCTCAAGATCATGTTGTGGATGGTCGGCACACCGGGGCGCTCTAAAGCCGCTAGCAGATCCGCATCGCCCGGTGGCAGATCGAGGACTTTGCGAATGTCATCCGCAAAAAAATAGATTGGGTTCGTCCGCAAATCTGCCGGCCATCGTCGTGCATCGTAGGCTGGATGCACCAAGTGAGAGATTTCGAATCCCCCCTGAACGGCGACTCGATCCCATAGATTGCGAATTAATACCGGGAAATTTCCCAGCGTCAGGATTCGAAATTGCCCGGCATGATCCATAGGGGTTAAAGGTTCGTAGCCCTAGGCGCCCACCAGATCCCAATCCAAGGGTGTGCCCTTGGCGACATCTTTGGTGACCGATTTGCCCATCAATTGCTGATAAAAGCGAGGATGCAGCCCTTTGGCCGGCCGCACGACCCGAAGATTTGCCGCACTAAATCGATCCCCGCGCTTCATATCCTCAGCAACGTATACCGATCTGCGGAACACGAGAGAATTCAGCTCAGCCTGACTGGGCCCATATTTTACTGTCCCTAGAGCCTGCCAAGCCCGTTCTGTTTCCTCGACCAGAAGCTTTAGCTCTGCGGGCTCAAGCGAAAATGCGCTATCCACGCCCCCATCCGCGCGCCTGAGCGTAAAATGCTTCTCGACCACCGTAGCACCCATCGCCACGGCCGCAATCGCCGCGCCCACGCCCATCGTATGATCGGAAAGACCTACCTCGCAGTCGAACAGGGTGCGCATATGTGGAATGGTCGTTACGTTCGAATTGCGCGGAGTAGCGGGATAGGTACTTGTACATTTCAAGAGCGTCAGACTGGAGCAACCGGCCTGACGTGCGGCCTGAACTGCCTCATCGAGCTCGGCGATGCTCGCCATCCCAGTCGACATGATCATCGGTTTGCCGGTTGAGGCAACCTTGCGAATCAACGGAATGTGATTATTCTCGAATGAAGCAATTTTGTACGCCGGCACTTTCAGCGACTCCAGAAAATCCACCGCCGTCTCATCAAATGGCGAGCTGAAGCAGACCAAGCCACGCTCCGCCGCCCGCTTCATGATAGGCGCATGCCACTCCCATGGCGTGTAAGCCAACTTATAGAGGTCATGCAAGCTCTTGCCATTCCATAGACTCGCCGAATCCTCGATGACGAATTCACCTTTTTTGACATCAAGAGTGATCGTGTCGGCGGTATAGGTCTGCAGCTTGACTGCATGGGCGCCTGCATCCGCCGCCGCGTCCACGATCTCAAGAGCGCGCTCGAGCGACTGGTTGTGATTGCCCGACATCTCCGCGATTATGAATGGACGGCACTCTCTGCCGATTCGCACGTTTCCGATCGAAATTTCTGAATGCATATCGCTATCCTATTGGCCTAATTTGCGCGCCGGGCGTCGACCCGCTCGCATAATCGAACCAGCCGCATCGCCTTCGTTAAACAGGACATCCAGCGCGCTGGCGTACGGGATGAATGGCTCGAAGCACTGCCTGTATTGCGGATGTTCGTAGACCTGCAACTCCACACTAATGCCCCGACGATCAAACTCCGACTTGTCTTCCAGCAAATACTCTTCGGCACCCGCCGGCGAGATATAGCGAAGAGCACCCACTCGTTCGCACAAGTTAGCGAGCCTCTCGCCACGCTTTCCTGGCACTGCCAATTCGCTCGCCCGTATGGTCTTCGTCTCCACTCCCAATTGCTTTGCGAGCCACTCAATCAACCCACAATTGAGCGACACCAATTTTTGGTCTGCCGCCGACTTAGCGAGCGCCTCGCAGAATTCATCAAAATATCGAGAAAAGTATCGCGCATCGGCATAGTGGCGCGAAATAACGCTGGTAAACGACCTTACGAAATCCAGGTCCACCAGCTCAGTATCCGAAATCAGCTGGCCTCGTCGCCCTGAGGACAGCACCGGAACCGTCAAGAAACTTAAGCCTTCGGGCGTTCGTATGCGATTGCGCTGTTGCCAGGATCGCTTTGCAAAGGATACATCCTCGAGCTCGATTACCAGATCAACCTGGTCCGCAAGGTCGAACCAGCCCATCCACGGCAAAAACGTCGGCTGTGTAATGGCGACGATTTGTGCCTTCATCTGCTTGCCGACCTGCCCCATATTATTACGTCCGCGTTCCGCACCACGATTCCGCTCTGAGGATTGTCGCATGTGGCAAACAGCCGATAGGAATTGTTCAGGGCACCGAAATGGCTTCGCACCATCCCCTCAAGTTGATCTGCCGTATAAAACACGTTCAGCAATCCATACTCCCCGGTCTCTCGGCACTCCAGTCGATAGCCATCCGGCTCTTCTTCCACGCCTCGCCGATATCGCCAGTCGTCCGGAGTTCGGGCGCGCAAAAACAGTACCGCATCAGGACTTGCCCGCCTTTTGCAGTCAGATAGATTTTTCCCAAATGATTCCCGCGGAACGTAGTACAGGATGTTCGGCAGCAGTATTGCGTCAAACTCTCCGGCCTCATCTAACGGAAAGTCCTTAGCCAGATCACATTCGATCAGCGTAGCCGCGGCACCAAGGTTGTGCCGCGCGTCCGACAATGCCGCGGCGCTGATGTCCAGCCCGACGACCTCCCAGCCAAACGCGGCGAACAACAACAAGTTATTCCCGCTTCCACACCCCAATTCCAAGGCCCGACCCCGTCTCTCATGCAGCTTCTCTTTGAAGAACATCTGCACCACGTAAGGGTCCGGGTAACGCAGTCCGCGCAATTCTGGAATAGATCTCACGACTCAACCTCTCACGGAAATTGCACGGTCACTGCCCCTGTCACGGAAAGAGCGCGCCTTCGAATGCTCGCGCGGCTTCCTCACGACGTTCCATGACCCGTCTGGCCTGAATCGACATCGCTGCCAGCGTTTCCGGATTGTTCAGCATCTTTTCTAGTGCATGCCGCCACGTACCGGGAGTCATATCAGCCGCATCGCCTAGATTTCGCACTGCACCTATGGAATGAAGAATTCTCGCGTCATCGCGTTGATTTTCCGCGCTCACGACCACAAGCGCCGGCAGTCCGAGGACGCAGCGCTCCCACGCGGCTCCTCCGCACGTACCGAGCGACAGGTCGGCTTGATCCATCAGCGCAGCCATTTCGCTCGTCGCGCCCATCACCTCGATGCCGTTCGCGCCCGACGCAGCCTGCTTGACCTCGTCCAAATGCGGACTGATCGGGCCCAACACTATGTTTGTGCACTGAATCCTCGCCTGTAGTTCGCGCAGGGCCTGCACCACTTTCAACGCCTCGTTCGTGACGTCGGCACCACCAAAAAAAACCAGCAGGTTTGCGACCGCGGTGTTTCGCAGGCGCGGCTTGACCATGTCGAATTCAGGTCGCAGGAGGGCGTACTCCGGGCCGACGAACACCCGCGCCTCATCGGCAAGCAAGTTTCGGTACCGAGTGGAAGGTGAATCGTGCAGACTTGGGTCAAGCAGCACGTCACAATCATGGCGGCGGTCTGCAAGATCATCGAGCACGAGAATCTTTTTCACGACGGTACGCAGCCTACGCTCCCAACGCTCGTCCAATCGGTAATGATCCACGGCCAGAAGATCAGCTTCGAAGGCATGGCGTCGTAGGGCCAGAAGCACGGCTTCCGCATCGGCTTCGTTGGCCAAGATTTCCGTCGCAGACGGCAACCTGGCTACTGGAATTCCGTTCGCCTCGATAAGGTCGCAAAGGTTCCCAGGATCCGTGCGGCACAGAAACATAACTTCGGCGCCTCGAGCGCGAAGTAATCTTGCAAGCGTCAGGCAACGAACAACGTGTCCGGTACCTATAGTCTGCGACGAGTCTGCCCGAATGGCTACCTTCATCAAGCGGCTTTTTCGAGCACAAACCAGTTGGTATCGTCCTGCGGAAAGACTGGATCTCGGTGCCAGACGAAGCCATAGTCGACAACCCGCAGCTTCGGGAATTTGTCGAGCATTTCGCCGGCGAAATCTCGCTTGAACAACCGGCCCGAATGCCCACGGTAGACCACCTCCACCGGCGTCGGGTTGTAGTACTCGGCAATGATTATATAGCGGTCGCTCGCCCGATAAAGCGACTCGTAGACCTGAGGAAGGAAGTCCGGGTTGATATGAATCAGCACGCCCTTGATCAGCGCGACGTTCCAGGTCCGATCGGCCTTGAATTCCAAAATCGAGCCGTGGTGGATCCGCTGTGCGCCACCCCAGGACCGAAGCTCTTCAACTGCGGCAGCATTAATCTCGATAGCCTCGAGTTCCATCTCCGGTCGCAATGCGCGGACGGCGCGCAGATTCATGCCGACGTTGGCACCGAATTCGATCAGAGACTTGGCTCCGTGGCAGCGCCCGAGCATTTTCGACAGGAACGATATGTTGCTGGAAAGCAGGGACGCTCCCGTGTTGCGCGCAATGTAGTCATCGCCAAATTTGCCCGCCCAAAACTTTTCCTGGTCTGTCTTGAATTGATCGCTCACATTCGTCCTCTCTAAGTCAATCTCTTGCTTGCGGTCTCGGGCTGCGCCTTGATTCGGGCGATCATCGCTTCCGCCTGCTGCCAGTCTTCTTCCGTGTCGATGTCCTTCGCCCGCCAGGCGGGAATCGACACAATGGTGGAATGGCGCTCGAATACCCGAGCTCGTTCGAGCCACGCTTCGGCATCCCCCCAATAGAACTGGCCGGCGTCGTAGAGAACGTCCGGAAGATCCTGGGAACGAGTGCTGAAATGCTGCGGGAAGAGCATCTCGATGCCCCCGCCCCCCAATTGCTGGAACGATCGGAGCACTGGTCCCGGCAATTTCGTCGCCGCGAACACATAACGCCACTGGCCCGAATTCATGAGACGCAATCCCTCTTTTAGATCTTCCGGCTCGACGAAGGGCGCCGTGGGATAGATGCAGCACGCCCGCGAGACAGGCACGCCGTTCTGGCGGTACCAGTCAATGGCGTGCGCCACGACGTCCGTGGTGCCCGTATGATCGTCCGACAGGTTTGCCGGCCGAACGAAGGGCACTTCGGCGCCGTACTCTAGGGCAATCCGCGAAATCTCCGCATCGTCCGTGGATACGATCACATGATCGAACAAGGCGCTGCGCTTTGCGCACTCTATCGAGTACGCGATCATGGGCTTGCCCGCGAAATCTCGGATGTTTTTCCTCGGAATGCGCTTGCTGCCACCGCGCGCCGGAATCACCGCGATGATCAAAGCAGATCCTTGAGCGCCTCAATCACGCGGTCCTGTTGTTCTTCGGTCATGGAGGGATACAGCGGCAGAGTGATGGCCGATTCTCCATATGCTTCGGATTCGGGAAACTGCCCGGGCCCAAAGCCGAGCTTCCGATAGTAGGGTTGGAGGTGAACCGGTGTGTAGTGCAGGTTTGCGCCGATACCGCGCTCGCGCAGTCCTTCAAATACCTGCCGGTGGTTGGCGCGTGCCGCATTCTTCAGCACTCTCACCACGTAAAGATGGTAGGCCGAGCGGTTTTCCGGCAGCACCAACGGCAGTTGCAGCGGCAAGCCGCGCAGAGCCGCATCGTAGCGACGCGCCAGCTGGTTGCGTCGCTCGACGTAGGGTGCGAGCCTTGTCAACTGGCTCACGCCGAGCGCCGCATGAATGTCGGTCATTCGATAGTTGAACCCCAACAGCTGCTGCTCGTAGGCCCAAGGTCCGGGATCGGAATTTACGAAGCGGGCTCGATCGCGTGTGATGCCATGACTGCGCAGCATCAGCAAGCGTTCGGCGAGGTCCGCATCGTTGGTGAGCGCAACGCCACCCTCGCCGCTGGTGACAATCTTGACGGGATGAAAGCTCAATACGGTGATGTCCGACCAGCGACAACTACCGACGGGCTCGCCCTGCCGCGATGCGCCGATCGCATGCGAGGCATCCTCCAGCACACGGAATCCAAATTGCTGGGCGAGTTCCCGAATCGCGCCCTGCTCAGTGGGCTGGCCGGAAAAGTGCACAGGCACCACCACCTTGGGAAGCGTCCCTGCGTCGGCGGACTGCTCCAGTTTGGCACGTAAGACACCCACATCCATGTTCCAGGTGCGCCGATCGATGTCGACGAAATCCACTGAAGCCCCGCAATACAGGGCGCAGTTGCTCGACGCCACGAACGTATTCGGCACCGTCCAGAGCCGATCGCCGGGACCCAACTGCAGCGCCAGACAGGCGATGTGAAGCGCCGAGGTCGCGCTGTTGACGGCAACGGCGTGTCGCGCATGCGTCACCTCGGCAAGCGCTTGCTCGAAGCGCGGAATAGCCGGACCCTGTGTCAGAAAGTCAGATTGCAACACGTGCAGCACCGCATCGAGATCTTCCTGGGTTACGTCCTGGCGCCCGTAGGGAATCATTCAGGAATCACTTCGCTGTTCAAGGCGATGATGTCCGGGATCGAAAGGAAGTGGGTGTTCTTGCCCGAGTGGTATTCAAATCCAGCAGGAACCGGCTGCCCGATTTCGCCGAGATTGTTGCGCGCGAAATCAACCTGCCCTGAAAACTGGATGGAGGGCTTGATGACGTAGTGATCCTGAAACTGCAGCGTCAGGTGGGAATCATCCGCGGGACACATCACTTCGTGCAGCTTCTCTCCCGGCCGTATGCCGACGATCTTTTGCGGCATCTTTGGCGCGAGGGCGGTCGCCAGGTCGACGACCTTCACGGAAGGAATCTTCGGCACGAAGATCTCGCCGCCGTGCATGCGGCCGAAGTTCTTCAGAACGAAGTCCACGCCTTGCTGCAAAGTGATCCAGAACCGGGTCATTGCAGCGTCGGTTATGGGCAAGAATTCGCAGCGGTTTTCCAGCTGCTTCTTGAAGAACGGAACCACCGAGCCGCGGGAGCCAACCACGTTCCCATAGCGCACGGCGGCGAAACGTGTCCTGTGGCCGCCGGCCACATTGTTGGCCGCCACGAACAGCTTGTCGGACACGAGTTTCGTGGCGCCGTACAAATTGATCGGGTTGGCGGCCTTGTCAGTTGAGAGCGCGATCACCTTCTCTACGTTGTTCGCGAGCGCCGCCTGGATCACGTTCTGCGCGCCATGAATATTGGTCTTGATGCACTCCATCGGGTTGTACTCGGCGGCGGGCACCTGCTTCAACGCCGCCGCATGGATGACGAAGTCGACCCCGTTCATAGCCTGGTTGAGACGCTCGGCGTCGCGGACATCGCCGAGAAAGAAACGCATGCAAGCTTGCGGAAACTCCTGTTGCATTTCGAACTGCTTCAGCTCATCGCGTGAATAGACGATGATCTTGCGCGGCAGATCGCCCTTGAGCAGGGTGCGCACGTATTGCTTGCCGAAGGAGCCGGTGCCGCCGGTTATCAGGATTACTTTGTCTTTAAACATTGAGTTCATGAATCTCTAATTGCTCATCTTTCCCGCGGATGCCATGCGCTTGAAGCTTTCGCTGCCTATCAGGAGTTCTGCGTAGCTTCCCTGGGCACGCAGCCTGCCGCTCTCCAATTCGATGATCGTGTCGCAGCTCTGAATGGTGCTCAGCCGGTGGGCAATCATGATAATGGTCAGCTGGCGCGAGAGCCCTTCGATCGCATCCATCACCGAACGTTCCGTCGAGTTGTCCAGAGCGCTGGTTGCCTCGTCGAAAATCAGCACGCTCGCGCCCTTGTACAGAGCGCGTGCGATGCCAATGCGCTGACGCTGACCGCCCGACAAACGCACGCCCCGCTCGCCGACCGTCGCTTTAAACCCTTCCGGCATGGAATCGATGAACTCGAGAATCTGCGCGCTTTTTGCTGCCTGGCGCACCCGCGCCTGGTCGATGTTCTCGGCTCGCACACCAAAGGCGATATTCTCCTCCAAAGTGGTGTCGGCAAGAAATATGAATTGGGGCACGTGCGCGATGCGGGCCTGCCAGGCACGCACATGGCTGCCCTCCAGGGGTTCGCCGTCGATGCTGATGCCGCCACTTTGCGGACTTAGCAGGCCCATGATCAGATCCAGGGTGGTACTTTTGCCGCTTCCGGTGCCGCCCACCAGACCGATTCGCGCACCCTTGCGAATAACGAGACTCAGCTGATCGATGACCCAGGGTCCATGCGGCGTATAGCGAAAGCAGACACTCTCCAGGCGGATCTCCCGCTCAAAGGGCAAGGGTGCCGGCGCAGGTCCGCTCGCCTCCGGATCGATCGGCTGTTCGAGCAGCTTGAGGGTATCTTCCAGCAGAGCATGGCTGCCGGCGATGGATGCCCACGCGCCGTATACCTGCTGCATGGCCGGCAGCAGCCGTTGGGCACCCAGCGCCAGGGCGCCCAGCACCGGCAGCGCCGCGGTCACTCCCGACATCTGCCGGCTGAGATAGTAAGCAAGGGCTGCGATCAATATCACGCCCAGGGCTTCCATCGAGTAGCGCGGACTCTGCGCGATGAAGGCATTTTCGCCCTGCGCGCGACGCAACGACTGCTCCGCCCGCCGATAGACCTCACAATAAACCGGTTGGCTGCCGTCCAGGAGCACGTCGCGGATGCCGCCCAAGCCCTCCTGCAGCGCCTTGACGACGATGTCGTGCTCCTGCGCTATGCGGCGGCTGTTGCGGCGGAGCCGGCGGCGGGACCTGAAAGTGATGGCGGCATAGCACACGGCGAAACCAAATCCAGCCCCCAAAGCCAGCCCCGGATTGATGGCAAGCAGCGTTGCCAGGGTGGCAAGCAGCGACACGCCGGCGCTGATCAGGGTCATGGCGGGAAACATGATGCCGAGAACGGTACCGCCCACCTTGCTGGTGATGCCGCTGATGACTTCGCTGCTGTTGCGGGCCACATGCACGCTGTAGGGCTGATATAGCGTGCGGCGATAAACTTCGCTGCTAAGATCCGCGCCGCTCGCGAATGTCACCCTGGCGCTGGACCATAGCAGCAACATGCGGACGCTGTTCGCCACCATGACCACGACCACGAAGCACACCGTCAGCGGCAGCAGCAATTGCTGTGGTGTCGAGATGCCGGAGGCCGACAAAATTTTGGCCGCGATAGGCCAGCGAAACAGTCGTTCCGGCTGGGTCAATGCCACGATGAAGGGAATGATCGCACCGAGGCTGGCGATCTCGGCGAAGGCGCTAACGCCCGCCAACGCGAATACCAGCTTGAACTGCCGACGACGCCTGGGGCTAAGATGAGCCCAAAGCTGGGCCATCAAAGATCCGCGATGGGTGGATGGCGAAGCCGCCTTCGCCACAGGTCAGCTCGCCGCGGTCGGTTCGCGACGGCGCATGCTCTTGCGCACCCAGGCAATCACGGAACCCAAGAATCCGCCGATGAACAGGCCCGAAAGCACCATGACGGTGCGATGAGGACTCGAGCGGATGTGGGCAGGCACGGCCGGATCGATCACCGTAAACGCATACTCGGTGCGGCCGTTCGCCAGCATCAGCGTCTTGGTCTCGTGTTCGATCAAATCGAAGATCGCGTGCTGCATCTCGACATCGGCGGTCTTCTGCGACTGCTTGTTCAAATAGTCGATGTTGCGGGTCGACTCTTGGATGGCGCGGTTTCTCAGCTGCTCGTTCGCCAACGCGACGAACTCGTTGGCCCATTGGGCGGCAACCGCGGGATCTTTCCACTCCACGGTGATGGTCGTGGTCTCCTTGAG
Organism: Steroidobacteraceae bacterium; assembly: GCA_036494165.1. Lineage (GTDB taxonomy): Bacteria > Pseudomonadota > Gammaproteobacteria > Steroidobacterales > Steroidobacteraceae > Bog-1198. Next base: position 82,005 of record DASXOQ010000036.1, read on the forward strand.
CTTCTCCTCATGGATGTCGAGCACGATCCTCTTGAACTTCTCGACGGCATCCCACTCCCCGAGACCCTTCTTGTCGCCGTTAAGCTCCGCCGTGAGGTTGTAGCGCTTGACGAACTCATTGACTAGCTCGCGTGAATTGAGCACGGCGGCACGTTCCGCCTCGTGATCGCCGCCATTGATGTTGAGCCCGGCGATGCTTGCGAGGCCGCCCAGCTGGTTCATCAGGCCGCCGCTGCCGCCCATGGTGGTATCGTGGACCTGCGTCACGATCACCTGCGATTTGTACAGCGGGGTCGCGGTGACCGCCAACACGGTGGCGATGATTCCGAAGACCAGAGCCAGCGACAGGACCAGCCACTTCTGGTCCCAGGCCACCCAGAAGAACGTCACTACGCTGATTTCACTGTCCTTAGCCATGGGATTCCGCGCCGTAATATTCACGATACCACTCGACAAACCGCCTCACGCCCTCCTCGATCGGGGTATTTGGACGGTAACCCACATCGCGACTCAAGGCATCTACGTCCGCTACGGTATCGGGGACGTCGCCAAGCTGCAACGGCAGCAGGTTCTTCTGCGCCTTGCGACCCAGGCATTGCTCGAGCACTTCGATGTAGCGGGACAGCTCCACGGGCCGCTGATTGCCTATGTTGTAGATTCTGTAAGGTGCACGACCGGTACTTGGATTCGGATCATCCGAGTTCCATGCCGGATCGGGACGCGCCGGGTGATCGAGCGCGGCGATGACACCTGCCGCGATATCGCCCACGAAGGTGAAATCACGCTTGTGCTTGCCGTAGTTAAAAACATCGATCGGCTTGCCGGCCAGAATGTTCCTGGTGAACAGGAAAAGCGCCATGTCCGGACGGCCCCAGGGTCCGTAGACCGTGAAAAAACGCAATCCGGTGGTGGGCAGCCCATACAGGGACGAATAACAATGCGCCATCAGCTCGTTGGCCTTCTTGGTGGCTGCATACAAACTCAAGGGATGGTCCACATTCTGCTCGACCGCGAAGGGCATGTGGGTGTTTGCTCCATACACCGAGCTCGTCGAGGCGTACACCAGGTGTCCAACGCCGTTGCGGCGGCAGCCCTCCAGGATGTGCAGGAAGCCCGTGACATTGGTGTCGACGTAGATGTGGGGATGATCGATTGAGTGCCGAACTCCGGCCTGGGCGGCAAGATGCACCACCCGCTCGAACTTGTGCGTCTCGAACAGCGCCTCGATGCTTGCCCGCTCGGCGATGTCGAGCTTCTCGAAGCGGAAGTTTTTGTGTTTCTGCAGCAGCTCGAGCCGCGACTGCTTCAGACGCGGATCGTAATAGCTGTTGAGATTGTCGAGACCCACCACCTCGTCGCCTCGTTCCAGCAACGCCTGCGAGACGAAATATCCGATGAATCCGGCGGCTCCGGTGACCAGTATCCTCATGGTGCGTTCCGCTAGAGCCGGCCGTCGGTCTGCTCGGCCGGGAATAGATACTTGACGTCGTACAGCACGTGCACCTTTTTTGCCCAGCGCCGAATATTGCGCACGCCGAGCGCTTTGAACTGCTCATGGCCCACGGCGAGGACGATGGCGTCGTAAATGCCGGGCTTGGGTGTTTTTAGCAGCGGAATCCGGTATTCGCGCAAGGCCCCCGCGGCGTCCACCCACGGATCGTAAACATCGACCTTGGCGTCAAAGCGGACCAGTTCGTTGACGATGTCGATCACTTTGCTATTGCGCAAATCAGGGCAGTTTTCCTTGAATGCGAGCCCCAGCACCAAGACCTTCGCATCGCCGACCATGATGCGGCGCTCGCTCATCAAGCGCATGAGTTCCTGCGCAATATGCGCACCCATGCCATCGTTGATGCGTCTGCCGGCGAGGATCATTTCGGGGTGATAGCCGATCTCGCTGGCCTTGTGAGTCAAGTAGTAGGGGTCCACGCCGATGCAATGGCCACCGACTAGGCCGGGGCGAAATGGGAGGAAATTCCACTTGGTGCCGGCGGCGCGCAGCACCTCCTCGGTATCGATCCCCAAGCGCTTGAAAATCAGCGCCAACTCATTGATCAGCGCGATGTTGACGTCGCGCTGGGTGTTCTCGATCACCTTGGCAGCCTCGGCCACCCTGATGCTCGATGCCTGATGGGTGCCCGCGTCGATGATGGATGCGTACAGGGCGTTGACCAGGTCTGCAATTCTCGGTTTGGAACCCGAAGTCACCTTCTTGATCGCCGGCAAGCGGTGCTGCTTGTCGCCGGGATTGACCCGCTCGGGACTGTATCCGCAGAAAAAATCGCGGTTGAACCTGAGCGAGGAAACCTGCTCGAGCACCGGAACGCAAACCTCCTCGGTGCATCCCGGATACACGGTGGATTCATAGATGACGATGTCGCCCTTCTTGAGCACACTGCCGACCGTCTTGCTGGCTGAAAGAAGCGGCGTGAGATCGGGGCGCTTGTACTGATCGATGGGCGTTGGCACGGTCACGATGTAGGTGTCGCATGCCTTCAGATCCTTGGTTCGCGAGCTGAAGCGCAGTTTGCCGGCGGCCTTCAATTCCTTCGCCGTGGCCTCGAGGGTGGCGTCTCGGCCCGCCTTGAGCTCGGCAACCCGCGCCGCATTGATGTCGAAGCCCACCGTGCGATAGCGCTTGCCGAACTCGAGCGCCAGCGGCAGCCCGACGTAGCCCAGGCCGATGACGGCGATCTTGCGTTTGCTCAGGCCGCGCATTGCAATTCCGTTTCCATGCGCGGCCTGCCCATACGGTCGGGGTGGCTCACTTCACGCTGTTGATCGCCAGCAACGCGATTGCCAAGTTGTAGATGATGGTCGAGACCGACTGCCATACCGGCAGCGCCCTGACACGCTCGGTATCGAGCGGCACGACGATGGTATCGCCCGGCCTGATTTGGATGTTCTGCGAGCGCCTGAACCAGCCTGCACGCTGTCCGGACACCACATCGCCGTTGGCCCTCACCACGTAGGTGCGCTTGCGATCCGCTTTCTGCGTGGTGCCACCGCTTCTGGCGATGTAGTCATCCAATGACAGGCCGGCTTCGAACACATGCGAAGTCTGGCTCTGCACCTCGCCGAGTATGGTGATTTCCTGCGTCTTCTTCGGCACCAGAAGTTTGTCGCCGTCTCGCACGATCACATCGTCCGGCGTGCCCGAACGCCCGGCGATCACCTTGCCCAGATCGATCACCAGGCGGCCGACCGGCTTGGTGTCGCGCAGCTGACTCAACAATTGTTGCCCGACCTGCAGACTTTGCGCGGCGGCACCGGCACCCGCGGCATTGTTGGATACGCCGCTACTCACCACCGCTTCGAGGGAGAGCGCCGCCAAATCGCCCTGCAGGCGCTTCGCCATCGCCTCGATCTGATCCTTTTCGCGTTTCTTGAGTTCTTCGCGAATGAACACCGAGCCTTCCGCAAAGGCCAACGAGGTGAGGCCACCGGCACGGTGCAGCACCGAGGACAGTGTTTCGCCCTGATGGATAGGATACTTCCCGGGGAAGCGCACCTCACCGGCCAGCTCAATGGTCCCAGGCTCCATCCACATCGGGATCGGCTTGATCACCAGGATGTCGTAGGGCTTCAGCGGAATGTCCGCGCCCGGATCGCCGCGACGAACTGCCGCAAGATCGATGGGGATCAAGCTGGTCTTGCGGGTCTCGCCTTCGACCACATCGTAGCGCGTGATCTCAGCCTCGCCGCGAAACGCCGCATCTTCCAAGCTGCCGCCCGCCCGGATCAAGTCGCTGACGTGCATGGACGGCTCGAGCGGGTAGTGGCCCGGCGACTTGACGCGTCCGTCGACGCTGACCACCTGCTCGGGTTTTTCGGGCGTGGCTTGGAGTTCGAGTTCGCGGATGAGGGGCGCCAGGATGCGCTCACGGTCCGCCGACAAATCGAACACGTAGATCTTGTCGCGCGGCTTCAGCTCCGGATCGGCCGGGGATCCTCGCGCGCCGAGGGCGCGGCGCAAATCCGCCGAGACCACATCGATGCTCTCGTCGACCGGGTTGACCCGGCGGATCATGATGTAGTGCTGATCGGCATTGGGCCGCAGCTCATCGAGCGTGGGAATTACATCGGACAATCTCAGTCCGGGCCGGTATTCGAATTGTCCGGGGCGGAATACATATCCGGTCAAGACCACCGAATTTTCGAGCGTGGGCCTGATCGGCGGCACGCGCAGCTTGTCACCGTTCTCGACCTGCGTCGCCTGTCCCGCAGCGGCCGTCAAATCGACGTTGTGCATCTCGCGCAAGCGCGAAGGCAAAATGCGCTCCAGCTGGCCCGCCTTGGCGTCCGCGTCCGGCTTGAAGCCGCCCGCGATGTTGATCACTTCGGCAGCCGTGGACTCGTTCTTCAGCTCGTAGATGGCGGGCCGCTGGACCGCGCCGTCGACCGATACCGTTTTCCCGATGGGCGGAATGAAGATGACGTCACCCGGCAGCAACTGCCGATCGTTGTGCGTGTCCCCGCGCAACAACAGGTCGTACAGGTCGAGCGTGGTCACCAGCCGGCCGTCACGTTTCAATTGGATGTTGCGCAGTGAACCAATTTTCTTGACCCCGCCGCTGACGAACAGCGCATTGGTCATCGTGGACAAGCCGCTCACCGTGTAGGACCCGGGCTTTTCGGCTTCGCCCAACACGAAAACGCGAATGGATCTTAAATCGCCCATCGTCACGCTGACGCGGGTGTCGATCAGCTGCTGCGAGACGCGCTTCTCGATGGCGCTGCGAGCCTCATCGAAGCTCATGTTGCTGACCATGATGGGACCGAGCTTCGGGAAATTGACGCGGCCGTCGCGCTGCACCGTCAATTCATAGAGCGAGGATTCCTTGCCGAACAGCTGCACCTCGAGGGTATCGCCGGGTCCGACGACGTAATCGACCGGCACCTGGATGTCGGACACGGGCGCGAAGGTCGTGGGCAGCCCTTTGAACAAGTCGTAGCCGAAGGGTTTGAGCGCCTCATCGCCGGTGGCTTGCAGACGCAGCAGCGTCAGCTTGACCTGAAAGTCCTTGAATGCAGGATCGGCGCTCAAGCGGCGCGTAGCTTCAATCGCGGTGAGGCCGGCCAGCGGTATTGCCGGCATCCCCGGTATTTCGAGCACGCCTTGGTGCGTGAGCTTGTAGGGGTTGCCGCCCAGAACGGTGTCCTGGAATTTCTGCGCTCGGTCCCGATCGGCATCGGTGCGCGGCTTGGGGTCCGGCAAAATGGCATTAGGATCACCGGTGGCCCTGCGGTAAGCGTTCGGATTGACCGGTGGCGCGTTGTTGGGGTTATTGTTGCCGTTCTGTTGCTGGTTACCCGTGAGCACTCCGGCGATGCTGCCGGCGTTGCTGGTGTTGAGAGTTCCGCTGCCTGCGACGCCGTTGAGCGCCTGCTGGGCGTTTTGGCCTAGCGCGCCGTTTTGCGGGTTGTTGCCGTTGGGGTTGTTCTGGTTGTCCTGACCCGGGCTGGCGCCGGCGCCCACCATGTCGATGGGGGTAAGATCGATGAGGACCGTATCGTCGGCACGAAGTTCCGGATCCTCGTCCTGCTGGCGCAGTACTCTGTCATCGAAAGTTTCGATCTTTTTGACCCGGTGGATGCCCTCGCGCATCTCCCGGTCCATCCCGGGCGGCAGCACCGTATCGGGATTGTCGAGCTTCTTGTCAGTCTTCTTGCCGCTGGTGTCGCCCTTGGTGCCCCCCAGGACATTCTGCAAGATCGAGCTTTGCTGATCGGGCGAGATGCTGTCCTTGAGGGCCTGCAGCGTGTCCGAACTCTGCGGGCTCGCGGTCGTGGTCAATCCGATGGTTAACAAGGCGGCGAATAGAAGTCTAATTCGCATGTTTTAAGACCCTTCCCCTACCCACCGTGAGCGGCTCTTCGATAGACGCCGCAAATTGACGGCCGCGTATCATAGCGTGTCGTCGTACGCCGGTCATTGCTTGTAGTTCTTTGCGAGCCAATCAGCGTATTTCTTGTCCAAGAGCGCCTGCCACCATCGCCTGTTCGCCAAGTACCAGTCCACCGTCGCACGCAGCCCGGTTGCCAAATCGCGCGCCGGCGCATAGCCCAGTTCACGCGCCGCCTTCGAGCAATCGATGGCATAGCGCCGATCGTGTCCCGGCCTGTCCTTCACGTGCGTGATCAACTCGCTCGAGCGCTTGCCTTGCGATGCGGGGGCTTGCGCAAATGCCGCACGCAGCTCGGAGCTCTCGGCAATCCGCTCATCGAGCAGCGCGCAGAGGCCGCGCACGATCTCGATGTTGGTGGTTTCGCTGTTGCCGCCGATATTGTAGACCTGCCCGGGGAGGCCGCGTTCCAGCGCCAGTGCTATCGCCACGCAATGGTCTTCGACGTACAGCCAGTCGCGTATCTGCAGACCATCGCCGTACACCGGCAACGGTTTACCCTGCAAAATGTTGACAATGGTCAGAGGAATCAGTTTCTCGGGGAAATGATATGGCCCGTAGTTGTTCGAGCAGTTGGTGATCGTGGTACTGAGGCCGAAAGTCTCGTGATAGGCGCGCACCAGGTGGTCGGAACCGGCCTTGCTCGCGGAATAGGGCGAGTTCGGAGCGTAGGGCGTGTCCTCGTGAAAGCGCGGGTCGGCCGGCGAGAGCGATCCGTAGACCTCGTCCGTGGATACGTGGTGAAAACGGTGCTTGGCCACGAGCTTGCGCTCGACCCACAGCGCCTTGGCCACCTTCAGCAGCGCATGGGTGCCCACGACGTTGGTGCGGATGAAATCGTCGGGCCCGAGTATCGAACGATCCACGTGCGATTCGGCCGCGAAGTGAACCAGCGTGTCGATGCGGTGCTCCTCGAGCAAGGTCCGCACCGTCGCCTCATCGCAAATATCGCCTTTGACGAAAACGAAGCGCGGGTTTTTCTCGAGGCCGCTTAAGTTGTCGGGATTGCCGGCGTAGGTGAGCGCATCGAACACGACAAGCTTGCCGGCGCCCGGCTTCGCCAGCCAGTGATGCACGAAGTTCGAACCGATGAAGCCCGCGCCACCGGTCACGAAGAGATTATGCGGTTCGAAGCTCATCAAGCATCATCCTCAAGTTGTGGCGCCAATGCTGAGCGCTCGCTTTGAGCACCGCGCGCGTCGCGCCGGTGTCCAGAACGCTGTAAGCCGGCCGGCGCGCCTTCGCCGGATACTGGGCGCTCGCGATGGGGGCGATCGGTATCGACTGCTGCAGCAAGCCGCGCTCCAGCGCCTCTTCCTGGATTGCCACCGCAAAGTCGTACCAGCTCGCAACGCCAAGATCGGTCCAGTGATAAAGACCCGCCGGCGGCGCGTCATCGACGAACGACCAAATCGCGCCTGCAAGGCCCGTCGCCCAGGTCGGCGATCCCACCTGATCGCTCACCACAGTGAGTCGCGGTTTCTCGCGCATGAGGCGCAACATCGTAAGCACAAAATTTCGCCCGCTGGAGGCATATACCCACGAGGTGCGAACCACCGTGCCTCCGGCAAAGCCGAGCACGTGCCTCTCACCGGCAAGCTTGCTGGACCCGTAGACGCTCAGCGGATTGGGCGCATCGGTGCTCGCGTAGGGCCGGCCGGCCGCTCCGTCGAACACGAAATCCGTGGACAGATGCAGGAGACGAGAGCCTGCCGCATCGGCAGCGTGCGAAAGGTGGACGAGCGCCGTGTCGTTGGCCGCCGTGGCCGCCGCCGGTTCATCCTCGGCCATATCGACCGCCGTGTAGGCGGCGGCATTCACGATCCAATGCGGCTTGAACGCTTCGACCGCCTCGCGCACCGCCTCGGCATCGGTGATGTCCAGCTTCGAGCGCGGCAGCAGGGTGACTTGATGGTTGCCGGGAGCAGTGCGATGCGCCGCGCCGGCAACCTGGCCGCCCCCGAGAATCAGCACTTTCACCGGAACTTCTCGACGTCCGCGAACGACTTGCCTTGCGTGTCCTTGGCCGAGAGTTTGGGCGCCACCCCTTCAGGAAGCGGCCACTGGATCTTGAGCTTAGGATCATTCCATGCCAGCGTCTTTTCATCGGCCGGACTGTAGAGATCTGTGACCTTGTAGAGGAAGTCAGCCGATTCGGAGGTGATTAGGATGCCGTGCGCCAATCCTTCAGGTACCCACAGAATGCGGTGATTGGCGTCCGAGAGTTCGGTCCCCCACCACTTGCCGAAAGAGGGCGAACTTTCGCGCAGGTCGACCATGACGTCGAACACGCTGCCCTGGGTCACGCGCACCAGCTTGCCCTGCGGATGGGGCATCTGGAAATGCAGGCCCCGCAGAGTCCAGCGGCTCGAGCGGCTGTGATTGTCCTGCACGAATTTGGCATTGATGCCGGCGGCGGCGAACTTCTCCACCTGCCAGGTCTCCTGAAAAAAGCCGCGCGCATCGCCGAACACCTGCGGCTCGATCAACACCACGCCCGCAAGGGGCGTTTCAATGAACTTCACAGGGGCGCCTCAATGATGTTCCTTGACGATGCGCAGCAGGTAGTCGCCGTAGCCGCTCTTTTCCAGAGGTTTGGCAAGTTCGGTGAGCTGCTCGGCGGTGATGAAGCCGGAGCGCCATGCGATTTCCTCGACGCAGGCGACCTTCAGACCCTGCCGCTCCTCGATGATGCGCACGAACACGCCAGCGTCGAGCAGGGAATTGTGCGTGCCGGTATCGAGCCATGCCGCACCCCGGCCCAGGCGTTCCAGATGCAGTTCGCCGCGCTGCAAATAGGCGCGATTGAGATCCGTGATCTCAAGCTCCCCGCGCGGCGAGGGCTTCAATGACATGGCGAGCTTCGATGCATTCGCATCGTAGAAATAGATGCCGGTGATGGCGTAGTTGGAGGGTGGCTGCCTGGGCTTTTCAAGCAGGTCGGTCACCCGCCCCTTGTCATCGAACTGCGCCACGCCATAGCGCTCGGGGTCCTGAACGTAATAGCCGAACACCGTGGCGCCTGACTCGCGCTGCGCGGCCGACTGCAGCTGGGCGGTGAGGTTGGCTGCATAGAAAATATTGTCCCCGAGGATGAGCGCGCAAGGCGCGCCGTCCAGAAACTTCTCCCCGAGGATCAGGGCCTGCGCGATGCCATTCGGAGTGTCCTGCACGATGTATTCGAACTTGAGGCCCCACTGCGCGCCGCTGCCCAGAAGATCCTTGAAGGCCGTCTGGTCGCGCGGCGTGGTGATGATGAGGAACTCCCGGATGCCCGCCGACATCAAGGTCGCCAGCGGGTAATAGATCATCGGCTTGTCGTAGACGGGCAGAAGCTGCTTCGACTGCGAGACGGTGATGGGGTGCAGGCGAGTACCGGCACCCCCCGCCAAAATGATGCCTTTTCTGGCCTTCATAAGACTCATATTTGAATAAAATCAGTATCTTAGTATAGACGAATTGCGATCTGGGTAAAAGTCAGCGGTGGGATTGGACATAGTCGATCAGGTGCTTGATGCCCTCCCCTCCTGCGCCCGCCGGTCCCTTGCCCTGCCCGATGGAAATGGTGCCGGCGAGCTTCTTGCCGAGTTCAACGCCGAACTGGTCGAAGGAATTGATTCCCCACACGCTGCCCTGGACGAACACGCTGTGCTCGTAGAGGGCGAGTAGATTGCCGAGCGTGCGGGCGGTGGTTCTCGGATACATCAGGAGGGAGCTCGGACGGTTGCCCTCATGAACCCGATGCGGACCGATGCGCTCGATCTCGGCCGGAGCTGTGCCGGCCTTGCTCAACTCCTGGCGCACTTCTTCCAAGGTGTGGCCGAAGGCAAAGGCCTGCGACTGTGCGAAGCAGTTCTGCAAGGCCAAATCCTGGCCCTCGGTGCCGCCCCAGGAGCCTTTCAGGGGCGCGATGAAATCGAACGCGGCGCTCGGCGTACCCTGGTGCAGCATCTGGAAGAAGGAATGTTGCGCATTGGAACCGGGTTCGCCCCACACCACCGGCGCGGTGGCGAAGTCCACGTGAACTCCGCCGAGGCTCACCGATTTGCCGTTGCTCTCCATCTCCAGTTGCTGAAGATAGGCGGGCAGGCGCGCCAGGCGTTGATCGTAGGGCAGCACCGCGAGGGTGGGCAGATCGAGAAAAGTGCGATTCCAGACCCCGAGGAGCCCCATCAGCACGGGCAGGTTCTTCTCGAACGGCGCGTCGATGAAATGCCGGTCCACCTCGCTGGCGCCGGCGAGGAATTCTTCGAAGCGAGTCGAGCCGAGCACGATCTCATCGACGAGTCCGATCGCCGACCACACCGAATAACGGCCGCCCACCCAGTCCCACATGGTGAAGCGGTGATCCTTGGCGATACCAAACTTGTCCATGGCTTCGGCGTTGGTCGACACCGCGGCAAAGTGACTGCCCGCGGCCTGCTCGCCGAGCGCGCCCACCACCCAGGCGCGCGCCGCGTTGGCATTCGCCTGTGTCTCCATGGTCACGAAGGTCTTGGAGCAGATGACGACGAGGGTCTCCGCGGGATCCAAGCTGCGCGTCAGGTCCTCCAGCTGCGTGCGGTCCACGTTCGAGACGAAGTGCGGCGTGATGCCGCCGCTCCACTCATGGCGCAGCGCATCGCAAACCAGCAGCGGACCCAAGTCCGAACCGCCGATGCCGATGTTCACCACCTGCTTGAAGCGCTTGCCGGTGACTCCCACCTTGCGTCCCTCGCGCACCTGGGATGCGAAGCGCGAAAGCTTGGCGCGCGAATCCCGCACCTCCGCCTGGATCGCGGCGCCGCCGGCGAAGCTCGAACGCAGGGCCGTATGCAGCACGGCGCGCTGTTCGGTGCTGTTGATCTTGTCGCCGCGGAACATGGCTTCCCTGCGTGCGCCAAGATCCGACTCGCGCGCCAGGTTGAACAGCAGCGGCAGGGTCTCGGCGGTGATGCGCTGGCGCGAAAGATCCAACAGCCAGTCGCCGAACTCGACGTGCAGGCCGCTCCAGCGACCGGGCTGCGCGGCGAGTTCCCGCAGATGCAGACGGCTGACGTTCTTGGCGTGATCGGCGACAGCACGCCATGCGGGCAGCGTCGAGTGAAGCGTAGTCTCGGTCATGGCAAACTCGGGTGGTTGGCGGGTGAAGGCGTGGAAGATACCATTCGCGGATGACCGGCACATCCTCTGTGCGGGTTAGCCTACCGGCTTGTAAAAAAGTGCTTCAGAGCTTGCGCCAAACGGTCTTGCCCGCGGATGCCTTGTCGAGCAACGCAAGGATCTGGTCGTGCGCCAGCATCTCATCGTCGCTGGCGCTCACCACCACGATCTGGCGCGCGGCTCTCGAAGTCGCGAGCGTCGGGCCGTCGTTGCCGCTCGCCTTGACGTCGAACTCTGAGCTCAACGTGAGCATCACCTGCCCGCCGGTCATCGCGAGATACACTTCCGCGAGAATGCGCGCGTCCAAGAGCGCGCCGTGATAGTCGCGGTGCGAGTTGTCGACCGAATACCGCCTGCAGAGCGCATCTAAGTTGTTGCGCTGTCCGGGATGCATCTGGCGCGCGAGCGCCAACGAATCGAGCACCCGGCAGATCTCGGCGATGCGCGACTGGCTGTCGATGCGCGAGAGCTCGTAGTTCAAAAACGCGACGTCGAAGGCGGCGTTGTGGATGATGAGTTCGGCGTCGCGGATGAACTCCAGGAACTCCAGATGCACCTGCACGAAGGTCGGCTCGCTCAAGAGCCGCTCGCGCGTGAGGCCATGCACCTGTTCGGCGCCCTCGTCGATGTCGCGTTCCGGATTCAAATAGCGGTGGAAGGTGCGCCCGGTCAGCCGTCGGTTCACCAGTTCCACGCAGCCGATTTCGATCACCCGATGCTGCTGTTCGACTTCGAGGCCGGTGGTTTCAGTGTCGAGTACGATCTGTCGCATCGGCTACTTCAGCGCCAGCATTTCGTCGATGGCCCGGTTCGCGAGCTGATCCACATACTCGTTGCCTTCATGTCCCGAGTGTCCCTTGACCCATTGCCATTGGATGTCCTGCGCAGCGACCGCCGTGTCCAGGAGCTGCCACAGGTCCTGATTCTTGACCGGCTCCTTGGCGGCGGTGCGCCAGCCGCGCGCCTTCCAATTCGGCATCCATTCGGTCACCCCTTGCAAGACGTATTTCGAGTCGGTGTATAGCGTTACGGCGCAGCGGCGCTTGAGCGCGTTCAAGCCGCCGATGGCCGCCGAGAGTTCCATGCGATTGTTGGTGGTGGCCGCTTCCGCGCCCGTGACTTCCTTGCGTTCGGATCCGCACACCAGGAGCGCCGCCCAGCCGCCGGGTCCTGGATTGCCTCGACAGGCGCCGTCCGTGTAGATCTCGACCTTGGTCATGAACTGTTACGGACCCACCTTGCCGACTTTGTGGGTCGGCTCCGCCGCGCCCACCAGCACCCGTTGCCGCGCGCGCTTACGCGGGCGCACCAGAGTAAGGGTGGACACGCGCTTGCGCGCCTTCAAGAGGTACGCCCCGGCGGTCAGGGCCGCGCGCGGCCTGAAGTCCGCATCGTGCCCGGCCGCATCGACCGCACGCAGCGCCCGGCCTTTGAGCGGCAGGTAGCCGAGATACCCGTAGACGCTGTCCACCTCGAAATCCAACAGCGCCATCCAGTCACGCAAGCGGCGCTCCGCGAGCATGCGGCGGGTGCCGGGCGGAAAAGCCGGCCGGCCGAAAAAGCGGCCGAGCATGCGGCGCGCACCCCAGCCTGAGAAGGGATTGAAGCCGCAGATCATCAGACACCCTTCTCCGGTCAGCACCCGCTCCGCCTCACGAAGAACCGCGTAAGGGTCTTCCACCAGTTCGAGCGTATGCGGGAGGACAACGGCATCGATGGAATCGGAGCGAAACGGCAGGGCATCGAGAGGCGCGCAAAGATCGACCCCCGCCACCGCATCAGGGGCCAGGAGCGTGGTGTTGACGGTGCGGGCGCCGTCCAAGAGGTGACGGGAGGGGCCCCAGGTGCCCACTTGCAGCAGTTCGAAGCCGAACACGTTGTCGAGCGCCAGCGGGGCGAGCGCCGCCTCCTCGCGCAGCACCCGCTCTCCCAGAGGCTGGCCGAACCAGTCGGTGACGGCAGTGTCGTGCATCGCGTCCAGGGCCGTTACCTTTTAGAAAAATACTAGCGAAGTTCGCATGTTACAGGTTAAATACGCCGCGAAATGTCGTCCAAAACCGAGTCGCTCAAGGTGCGTCCCATACGCGCCTTTGCCGACAACTACATCTGGGCCATCGAAGCCCCCCGGGACCCGAAACGCTGGATCGTGGTCGACCCCGGTGAAGCGGCCCCCCTGCTCGCCGAACTCGAGCGCTGCGGCGCAAGCTTAGCCGCGATTCTCCTCACCCACCACCACCCCGACCACATCGGCGGAGTGCCGGAACTGCTGCGCCACGCCCAGGTGCCCGTCGTCGGGCCTGACGATGCCCGCATCGAACGCCGCACCCGCACGGTGAACGACGGCGAGCGCTGCGAATTGCCGGACTTGGGACTTAGCTTCGAGATTTTGCAGATCCCTGGGCATACTGTCAGCCACATTGCTTATTTCGGGCACGGCGCCCTGTTTTGCGGCGACACGCTGTTCAGCGCCGGCTGCGGACGCATGTTCGAAGGTACGCCGCGGCAGATGAATGCCTCGCTGGCTCGACTGCGCGCACTGCCGCCCGAGACGCAAGTGTTTTGTGGCCATGAGTACACGGCGGCAAATCTTAAATTTGCCTTAACCGTCGAACCTGGCAATGCGGACGCGCTCGAATATCGCGCCCGGGTTGAGCAATTGCGCGCTGCAGGATCTCCCACCCTGCCCTCGAGCCTCGCGCTCGAGATCAAGGTGAATCCGTTCCTGCGCTGTGAGCTGGCGGGCGTGAGCGCGGCCGCCGAGTTGCATGCCGGCAAGGCACTCAAGGAAGCGTTCGAGGTGTTCGGCGTGCTGCGCGCCTGGAAGGATCAGTTTCGCTAACGGAATTCGATGGCCCTTACCGTCAAACAATGGTGTTCACTCGGCGCAAGCATCCTGCTTGCCGCCTGCGCTCATGCGCCCAAGCCCGTTGCGCGCGAGCCGGTGGTGATCAAGGCGCCCGCCGCCGAGTCCGACAAGGTCATCGGGGATGCGAACGCCGAGGCGGTCGCGCCCGAGGTGTCGATGCCCAAGGAGTGGCAGCACCACAACGGCGAGGATTACGACGATCTTTTCGACCGCTTGCGCGCAGGCTTCGCCTTCGACGAAGTGCAGGAACCGGCCATCGACCAGCAGTTGAACTGGTTCCGCAACAATCCGGACTATCTCGAGCGCACCTTCCAGCGCGCGCAGCGCTACATGTACCACATCGTCACCGAGGTGGAGGCGCGCGGCATGCCGCTGGAGTTCGCGCTGCTGCCGGTGGTGGAGAGCGCGTACGAGCCGTTCGCCTACTCATCGAGCCGTGCGGCGGGACTGTGGCAGTTCATCGCACCCACGGGTGATCGCTTCGGCTTGAAGCGCGACTGGTGGTACGACGGGCGGCGCGACGTGATCGAATCGACGCGCGCGGCGCTGGACTACTTGCAGGCGCTGCACGATCAGTTCGACGGCGACTGGCTGCTGGCGATCGCTGCCTACAACGTCGGCGAGAACACCGTGCAGCGCGAACTGGACTTCAACAAGGCGAATGGGCGACCGGCGGATTTCTGGCATCTGCGCCTGCCGGCGGAGACCCGCGCCTACGTGCCGAAGCTTTTGGCCATGAAACGCCTCATGGCGGAACCGGAAAAATACGGCCTGGAATTCGCGCCCATCCCGAACGAACCCTACTTCGCCGTCATCGACACCGGTTCGCAGATTGATCTTAAGATCGCCGCGCAACTCGCCGGCACCAGCTACGACGATCTGGTGGCCTTGAATCCGGGGTTCAACCGCTGGGCCACCGATCCTGACGGCCCGCAGCGCCTGTTGGTGCCCATCGACAACGCCGATGCCTTCGAAGCGGCGCTCTTGACGCTCGCACCGGACGAGCGCGTGCGCTATGCGAGCCACCAGGTGACGCGCAAGGACACGCTGCAGGCGCTGTCGCACGAATACGGAGCCTCGGCGGCGGTGATCGCCAAGCTGAACGACTTGAAGG
Source organism: Steroidobacteraceae bacterium (assembly GCA_036494165.1). Taxonomy (GTDB): domain Bacteria; phylum Pseudomonadota; class Gammaproteobacteria; order Steroidobacterales; family Steroidobacteraceae; genus Bog-1198. The sequence continues at coordinate 97,033 of DASXOQ010000036.1, forward strand.
GCGGCAAGCTCGTCCCGGGCAGCACCTTGAAGATCCCGCAGGTGAACGCAGGGCTCTCCGACAAGGTGCTGATTGCGGCGGCGCGCGTCGACCGGCCGGAGACCGACGTCGGCCGCCACCAACGCCAGCTGGTCTACAAAGTGCGGGCCGGCGAGACCTTGAGTTCCATCGCGCGCCGCCATGGCCTGTCGGTGGCGCAGCTCGCCCGCCTCAACGATCTCAATACCCAGGATCGCGTGGTGCAGGGTCAGCGGCTGGTGCTGAAGGTGGTCTCGCGCCATTATCGCGGCGAGGGCGCGGTGAGCGGCAGGCGCGTGACCTACACGGTCCGCAACGGCGATACGGTGTACAGTATCTCGCGTCAGTTCCAGGTCTCGGTGCCCAAACTCAAGAACTGGAACGGGCTCAATCAACATCATCAGATAAGAGCCGGTCAGCGACTGGTCATGTACGTCGATCCCGGCAAACAACAGGGGTAGGAACAATATGGGTTTTCTTGCCGGCAAGCGCGCGTTGATCGTGGGCTTGGCCACCGACCGTTCCATTGCCTGGGGCATCGCCCAGGCAATGCACCGCGAGGGGGCCGAGCTTGCGTTCGCTCACATCGATCGCATGACCGAACGGGTGGTGCCGCTCGCCAAGCAGTTGGGCTCCGACGTCACCTTCGTCATGGACGTGGGCGTCGATGAGGACATCGAGAAGGGCTTTGCGCATTTGAAGACCCGCTGGCAGCACTTCGACGTGCTGGTGCACGCAGTGGCCTTTGCGCCCCGCGACGCGCTTGCCGGGAATTTCACGCACGCGACCTCACGGGACAATTTTCGCGTCGCGCACGACATCTCGAGCTACAGCCTCACGGCCCTCACGCGCGCCTCCCTGCCCTTCATGCAGGGGCGGGCGGGCTCGGTGGTGACCTTGACCTATTTGGGAGCCGTGCGGTCGATCCCGAACTACAACGTCATGGGTTTGGCGAAAGCCAGCCTCGAGGCCAATGTGCGCTTCCTGGCCGCGGACTTAGGCCCCCAAGGGGTGCGCGTCAACGCCATATCCGCAGGCCCCATCAAAACTCTTTCCGCTGCCGGCATCGCGGACTTTCGCAAGATGCTCAAGCACGTGGCGGATGCCACCCCCATCCGGCGCAATGTCAGCCTCGAGGATGTGGGCAACGCAGCAGCCTTCCTCTGTTCGGATCTTGCCGCCGGTGTGACCGGAGAAGTGCTCTATGTGGACGGCGGTTACCACAACGTAGGAATGCATCTACCGCAGGATGGTGGCGGCGCGTAAAGGCCTTCGCGCTGCAGGAAACTTGTCAACGCGGGGCCTCGTCTAACGTTAGTGAAGGGTTAGGGCTCAATCGGTCGTCAGGAGTGCGTCAGGGGTAGATTATGGTAAATCGAAAACTCGCTTTGCTTTTGACGGTGAGCGTTGCAAGCCTCGGCCTTGCAGCGTGCAACACCATTGCCGTGAAGACCGATTCCGCGCCGGGCGCCTCGCTCGCGAGCTGCCGTACCTACGCGTTCGCCTATGAACACGTGGCCAATTCCGATCAACCCGCCGCTTACGCCAATCCGTTGAACGCCGAGCGTCTGCGTGTTGCGGTGCAAAACAATCTCGCCGCACGCGGCATCCAGCCGGCGGCGGATCGCAAGAGCGCCGATTGCGTGGTGGGCTACGCCCTGGGCACCCGCCAGGTGTTCGACGACTACTACGCAGGTTGGGGTTGGGGCTTCGGTTATCGCCGGGGTCCGTGGGGCGTAGGCGGTTATGGGTACGACGGCCCGTGGGTGCAGAACGAAACCCGCATCGCGGTGGATTTCTTCGACGCCAAGACCAAAAAGCCCCTCTGGCACGCCTCGGCCAGCCAGACGGTGTACGAGCTCTCGGGTCCCAATGCAGAAGCGAAGATCAACGCCGCTGCCGCCGCCATCTTCGCCAAACTGCCGGCCGTCGGCGGCACGGCGACCTAAAAAGTCTCATCGAGGCCGCGGAGGTGTTCCCCCACGGCCCTCGCCGGGCTATCCGCCTATCCAATCCTGCCGATTTGAAAGCCCGCCTTCGGGCAGCGCGCGTGCTTCAGCCGCTGCGCGTCGCGCGGCGGACGAAGAGGTAATAGAGACCATAGAGGAGCACCCCGAGCAGCACCACCAAGCCGAAGAAGCGGTGCAGCGAGCCTGCCAGCAACTCCGGGTGTGCGCCCACCGTCTCGCCGAGAAAAGCGAGCACGGAGGTCCACAGCAGCGAGCCTGCCAGGGTCGCGAGCGCGTACCAGCGAAAATCGAGCCGCAGGATGCCCACCGGGATCCCGATGAGATGGCGCACCACCGGCAGCAGGCGGGAAAAGAACACCCCGCCCGAGCCGTAGCGCGCGAGCCAGCGTTCCGCGAGTTCGAGCTTGGCGAGGCTTAAAGCCACGTAGGGACCCAGCTTGACGATCAGCGGGCGCCCGAGGAGCCGTGCGGCGTAGTACATGAAGGTCGCGCCCACGAAGGAGCCCACGGTGCCGGCAAGAATGATGCCGATCAGCGAGAACTGCCCCTGGGTGTGGGCGAGGTAGGCCGCCGGCGGGATGATGACCTCGCTCGGGATGGGTACGAAGGTGCTCTCCAGCGCCATCAAGGCGGCAATCAGGCCGTAGCCGCCTTGCCCGAGCACCGACAGATACCAGTCGGAAAACTGGTGCAGCCAGACGGCCAAAGTTATTCGATGGCCTGCGGGTTCAAAGTCACCTTGGCCGCGGCACGCGCACCGGCCGCGTAGCTCTGCGCCTCGCCCGAGGCGATGCGGCCGGCGTACTGCCGCTTGAAGTCATCGTCCTTGGTACCCTCGCCCTTCGGATCCGCACGCACGGCGGTCAGCTCGTACAGCACCGAATCGCCGTTGTTCAGCGCCACCGACTCGTAGGTGGGCTTGTTGTCCATAGGCTTAGGCGCGCTGAAGGAGAAGGTGCGAAGCTCATAGGGCACATCGTTGTCCGTGCGCGAGACGAACTTGGGGGCAACCGCTGTCTGGCCGAGGCTCTTTGCCACCTGCTCCCAGCTCTCGCCGCCCTTCAAGCGCTTGACCGCATCGGCTCCGGCCTGTGCCGCGAGCTCGATGCCGCGCTGTTTCTTCCAGGCCGCGAGCACATCGCTCTTCACGGCATCGAACGGCTTTTGCTGCGGCAGCTTGTGATCGGTGGCATGCAGAACCACGCCGCGGCCCTTCTCGACCTCGACGATGGAGGACAAGCGTCCGTCGAGCACATCCTGACTGAACACCGCATCGATCACCGCCGGCACCTTGCCGAGCGCCCCGCCGCCCGCGGTACGGCTGAAGTTGTCCACTTCTTGCACGCTCAAGCCGGTCTTCTTCGCCACGTCATCGATGTCCGAGGAGCTCTGCAGCACCGCGTCCGCCAGTTTATCGGCCGTGTCGTTGTAGAGGCGTTCGGCCTCGGTTCGCTTGTACTCGGTTTCAAGGTCGGCGCGCGCATCCTCGAAGCTCTTGACGCTGGCCGGCTTGATGCCCTCGAGCTTCAAGATGTGATAGCCGAATTCGGTCTTCACCGGGCCTTTGATTTCGCCCTCCTTCATCGACCAGGCCGCATCGGCGAACGGCGCGACGAAGACTTTCTTTTCCGACCAGCCCAGATCCCCGCCCTGCTGCGCGGATCCCGGGTCCTGGGAATTCTCCTTGGCGAGCTTGGCGAAGTCCTCGCCGGCCTGGGCGCGCTTCAACACCGCTTCGGCCTTGGCCTTGGCGGCCGCATCATCCTTCGGATTCGTGACCGCGAACAGAATGTGGCTGACGCGGCGCTGTTCGGCCTGCGAGAAGCGCTCCGGCGTCTTCGCCTTCTGTTCCTCGTAATAGGTCTTAAGCTGCGCATCGTCGACCTTCACCTTGTCGGCAAGCTGCGCGAGGCTGATTTCCAGGTACTTGACGTTGACGGTCTCCGGGGTCATGTAGTCGCGCTTGTGGGCTTCGTAATAGGCCTGCAGCTGCTGATCGTCGGGGGTGGCGGACTCGGCGTACTTGGACGCGGAGAGGGTGAGCCAGGCGAGTTCGCGCTGCTGATCCATGATGCCGCGGATCATCTTCAGTTCGGTGGGCGTGGTGAAGCTCGAGGTGTTCAACGCAAGATCGAGCTGTCTGACTTTCACATCGCGGCGGAACAACTCCTCGATCTCGGCGGGCGAGCGTCCTTGCGCGCGCAGCAGTGCCAGCGCATGGCCGTAGTCGAACTTGCCGTTGACCTGGAAGGCGGGAATCTGCGCCATCTCCTCCAGCACCTGGCGGTCGCCGACGCGGTAGCCCAAGTCGTCGGCGCGCGTCACCAGCGCTTCGCTGTTGACGTAGTCCTCGAGCACGCGGTGCTTGATGTCGTTGCGCTGCGCCTCGGTGAGATTGCCGTTGCTCTGGCGCTCCGCCTGAGCCAGCTGCTGCTGGTAGGAGGACTGCACGTCCTTGCCCTGGATCTCCACGCCGTTGACCTTGGCAGCGTAGGTAGGAGCGCTCAACGTCCAGTTGATGCCCCAGAAGACGAATACCAAGCCGATGGCGCCCAAGATCACGCCAGCCAGCCAGCCCTTCAACTTATCGTGAATTGTTTGCAGCATGTTCCCAACCTGTTGTCACTCCCTCAAGCCTTTGCGCGGCCCCATGGTCGCGCATCGGCTCAGCAGGAAATGGCGGAGTGGACGGGACTCGAACCCGCGACCCCCGGCGTGACAGGCCGGTATTCTAACCAGCTGAACTACCACTCCGCTGGTGGGTGCTGAGGGGATCGAACCCCCGACCCTCGCCGTGTAAAGGCGATGCTCTACCAGCTGAGCTAAGCACCCGGTTGGAAGAGGCGCGGAAGTCTACTTGGGTTCTCCGAGCTTGGCTAGGGGGCGCGGGAACTGCGTGGCGCGGGCTTAAAAATGCAATCGCCCGCGCCGCAACTTAATGCGGCGCGGGCGACAGGTTCTAGCGATCAGTGGGCGCGGACCTGGTTCTTCACCCGGTTGGTTCGCCGCCGCCTTTTTTCCCCCGCAATCGCCTGCGCGGGCTTGCTGTCGACGGCACTTGCCAACGGCGTGGGCACGTGCGTGAGGGCCAGCTGCAGCACCTCGTCGATCCACTTCACCGGACGGATGTCCAGTTTCTCCTTGATGTTGTCGGCGATCTCGGCGAGATCCTTGGTGTTATCGTCGGGGATTAACACCGTGGTGATGCCGCCGCGGTGCGCCGCGAGCAGCTTCTCCTTCAGGCCGCCGATGGGCAGCACTTCGCCGCGCAAAGTGATCTCGCCGGTCATGGCGACATCCGAGCGCACGGGGATCTTGGTGAGCGCGGAAATGAGCGAGGTGCACATGCCGATGCCGGCACTCGGGCCGTCCTTCGGCGTGGCGCCTTCCGGCACATGGATGTGCACGTCGGCCTTGGCGTAAAAGTCAGTCTCCAAGCCGAGGACCGCGGAGCGCGAACGCACCACCGTCATCGCCGCCTGGATCGACTCCTGCATCACCTCGCCCAATTGGCCGGTGTGCGTAAGCTTGCCCTTGCCGGCGACCACGGCCGCCTCGATGGTGAGCAGTTCCCCGCCCACTTCGGTCCATGCCAGGCCCGTGACCTGGCCGATGCGATCGTTCTCCTCGGCCTTGCCGTATCGGAAACGGCGCACGCCCAGGTATTGATCGAGATTCTTCGAGGACACCGTCACGGTCTTTTCCGACGGCTTCATCAAGAGCTGCTTCACGGACTTGCGCGCGATCTTGGAAATCTCGCGCTCCAGGTTTCGCACGCCGGCCTCGCGGGTGTAGAAGCGGATCATGTCCTGGATGGAGGTGTCCTCCACGCTCAGTTCGTCCGGCTTCAGTCCGTTCTGCTTCTTCTGCTTCGGCAGCAGGTAGCGGCGCGCGATGTTGCTCTTCTCATCCTCGGTGTAGCCGGGGATGCGGATGACTTCCATGCGGTCCAGGAGCGGTGCCGGGATGTTCAGGCTGTTCGCGGTGCAGACGAACATCACTTCGGACAGGTCGAAGTCGACCTCCAGGTAATGATCGTTGAAGGTGCTGTTCTGCTCGGGGTCCAGCACCTCGAGCAGCGCCGAGGACGGATCGCCGCGGAAGTCGGTCGACATCTTGTCGATTTCGTCCAGCAGGAACAGCGGATTTCTGACCCCGCACTTGGCGAGGTTCTGGATGATCTTGCCCGGCATGGAGCCGATATAGGTGCGGCGGTGGCCGCGGATCTCGGCCTCGTCGCGCACCCCGCCCAGGCTCATGCGCACGAACTTGCGGTTGGTGGAACGCGCCACGCTCTGGCCGAGCGAAGTCTTGCCGACGCCGGGAGGCCCGACCAGGCAGAGGATGGGTCCGCGCAGGTTCTTCACCCGCTGCTGCACGGCGAGGTACTCGACGATGCGCTCCTTGACCTTCTCCAAGCCGTAGTGATCTTCCTCGAGCACCTTCTCGGCTTCCGCGATGTTGAGGTGCACCTTGCTGCGCTTCTTCCACGGCGACTTCACCAACCAGTCGATGTAGTTGCGCACCACGGTGGCTTCCGCCGACATGGGTGACATGAGCTTGAGCTTGGCAAGCTCGGAATTGGCCTTCTCGCGCGCCTCTTTCGGCATGCCCGCGGCCTTGATGCGCTTCTCGAGTTCGCCGATCTCGTTCGGCGCGTCGTCGAGCTCGCCGAGTTCCTTTTGAATGGCCTTCATCTGCTCATTCAAGTAGTACTCGCGCTGGCTCTTCTCCATCTGCTGCTTGACGCGGCCGCGGATGCGCTTCTCGATCTGCAGCACGTCCATCTCGCCCTCGATGACGGCGAGCATGTGCTCCAGACGTTTGCGCACGTCCGGGATCTCCAGAACCTTCTGCTTCTCGGAGAGCTTCAAAGACATGTGGGCGGCGACGGTGTCGGCGAGACGACCGGCCTGCTCGATGCCGGCGAGCGAGGTCAGGATCTCGGGCGGCACTTTCTTGTTGAGCTTTACGTACTGCTCGAACTGGGTGATCACCGAGCGGGTCAGCACGTCCATCTCGCGCTCTTCGTAGCGCTCCTGGTCCGGCATGGCATTGACTTCGGCGGAGAAGAACTCGCCCTCGTGGAGCTTGTCGATGCTGGCCCGATCCACGCCTTCCACCAGCACCTTGACGGTGCCGTCGGGCAGCTTCAGGAGCTGCAGAATGGTCGCGACCGTGCCCACCCGGTACAGATCATCGGGTTTCGGGTCGTCGACGTCGGCCTGCTTCTGGGCGACCAAGAGAATGCGCTTGTCCGCCTTCATCGCAAGATCCAGCGCCACGATGGACTTCTCGCGCCCCACGAACAGCGGTATCACCATGTGGGGATAGACCACCACATCGCGCAACGGCAGCACCGGCATGCCGCTGACCGGGGCCTGCGTCTCGGGGGATTTCTCTTCGGGTACGTCGCTCACTTAAGGGGCCTTATGGTTGGTGATACGTCGGCAAACACTCACCGGCATCAGAACCATGCGGCCGCTCTGGCGAAGTTTCAAGCTCGGCGTCAGTGATGATCCGAGCCCGTCGGGCGGCGCTGTTCTTCAACCGGGGCCACCAAGCGAGTTTCCTCGGTTCGGTGGACTATATAAGGTTTGTTGTGGCCTTCGATAACCTGCTCGTCCACAACCACCTTCTGCACATTTCTCAATGACGGCAAATCGTACATGGTGTCCAGCAACACATTCTCCAGAATGGTGCGTAGACCCCGGGCACCCGTCTTGCGCTGCATCGCCTTGCGAGCCACCGAACGCAGCGCATCTTCCCGGAAATCCAGTTCGACGCCTTCCATGTCGAACAGTTTCCGGTATTGCTTGGTCAGCGCGTTCTTCGGCTGCATCAAAATCGATATCAGCGCATCCTCATCCAGCTCTTCCAGAGTCGCGACCACCGGCAGGCGACCGACGAACTCCGGGATCAGACCGTACTTGATCAAATCCTCGGGTTCTGTGTCATGGAACACATCATTGCCGTGCGGCCGTGCGTTCTGCTCCCGCACCTGCGCGGCGAATCCGATGCCGCTCTTGTGGGTGCGGTTCATGATGATCTTTTCCAGACCCGCGAACGCACCGCCGCAAATGAAGAGAATGTTGGTGGTATCCACCTGCAGGAATTCTTGCTGCGGGTGCTTGCGGCCGCCCTGCGGCGGCACCGAGGCGATGGTGCCTTCGATGAGCTTCAGGAGCGCCTGCTGCACGCCCTCGCCCGACACGTCGCGGGTGATGGAGGGGTTGTCGGACTTTCTGGAAATCTTATCGATTTCATCGATATAGACGATGCCGGTTTGCGCTTTCTCGACATCGTAGTCGCATTTCTGCAAGAGCTTCTGGATGATGTTCTCGACATCCTCGCCCACATACCCCGCTTCGGTGAGCGTGGTGGCGTCGGCAATGGTGAAGGGAACGTTCAAGAGCCGCGCCAGGGTCTCCGCCAGCAGGGTTTTGCCGGAACCGGTGGGTCCGATGAGGAGGATGTTGCTCTTGGCGAGTTCCACCTCGTCGCGCGAGCGTACCCCTTCCGCACCGCGGGTCTGCAGGCGCTTGTAATGGTTATAGACCGCCACCGACAAGACCCGCTTGGCGCGTTCCTGGCCAATGACGTATTCGTCCAAAACCTTCTTGATTTCCTGGGGCTTGGGGAGCTTGTCGCGGGTGCGTTCCGCGCGTTCTTCGAGCTCCTCCCGGATGATGTCGTTGCAGAGCTCAACGCATTCGTCGCAGACGAAAACGGAGGGGCCTGCGATTAGTTTTCGAACCTCGTGTTGGCTCTTTCCACAGAAGGAGCAGTACAACAGCTTGCCGTCATCATGTTTGCCGCGCGAATCGTCGCTCATGCTGTCCTCAAATTGCCCTTCCTGCCACCTGATTGGGCTGACAAAAAGGCTTAACGTTCCGACTATATAGCACCCGGTAACCCCCACGCAAAGATAAGGCGCACCTAGGTGTGACCGGGGTCCGCGCCGGGCCGCGCCGGGTCAAATCCGGCGCCATAGGTCAATTGGCGGCGTCGTTATGACCTTACTTGGGCGTTTCAGTGGCGCGCTTCTCAAGCACCAGGTCGACCAACCCGTAGGCCTTGGCGGCTTCCGCGGTCATAAAGTTGTCCCGGTCGCTGTCCTGCTTGACGCGCTCCACCGTTTGGCCGCAGTGCTTGGCCAGGATCCGGTTCAACCGTTCCTTGGTCTCCATGACATCCCGGGCATGGATGTCGATGTCGGAGGCTTGGCCCTGGAAGCCTGCCGACGGCTGGTGAATCATGATCTTGGAATTTGGCAGCGTGAGGCGCTTGTTGGCCGCACCGCCCGCAAGCAGCACCGCGCCCATCGAGGCGGCCAGTCCCACGCACATGGTGGAAACATCCGGCTTGATGAACTGCATGGTGTCGTAAATCGCGAGTCCCGCGCTCACCGATCCGCCCGGCGAATTGATGTAAAGAGCGATGTCCTTGTCCGGGTTCTCCGACTCCAAGAACAACAGCTGGGCCACCACGAGGTTGGCCATGTAATCCTCGACCGGACCCACGATGAAAATCACGCGCTCCTTGAGGAGCCGCGAGTAAATGTCGTAAGCCCGCTCGCCACGAGCGGTCTGCTCGACCACCATCGGAACCAAATTAAGCGCGCGCGTCGTCATGATCCTTCCCTTTCCGTAAATCAAACGCCCCAACGGGACTCATTAGGGACTTCATAACACCATTTCAAGGTGAGGACACCTCGATTAGCCCTCGAAGTTCATCAACTCCTTGAACGTCGAGGGTTTCGGGGTGACTTTGGCGTGATCCAGGATCCAATCCACCACTTGGTCTTCCAGCGTCAGGCTCTCCACCTGGCGCATGGCGTCGGCATTTTGCAGATATGCGCGCTTCATGCCCTCGGCATCGCCGTAGGCGCCCACCATTTCGTCGAGGCGCTCGTTCACGCGAGCCGGCTCCGCCACGAGCTTCTCGCGACGGATGATGTCGTTGAGCAGCAGCCCCAGGGCCACGCGTCGGCGCGCCGGCTCCATGAACGGCTGCGGATCCGGCGCTTGCGAGACGTCCTTGGTCCCGGCGCGGCGCATTGCTTCGACCTGCATGTCGCGCACCTGCGCCTCGATCAGCACCTGCGGCAGCTCCAGCGGATTTAACTGGTAGAGCTTCTCGAGCACCGAGTTCTTGTTGCGCGTGCGCAGCACCTGGTTGAGTTCGCGCTGCATGTTGGCGGTCACATCTTCCCGCAGCTTCGCAACGCCACCCTCGGCCACGCCGAACAAGGCGCAAAACTCATCGTTCACCTCGGGCAGCGACGCCTCTTCCACTTTCTTCACGCTGGTCGCGAACATCGCGGTCTTGCCGGCAAGTTCGGTGGCGCGGTAATCGGCTGGGAAACTTACGCTGATGTCCTTCGACTCGCCAGCCGCCGCGCCGACCAGGCCCTGCTCGAGATCGGGCAGCATGCGGCCCTCGCCCAGCACGATGGCGATGTTCTCGCCCTTGCCGCCGGGGAACGCCACGCCGTCGATCTTGCCCTCGAAGTCGATGGTGACCCGGTCGCCGCTCTGCGCGGCGCGCGACACTTCCGCGTATTTCATCTGCTGCTTGCGCAGCCGCTCGATCATCGCATCGGTGTCCTCGGAGGTGACTTCCGCGGTGGTGCGCTCGAGCTCGAGTGAGTCGATGGGCGCGAGGCTCACCTCGGGCAGCACCTCGAAGGTGGCCACGTAGCGAAGATCCTGGCCCTCATCGACGCTCTGCGGCTCGATGCGCGGACTGCCCGCGGGCGCGAGCTGATTCTGAGACACCGCTTCCGCATAGCTCGACTGCAGCAGCTCGCCGATCACTTCGCGATGCACTTGGGGTCCAAACTGCTGGCGTATCACCTTGATAGGCGCCTTGCCGGGGCGAAAACCCTTAAGACGCGCCGTGCGGCTCAAATCCTTCAAGCGCTGCGCTATTTCCGCAGCCACCCGTTCCGCCGGCACCTGCACCTGCATACGGCGCTGAAGCTTGCCGATGTTCTCGACCGAAACCTGCATGTTGACCCTCGCTGGAAGATTATTTTTGTTGCGGTGGTGCGAAAGGCGAGACTCGAACTCGCACGGGTTTCCCCACCAGATCCTAAGTCTGGCGCGTCTACCAATTCCGCCACATTCGCAACCGAAACAGCCGCCAAGTATAGCTTAGGGAAAGCTCACCGCGGCTCACTTTCGCGTACCAGCAACCGCGCCACCTCGCGCAGCGCCGGCAGGCCCTTCTCCAGCATGAAATAGAGGGGGCTGTCTCCCTCGAAGGGGGCTTCCTCGCGCGGTCCGTGCACCCAGGCCCATGCCCGGTCCTTGTTGCCTTTTTCGGCCACCAGCGAGTGCTGGATGTTGGCCACCAATGCGGCGCGCTCCTGCTGGGTTGCGGAGAGCCGCGGCGCTTGACCCAAACGGTAGCGCTCCAGCACCTGCGGCGAGGGAATTTTCAGCAGGCGGCATTGCTGCAGTGGGGAGAGCTCCCAGGCATCCGCTATCCCGAAAAACCGCTTCAGAGCGCTCAAGCTGGTATGACGCCCCGCACGGCGGCTAGCCGGCTGCAGCACCAGTCGCGGTCCGGTTCGGGGCTTACGTTGCAATGCGGTTCTCACGGTCGGCCTCACAGCATACTCCCTAATACTTCAGCCGCTTGTTACCATTCTTTTGTGCCCATGAATTTCACTGAACGGCTGTCGCAAGCCGTCGCCACGAGCAAAAGCCTCCTCTGTGTGGGCTTGGATCCGGATCCTCTGAAGCTGCCGCCCGAGTTCAGGGGGACAGCGGAACCTTTCTTCGCATTCAACCAGCGCATCGTCGCTGCGACCTGCGATCTTGCGGCGGCCTACAAACCGCAAATCGCCTTCTACTCGGCGCAGGGCGCCGAGGAGGAACTGGTCAGAAGCATTGCCTTCATCCGCGAGCGGGCGCCCCATGCGCTGGTGATCCTGGATGCCAAGCGCAACGACATCGGCAATACCGCAGAGGCCTACGCCCGCGAGGCCTTCGAGCGCTACAAAGCGGACGCGGTGACGGTCAATCCCTACATGGGTGAGGACTCGGTCGCGCCGTTCCTCAAGGACGCGAAGTTCGGCGCGGTGCTCCTATGCCGTACCTCCAATCCCGGCGCGCGCGATTTTCAGGATCTGAAGGTCGATGGATTGCCCCTGTACCGGCGCGTGGCGGAACGGGCGGCCAATTCTTGGAATCGGCAGCAGAATCTGATGCTGGTGGTGGGCGCCACCGTGCCTGCGGAAATGGCGGATCTGCGGCGCGCTCATCCTCAGCTGCCCTTCCTGGTGCCGGGCATCGGGGCGCAGGGAGGCGACTTGCGGGCCACCCTCGAGGCCGGCCTCACGGCGCGGGGCGATGGCCTCCTGATCAGCGCATCGCGCAGCATCATTTACGCGGGCGACGCACAGGCGGTCCGCGGCGCCGCGGCAGAGTTGCACGGCCTCATCAACGCGCACCGCCAGAAACTGCCTCGCGCCCGCTCGGCCTGACGCATCGAGAGGGAACGCTACCCAACGTCCGGTTGCCGCGCCGGGGCGGCGCGCCGCAGAATGAACGCGTTATGCAATATCGCGCGCGTACTCTTTGACCCGCGCCGCTTTCAAGGAGATTCTCATTAGCGAGCCAATCCAATACGCCATGCGCAGCTGGCTGTTCACGCCCGCAACCCGCCCGGAGCGATTCCCGAACGCTGCGGCTGCGGCAGCGGACGTGATTATCGTGGACCTGGAGGACTCGGTCGCCCCCGCCGACAAGCCGGCTGCCCGCGAAACGGCCATGGATTACGTGCCGCGCATGAGCCCACGCGCTGGCGGGGCGGCACAGAGCGTGGTGTGCGCGCTTCGCATCAACGGGCTGGACAGCGCCGCCGGGCTCGAGGACTTGCTGGCGCTCTTGAGCTGCGAAGCCGATCCTTTGTTTCTGGTTGTGCCCAAGGTCGACACCGCCGGCCACGTGCAGCTCCTCGATCGACACCTCGCACGCGCCGGCAAGCGCGCGCAGCTCATCGCGCAGATCGAAAGCGCTCAAGGACTCGCCGAGGTGGAACACATCGCAACCGCCTCACCGCGGCTCGCCGGCCTCATGTTCGGCACCGCCGACATGGCGGCGGACTTGGGCGCCGATCTCACCTGGAGCGCGCTGCTCTACGCGCGCTCGCGCCTGGTGGCGGCCGCCGCCTTGCGGGGGTTGCTCGCCATCGATGCGCCGTTCTTCGCCATCAAGGACATGCCGCGACTGGTGCAGGAAACGGCAAGCGCGGTCGCCCTGGGTTTTTCCGGCAAATGCGCCGTGCACCCCAGTCAGGTGGCGGTGATCAATGCGGCACTCGTACCCTCGGGCAGCGAGATCTCGAATGCGCGCGCGGTGCTCGAGGAGAATCTCAAGGGCGTGGGCGTGGTCAACGGCGTGATGGTGGATGAGGCGGTGGCGCGCCGCGCACGCCGCGTGCTCGCGCGGGCGCGGCCGTAGCGGCCGCACCCGCGGATTTATTCTTCAGGGCGCGAGCTGCGTGGGGGCCGCGTTCTCCTTGTAGATGACGCCCTCTTTCATCACGAAGCTCACCTTCTTCATCAGGCTGATGTCCTCGATCGGATTGCCGGGCACGGCAACCACGTCCGCGAGCTTGCCCGCCGTGACGGTGCCCAAGTCCTTGTCGTGACGCAGCAGCGTCGCGGCATTGATGGTCGCGGCCTGGATCGCGAACATGGCCGGCATCCCCGCGCCCACCATGAGTTCGAACTCGTGCGCGTTCTCGCCGTGCGGATACACGGCAGCGTCGGTGCCGAACGCGATCTTCACGTGCGCACGGTACGCCCGTCCCGCGGTGGCCTGGATCTGCGGACCGATGGCGAGCGCCTTGGCGGTGACCTGCGGCGGATAGTAGTTCGGGTGCTCCTTGGCGGTCCGCGCCACGAAATCGCCCGCGATGATGGTCGGCACGAACCAGGTTCCGTGCTCCACCATGAGCTTCATGTCGGCATCGTCCATGAAGGTGCCGTGTTCGATGGAATCGACGCCTCCCAAGACCGCGCGCCGAATCGCCTCGGCGCCGTGCGCATGCGCGGCCACGGCAAAGCCGTAGTCATGCGCCGTGGAGGTGATGGCCTTGATCTCCTCGAGGGTCATCTGCGAATTGTCGCCGCTCGCGCCCTCATCGAGTACGCCGCCCGAAGGCATGATCTTGATGACATCGTCGCCGAGCTTGTAGTGCTCGCGCACGGCCTTCATCGCATCGTCGGGGCCGTTGATGATCCCGTCCACGGGACCCGGGTCCTTGGCAAGATCCTCGCGAAAGCCGTTGGTGGGATCCGCATGACCGCCGGTCGATCCGATGGCCTTGCCGGCGGTGAAGATGCGCGGTCCCGGGACGAAGCCCGCGTTGATGGCATTGCGCAGCGCCACCGTCTCGTTGTCGCCGTCGCCCAGGTTTCGCACCGTGGTGAAGCCGGCGAGGAGCGTGCGACGCGCGTAAACCGTGGAACGGATGGCGTAGTCGGCGACGTTCAAGTGGAATTTCTCGACGTACTGGGTGGGGCTGGTCTGCGAGCTCAAGTGCGTGTGGCTGTCGATGAGGCCGGGCATGCAGGTCTGGTTGGACAAATCGACCACTTTGGCGCCTGCCGGGGCGCTTGTGCCGGCAACCACGTCCTTGATGCGGCCCGCTTCGGTGACGATGGTGGTGGCGCCCAGCACCTTGCCGGCCGCCGTATCGATCAGATGACCACACTGCAAGGCCATGCTTTGCGGCGCATTCTGCGCGAGCACGAGCGGCGAATAGGCGGCGCTTAAGGTCGCGGCAATGGCGATCGAGAGCGAAGACCTCAACATGAGTCACCCCGGGTATTGTTTTAAGGAGGCCCGGATTTAAGCACCGCTCTTTCGGCCGATCAACCGGCGAAAAGATGAGCCTTGATTACAAGTGAAACGGGATAGCTCTTTGGGGACCGCCGTCAGGCGCTCGCGAGCTTGTATAGCGCCCGCAGCAGAACGTCGGCGCCGGCGCTGAGGTCTTCGGGACTCGCGCTCTCGGCTTCGTTGTGGCTCAAGCCCCCGAGACAGGGCACGAAGATCATGGCCGTCGGCACCACGGCGCAAACGTTGCACGAATCGTGTCCGGCGCCGCTCACCATCTCTTCCTTGTCGAATCCCAAGGACTCGGTGGCCTCGCGCACCGCCGAGACGCAGGCCGAATCGAAGCTCACGCCGGGCGCCTCCCACATGAGGCTGGCGCCGCCCTTGACCTGATGCTTGGCGATGGCCGCGGACACCGTGTCGAAAAGCTTCTGCTTGAGGGCCTGGTAGCGGCCGGCGTCCGGATGCCGGATGTCGACGGTGAACTTGAGCAGTCCAGGCACGGTATTGGGCGAGCCCGGTTTGGTCTCGATGAAACCCACCGTGAAGCGCGCGTCCTCGCCGAGGCTCTTGGCGGCGCCGTACATGACGGGCAACACCTCGGCGAGTACGCGCACCGGATCCTTGCGAAGATGCATCGGCGTAGGTCCCGCATGCGCCTCCTGGCCGGTCAGGGTGACTTCGTAACGGCACATGTGCTGCACGCCGGTGACCACGCCGATGCGCTTGCCGCGCTGCTCGAGCACGGGTCCTTGTTCGATGTGCGCCTCGAGCGAGGCCTTCACCGCCGCGCGCGGCGTGTCATCGGCGAGGGGAAACTTCCAGCGGCTGAGCTCGTCGCGCACCGAAACACCCAGCCGATCCTTGATGCCGTGCGCCTCGTCGAGCTTCAGACGTCCGGCCCATACCGCCGAGCCCATCATGGCCATCGGAAAGCGGCTGCCCTCCTCGTTGCACCACACCGCAAGCTCGAGCGGATGATCGGTGATGATGCCGCGATCGTTCAAGGATTCGATCACCTCGAGCCCCGCGAGCACGCCATACACGCCGTCAAACTTGCCTCCGGTCGGCTGGGTGTCCAGATGGCTACCGGTCATGACCACCGGGAGCTGCGGATTCTTGCCGGCGCGGCGCAGAAACAAGTTGCCGATGGCATCGATGCGCGCCTCACATCCGGCGGCTTCGGCCCAGCCCTTGAGCAGCGCCCGCCCCTGCATGTCGAGCTCGCTCAATGCCTGACGGTTGCAGCCGCCCGCGCTCGTCGCGCCGACCTTCGCCATCTCCATGAGCCGCGACCAGAGACGGCCGCCGTTGACGCGAAGCGAGCTGGATACATCGGACATGGCGTTACTCCAGAGCGCTGAAACGAGCCTTGGCGTCATTCAAACGCCTGAGAACCAAGGACTTCTCGGCCGGGCTGTTCCAATCGGGATAGGCGCTGGTCGATTCGAGCATGCGATCGATCCATGCCGCGAAGTACTTGGCATCCGCGCTCGAATGCGCCGCTCGTCCGGCGATGGAGACGTATATGGGACTGGTCGTCGCATACACGTAGTTGTCGAGCACCGGATAGCGGAATTGGTCGCTGGAGGCGCGCACCACGCACCAGCCGCTGTCGGTGAGCGGCACGCTGCCCGTGAAATCGCCGTGATCGGCGCTCGTGCCCTTCGCGATGAAGGACTTCATCAGCTTGCCGTTGCAGACCAGATCCAGATGATCGACCGCCACCAGCGAGCGGAGCGCCACCTTGAAGGCCACGTTCTTGCGGGCCGGGATCTTGAGTTCATCGCCCAACGAGAGACCCTGAAGCTCGAATCCGAGCAGCGGCCCATTGGTGGCAAAGCTGCGCCCGGCTTTGAGTGACGACAAGAAGCTGTCGGCGGCAATCGGCCCGTCGGGAATCTTGACGAACACCCGATTCATGCCGACCGGCCCGCGCAGCGAGGCGTAGTTCGCCATCGCATCGGTGCCGCCGGCGGCCGGGATCTTGAAACCCAAGTTCAGCAGCTGATACCAGACATGCGCGGTGGAGCGATGGTCGGAGAATCCCAGGATCTCCATGTAATCAACCTTGCCCAGGATGACATCCACCGGCAGTTCGCTGGTGAGCTCTTCCTTCGGCTTGGCGATGGGCTCGGGATATTCGTCGAAGGGATGCACGTAGCCGACCACGGCGCCGCGCGCATGCGCGATGTCGGCCACGTCCGCATTCATGGGCATGAGGCTTGCCGCCGCCGTATTCGGATACCCGACATACCCCGGCAGCACGATGCCGTCCTTGATATTGAGAAGTCCCAAATGCCCCCAGTAGCTGGTGTGGTACTCCTGCGCATGCACGATCAGGGTGTCGTCGGTAGACACCGGATCGCGCCCCACCCCGTTGTAGGTGATGTCGGGGAAGCGTTGTTCCTTGTTGACGATGAGCGAATTGACGAAATTAAGATTTTCGCCCTGCGCCTGCAGCAAGAGATGCGCAGGCGTGTTGCGATACACGCCGCCGTAGTTCATGTGGACGTGCACATCGGCGCTTCCCCAGCGGCCCGCGGCCGGCACGCTGAAAGTCCCCTCATCCAGATTCACTTGAAGTTCGGCGGGAGTTGCGGCGCTCGCCTCAAGTTCGCGCTGCTCGAACTTGCGTTCGAAGCCGTGCATGACATCGATCTTGACCATGCCCGGCGGCACGTCCACCCAGGCATCGCCTTTAAGATGAAAATAATGCGCCTCGAACGGTGTGAGCTTCGCATCGTGTCCGTCGTCGGCCGAGAGCCACGCCCCTGCGGGTGCATAGGCGTGCCCCTTGGCGTCCCGAACGCTGACGCGCGCCACGGCGGGCGCGCCGTGCGAGCGGATCACCAGGTGCAGCCGGGCCATGGGCGATTTGAAGTGCCGGGCGGCCGGGACCAAATACTCCGGATGACCGCCCGGCACGGCTATGAGACCGATCTCGGTGCCGCCCTCGCGGTTGGAGATGAATGCCACGCGCGTGCCGTCGGGCGACCAGCGCGGGTTGGTCTGATCGAAGTCCCCATAGGTCAGCGGGAACGGGTCACCGCCGCCTGCGGGCAGGAGCCATAGGTTGTGCCAGGAGCGGCCAAGATAGGAGGCGTACACCAGGCGTGAGCCGTCCGGCGACACATCGGGACGCGCCTTCCAGTTGGTCTCCTCGTAATGCAGCTCGGCGCCCGCCGCGCCCACCTCTGGCGCCCCGGGTGCCATGCCGCCCGCGGCGCTCACCCGCCAGAGTCCTCCCGTGCCGTAGATGTGATTGCGATTCGACACATACAGGATGTCCTTGCCGTCACGGCTCCACACCGGCGTGATTTCGTGATCGAAGGGGCTGTAGTAGTAGCGCGGCAGGCTGCTCTTGTTCTCGCCGGTGAGACGCTTGAGGTTCGAAAACTCGCCGTTCATATCCGCGACGAACAGATGAAAGCGACGGTGGTACTGGGTGGAGACGAAGACGATGCGCCTGCCGTCGGGCGAGAAGCGCGCATCGATGTTGATGCCGCCATTGTTGGTGAGCTCGCGGCTCTGCCCGCTCGCAACATCGAGCAGCGAGAGTTCAACCGCATCGGCGCGGTAGGTGGAATAGATGATGAAACGGCCGTCCGGCGAACAGTCCGGTTCGTAGTCGTAACCCTCGCCCGCCGTGAGCTGTTCTGCACTGTCGTTGCCCAGCGTCTGCCGCCACAGGGAACCGGCCATGGAGTAAACGAGGGTGTCCTTGTTCAACCAGCAAAGACTGCTCGGGCCCGGCGTGAGCTGCGGCAGGTACATCTCGCGGTAGTAATAAGGATGCGGCAGATCGATCTGACCGAGCACCGGCGCGCGCTCGGCACTCACCGCCCCGGTCACGAACAACGCCAGAAAACCCAACAGGCGGCCAACCTTCCCCATGTCTTACCCTCTTTTTGTCATCCCCACAGCTTCCGGTCGGGCAGCTGCATGTTCCCGGCATGGTACTTGATGCCGTGCTCACGGTCCTTCACGTGCAACAGCGGTCCGTCGAGATCGACAAACTCCGCCATCTGGCCTATCACCATGCCGGGCGCCATGGCGAGCGACGTGCCCGCCATGCAGCCGACCATGACGTTGAGCCCGAGCGAGCGAGCCTCGCGCGCCGTCAGCAGCGCCTCGGTGAGACCGCCGGTCTTGTCGAGCTTGACATTGGCCACCTGGTAGAAGTCCTTGATGCGCACAAGATCGCGGCGATCCTGCAGCGACTCATCGACCGCCAGAGGAATGCGTCCCTTGTAGTGTCTCAAGGTCTCGTCCTTGCCGCGCGCCACGGGCTGCTCGATCAAGGCCACGCCCATCTCCAGGAGGGGCGCCGAGAGTTCGTTCAGCAGTTCGCAGCTCCACGCCTGATTGGGATCGACAATGAAGCGCGCCTGCCGGCAGATGCTCCTCACCAGCTGCACGGTCTGCAAGTGCCGGCTGCCGTCGACCTTGATCTTGATGAGCGGCCAGTCGTGGTAGCGCTCGGCGGCAGCGCGGGTTGCCTCCTCGCTGTCGATGCCGAAGGTCACGGCGCTGATCAAGGATTTGGGCGCCGGGAATCCGGCCGTTTCGAACACGCTGCGGCCGCTCTTCTTGGCTTCGAGGTCCCACAGGGCACAGTCGAGCGCATTGCGCGCGCCTCCGGGCGGCAGCGCGTCGATGAGGGGACGCAACGCCTCGTCGGCCTCGATGCGCCCGCGCAAGGCTTCCACTTGGGCCTGCATCCCGGCGACGGTTTCGCCGTCGTAGTCGACGCCGGCCGCCTCGCCGGAGCCTGAGAGCCCGGCCTCGGAGAGCCTCACCACAATGACCCCGAGTTCGGCCTCCGCCCCGCGCGACACCCGGAACGGCACCTTGTAGGGCCAGCTTTCTGCCTTCATCTCGAGCTTCATCGGCGACCCCACTGCTTCACCGCGCCGACGAAGGCATCGACTTCCTCGTCCCGGGTGGCGTAAGAAGTGACCAGGCGAACCGCCACGCCCGTCTCGGATGCGTACAGGGGCCAGGTGTAGAACTTGAAGTCCCGCTCGAGAGCGCCGAGCAGCGGCTGCGGCAGAAGCACGAACAGCTCATTGGCGTCCACCGGATGCAAAAGCTTCACCTCGGACAGGGGCTTGAGTCCCTCGGCGAGCCGGCGGGCGGCTCGATTGGCATGGCGGGCGTTGCGCAGCCAAAGATCGTCCTCGAGATACGCCAGCAGCTGCGCGCTCAAGAAGCGGAACTTCGACCAGAGATGCCCGGCGCGCTTGCGCCGTCGGTCGAAATCCTGGGCGAGCGATACGTCGAAGAAGATGACCGCCTCGGCGCAGAGCGCGCCGTTCTTGGTGGCCCCCAGCGAGAGCACATCGACGCCGCTCTTCCAGGTGGCCTCGGCGGGCGAGCAGTTCAAGGTGGCGAGCGCGTTGGCAAAGCGCGCGCCGTCCATATGCAGTCTCAGCTGCCGTGATCTTGCCAGCGCCGCCAAATCCGACACTTCCCGGTTGGAGTACAGGGTGCCCCATTCGGTGGCCTGCGTGATGCTGACGGCTCCGGGTTTGACGTGGTGCACGCCCATCTCATCCGCGAACGCCAGGGCTTTTTTCACCTGCTCAGGAAGGATCTTGCCGTCCTCGGACGGGAAGCCGGTGAGCTTGGCGCCGCCGGTGAAGAATTCCGGCGCTCCGCACTCGTCGGTGACGATGTGCGCCGCCTCATAGCAGTACACCGTGCCGTAGGGGGGCGCGAGCTGCGAGAGCGCCAGCGCATTGGCCGCGGTGCCCGTGGTCACCGGAAAAACCGCCACCTCTTTTTCAAAGAGATCACACGCTTTGGCGTGAAGCTTTGCGTTCCATTCATCCGACCCGTATGAGGGCACGGCACCGGCGTTGGCCTTGACGATGGCCTCCATGATGGGCGCGCAGGCGCCGCTCGAATTGTCGCTGCTGAAATTTCCCTTCAAGGACTCCCCCAAAGAACTGAATGTTTCCGGTCGCGAATTGTAAGCGAACTAACGCCGCCAGAGACGCGCGTCGAACTCGAAGCTAGCCTCGTCGCGCTGCCAGACCACGCGTTCCTGACGCACCGTGAGAAACCAGTTCTCCTGCGCGAGCGGCCGGGCAGGTTTGAAGGCGCGCGGATTCAGCACCGCCATCGCCGCGCCATGCTCCGGGTCGCGCACCGACTCGTAACGAATGGCATCGACGCCGCCCTCGCGCGCGACCTGCGCAAAATTCTGGGTGGCCGCATAGCTGTCGGGCCGCGTCCAGTCGGCACGCGCCCGCTTGAACGGCGCCTGGGTCAGGTCGACCATCCGTGCGTGAATGCCGGCGCGGAACACGGTCTGCGGCGAAGGACCCAAGGTAGGAAGCGCCGGGCTGTCCATGAGGAAGCGCCAGCGCCAGAAACCGAGTTCGGCAAGCGCGCTGCGCTGCTTCTCGGCGCCGTACCAGACACCGCCGTCTGCGCTCTGCCGGAAACGCGAGCCGATGGGCGAGGTATAGCGAAACGGCGTGGCGAGAAGGTAGTGCATGTGCCCCGTGCCGGCGGGCAGCGAGGGCTTGCTGTCGTCCAGAATGCGCTCGAGCAGCGCTTGCTCCTCCACGGTTTCGACCAGCCGCAAGGTCGAGGCGATGTGCTGCGCCTCCACCGCGCGCCACAGGCGCCGGCGTGCAGGGCGCGCCTCAGATGCGACCGCGCGCGGCGTCCAGGTATTGGACGACACGGACCAGCCCCTCGGTGGTGCGGATCAATTCGGCTGGCCGTCCGTGCAACCCCTCGTTGGCGCCATTCAACCAGTCGCGCGCCGCGCCATCGTTGCTGCCGACCAGGGCATCGAGCGAGCGGAACACCCGCACGAAAAGGGCACCCAATTCCCATTCCTTCTTGGCCTCGTCCAGGACGTAGGCGCCGTTCGCCAGGCGCGAGACGGTGGACGGACTCACACCGAGGATCTGCGCGAGGTCGGCCTGGTTGATCGCCAAGAGAGCGGCAGCGCGGCTCACCGCGCCGCTCAAAACGCGGCGCGGTTGCGGATGTTCGCTCGGATGGGGTTGCGCCATGATTTCCTATAGAAATAAAATCTTGATTTACATTCTATAGAATTCTAGTCCGCCAGCCAAGCGTCCTGCCCGGGGCTGCCTTGCGGGCGGCCTTCCCGCTGCACGCCGTGTAGGACGGTTTTTGCCCGCTGCTGCCAATCGGACATATGGTTCTCAAAGAGCGGCTGCGGCGCTCATTGCGCCGCCGCATTAGGGTGTTTCAAATCACATTTGAAGCGCGAATTTGTAAAGCATTTTCCGCGGCGTAGCTCCGGACGGAAACATGCGTGAACTGTGTCGAATTCTTTGCAATCGACTATAGGCACCCCTGTTTCACTCGCATAGCATTTAACACAAGGAAGTTAGCAAGCGGCCGGATGCCGCATAAACCTTAGGCGCTGGTACGCCTTGGAGTACGAGATGTCGCGCGGGCAGAACCCGTTGATTTGGATGATGGCTGTTTCCCTCCCCGGCGCGGGTCACGCACTGGGTTTGGGCGAAATTCATGTCGACTCGGCGCTCAACGAGCCCTTGGCGGCGGAAATCGATATCGTCGGGGCGACTGCGGACGATCTCATCGGCCTCAAGGCCCAGGTTGCGAACCGCGAAACCTTCCAGCAGTTCGGCGCCGACCGGCCGAACTTCTTGAACACAACCACGTTCAAGGTCACCACCGACGCGAAGGGGCACCCGGTGCTCTCGATCCGTTCGAGCCAGGCATTCACGGAACCCTTGGTGAATTTCGTGGTGGACCTGCGCTGGCACAACGGCGAACTGATCCGCCAGTACTCGCTGCTGCTCGATCCGGCAGGCTTCCCGAGCGCGGTGCGCCTCGCCGAAGCGCTGCCCGTGGCGCCCACCCAGGCCGCCATCCCCGCCCCCGTCGTCACCGTGACCACCAATGCCGCTGCGAAGGCCGCAGACGAAGCGGCACCGGCGGCAGGCGCGACGAATGCCCCGGCCGAACAGCCAGCCCAGGCCGGCGCACGCAAGACCACCCACATTAAGGTGGGAGCCAAGGCCACATTGCGCGGCGTCGCCTGGCGCGTCGGGGCGCGAAGCGAATCCGACTTAAAGCAGCTGATGCTGGCCATCTTCCGCGCGAATCCGAGCGCGTTCGACAACAACATCAACATCATGCGCCTCGGCGCGCTGCTCACCATTCCCTCGAGCGACGAGGTCGCAAAGATCCCGAAGGCCGAGGCGAGCCGCGAAGTTCACGCGCAGATGTCCGCCTGGCGCAACCAGGCAAAGAGCGCCGGCGCACCGGCTCGGCCGGTGGTGGCCCCGCAGAGCGCGCCGCTCGAAGCCAAGGCCGCGACGAGCGCGCCGGCGGCCCCTGTCGCGAAAGCACCTATCACCGAGACGCCCGCGCCGGCTCCGGCCGCAGTCGCCGCGCCCGGCCAGACACCGGCGGCGCAAAGCGCGGCCGACGCCGAGGCCGAACATGCCGCGCTCACGGCGCGCGTGCAATCGCTCGAGGGCAGTCTGCACAGTCTGCAAGCCGAACTTGAAACCACCCATAACAAGATGCTCGATCTGCAGGCCCAAGCGCGCTACGCCGACCAGCATGCACAAGCCGCGCCTGCCGTGGTGGCACCGGCGAGCCACCTCGACCGTTCCTGGTTGGCCGCCGGCATCGCGGGTCTTGCCGCTCTTGCAGGAATTTGCGTGGCGCTCTTGAGGCGCTTGAAGCGCCGTCCGAATCCGTTGCCGGCCATTCCGGTGGAAGCGCCGCAGCCGAAGAATGAAACTCCGGTGGCGGCGAAGCCGGCACCGAGCCCAATCCTGCGCAACGAAGCGCGCATCGAGCTCACCGAGCTGGAGCTCGATCGTCCGGAGGTCGGCACGCCCGAGCCCACGCCCAGCGCACAAACCATCGCCGACAACGAAGACACCGCCGAGGTGGACGTGCATGCAGCGCTCGAGGCGGCAATTTCGCGCGACGATGCAGCTGCGCGCCAGACGGCCGAGGAAGCCAAGCGCGAAAGAGATCTCGAACGCTCGCGCCGCGCCGATGAAGAGGCGACTATGGTTCGCGAGGCGATCGCCGCCGCCTGGTCCATTCCCGATGCCGAGGTATACCAGCGCTTCGACGACACCGAGACCACACTGGCTGAAGCGCTGTCCCGCTCCATGGAAGACACCGTGAAGCTCAGGCAGGCCGCACAAGCGCAGCAGGATGCCGAGGCGCAGAGCGACTCCGGCGAGACCATGGTGCAGCCCACGGATACCGCCCTGCTGCCCGCCGCCACCGTGAACATGCCGGCCCCGGCCGCCTCCATCGACACCGCCGCAACGCTGCCCCTCACTCCGGTCGCGGCTGTCGCGGCGCCGGCGGCGCGCATGGATGGCACCAAGCTCGACTACAACCTGGTCGACCTCGATCAGACCAACCAGCACGTGCACATGCCGAGCATGCTGCACGAGCACGTGGTGGTGAAAGAGCGCCGTACCAACCTGATCGATGTGCTGAAGATGGCGATCGAGCGCGAGCCCGAGCGCAGCGACTTGCGCATGAAGCTGCTGGAGACCTATTACGCGGCCGCGGCCACCAATCGGCAGGGCTTCCTGGAAGTCATCAGCAAGCTCGCCGCAGACCGCGGCAGCATGTCGGATGAAGAGTGGACGCGCATTCAGCAGATGGCGCGGCAGATCTCGGCCGACACCATCATCCCGCCGCGCGCCGAGGACGACGAGGACCTCGCGAACTGCGCCTGAGCCTTCTGATCCTTTAAGAGGCAGCGAGCGCCACGGTGGCGCTCGTCGGCTTTCGGGTGGCGTTCAACTTGATGTTGAGGCGCAGCTCGTTGGCCGAATCGGCGTTGCGGATGGCCTCGTCGTAGCCGATCACTCCTTCGTTGTAGAGCTCGAACAAGGAGTAGTCGAAGGTGCGCATGCCCAGTTCGGTGGACTTGGCCATGATGCCCTTGATCTCGTGAAACTCGCCCTTCAGCAGCTTGTCGGCAATGATAGGGGTGTTGAGCAGGATCTCGATGGCGGCGCGCCGCCCCTTGCCATCCTCGGTACGCACCAGACGCTGCGAAATGATGGCGCGCAGATTTCCCGACAAGTCCATGAGCAGCTGCTTGCGACGCTCCTCGGGAAAGAAATTGATGATGCGGTCGATGGTCTGGTTGGCGCTGTTGGAATGCAGCGTGCCGAGGCACAGATGCCCGGTTTCGGCGAACTCGATGGCATGCTCCATGGTCTCGGTATCGCGCACCTCGCCGATCAGGATCACGTCCGGCGCCTGTCGCAGCGTGTTCTTCAGCGCATGGTGCCAGCTGTGGGTGTCGATACCGACATCGCGGTGCGTGATCAGGGACATCTGCGACTGATGCACGAATTCCACCGGATCCTCGACCGTGATGATGTGTCCGGCGGAGGAGCGGTTGCGATGATCGATCATGGCGGCAAGGGTGGTCGATTTGCCGGAGCCGGTGGCGCCGACCACAAGCACCATGCCGCGCTTGGTCATCACCACGTCCTTGAGGATTTCCGGCAGCAGCAGCTTCTCGAAGTTGGGGATTTCCGCTGGAATGGTGCGGATCACCATGCCGACCTGGAGCTGCTGCACGAACACATTGACCCGAAAGCGCGCAACTTCGGGCAGCGCGATGGCAAAGTTGCACTCGAGTTCGCGCGCGAACTCCTCGCGCTGCTTCTCGTTCATGATTGACTGCGCCAGTTCCCGGGTCACCTCGCCGGTGAGTTTTTGCTGCGCCAAGGGCTGCATCTTGCCCTGCGCCTTCATGCTGGGGGGAAAGTCCTTGGAAACGAACAGATCCGAGCCTCCCGCCCGGGTCATTGCCGTCAACAGCTTTGTCATGTAAGCCTTTGCTTGTTCTTCGTTTAGCGGCATCTTTCGTCCTTAGGGGCATTCCAGCGCGGCAATATAGCGGCCGAAACAGGCCCAAATTGTTCGAGTTAGTCACAGAACGGGCAGAAGTATCCCGTCACCTACAGCCAAAATGATTCTAGGCTGATAGGGTTCACCCATGTCACGCGGCAGCCATAAGCCCGCCACGATCTCTCTGGGATTTGGCATCGCGCCCGTCGCCAAACCCTTAAAATCTCGCACCCGTGACGCGCCGGAGGTCCAGGCGCGTAAACCGCACGTGATGGTGGTGGACGATGACGCAGAGATGCGTCGAATACTGGCGAACCGCCTGGGCACCGCGGATTATCACGTCACGGCGGTGCAGACGGCCCAGGAGGCCTTGGACCAGAGCGTGCGCACGCGGCCCCACCTGGTCATCAGCGAACTGAAGATGCAGCCCATCGACGGGTTCGCGCTCCTTAAAGAGTTGAAGAGCCGCTGGCCCGAGATGACGGTCATCATTCTCACGGCGCACGGCACCATTCCCGACGCGGTGCGTGCCACGCAGGCGGGCGCCTTCGGCTTCCTGGTGAAGCCGGTCGAACGCGAAGAACTCCTCGATCAGGTCAAGCGGGCGATCGCCGCCTCGAGCTTTGCCCGAGTGGAGGGCGACTGGCGCGCCAACATCGTTGCGCGCAGCAAACTCATGGAAGAGCGCCTGGCACAGGCCAACAGCGCCGCGGCGGTCGATGCGCCGGTGCTCCTGACCGGTCAGAACGGCACCGGCAAGGAACTGCTGGCCCGCGCCATCCATGCCGCAAGCCCGCGCCGCGAACGCCCGTTCGTAGTGGTCAATTGCCGCAAAGACGACGAGTCCGCGCTGGAACGCGAGATCTTCGGCGAGCCCGGCGTGGATGCAAGCGGCGCCATCAAGAAGGCCGACGACGGTACGCTGCTGCTCGAAGAGATGGGTGCGCTACCGCTGCGCCTGCAGGCGCGCCTGGTGAGCGAGGTGCGGCTCGATCCGGCCGATGTGCGCGTCAGCGATGGCCCGGCGCGCAGTCATGTGCGTTTGATCTGCACCACCAGCCAGGATCTCAAAATTGCGCTCGCCGAGGGGCAGATGCGCCAGGATCTTTATTATCAGATCCAGGTCATGCCCATTGAAGTGCCACCGCTCGGACGGCGGCGCGAGGACATTCCGTTGCTGGTGTCGCATTTCCTCGAGCAGGCGACCGAGGATGGCGGCAAGAAAAAAATCTACACGCCGAAGGCCATCGAGCTTTTGGCGACCACCGACTGGCCTGGCAATGTGCGCCAGCTGTTCGAGTTGGTGAAGGCCAATGTCGCTCTCTCGCAGGGCAAGGTCATCACCGAGAAAGAAGTCCGCGATTCGCTCGGCAAGGACAGCCAGGGGCTTCCCTCCTACTACGAGGCCCGCGACCAGTTCTCACGCGAATATCTCGCCGAGAGCCTGCAGATGACGGGCGGCAACGTCACCGAGGCGGCGCGCGTCGCGAAACGCCACCGCAGCGACTTCTACAGCTTGTTGAACCGCTTCCGCCTGAATGCCAACGACTTCAAGGATGCGGGGCCCGAGGTACCGGGCGTCAACAACTCGGATTAGGCGGCGGCGCCACGGCCAGGGGCGAGCTTTGTTAGACTAACGCCCCTACGGCTCGCGAGCTTTGCAGGAGCCAGGAGGCTTTTAAGTTTAATGCCCAGTAAAATTCCAGACGGACAATCCCGCGGGTGGATCGTCCCGATCGGTGGCGCCGAGAACAAAGAGAACGATCGCCACATCCTCGAGCGCTTCGTACGCGTCTCGGGCGGCACTGCCGCCGACATCGTCGTCATCCCCACCGCCAGCCGCCTGAACGAGACCGGACCGCGCTACGAGAGGATTTTCAAGGAGTTGGGTGCATCGCGCGTGAGCGTGATGGATTTCGACACCCGCCGCGACTGCCAGGAGGCCGGGCGCCTGGAACGACTCGATCAGGCGAGCGGCATATTCTTCACCGGCGGCAACCAGCTGCGTCTCACCACACTCTTGGGCGGAACCCCGGTGGCAAAGCTCATCCGCTTCCGCAATGCCCATGGGGTGACCGTGGGCGGGACCAGCGCGGGAGCCAGCATCCTGAGCGAGCACATGATCGCCTTCGGCGACGAGGGCTCCTCGGTTATTTCGGGCAGCGTGCGCCTCGCGCCGGGCCTCGGCCTCACCAATCGGTTCATCATCGACCAGCACTTCCGCCAGCGCGATCGGCTGGGCCGTCTGATTACCGCCCTCGCCTACAACCCGTTCGCGGTCGGGATCGGCCTCGACGAGGACACCGCCGCGTTCATAAGCCCGGACGAGACCTTGGAAATCGAGGGCTCCGGCGGCGTGACGGTGGTAGACGCCTCGGAAGCGACCTTTTCCAATGCCTCTGACGTGGATGAGGGGCAGCCGGTGTGCATGCTGGGGCTCAGATTGCACATTTTGGTGGCGGGCGCTACCTTCAATTTGACGACTCGGCAGGCAGCTGCCGGGGGGTTGGTGCAAGCCAAACAATAACCATCGAAGTTTAGGGTCGAACGCATGCGCATACTCGATCGTTCCGTTTACGTAGGTCCATCGCTGTACGCCCGTTTCCCGGTGATTCGATTGGTATTGGACTTGGGCGCGCTCGAAGCGTGGCCCACCGGGCGACTGGGCGCCCCCTTCGTCGATGCCCTCGCGGCCGCCCTGCCCGGCCTTCAAGAACATGGCTGCTCCTATCGGGTGCCCGGCGGCTTCTTGCGCCGCATGCGCGAAGATGACGGCACCTGGCTCGGCCACGTACTGGAACACGTCGCGATCGAACTGCAGAACATGGCCGGCGAAGAGGTCACGTTCGGCAAGACCCGCGCCGCAGGCGATCCCGGCGTCTACACCGTGGTGTATGAATACGCGCAGCGCGACGAGGGCATCGCCGCCGGCGAGCTCGCCCTGCGTCTGCTCTGCTCGCTCCTTCCCGAAGACATCCGCCCGGCCGATTCGGTGCCTGAAGATTGGAGCTGGGCCACGGCGCGCGATGAATTCATCCGCTTCGCGCAGCGCCGCGCGCTCGGCCCTTCCACCTCATCGCTGGTGCGCGCAGCCGAGAAGCGTGACATCCCCTGGCTGCGGCTGAACGATCAATCGTTGGTGCAACTCGGACACGGCAAGTACCAGCAGCGCATTCAGGCCACCGTCACCAGCAGAACCTCGCACATCGCGGTGGAGCTCGCCAGCGACAAGGAAGAGACCAACAAGATTCTCGCGACCCTGGGCTTGCCGGTACCGAAGCAGGAATTGGTGCAGAGCGAGCATCAGGCGGTCCGCGCCGCACGACGCATCGGCTTTCCTGTCGTCACCAAACCCTACAACGGCAATCACGGCCGCGGCATCTCCATCAGGCTCACCACCGACGAGGAGGTGGCGTTGGGCTATAAGGTAGCGCGCGAACACTCGCGCTCGGTGATCGTGGAGACGTTCCTCGAAGGCGACGATCACCGCCTGCTGGTGGTGAACGGCACACTCGTCGCCGCCACACGGCGCACACCGGGACACGTCGTCGGCGATGGCACGCATACCGTCATAGAACTCATCGACATCGTCAATCAGGATCCGCGACGCGGCGTCGGCCATGAAAAGGTGCTGACGCGCCTGGAGCTCGACGCGCAAGCACAAAAGATGCTGGACAGCGCCGGTCTTGCGGCGGATGCGGTTCCGGAGGCGGGGCGCATCGTCTATCTTCGCTCCACCGCGAATCTCTCCACGGGCGGTACTGCGACCGATGTGACGGACGTGATTCATCCGGACAACCGCGAAATGGCCGAGCGCGCGGTCAGCGCGATCGGGCTCGATGTGGGCGGCGTCGATTTCCTGTCCAAGGACATCACCGAAAGCTACCGCGCCATCGGCGGCGGCATCTGCGAGGTGAATGCCGCGCCGGGCTTTCGCATGCACGTCGCACCAAGCGAAGGCCAGAGCCGCGATGTCGCCACGCCGGTCATCGACATGCTGTTCCCGTCCGGCGCGCCGGCGCAGGTACCCATTGCCGCCGTCACGGGCACCAATGGCAAGACCACCACGGCGCGCATGCTCGCGCACATCACCAAGATGTCGGGCTACACGCCCGGCCTCACCACCACCGACGGCGTGTACATCGACGGTCAACGCACCGTGCAGGGCGACATGACCGGCCCGGTGTCGGCACGCATGGTGCTCGCCGACCCGCAGATCGATATCGCCATCCTTGAAACCGCGCGCGGCGGGTTGCTGCGCGCCGGCATGGGCGTGCGCGAGCTGAACGTCGGCGCAGTGCTCAACGTGCAGGCCGATCACCTCGGCCTCAAGGGCATCGACACATTGGAACAGCTCGCGGAACTGAAGCGCATCGTGGTCGAGGTTGCCACCGACTGCGCCGTTCTGAACGCGGACGACCCTCTGGTCTTCAAGATGTCCGGTTACACCGAAGCGAAGAACATCTGCTACGTCACGGTCAATCCGCAGCATGCGTTGGTGCGCGAGCACATCCGCGCCGGCGGTCGCGCCTGCGCGCTCGAGGCGGGGGTGAACGGTCAGATGATCACGCTCTACGACAAGGGTGGCCACATCCCGCTGCTCTGGACGCATCTGATCCCGGCGACGCTCGAGGGACGCGCCACCCACAACGTGCAGAACGCGATGTTCGCGGCGGCGATGGCGTTCTCGCTGGGCATCAAACTCGATGCCATCCGCCAGGGATTGAGGACTTTCGATTCCACCTTCTTCCAGGCGCCCGGACGCCTGAACGTGTTCAACGAACATCCCTTCAAGGTGCTGTTCGATTACGGACACAACGCTCATGCCGTGGGCATGATGGCTGATCTTGCGCGCCGCCTGGATGTCACCGGCCGGCGCATCGTGGTGCTCGCAGGCCCCGGCGATCGGCGCGACGAGGATTTGATCGCCATCGCCACGGCGGTGGCGGGGCTGTTCGATCACTACATCTGCCGGCGCGACGATAGCCTGCGCGACCGGGCGCCCGACGAGGTGCCGCGCATTCAGGCGGAGGCGCTCAAAAAACTCGGCGTGCCGGAAAGTGCGATTTCCGTCATTCCCGACGAACAGGATGCCATCAACGCAGCCCTCAAGATGGGTGAGCCGGGCGACCTGCTGCTGATATTCGCCGACGCCCTGGCACGCTCCTGGAAGCAGATCACCAAGTTCAAGGCCGAGGGGGCAGCGAGCGCCCCCGCGCGCGCCGCGAGCGCCGGCGCCAATGGCAGCGCGAGCTATCACCATCAGGCATCGACGCCGCCGGCGGCGGAACCTGCGCCGCAGTTCAGCCTCGAAGGGCTGATTCGCGATGAGCGCGGCATCCGCATGGCGCCGGAAGGCGAGGACTGACCGTTTCCGAGACGCTGCCTTTCGATAACTCGCGGCGCCTCACCGGCGCCAATCTTTTCTTTGCCGCGCCGGGAGCCGTGCTCGACGTCGTCGGCATCGCGCTCGATGCAGATCTCATCATGGCCTGGCGCATGCGCTTGGAGCGCGCGCTGCTGCATCTAGGCTGGCCCACACCGCAGTCCGCGGTGCGCAATCACGAGGGCGGCGTGTCGCTTGCCCTGGTCGCGCCGTTGGACCAGTTGTTCCTCGCCACCGAAATCAATGAGTGGGCGCTCTGCGCCTCGCTCTACCAGCGGGACCCCGAGCGCTGGCATCAGCTGCAAAGCCTGCTGGTGAATGCCGCCATCGAGAACGCACCCGAGGGAGAGCCGCCCGCCGCCGACAACCTTCCCGTGCTCGAGGAGCAAGCGGCGTTCGAGCGATTCCTGCGCCTGCAGCGAATCGAGTCGCGGCCGGCGCTCCGCTCGCTGCTGATCGCGGCGAGCGCTCGACAGCTCGCCTTCACCACCGACGATGCCATAGTAACTTTGGGCAGCGGTGAAGGCGCCCGAAGCTTTCCGCTCGAGCGGCTGCCCGCAGAAAACGAAGTGCCTTGGCAGGAAGTCTTCAACGTGCCGACCGTGTTGGTGACCGGCTCGAACGGCAAGACGACGACGGTACGCCTGCTCGCCGCCCTGGCGCGGGCACAGGGCCTTCGCGTCGCCTACAACTGTACCGACGGCGTGTTCCTCGACGATGAGCAGCTGGCGCAAGGCGACTACTCCGGACCGGAAGGCACCCGCCGGGTGATCCGCGAACCGCGCGCGCAGTTCGCGGTGCTCGAGACCGCGCGCGGCGGCATCTTGAGACGCGGCATCGCGGTTTCGCAGGCTGACGCGGCGCTGGTCACCAACGTCAGTGCCGATCACTTTGGGGAGTACGGTATCTACGATATCGCGGGGCTGGCGGCCGTGAAACTTGCGGTCGCAGGAGTGGTTTCGCGCAACGGCCATTTGCTGTTGAACGCCGAGGACGCCGAACTCTGCGCCCAGGCGCCCGCACTTGAACGGCGCTTCTCGCGTCCGTTCAACTTCGGCTGGTTCTCCGCGGGGGCGGCAAGAGCCCCGCGAGAACTGCTCCCGTCCGCGAGTTTTCGCTGCGAGGTGGAGGACGGACGGCTTAAGCTGCATCGCGAGGGGGCGGTCCACGATCTAGGGCCTGTCGCCACTATGCCGCTCACCGTCGAAGGCATTGCGCGTTACAACCTCGCCAATATTGCAGGGGCGGCACTCGCCGCAGCCAGCGTCGGGATATCCCCGGAAACCATGCGGGTCGTACTCATGCGATTCGGCACGGACAGCCTCGATAATCCAGGACGCCTGATGCGCTTCGAGGCGCGCGGCGTCACCGTGCTCGTGGACTATGCGCACAATCCCGATGGTCTGCGGGGCTTCCTCGCCGTGGCCGAGCACTTGAAGGGTCCCGGTCGACTCGGACTGCTTCTGGGTCACGCCGGCAATCGCACCGATCAGGACATCCGCGAACTCGCGCGGGTTGCCGCGGAGTTTCGTCCCGACTTCGTGGTGGTGAAGGAGAACGAGGCCTATCTTCGCGGACGGCAGCCGGGCGAAATCCCAGAAATCCTGGCCACCGAGCTCAAGCGCTTAGGCGTGCGCGAGAACCTCATTGCGGCGGCGGACAACGAGATCGATGCCGCGCGGCGCGTACTCGCCTGGGCCAAAGCCGGTGACGTCCTCGCCCTCCCCGTGCACTCGCTGGAGGCACGCAATGCTGTCATCGAGCTGTTGTCCGCTTCCAGCGCCAACCGTTAAATCAGCCGACCAGGTTGCTGCCGGCGGCAATTCTCCAGGCTTACAGTTTGCTTACAAATTGCTACAAGATGGAATGGCCGCATCCAGCACCATCTGCGACCATGCTGAATCCCATCCACAAGGTCTTCATCGTTGCGAAGCCGGCCGTTTGCCATTGTCTGTCTAGTCGCGCTCGTCCAGGCAGCGCACGCGGAGCAGTCCTGCGACCCTAACGACAAGGACTGCGTCGCGATCGGCAAATGGACCCTGGGCGTCTCCCTGGGCGCGGGGGTCAGGACAAATCCTCTCGCCGGCGGCAGGGACATACCGCTCGTCGTCATCCCGCAGATCAGCTACTACGGCAAACACGTGTTCCTCGATGATTTGGACTTCGGTTTCTTTGTGTACGACAAGGGCAATGTGACGGTAAGCCTCATCGCGAGCCCCGGCTATGATCGGGTCTATTTCTATCGCAGCGATCTGCAAAATATTTTCGTCACCGGGTTCGAGCCGGCAACGGCCTCGGACGGCACAAGCTACTCTCTTCCTGTGAGCAGGAATGTTCCAAACAGGACCCGCAGCATTACCTATCTTGCGGGGCCCGAGTGGACCTTCAAACTCGAGCGCCTCTCGGCGCAACTCGACGTGCTGCACGACATCACGGGCCACGATCATGGCACCGAGGTGCGCGCCGCGATCGCGGCGCCGCTCGTCGAGGGCCGCCACGGCACTCTTTCGGGCAATGCGGGACTCACCTGGAAGAGCGCTTCCATCGTAAACTACTACTATGGCGCTCCGGGATACTACGAAGGCGGCGCGGCGCTCGATCCGTTTGTTAAACTGGCGTATGCACTGCCGCTGTCGCGCAAATGGAGATTGAGCGCCCTCCTACAGACCGAACGACTCGCAGGCTCCATCGCAAACAGTCCTTTGATCTCAAATCGCTATGTTGAGACTGTTTTCCTCGGAGCAACGTACACGTGGTAGCACTCTTCGCGGCAAAGTCCGAAGTTGCGCCCTGGCTTCGATCCTGATTTTGACCACCCAAGCCGCCAATGCCGACACCCGTCTTGCGCTCGATCCCAGTGTGCACCTGGAACTCACCCCCAAAATATGCACCATCAAGGCCGACGACGCGAGCTGCGAAACCCGGGTGCTGGCGCAGTGGCACGCTGCGCACGACGAATCGCTCTGCCTGGTGATTGCTGAGAAGCCCGAGGTGAAGCACTGCTGGGATCACTATTCCCACGGCAGCTACAGCATCGAGCTGACCTTCAACACGGACCTGAGATTCGAGCTCAAAGATCCTCAACTGCGCGACACGATGGCCACCGAGTCCTTGCGGCTCATCCGCCAGGCCCTCGAATACCGGCACCGTCGGCGCGCCCCCTGGAACGTATTTTGAATAGCATCGACGCACGCATTTCCATCACCCTCGTGGAAGACGATGAACGTCTGGCGACGCTCGTCAGCCGCTACCTGCGCGAGCAAGGGCTTGAAGTCACCGAGATCGGTCACGCCAAGGGCGCGGTCGAGCAGATTCGCGGCGCCCGGCCCGATCTCGTAATCCTGGACTTGGGCCTGCCGGACGAGGACGGTCTGTCGATCTGCCAGCAGTTGCGGCCCGACTACACGGCCCCGATCCTGGTGCTGACCGCCCGGGACAATTCGATCGATCATGTGCTGGCGCTGGAACTGGGCGCGGATGATTTTGTGGTCAAGCCCATCGAGCCGCGGGTACTGTTGGCGCGCATCAATGCGCTGCTGCGCCGCGCGCGCCCGGTCGAGAATCCCTCGCTCCGTGCCCTACAATTCGGGGCGCTCGTCATCGATCCCGCGGCGCGAACCGTGCGGCTTCAGGACAAGCACGTATCGTTGTCGAGCAGCGAGTTCGAACTCCTCTACGTGCTCGCCGCGCACGCCGGCGAAGTGCAGTCGCGCTCCGCGCTGTTCGAGCACCTCTATCGTCGCCAGTACGACGGCATAGACCGGGTGCTGGACATCAGGATTTCCCGGCTGCGCCGCAAACTCGGAGACGATGCCGACCGGTCGGAACGCATCAAGACCGTCTGGGGACACGGTTACCTGTTTGTGCCGAATGCCTGGTAGGTTTCAGTGGCCCGCCACTTCCTCGGACTGTTTATCCTGATAGTCGCGACGCTCGCCGCGGTCAGCTGGGCGCAGGACCGGCTGCTGCAGGGCAGGAATAACACCGATCAGGAAGACGGCACGCTGAAAGTCAGCGCGGCGCTCCTCGGTACGGAGTTGAAGGGCGTGCCGCCCGGAGACTGGCAGGAAAGCCTCGCCGCGCTTCAAGAGAAGACCGGATCGGCCATGGAAATCTTCAATACCCGCGACATTGCGGGTGAGGATGCCCTAAAACGCCTGGAGCGCGGAGAGGTGGTGCGCCTGCGGCCGAATGCACGCGAAAGCTGGGCAATGGTGCGCCTCGACGACAATCACCTGGTTGCTTTCAAATCGCAGGCCACCGACCGGCGCGACTGGCTCGATTGGGGTACGACGGCGGCTTTTTATGCGGTCATTGCCTTGGTGCTGATGCTCTGGATCTGGCCGCTCGCGCGGGACCTGCGCGCCCTCGAGGCGGCAACCGCCCAGTATGGGAACCGCAACTGGACCTTCGGGGCGAAGATCAAACCCTACTCGCAGGTCTATGGGCTGGCCGAGTCGTTCCGGAAAATGGCAGCGCGCATCGATGAGCTGATCGAATCGCACAAGGACATGTCGAACGCCCTATCCCACGAGATCAAGACGCCACTGTCGCGCATGAAGTTCGAACTGGAGTTCGCCCATCAAGCCTCTGACATGGCGGCGGTGCGCGAATCGCTGGACCACGTGGTCGGGGACATCGATGCCATCAATAAGCTGATCAGGGCCACGCTCGAGTACGCGGTGCTCGAGCGCGCGGACTTCGAGTTGAACATGGACGCCCACGACTTCGCCGCACTGTTGCCCGCCGCCGTCGCAGCCGCGACCCGCGAGCTTGAACCGCGGATTGCCGTCAACACCCAGGTGTCCGGGGAAGCGAGCCAGGTGAGGTGCGATATGCACCTGATGGAGACGGCGCTTAAGAACCTGCTCTACAACGCGGGGCGCTACGCACGGCGCGAGATCTGCGTGTCCTTTCACGGCGGCTCGAGCCACGAACTTCGCGTCGAGGACGATGGACCGGGGATTCCGGAGCAGGACTGGCAACGAGCCTTCGGCTCGTTCGTGAAACTCGATCCCTCGAATCAGGGCGGTTTTGGGTTGGGGCTCGCCATCGTCAAACGCGCCGTCGAGGCGCACGGCGGAACGGTCAGCCTCGCCCGCTCGACCTTGGGCGGCGCTGCCTTCGTTCTGTGCTGGCCGCGCTGATCTTGCCCACCGCCATTCGCCGCACTTCGAGGCGCGTTCAGTCGCTCGGCACGAAAATCCAAAGCAGTACGTAAAGCAGGAGTCCGGCGCCGGCGCAAATGAAAAGGACCGTGAAGATCAGGCGCCAAACCCATGATTCTACACCAGTTGCGCGCCCGATTCCGCCGCATACACCTCCGAACCAACGGTCGTTGCGGCTGCGGCGGAAAGTATTCAGGTTACTGCGAATGGCCTCGCCGTCGTGCTGCGGGCGCTCATTGTTTAAGAGCCGTTCTTTTGCGCGGCGAAACTCCTCCTCGGTCAAGGTTCCCGAGGCGCGGAGCTCTGCCAGTCTGTTGAGTTCGTCACTGAGTGCCATCGAATAGCTCCTATGAAGTTCGCCAGCATTCTTAGAACACCGTTGCAGAGACAAAGTCGCATGGATATTAAAATGTTATAAAACAAATAATTACGTAATTTACCTCGAATCGTTCTGTTATTGCAATCACGCGGTCGTCGTCGATGCGCCCAGGAACGAATGAATCTGCGCCACCACCGCAGCACCCTCACCGACGGCAGAGGCCACGCGCTTGGTGGATCCGGACCGCACATCGCCGATGGCGAAGATCCGCGGGAGACTGGTCTGCAGCGGATACCGCTCTTTCGGGGCGGCAGCGTTCGCGCCGCCGGTCAAAATGTATCCCTTGTCATCGAGCGTCACGCATCCCTCGAGCCAGGAACTGTTCGGCTCAGCTCCGATGAACATGAACAGCTGCCGCGCCGGTATCGCGCGCTCGGAGCCGGAGCGGCGTTCACGCACGGTTACCGCTTCGAGGCTCCCGAGCCCGCCGCCGGCCAAGGCGGCTACTTCGGATCCCACGATCACCTCGACATTGGAGAGCATCTTGATGCGATCGATCAGGTACTTGGACATGGACGCTTCCAGTCCGCTGCCGCGCACGATCATGGTTAGGCGTCTGACCAACGGCGCGAGGTATACGACCGCTTGGCCGGCCGAATTGCCGGCGCCCACAAGGGCGACCTCTTCCCCCGTGCAGAGCTTCGCCTCCGCCGGAGACGCCCAATAGTGCACCGTATTGCCTTCGAAGGATTTTAGGTCCGACACCTCCAAGCGCTTGTAGCGCGCTCCCGATGCCACCACCACGGTCCTCGCGTGGACTTTGCCCTGCTCGGAAAGCGACAACTCCACGTGCCCGTCGGCTTCCGAGGGGCAGCGGATTTCCGTGGCTTGAAGAGGGATGGCCACCTGGGCACCGAACTTCAAAGCTTGATTTAGCGCCCTGCCCGTCAAGGCCAATCCCGAGATGCCGGTCGGAAATCCGAGATAGTTTTCGATGCGCGCCGAGGCGCCGGCCTGACCGCCGAGCACAGCGCCATCGAGCACTAGGACCGAGAGCCCCTCGGAGGCCGCGTACACGGCAGTCGCAAGGCCGGCGGGTCCCGCGCCGATGACGGCCACGTCGTAGATCTCATCCGCTTTCAGATGCGGCGTGATGCCAAGCCAGACCCCCGCGGCCTCGTTGGTAGGCTTCTTGAGCACCCGCCCGCAGGCGCAGATCAGCAGCGGCAAATCCTCAGCAGGCAACTTCAAGGCATCTATCATCTGGCGCCCGCGCTCGCTGCTGCAGTCGATGACCAAGTGCGGGTAGGCATTGCGAGTCAGAAACGTTTGCAGCCGCAGCAAATCCGGCGAGCCCGCGCGCCCTAGGAGCACCGGACCCACACCTCGTTCCATGAGGCTCACGCGCCGGAGGATGAAGGCCCGCATGATCATCTCGCCAAGCTCCGCGGCCCCCACGATCAGGGCGCGCAAGCGCTCGGCATCGAAAGGTATTGCAATGCAGCCCGCATCGCCCGCGGTCGCACCTGCGAGCGCGGGCCCGCCGGTGAGCTGGTGCAATTCGCCGGTGAACTCGCCCCTCTTTACATTGCGCAATTTCGTGTGCTGGTCCAGCCCATCGCGCCCGAACAACTCCGCCGACCCGTCGAGCAGAAACCAGGCAGGCACCCCGCATTCGCCGAGCGTGAACAGCGATTCGCCGGCGGCGAACCTGCGCGGCTCCACATTTGAAAAACGCGCAACCACTTCCAATTGCGCAGGGCTCAGCGTGGGAAAGCGTTGGGCTGCACGGTCAGACGCTGGGGCCATGACCTCAATCTGCTCAGGGGTTCTCATGTAGCCTGCCTGTATCCGAAAGTCTTGCGACGGGCCCTGGCGATTATCTGACAAAGACCTCCTATCGCGCACCCTGAAACACGGCAGAATCGGCCTCACTAGGGAACACTCGGCGCTCGGTCCTCACAGGGCGATTCTTACTTTCTGCTTTTCATACGGGCATGGCGGAAGTAGGAGCAACTTCCATCGTGGAAAGGCTGAGCGTCGCACAATGCTCATCTCGAGACCCTCCCGTGCGAGCCGCAGTCCATTGCTGTTTCCAGCGCGCGAAGTCCCTGGCAACGATGCGCTGAGAACGCAGCTAAAGAAGTGGTGGGAATGCAACCGACGGGCCCGCTGCTAGCGCGGCCGGGCCAGTGACCTTCCAGTCAGCGCTGCAGTCGCCGGACTCGGCATGGTGCATCTTTGGGAAGGCATTGCTGCGCGTCCACCTCGATTCGGGCGCACTAGATTCGTGTTCAAATCCTGGTGGCAAAGTTCTTCCGGCCCGCCCCTCTGCTATCCCGGGCACCGCCCCCTGCCTGCCCCGCTGCGCTTGTCTATTTCATCAAAGGACGCAAACAAGCGTTGCGACTTGGCGCCTCCAAGAAATTAAAGTGACGAGAGCTGATTCTTCTTCGGCAAACAAGCGGCGAAGCAATCATTTACCGAACGCTCCGCGTTGCGGCCTCTTCTCTGCAGTTGCGTTCCGGGATTTGCTCGAGCGTAGGACTCTTCTCACATCGTCGGCGCGGCTTGCAAATTGAGAAACAAACCGCCATTTTGCGCGGATGCTTCTCTCATCAGAGCCAATGCTTCGTACGCGTCAGCCTCATGTCAGTTTTGGAGTTCCCATCGCGAATCGGCTATCGCGCGCAGCGGCGTTGGGATGTTTGTCGTTGTTGCTGGCTTCGTGCGGCACCGTAGGTAGATCCTCGCTCTGTAATGCCTCGAACTACGGAGCTGTCGCAGATGGCGTCACGGACGATACGGCAGCGATTCAACACGCAGTAGACGCTTGCGCGTCGCAGGGCGGCGGCACGGTCGAACTTGCCAAGGGCAATGCGAACGCCGGCAATGTCTATATATCCGGCCCGATCGTTTTGAAGAGTCATGTCTACCTCCTCGTGGATGCCGGCGTGACGCTCCAATCGACCAGTGATCACAGCCGTTTCGTCCCTGCCTTCATCAATTGGGTCTACCAGCCGAACGAGGCATTGATTTCCGCGAAGGGCGCGACGGATGTGGGAATCGTCGGCGAAGGCACAATCGACGGCGCAGCAGACGTTCCGGATCCCAAGGACGGCGGGCGCACCTGGCATGACATCGCCGAGACCGAGAGCGCCACCAATGTATCGGCGCGACCGTGGGTGCTCGAGTTCTACCAGTGCGATCACGTCACCATCAGCGGCGTGACCTTGCAGAATCAGCCGACTTGGATGCAGGCGTTGCGCTACAGCAGCAACGTCGTCGAGTCGGGCGTGACCATCAGCGGCGTCGGACGCAATAGCGACGGCGTCGACGTGGTGGGCTCGACGAACGTGGAGCTATCCGACCTTGTCATCAACGACAGCGACGACAACATTGCAATCAAGTCGGGACTGCCGATCAGGACCAGTGACTATTATTACGCCAAGGAGATCGGTCTCCCGCAAATGCCCACCTTCAACGTACTGGTCAAGAACATCACGGCCAGCGAGGGACAGGGATTGTCGATCGGCAGCGAAGCGGTGAACGGCGTGCATGATGTGGCCATCGAAAACATCAATTTCACGAACATCTGGTACGGTTTTAGGATCAAGAGCGGGCGTGATCGCGGCGGCAACATCTACAACATCCACGTCAAGAATTTCACAATGGATGGCGTGGATTGGGCGATCGCCATCGACCCGTTCTACTCGGCAACAGGACCCGGCATCAACGGGCCGGCCGAACCGGTCACGCCTACCACCCCACACATCCACGACATCGATATCCA
Organism: Steroidobacteraceae bacterium; assembly: GCA_036494165.1. Classification (GTDB taxonomy): domain Bacteria; phylum Pseudomonadota; class Gammaproteobacteria; order Steroidobacterales; family Steroidobacteraceae; genus Bog-1198. Next base: position 137,413 of record DASXOQ010000036.1, read on the forward strand.
AAACATGGTGTCGACCCACACCGAAGTGCAAAGCTTCATCCATGGTTTGCCCGAAGCCTGCGTTTTCAACATCACCCTGAAGGGCGTTTCGATACAGACGCGGGCACTCGGCTTGGATCTCGTTCACATGACCGGCACCTTCAACGACGTCACGAGCACGCCGCCCGCGGGCGATCCCCCCTTCGAAGTGGAGGAAAACGTGACGGTCAGTTCGCAAGGGACCACACCCGCACTTCCGGTCACGGTGCCGTATGTGGGGCAGATCGCCTGCAGCAGCCAAGCCTATCCGCCCTCTTGAGGAAGGGCGAAGAGCTTGCAAATGCCCAACGAACTCGGAGGAGCCGACGGTCGCAGCTGCAACCCAATTACGCTCACTTCGGGAGTGAAGACACCAGTTCCTGCGCGATTCTCATGCGAGATCCTATGGCTCTGAAGTCTCATCGACAGATCTTGAAGGTTTTTACTTTTTTGAGGGATGCTCCTCCGAGACCCCGGTTCGCTGATTGACGATACGGAAAGTCCCATCGGGGCGGGCGATCAGCTTAATCCAGTAAGAAGTGTTCTCATCGAGGTTGGCGATACGGTCGTCGGAAAAGTTGCTCTCCCCGGCCGCCTCCGACCGATGCAACTGCCAGATCGAGGCGGAAGTGCCATGCAAGGCCCGGAGCGTACCGACGGCGCCGCCTTTTCTTGGGCCATTGTTCACGATCGCGACGCTTGGCTTTAAGGCCTCGAGAATCGCCGGATCCCCAACATCGGGACCGCCGTGGTGCGCCACCAGGTACACGTCCACCCGGCCGATCTTGCTGCGGGGGCAGACCAAATCGAACAGCGGGCCACCGCTCAAATCTCCGACATCCAAGAACCGGAACTTGCCATAGCGGATCACGACACCCGTCGATCGCGGGTTCTCGTTAGGATCGGCCGCAGGCGTGGGGGCCGCCTGGCACGACTGATTGATTTCTCCGGCTCCAGGCAACGCCTTAAGAATCGTTGCGCCCGCACTGCTCACCACAGTGACCTCGATATCCTTGAAAGGAATCAGATCGCCGGGTTTGGGATCGATGTGCGCCCTCGAGCCTCGCATCGCGACGTAGGCTTCGTAGGCGGATTTATAATCGGGGTTGGCCGCGGCGAGCGGGCTGATGGAGCTGTGGTCGATGAAAGTATCGATGGGAAGGAGCTGTGAAAGTTCGACCGCCCCGCCGTCGTGGTCCGGATGAAAGTGCGTTATGAGCAGATCGTCGATGCGCTTGACGCCGGCGTCACGAGCTGCAGCCACGATTCGATTGGCGTCACGGGCCACCTTCGGATCACCTGCACGGCTGCTCATGCCGCCGTCGCCCGCAAATCCGGTATCGATGAGCAAGGCGCGGCGGTCGGGCGTGACCACCAGGGTGGATTGCCCACCCTCGACATCTATGAAATAGATCTCGAGCTGCTTGGAATTCCCGCCCGTTGCGTCGTCTCGGGCAAGAGCGGCCTCAGCGACAAAAAGAGCCGACAAGCCGCTGAAGAGCAGTAGAAGAGGCATGCAAACCGCGCGCGATGGTGTCATCGTCATTCCCTGTTCTGGTGGGATCGTCAATCATCATGCCGCAAGGGAACGGTGTCACCCGAGGGTCCACACGTCAATTCCACGCACCGAAAACAACCTACATGCGGCCGGCGCCTTCGCTCGCAAAGCCCGCGGCGGCACCCAAAGCCCCTCCTCGTCGTCGACGAAGTCGAGGTCGCATTCGTCCGATCATCCTATAATGCGGCGAACCCCCTTTAATAGGATGAAGGCGTGACCGGGATGACGTTCGGTGAGGCCGCGATGCAACTGCTGGCCGCCCACGAGGTGGACACGGTATTTGGAATGGCCGGAACCATGACCCTCGAGGTCTATCGAGGCATTGCGCGGACCGGTATCCGTCACGTGCAATGCCGGAACGAGCAAGGCGCAAGCCTGATGGCCGACGGCTACGCCCGGGCGACGGGCAAACCAGGCGTATGCACCATCATCGGCGGTCCCGGTGTCACCAATGCCGCAACGGGCATTGCCCAGGCCTACTGCGACTCGCAGCCCATGCTGGTGTTGTCGGGTGCAACGGCAACCGCGACTCACGGCAAAGGTTGGGGAGCCATTCATGAGTTGGACGACCAGCAAGCCGTGACCCGCGGAATCACTGCCTTGAGCGCCATGGTGCGCAATCCTGACGAGTTTCCCGAATGGGTCGCCCGCGCTTACGCCATCTTCCACGGAACTCGTCCGCGGCCGGTGCATTTGTCGTTGCCGCGGGACATTCTACCGATGCCGGTCACGGGCGACTGGAAGGCACGGCGCGCACCGTCGCGCCCAATGCCGGATCCTGTCTTCATAGCCGAGGCCGCAGAGCGCCTGCTGCAGGCTCGACGCCCGCTCATCTTCGTGGGCGGCGGTGCTGTCGGCACCCGCGCAGCGCTGACCGAGATTGCGGAGCGACTCGGCGCACCAGTGCTGTCGAGCAATGCCGGCAAAGGCATTCTGCCCGACTCCCATCCGCTCTCGCTCGGCTGTTCAGTACTGCAGGACGCGAGCCGACGCGCCCTGGCCGAGGCGGATGTGGTATTGCTCGTCGGATCCGAGGTCGCCGCGGGCGATCATTTCCTGCCGAAGCTGGAAATCGGCGGCGCCCTCATCCGCATCGACATCGACCCGCATGAACTGGGTTCGCTGTATCCGGCCGCTGTCCCGATCCAGGCGGACGCCCGCGCGGCGCTCGTCGCGTTGGCGGAAGCACTCTCCCGGGGTGCCGCCTCCGCAACGCGCATCGCTTGCGAAGAGCGCGTGCGGCAAATCCTCGCAGCCAACAAGGCCGCTCTTAGCGATCTCGAGAAGTTACATGTGCGTCTCTGGCAAATCCTGCGCAGCGCGCTGCCTGCCGACACCATCATCATGGGCGATATGACACAGATCGTGTACACGGGCTGCTTCGCCATGCCGATGGAGATGGAGCGCTGCTGGTACTACTCCGGAAATTACTGCGCGCTGGGCGTGGCCCTGCCGATGGCCATCGGCGCCAAAATCGGCGCGCCGCATCGACCGGTCATCGCCGTCGCGGGCGACGGCGGATTCATGTTCACGGTCAATGAACTTGCCACCGCGGCCGAGGAAGGCCTGGCGCTGCCGGTCGTCGTCTGGAACAACGATGCGCTGAACGCCATCGTCGAAGGCATGGATTTGCAGAAGATTCCGCGCATCGGCGTGGAACCAAAGAGTCCGGATTTTCTCAAGCTAGCGGAAAGCCTGGGCTGCCATGCAGTTCGCCCCAGCGGCGCGGCCGAGCTTTCGCAGGCGATGCGTACCGCCCTCAGCGCCGACCGTCCCACCCTGATCGAAATCCGTCAGGACGCACCCTGGCTCCAGGCCTAAGGCGTTCCCGGATTCAAGGCACGCGGGCGCCGTAGCGGCTGCTGGTCGTTGATTTCATCACGCGGTCGATAGGGCTCCTCGAGGAAGGCGCGTTCGCCCGCATCGAGCTTGAGCGCCAGCGCTTCCGCCGCAACTTCGAGGTGCGCGGTGCTGCTGGCCCCGACGATGGGAACGTTGGGACGAGGATTGTCGGTGAGCCATGCCATACCGATGTGAGCGGCACTCACGCCGCGCTGACGGGCGACTTCGCGCACCCGGCGCGCGATTTCACGATCGATATCATCGCCGTAGAAATCCTGAAAGACATCCTGACTGGCGCGTGTAGTGTTCTCGGCCCGGGCTAAAAAGCCGCGCGCCAAGGGACTGAAGGTGGTCACCGCAATGCCTTCCGAGCGGCAGTAGGGAAACATTTCCCGCTCCTCCTCGCGATACAGCACGTTGTATTGGCACTGCATGTTGACGAACGGCGTCCAGCCTCCTTTTCGCGCCGCGTGATTCATGGCGGCGAATTGCCAGGTGTACATGGTCGAGGCGCCGAGGTAGCGCACCTTGCCCGCTCTCACCGTGTCGTGAAGCGCCTCCAGGGTTTCCTCAACGGGTGTTTCCGCATCGAAGGCGTGGATCACGTACAGGTCCACATAGTCGGTGCCCATGCGCTCGAGCGAGCGGTCGATGGAGCGCAAGACATGCTTGCGCGACAAGCCCCGGTCGTTGGCATCCGCGCTCATGGGGTAGAACACCTTGGTGGCAAGCACCAGATTCTGGCGGGGACTCATCTTGAGGAGGTTCCGGCCGACCACCTCTTCGTTGCGGCCGAGGGAATACCAGTCGGCCATATCGAAAAAAGTGATACCGAGGTCCAGCGCGCGCTTGAGGATGGGAATCGAGGCGCCCTCGTCCAGAACCCAGCCCTTCCATGCGGAACTGCCCATCGACATGGTGCCCAGACAAAGCCGCGAAACCTTAAGTCCGGTGCGTCCGAAGGGGATGTAGTCCATCAAACTGGTCCTTTCTGCCGTCGCCCGGCCTTGCAATTCGCCATTGTGAAGTGATCTTGCCGCAACCGGCAACCGCGCGGCTGAACGGCTGTATAACGAGGCTGACCACGGTGCGGTACGCGTGGTGTCGGCAACTCGCCACGAGGCGCCGAAAAGCACTTTCCTGGCCCCTCGTACTGTGTTAACAATCACTTGGGCGTTCCGCGATCTGCCTGGGATGGGGCGCCCGCGACAAGACTATATTGAAGAGGCCGCACTGCCGCTTTGCGCAGCTGCGGCACGCGACATCAAATAACGTAAATGGGATGAACGATGAATCAATACTCCAGATTGTCTTGTGCGATCGCCGCCATCCTGGGCGGTGGCGCGTTGGGTCACGGCCTTTCGGCACATGCCGCCGATGCCAGCAGCGCCGATCAGATCCAGGAAATCACCGTCACCGCGCAGCGCCGGACGGAGAACGTGCAGGATGTGCCCATCGCCATCCAGGCACTCACCGCCGAAACCCTGGCGCAGCTCAACATCAGCACGTTCGACGAGATGGTGCGCTATCTGCCCAACGTGTCGCATGCCAACTCCGGACCGGGGCAGTCGGAACTGTTCATGCGCGGCTTGAGCGTCGGCAGCCAGGGAACGCAGTCCGGCGGCTCCATCAACGGCTTCCCGAATGTAGCGGTGTACCTGGATGATCAGTCCGCTCAGCTCCCCGGCCGGAATCTCGACATTTATGCGGCCGATATGGAACGCATCGAGGTGCTGGAAGGACCGCAGGGCACCTTGTTCGGCGCCGGTGCCCAGGCGGGCGCCATTCGCTATATCACCAACAAGCCCAAACTGAACGTCACCGAGGGCAGCATTACGGGCGGCTATGGGCTCACCAGCGGCGGCGATCCGAATACCGATCTCACCGCGGTCCTAAATGTTCCGCTGATCGCGGACAAGCTCGCGGTGCGCGCGGTGATCTATGACGATCACCACGGCGGCTACATCGACAACGTGCCGGCGACTTTCACGCGCAAATCCACCGATCTTGGCATCGGTTACGCCAACTACCCCGCGGGTTGCGCATCGAGCGGCACCCCCTGCCAGGTGCCCCCGAGCGCGCAGCCGATCAACAATTCCGCCATCGCCCGGGACAATATCAACCCGCTGACCTATGAAGGATTGCGTGCATCGCTCCTTTGGCAGATCAACGATGACTGGAGCGCACTGCTCACTCAGAGCTATCAGGACATGGATGCGGAAGGCGTGTTCTATCAAATGCCGCACAGTTCCGACGGCGCCCCGTTGCAGCCGCTGCAGGTGACGCTGTTCAACAACTCCTTCGACAAGGACAAGTTCGAAAACACGGCGTGGACCGTCAACGGCAAGATCGGGCCGCTCAAGGCGGTATACACGGGCGCCTACTTGAGTCGCAGCGTGTCGCAGATCCAGGACTACACCAACTACTCGCGCGGCGTGTATGCAGACTACTACCAGTGCCACGGCGCCGAGCCTGCCAACGGCCTGCAATCCACTTGCTTCTCGCCGAGCAGCGTCTGGACCGACCGCGAACACAACAGCCACCAAAGCCACGAGTTCCGTTTGAGCACGCCGGACGATTGGCGCATCCGCGGCATCGCCGGCGCCTTCTGGGAGGAACTGCAGATTCAGGACCAGCTCGAGTGGCAGTACAAGAGCCTGCCGCCCTGCACCGACACCGTGACCGTCGGCTGCATGACCGATACGGGGACGGCGCCCGGCGCGACCGTGACCAATTCCGGCACCCGCAACGACAAAGTCGCATTCTTCAACGACGTGCAGCGCGGTTACCGCCAGACGGCCTTCTTCGCATCCGCCGATTTCGACATCATCCCCCATGTGCTCACGGTGACCGGCGGCACGCGCTGGTACCGGTTCGTGAACGACGAACGCGGCGATGCCACCAGCAGCTTCGGCTGCTACGAGGCAGGTCCCGCGCCTTGCCTCGCGGGTGCGACCGACATCGACGCCCTGGGACTGCACACTCAGTTCAAGGGTTTCAAGAGCCGCGCCAACATCAGCTGGCATTTCATGCCCGAAGCCCTGGTGTATTTCACCTGGTCGCAGGGTTTCAGACCCGGTGCGTTCAACCGCACGGTGGGCTGCTGGATTCCCAACGCCAACGGCGTCCCGCAGTACTGCCAACCCACGGCGTATGCCTCGGATAATCTGACCAACAACGAAATCGGCTGGAAAACCGAATTCTTCGACCATCGGCTGCAGTTCAACGGCGCGGTATATCGCGAGAACTGGAGCAACGTGCAGATCAATCTGTTCGACCCGCCGACCCTCGGCAACGTGGGGTTTGCGACCAACGGACCCACCTATCGCGTGCAGGGCATCGAGACTTCGTTCATCGCGGTCATCGCCAAGGGGTTGACCGCTCAAGGCAGTGCCGCCTGGAATCACAGCGAACAGACCAATTCGCCGCAACTGTTCGTCAACAACCCGGCGCTCGCCGGCGACCCCTCGTTCGGCAAGGTCATCAGCAATGTGAATCCCTACGGCAATGTGGGCAGCCCGAGCGCCAACTCGCCGCCGATACAGTTCAATTTCCGGCTGCGCTACGAGTTCACGGTCAACGAGTATCAGAGTTTCGCGCAATTCGGCGCCACCCACACCGGGCATTCGTTCACTCAAGCGGGCAGCAATCCCTCGCTATCCGTGGGTTCGATCGTCAGCACCACGGGCCTGCGTTTCGAAGATCCGGCCTACTCCGAGTTCGACGTATCCGCCGGCATCGCCAAGGACAAGTGGTCGGCGCAGCTCTACGTCGAGAACCTGACGAACACCATAAAGAGCACATTCACATCGACCACCCAGTTCATTCCGGCGGAAGTGGTGACGCGGCCGCGGGTGATGGGCCTGAAGCTCGGGTATCATTTCTGAGGCAGAGGCGGGCGCGAAAACTCGCGCCCGCCTCTAGCGCTGCGGAAACCGGTCGATCCAGTGCCGCGCGATGGTTTCGCGCGTGCAGAAGCGCACCGCCTCGTGCGATTGCATGTGATCGAGCAGGTGTGCCAGCGCGCCGATGCGGCCGGGGCGTCCGATGATGCGGCCGTGCAGACCCAAGGAGAGCATGCGGGGACGGCCTGCGCGGCCTTGCGCATACAGCCAGTCAAACGCATCGCGGCAGTATTGGAAGTAATCCTCGCCGCGCGCGAAGTCGCCGCCGCGTTGCAAGCGACTGTCGTTGGTGTCGAAGGCATAGGGCACGATGAGGTGAGGCTTCCCCTCGACACGCGTCCAGTACGGCAAATCATCGCTGTAGGCATCGCTGTCGTACAAAAATCCGCCCGATTCCACCACCAGACGCCGCGTATTGGGGCTGGGGCGGCCGGTGTACCAGCCCACCGGTGGGCGTCCGATGAGCCGCCTGACCGCCTCGAAATTCCGCCGCATGTGATCGCGCTCGACATCCTGCGCGACGAACTGATAGTCGATCCAGCGATGACCATGGCAGGCGACCTCCCAATCGCTCGAGGCGAGCGCAGCGGCCGCCTCGGGATTACGCTCGAGCGCCATGCCCACCGCAAAGACCGTCGCGGGCAATTGCCGTGAGCGTATCTGGCGGAAGACTTCCCAAAAACCCACCCGCGAGCCGTATTCGAAAATGGATTCGACGTTGAGATTGCGAGCGCCTTCCAGAGCCTCTGCACCCACGTCGGTGAGCACGGCCTCCGAGGCTGCATCCCCGTGCAGCACGCAATTCTCGCCGCCCTCCTCGTAGTTGAGCACCAGTGAAACTACGAGGGCGGCATCGCCGGGCCAGCGCACCTGCGGCGGATTGGCGCCATACCCCACCAGGTCCCGAGGATAGATAACATCGCTCATCGAAACACCGCCAGCCAGTCCATGTAAGCGTGGAAGGCCTGGCGCACAGGCCGCGGGCGCCAGCCCGTGTCCAAGTGGATGCGCGAGATGTCATATGCGCCCCACATGCCGTCCGTGAGCGCGGGATCCTGGATGAGATCGGCATCCGCAGCCACAACCTCGGCCGTAAAGCCGGGCACCTTCTCGGCGGCCCAGGCGACGAAGTCGCCAACCCGGGTGGTGATCCCAGAGGCAATATTGTAAACACCGTAGGTCAGGCGCGGCGCTGACAGCAACGCGAGGATGGCGCGCGCCACATCCTCGGCGTGAACGTAGTCGCCCAACCCCTCCAGAGAATTGACGCGCAGGCGAGCGCCGGCGAGCGCCGCGTGCGCGATCCTATTGGGTACATGGCGAAAGTTGCGGCTGGCGGTGACGCGATCCATGGTGCCGTACACCGAAGCCGGCCGGACGCTCACCGTCGAGAGGCCAAAGAGTTTTCCATAGCGCTCGCAGATCAGCTCTGAAGCGAGTTTCGAAATGCCATAGAGACGTCGCGGCATCACGTAGCCATCCTCGGGCAAGGGTTCGCCCGGGCCGTCGGGTCCGTGCTCCTTGTAGGCCGCACCGGAGCTCACATAAAGGAAGCGTTGCAACCCGGATTGCGTGCGCGCCCACTCGAGGAGCGCCACCGTGCCCATGACATTGACTTCGACGATGCGTGACGGCTGCTCGGCCTCGGGCTCGCGCTTCGCATCGTCCGCGCCGCCGCGCGCGATCGGCGTAATGGTGGCGCCATGCACCACATGCGTGAAGTTCCTGCCTGCGAGTGCGGCGCGCCAGGTTTCGGGACGAGTCAGATCTGCGACGATGACCTCGAGTCGCTCCGCCGCCGGCGCGAAATAGCGTCGCGCGGCCTCGTCCGGCGGCGCGACATCAAGCGCGGTGAGGCGCGCCGCAGGATGGGCGGCGAGCCACTCGCGTCCGAGCACGCTCATCACGAATCCTGTGGCACCGGTGACGAGAAGATGCATGCTAGAAAGGAAAATCCAGGATGAGCTGCTGCATGGCGCGCGCACCCACCGCAAAATCCTCGATCTCCATGCTCTCGTCGGAATTGTGGCTGCCATGATCGTTGCGCACGAAAATCATGCCGCTCGGGATTCCAACCTCCGCGAAGGTTGCCGCATCGTGGCCGGCGCCGCTCGCCAGCTCGAACGGCTGCTCGAGCAGTTTCATGAGCGCGCCGCGCAGCCTCTGGTCCATTAACGCCGGCGGCGAATCGCTGGCATCGCCGAGTTCGAATTGCACCCGATACTCCGCGCCGAAGCGACGCGCCGCCGCGCCCGCCTCCTCGCCCATTTCGTTCATGGTGCTGTTCGACACGCTGCGGATGTCGAGCACGAAATGCGTTTCGCCGGACACCTTGCTCGGCGCATGCATCGCGGCGTCGGTATACAGCTCGCCGGAGGTGAAAACCAGATCCGCACCCGCCTTCTCCTTTGCGATCCATACCGATTCCAAGTGGTGCAAGAGTGCTACCGTGGCTGCAACCGCATCCTGACGGTAGGCCCGTTCGGTGGCCCCGGAATGGCCGTAGCGGCCGAGGCAGCGCGCGTTGCGAAAGCGCTTGCAGCCGCGGATCGCGGTCACCACGCCCGCCGGCAAGCCGCGCTCCACCAGGGTGGGGCCCTGCTCGATGTGCAGCTCCAGGTACGCGCGGATGCGCTTCGGATCGAGCAGGCGGCGACGCTCGCGGATCGCTTCCGGATCGAAGTTGTAGGCGCGCAGCGTCTCTTCGAGGGTGCGACCGGTGTCCGATCGGCGCACGGCGAGACAGCTTGGGTCGAGCAAGCCGAACGCTCCGGCGCTGCCGGCATAGGACACATCGAACCAGGCGGATTCTTCCGCGCGGATGGCCATGACCGTGACATCGCACGGCGGGGTAATGCCAGCGCGCTGCATGCCCGCGAGGACGCTAAGACCCGCGATGACGCCCGCGGCACCGTCATAGTTGCCGCCCTGTGGCACGCTGTCCAAGTGCGATCCGATCAGGATGCCCGGCGCCTGCCGGTCCCTCCCCGGCTGCTTCATCATCAGATTGCCGATGGCGTCGACCGAGACCTCGAGCCCCAGCCCCTCCGCGCTCGCGCGCATCAGATCGTGCGCTGCCTGCTCGCCCGCACCATAGGAGTCGCGTTCGATGCCGACGCCCTTGCGCGTCTTCAGGCTCAGCTCGGCGAACAACCGTTCGGCCAGCTGCATGTCCGGTTCGCCCGATTGAGATATCCTAGAACGCACGTATGACCACACTACTTCGCGGAAAGGTTGCCATTATCACCGGCGCCAGCTCGGGCATCGGTCGGGCCATGGCCCGAAAATTCGCTGCCGAAGGTGCCAAGGTCGTCATCGCCGATATCGTACCGGAGCCATTGGAAGGTGGCGAGGCGACGCTCGCGCAAATCGAACGCGACGGACTCGAGGCGACGTTCATGCGCGCCGATGTGTCCAAATGGGACGAGATCGACGCGCTCATCGGCAACACCGTCGAGCGCTTTGGCCGGCTCGATGTCATGGTCAACAACGCGGCCATCTATTCGGGCACCCCCCTGCTCGACACCACCGAGGCGCAGTGGCACCGGGTGCTGGAAGTGAATCTCACCGGCATGTTCAATGGCTGTAAACGCGCCGTGCAGCAGATGGTGCGGCAGGAGCCGAAGGACGAAGTCCGTGGGCGGCTGATCAATCTCGGCTCGCAGCAAGGGATCGTGACGGCCCCGCGAGACACGCCTTACGGGGTCAGCAAGGCCGGAGCGATCTATCTCACCAAGCAGATTGCCGTCGACTATGCCCCGCAGGGCATCGTCTGCAACTGCATCTCGCCCGGCAAGATCGTCACCGGCCAGCCCGGACTGCCAATGGATCCGGCGTTGCTCGAGAACGCGCGACGGCGCACGCCCTGGCCGCGATTGGGCCGCCCGGAAGACATCGCCAACGCCGCCGTGTTTCTGGCGAGCGATCTCGCCACTTACATCACCGGGAGCAATCTGGTCGTCGACGGTGGCTGGCTGGCTCGCTGAAGCTTCAGCGGTTCTCGATCGAATATAACTTGCCGCGATAAGGTTTCTCGAGTTCGTCCACGGCGGTCACGTAGAGCAGCTTCTCGTCGGGACTGAAGGCAAGATTCGGCACCTGCAGTGAGGGCAGCACCAGGGTGCGTTTCAGCCGCCCGTTGGCGTCGAGCACGAATATGGTGCCGGCCAGAGGAACGTTCAGCTCGCGCGGACTTTGGCCGATGTATAGATCGCCGTGCGAATCGATCTTCACACCATCCGGCCAGATGTGCACCTTGTGACCGGTCAAATCGTCGAGGTTCACGAACACCCGCCGGCCCGAGAGCGCGCCATCGGCTGCGACATCGAATACCGACAGGCGATTGGCGTCGGTCTCGACCACGTAAAGACGCTTGCCATCCTTCGACAACGCGATGCCGTTGGCGTTGCGCACCTCGGTGATCTTCTGGGTAATCGTGCCGTCCGGCGCGATGTAGAAGACCTTGCCGTCCGTCACCGGGCCGTGGCTCATGTCCCCGGAGCAAGTGAAATAGAAGCCGCCCACCAAATCCGGCGCGAAATCGTTCGGCCCCACGAACTTGTTGCCGTGGCCGTCCTCGGTGTAGGGCGGCAGCGTTTTTCCTTGGGCATCAAAACGGCCGATGGTGCCATTGTCATAGCAGGTGGTGAGAAAAACCCCGCGCCGATCCACCACCACCGCCGACTGTCCACAACCCTCTTGCGTCCAGACTCTATGGTTGGCGCGGCCGTCCCACATGGTGATGGCATTGCGCCCATATTCCACGTAGTAGAGCTTGCCCTGGTACCAGACAGGTCCCTCGGGATAGGAGGCATCGGCGTTTAATACCTTCACCTCCGGCGCGGCCGCGTGAGCGGTGAACGCCGCGGCGACGAGCACAAGTCCAAGAATAAAGCTGCGCATCAGCCTTGCACCACGGCGTGACCGGTCGCCCGCTCCTGATCCTTCACGACGGTACGCGCCGCCAGGAAGAAGTGCCAGGCGGCCCAGAACCCGGTCGGCGCCAGTATCAACAGGGCGAGTCGAAGCGAGGCCGCATCGGCGCCCTGAGGGCCCGCGAACCAGTCGCTCAGAAGTCCCACCAGCTGCGGAGCGACCACGAGATTGAACAGGTTGCCCACCAGCAGCGACCAGGCGGTGAACATGTTGCGCATGTGTGGGGGCGCCAGATTCTGGACCAAGCCCATGCAAGGCCCGATGTAGAAATAGATCGCCGGAATGAACATCCAGAACATGAGTTTCGCCACCGGCAACGAATCGGTCCAGTACGCAATAAAGGACGGGACGGTCGCCAAGGCGACCCCGCCGCCCAGGAGCCAGACGACGCGGCGCGGGTTCGCCATTTTGGGCCGTGACAACCACCAGGCGGTGGCGCCCGTCGCGATCAGGCCGCCGATCAGATGCACGCGACCGGTGACGGCGCCTGCCTCAGCGACGTTCAAATGATACGAGCGCATGAGGAAGGTGGTTGTCCACCACATGAGGCCCCAACCCCAGAGTGCACAGACCCCGCTCGCCATCACCACGTGAAATGCCGCCCGCTGCCGCCACAGGGTGACCAGAGTTTCCGCCACCGTGGCCTTGCCCTCGCCCGGAGTGGCATCGAGGCGGCCGCGTTGCGGTTCGCGAATCGTGAAGTACACCAAAAGTCCCAGCAGCACACCCGGGATACCGAGCGCCAGCATGGTGGCGCGCCAGCCGAATTGATTGGCAATAGCACCGGCGCGTTCCGCACCCAGCCACGCACCGATGGGCGCGCCCAAGGCAAAGACACCCAAGGCCATTGGGCGGCGCGCCGGCGGGAAATAGTCGGCGACGATGGCATTGCATGGCGGGGTACCGCCCGCCTCGCCCACGCCCACGCCGATCCGCCCCAAGAGGAACTGCCAATAATTGCGCGACAAACCGCACACCGCGGTGAACGCCGACCAGACGATGAGGGATATCGACAGGATGTTGCGGCGGTTGGAGCGGTCGGCGAGCCAGGAGATGGGTATGCCGAAGCCGACATAAAAGAGCGCCAAGGGCACTCCGGTCAGAAAGCCGACCCCGGAATCGCTCAATTTGAGTTCCAGCCGGATCGGCTCGAGCACGGTGGTCACCACGTACCGATCCGCGATATTGAGCGCGTAGACCAGGCAGACCACAATGAGCACATACCAGCGCAACGCCAGAGGGGTAGTCTCGGATCGTGAAACAGCGGTGGCAGTGACACTCAATTTAAAATCCCACTCCCTCGGTGTCGTTTTGCCACACCATACCCGGTCTGCCGTTGTTGTGCGACCGTTTAGTGATCGAAGCAGGAGATCTCGTGCGCCACGTCCATTTGCTGATTTTGTGCTTGTTGACGGCCGCGGCACTGCCGCTCGATGCCGGCGCGAAGCCGGCGCCGGTGACGGCGACGCGCTTGTATGTGCTCAATTGCGGGGGCCTCATCTACAACCGGCCCGAGGACTACGGTCTCACCCGCGAGGAGGTCGCCACCTCCAACATGGCCGTGACCTGCTATCTAATTGTGCACCCCAAGGGCACGTTGTTGTTCGATACCGGCCTCGAAGACCGGCTCGTCGGTCAGCCGTTCTGGGCCAACGTGGACGAGGGCTACGCGCAGGAAGTCACCGCCCCGCTTCGAGCCCAACTCGCTGCTATCGGCTTCTCGCCCTCGGACATCACCTACCTGGCCCTGAGCCACAGCGATTGGGACCATGTAGGCAATGCCAACGACTACGCGAGCTCGGTGTGGCTCACGCCCAAGGCGGAGCGGGATTTTATGTTTCGCCCCGAGGTGCCGGCCAACCGGCGCCGCACCTACGACAAGCTCGAGCAGGCGAAAAGCGTTATCTACAGCGGCGATCACGATGTATTCGGTGATGGTGAGGTGATTTTGAAAGCAACACCCGGCCATACGCCCGGGCACCAATCTTTGTACGTGCATTTGGCGAAGACCGGAGGCGTGGTGTTGAGCGGGGATTTGTACCACTACGCCGAGGAGCGCACCCTGCATCGCATGCCGGAAGAGGAGAAGACCCGCGGCACGCCCGAATCGCGCGCCGCGATGGAAACCTTCCTTTCGCAAACGCACTCGCAGCTCTGGATCGGGCACAGCATCGCCTTCTTTGTGCCGGCCCGGAAGCCGCCCGAGTTCTATGAGTGACGCGATAGACTGGCGCCGATGACTACACCCCGAAAAGTGGCGCTGGTCGCCAACTGCCTGCTCAACCAGAATGCCAAGGTCTGCGAGGGCGCGCGCTATCCTGGCGTCGCGAGCCCGGTAGTGGAGGCATTGCGCAGCCGCGGCTATCAGTTGCAGCAGCTCCCCTGCCCGGAACTCGCCTTTGCCGGCGTCCGGCGCTGGTGGGCCGTGTACGAGCAATACGACACGCCGGCTTACCGAAACCATTGTCGCCAGCTTGCCAAGGCGATCGCGCCCTTGATCGAGGGCTTCATTCGTCGCGGCGACGAGGTCATCCTGATCGGACTGGACGGCAGCCCCTCCTCCGGCGTGCGCTTCACCTCCAGCAAGCCGCAGTGGGGTGGCCGGCCGAACCGCCCGGAAGATGATTGGGATATCGTGGAAAAGCCCGGCATCTGGATCGAAGAGCTTGAGGCAGAACTCGCGCGACGCGGCTTACCGAAAGTCCCGGCCACCGGCTGGGCGCTCGATATGGGCCGCTTCGATGAAGCCCGCTCACGGCGTGATCTCGAGGAGTTCCTCGATGGTCGCGAGGCGGCCGCGACGCGCTCCGGCAAACCTCGGCGTAGCAAGGCAGCTCCGTGAACGTGGATTTGCGCGGCTGGCGCATCGCGCTGGTGGCCGACGCGCTACTGAACCCGGGTGCGCGCGCATCGCTCCCCGACGTGCTCACCATCCTCGAGGCCTCGGGTTACGGACTACTGCAACTGCCGCCGGCGGCCGGCGCCCATGCGCTGCTGCTCGCGGTTACCGCCGATCAAATCGCCGAATACACTCATCACGGCTATGCGGTGGTCGCCATCGGCCTGAAAGGCAAGCCGGAATCAGGACTGCATTGGCGCCGCTTATCAAAGCTTCTTAAGCAGAGAGGCTGTGCCCTGCCGCCCCGGCATGCGATCGCCCCCGCCGCCGATGCCGGCGAAGAGGCGCGACGACTCGCAGCATTCCTGGTCGGCTACGATATCTCGGACGAAGAGAAACGTCGTTGGCGTATGTGAGGCAGCAACGCGGCTAGTTTCAACCGAATCAGCCGCTAGGGCGGCGGAGGCAGCACGATGCCCGCTTGCGCAAGAAAAACGGTGGCGTCCTGCCAAAACGGCACATGATCGGGCTGCCAGCAATCATGGGCGCAGTCGTAGAGCTTGAAGGTCGCGCGCGGCGAGGCCGCTGCGAGTTGTTGGCCCTGGTGCCAAGAAATGCGCGGATCATTGCGGCCATGAATCACCAGCACCGGCCCGGGATAGTGCGCCACGGTCTCCATGCTGTCGAAATGATCGTGCCGCATCGCCGCGCTGACTCTCGACAATATATCGATGGAAGCGAAGGTCGACATCAAGATGAGCGCCCGCAGCGGCCGATCCTGTGCCAGCAGACAAATGGCCGCGCCGCCGAATGATTGGCCGAAACCTATGATGCGCGAGGCGTCGACGCGGGGATCGCTGACAATGCGATCGTAAGCGGCATCGAACGTTGCTCGGATGGAGGCTTCTGAGGGAATGCCAGTCGAACGCCCATAGCCGGGATATTCCACCAGCAGCACCCCGACCCCGCGCTGCCGAAAGCCGTCGAGAGCCGTCAACCAATCATCGATCAGCGCCGAGTTGCCGTGCGCGAAAATCACCAACGGCTTGGGCCCCGCGGTGCCGTCGGTCGCAGGCAGGAATAGGGACTCGACGGTGGCGTCCGCCCCTTTGATTTTCATGAGTTCGATGCCGGGAAGGTGCGGTTCCGGCGGCGCCGCGCGGCGCGTCCCGGGAAAGAAGGTGGGCGCGTGGGCGTTGAACAGCCTGTGCAGGAAATGCCGGCCGGCGAATGCCAATAAAATGCCCATCGCCAGTAGACCGAGCAAGATCATCAACTTTGGGCGCAGTGTCTGCACCATCAATCCTCGTATGCCTCGGCGCGAAATGCGCGGGTCCAAAGCGCATTGCCAGCGCAGACGGTTACCATACCTTGCCTGGCGCGGGGGTGACACTAATTATGTGAAGCCAACTTGACCTGAGTGACAGATTTGAGTGCCGCGGTACGAGCTTGGTTCGTTTTTTGAGGTCGAGCGAGCTGAGTATTGGCGGGGAAATTTTTTCAATGGTAGCGTAGCTCCGCAAGCCGGCTATGGAAAAAAAACAGGGAGTTTTAAATGCCACGCAAGGTCACCCGGGTCTGCGGCGCAATCAGTGCGGCTCTTTGCTTGAGCGTTGTTCCCATGTGCGGGGATGCCCAGACCAACATTGTCGACCTTGGCAAGCAATCTGACACCGGCGGGCCGATGGGTCTCAACAACAGCGGACAGATCGCATTTACCACCGGACTTTACGACAGCGGCACACTGACACCGCTCGGCGCCCTCCCTGGCTCGAGCATCAACGCAGTGGCGACTGGCATCAATGCGAGCGGCCAGGTCATCGGCAATGTCGCCTCAAACGGAACTACAATTCCCGGCGTGTGCTCGGGTCCGACCGGGAACATCCCGGTACTTTTCGCCAACGGCACGCTGACGCCGCTGGTCGCAGCTTTGGATTGCTCATTGGTTACGCCCAGGGCGACGGTCACCGCAATAAACGCATCCGGTCAGACCGCCGGGAGCGGAGCCTACGGGCCGAGCGAACCCACCTTTGCTTGGGTCGTCACCAACGGCACGCTCGCGACGTTGGTACCGAATATCAGTCAATTCGGTCCCTCTTCGAGCGGATTCAGCAGTGCGGCAACCGGCATCAGTGACAACGGGCTGGTCACCGGTCAGCTCTTGAACGAGATCCCGCTGGCAGAGGAGCTCGACGCGTTCCTCTACAACAACGGTACATGGACCGACCTCGGCCCGGGATCCGGCACCGCCGTGAACTCCAGCGGTCAGGTAACCGGGTATCTCGTAGTCAATGGACAGAATCACGCGTTTCTATATAGCGCCGGTGTCACGACCGACCTAAACACATGGCTGGGCACCATCGGCAGCCAAGGAAACTCCATCAATGCAACCGGGCAGCTTGTCGGGAACTCTCCCCTGGGCGGATTTTTCTACAACGGCACGCTTACTGACATCAACGCATTGGTCGGCGCGGCCGATCCCCTCAAAACGCGCGTCACCCTCACCGGCGCCGTGGCGCTCAACGATGGCCGCCTCATTCTTGCCCAAGGTACCGATTCCCAAGACTTGTCGCCTCACTCGTACCTGGTTCAAGGACCATGGGTCGATGTCGCACCGGGAACGCTGAGCTTCGCGAGCGAAGCAATAGGCACAGTCAGCGCTGATCAGTCGGTGAGCGTAAAGAACTCGGGCGCGACGGCGGTTTCCATCGACAGCGTTGCGGTTTCGGGGAATTTCGTCATTCGCGCAAACGGCTGCACGACCTCGCTGCAGGCCGGCGCGACCTGCACGGTCGCGGTCGACTTCGCCTCCGCCGGGAGTGGCGATCGCACCGGGGCCCTGACGGTGACATCGAACGGCGTACCGTTCGTGCTACCGCTTCGCGGTGTTAGCCCGATCACAGTCTCGCTGACTGCCAGTCCGACGTCGGTTCCGATGGGATCACCATCGACGCTCGCGTGGAATATTTCGCCAGGCGCCTCCTGCAGCGCGACCGGGGGAGTCAACGGCGACGGATGGACAGGCACGTTCACCTCGAGCGGCAGCCAGGCAGTAAAGTACGCCGCACCGACCTCAATCACCTATGGGCTCAGCTGCACCGCCGGCACACAGACCGCTCAAGCATCGGCCGTGGTCACCTACGCCGCCTTGCCCGTCAGTGTTTCCGTAAATGCCTCGCCCACCTCGTTCACAGCCGGCCAGTCGATCACCATCACGTGGCAGTCGAACAACGCCACGAGTTGCACGGGGAGCGGCGGAGGTTCCAGCGACGGATGGCCTGGGGCGAAGGCGACAAGTGGCAGCCAGACGATTACCGAACCTTATGCACCCGCTGGATCGTCCTTGAGTCTGAAATTCACTCTCGCCTGTACATCCAACATAAGCAGCCTATCGAACAGCGCCACCGTCACGGTGGTCGAGAATGCGGTATCGTCCAAAGGCGGCGGCGGACGGTTCGATGCAATCACGCTGGCAAGCCTGTGCCTCTTGCTCTTCGCGCGTTTCCGGTTGGAACTTTCGCGCCGCTCACGCCGCTCCCGGGATTAGAGGAACTCTAAGACATCGCAGCGGCGGCTCGAATCGCGTTGCCCTTGGCTGATTCGGAAAGCAGGGCGTGGCGGTACGGGCGCTGAACGCTGTAGAATCGAGAAAATAGCGCCATCTATCTAATTTTATTGAAATATTTTTAGGTAGCTTCGGCATTCTTGGCAGCACTACCGATTTACACATCTGCCAAACCAAGAGTTTTCTTTGCACCGCTGGCGAGCCGAGTCGCAAATCCGAGCGCTGGCGCTCATTGTAGTCTAGGGAGCGCGGGTACCGTACCGGTCGCTGGGCTTGCCCGTTCGAGCGTGGCGAGCCGTTTGCACTCGACTTCAGCCGACAATGTCCGCGGCTCAGCTGCGTTGGGGGACCTATGAGCGTGGAAGCACGTGAATTGATGAGCGACGAATGGACGAGGTGGCAGGGGCATGTCGTCAACGACGTTTATCCCTTGGGCCGCTGTCTGGGGTGCTCGGAGCACGGCGCGGTTTTCCTATCGAAATCGCGCACAGCGGGCCATGCCGATGTCGCCATCAAGCTCTTTCCGGCGAGTCGGGTTCAGGAAGAATTGCAACTCCCACGTTGGGCGCGTGCCGCCGGCCTCAGTCATGCCCACCTGCTTCCCCTGTTGGAGGCAGGAGCGTGCCGGCTGGAGGGACTCCCTTATCTGTACGTCGTCATGGCGTACGCCGATCAGACCCTCGCCCAGCTGTTGATGCAGCGTGCCCTGTCTGGCGAGGAAGCACGCGAAATGCTGATTCCGATCCTGAATGCATTAGCGTTCCTGCACGGGCAGGACATGGTGCAGGGACAGTTGAAACCCGCGAACGTTCTAGTGGTTGGGGATCAACTCAAATTGGCCAGCGACACGATCCGTCGCGCCGGCGAGGAGAGTTTGTGCGTCGGTGAGCCCTCCGCGTACGACCCTCCTGAAGGCCCAGAAGGCAGTGGCACGGCAGGCGACATCTGGGCCCTCGGCATCAGTCTCGTGGAAGCGCTGACCCGTCGTTCACCACAGCGCGGTGCCGGAAATCGAAATGAAGCATTGCTTCCGGCCGACCTCGCTCCCGAATTACGCGAAGTTGTGGCCCGTTGCTTGAGCCTAAGGCCGCAGGATCGTCCCAAGGCAGCAGAGCTCCTGGCCTGGGCCATGGGACGATCGGCGCTGCCCGTGCCGGTTGAGACCCCTCAACCCGCAGCGCTCGAAAGGCAGGAGCCGAAAGCCCCCGCTCAGCCGCCCCGCCCTTCGCCCGCGGCATTCATTCCCGACGCCGTACGGCCCGTGCAAAGCGCGAAGTTCCCGAGACGGCGTACTTTGATTGGCGCCGTCCTCGCGGCGACAGTAATTCTGGCGGTCAGTTGGGCGGCGATATCCTCCTTCAGGTCTCACCGCACCCCCGAAATTTCTGACGCCGGCGCTTCCGCAACCTCGCCCACCCCGATGCCGGAGGCCGAGGAACCCGCCGTGCAGCCGCAGGCGGCTGTCCGTGGCCGTCCTGGCACCGAGCCGGCTCAGCCGTACGCGCTCCACGAGGTGATCCCCACGGTTTCGGCCAGCGCTGCCCGAACCATTCGCGGACACGTCAAAGTGTCGGTCAGAGCCATCGTCAATCCCAACGGTTCGGTATCAGCGGTTCTTGCAGATCGAAGCGGCCCCAGCAGATACTTTGAGAGACTTGCCGTCGAATCGGCAAAGAAATGGACTTTCCCGCCCGCCGCGGCCTCGTCCTCTCGCATCGTGCAGGTCCAATTCGAGTTCGGCCGCGACGGGACGACGGCGCACGCCATCCCGCTTCCTTAGCAGGGCTGGCACGCGCGCCTCGCGGGGTCCTGGATCAAGGCTTCCGGCTGCCCGCTTCCAAAAGCAAATGGATCTCACCGGGACGCGGTAATTATACTGCTTGCCGGTCAGCCATAAGAACACGGAGAGCGCCCTTGACCTCACGCCGTCAGCTACTGCATTGGGGAGCCTGCCTTGCCGCGAGCGGCGTCCTGCCCCGGGCGCTTGCCGCCGAGAGAAGGCCCAAGACGCTGTTGATTTTGGGCGGCACGGGCTTCATCGGTCCGCACTTGACCAAGCAGGCTCTGCGCCTGGGTTGGAAAGTCACGCATTTCAACCGCGGCAAGCATGCGCCCGACGGCGTCGCAGACGTGGAGACGCTGATCGGGGATCGCAACGGTCAGATCGATGCCTTGCGCGCTCGCAAGTGGGATGTGGTGATCGACGACACCGGCCAGATTCCGAAGTACGTGAAAATGTCCGCGGACTTGTTGGCGCCGAATGTCGGCTACTGCCTGTTCATATCCAGCATCTCGGCGTACGCAAGTTTTGCCAAGCCCAACGACGAGACTTCCCCGCTTGGCCAACTCTCGGATCCCAACGTCGACAAGACCACGGATGAGACCTATGGGCCGATGAAGGCGCTGTGCGAGCATTATTCGATGCAAGCCTTCGAGGGCCGGGCGAGCGTGGTTCGACCGGGCTACATCGTGGGTCCACTCGATGGGACCGATAGATTCACCTACTGGCCGGTCCGCGCTTCCAAGGGCGGGGAAATGATGGCGCCGGGCACTCCCAGCGATCCTATCCAAATCATCGACGTTCGAGACCTGGCGGTTTGGATGATGAAACTCGCGCAAGAGCGCACGACCGGTTATTTCAACGCCATCTCACCGCCTCGCGCGTTCACCATGGGCGATATCATCGAGGCGAGCCTTCGAGCCTCACCACAGTCCGGCACCAAGGCGACCTGGATCCCGGAGGATTTCTTGGCGAGGCAGTGGAAAGTCGAGGAGTTGGATTTTCCACCGTGGTCCCCGATGAGCGGAGAGACCGCAGGCGCTTCGCTGACCTCTACAATGCGCGCGCAAAAAGCCGGGTTGAAGGTTCGTCCCATGAAGGAAACCGTGGCCGATACGTTGGCTTGGTTCCACACCCTGCCGCCCGAACGCCAAGCAAAACTGCGCGCAGGGATAGACCCTCAGAAAGAGGCGGATGTGCTCGAAGCCTGGCACGCAAAGGCCGACAAGAGGCCGTCTTAGACAAGTCTCGCCACAATGACAAACCCCCGCGGCGGGAGGCTCGGAGCAGCGCCAGGCGCTCCAAGAAGGCGTCGCGAGCCATCGTGTCCTTTCGGAATTGGTTGCGCTCTTTATCCGCGTCCGTCCTACAGGGGAAAGTCGCCGCTGTGATTTAATATCTGGTTACAAAAGGAGGGTCGCTCCGCCCCCCCCCCCCGGCAGGCGCTATGACTTCCGCCGAATTTCCAGTCGTTGGCCTCGGCGCATCTGCCGGCGGCATCGATGCGTTTCGCACCTTCTTCGAGCGCCTGCCGCCGGATTGCGGCATGGCATTCGTGACGATATTGCACCTACCGGCCGATCGCACGAGCGTGCTCCGCGAGATTCTTGGCCGCTGGACAACAATGCCCGTGGTGGATGTCGTCGATGGCACTCTGATCGAACCGAACCGAGTGTATGTGCCCCCCCCGCACAGCATCGTCACGGTTGCGAACAGACGCATTGGCATTCAAGCCCCCGATGCGGCCGAGAGGATCTTTCGGCCCATCGACGCCTTCTTCGACTCGTTGGCGACGTCGATGCGCCGACTCGCGGTCGGCATCGTGCTCTCCGGCACCGGCAGCGATGGGGCGCTGGGACTCAAGGCCATCAAGCAATGCGGCGGCCTCACCTTCGCACAGGGCGAAAACGGAACCGCGCCCCAATATGGAGAGATGCCGGCGCGCGCCATTGCGACAGGATCGGTCGATCTCATCTCTCCCGTCGAGGAGATCCCTCGCCATCTGCTTCGCTTGAAAAACGTCGGCGTCGAGGGGCAGAAGGAGAAAGAGGGGGACGCAGGGCGCACCATAGATGCCGCGCGCCTCAGGATTTGCACACTTTTGCGTACGCATGTCGGCCATGACTTCAGCGGTTATCGCAGCCAGACCTTCTTGCGACGCGTGGGACGGCGCATGGCGGTCGTGAATGCGGCCACTCTGGAAGACTACATCGCGAAACTCGAAGAGAATCCGGCGGAGATCGTCGTGCTGTTTCGCGATCTTCTGATACGCGTCACGAGTTTTTTCCGCGATCAGGAGACTTTTGAAATTCTGAGCGAAAAGGTCATTCCTCGGCTTTTCGAAGGCAGGATGGCGGATGCCACAGTGCGCGTGTGGGTGCCCGGATGCGCCACGGGCGAGGAGGCTTACTCACTTGCCATGCTCCTGCGCGAACACATGGATACGCTGCCCGCTTGCCCCAAGGTGCAGGTGTTCGCCACCGATATAGACGACGCAGCCATCGATACGGCGCGACTCGGCCGCTATCCGACTGCGCTGCTGGAAGGCATGTCGGCGCCCCGATTGAGGCGGTTCTTCATAGCCTCGCAGGCCGGATATCATGTGGCGAAGGAGATCCGCGAGCTCTGCACGTTTGCGGTTCACAACCTGGTTCGCGACCCGCCTTTTTCGATGATGAGCCTGGTCTCGTGTCGAAATCTGCTGATCTACATGAATCCGGAACTTCAGGCTCGGATCGTGCCGGTGTTTCATTACGCCCTGATCCCCGGCGGCATATTGTTGTTGGGCGGCTCCGAATCCGTCGCACAACACGCCCATTTGTTCGAGACCATCGACAAGACCGCGCGAATATTTGCGCGAATTCAAGGCCGGAGTCCCGAACTTCACGTGAACTGGCAGCAGCCTGCGTTATCCCCTGTGAATCCTCGACCAGCGCTCGACGCTGTGGAAAGTCATCGGATTCCGCTTCAAACTGAATCGAGAACCTTCTCCATGAACAAGCGCGCCGAAACCAGGGATGCCAGCCAAGCCGTCAGGCGGGTCGAGCATTTGTTGAATCCGGTCGCACCGAGCGAAGAGGCCGTCACCGAACTGCAATCCGCCCTCGGCAGCACTTGTGAACAGTTGCAGTCGCTCGGCGAGGAATATCAAACCGCTCTCGAAGAGCTGCGCAGCGCCAATGAGGAGCTTCATTCGGTCAACGAAGAGCTGCAGTCGACCAACGAGGAGCTCGAGACCTCCAAGGAAGAGCTGCAGTCGCTCAACGAGGAACTTCACACCGTCAACCTTCGCCTTACCGAAAAGATCGACGAGCTGGACCAAGCCAATAGCGACCTTCGAAATCTGTTCGAAAGCACCCAAATCGCCACGGTCTTTCTGGACCGACATCTGATAATCCGCAGCTTCACCCCCGCGATCGCGACTATTTTCAATTTGATCCCGAGCGATTATGGCCGACCGCTGACCGACATAGTCAGCCATTTGCAGTACGAGGGTTTGCGAGAAGATGTCGCCTTCGTCTTGTCCAGCCTGGAACCTTTGGAAAGGCGCGTCGACCGCGACGACGGCAAGGTTCATTACATCATGCGAGTCCTGCCCTATCGGGAACCGGACAGCACGGCGAGCGGCGTGCTCGTCACCTTCGTCGACGTGACCAGCATCGTGGACGCGGAGGAAGCATTGGTCGCGGCCGATGTGCGCAAGGACGTCTTTCTTGCGACTCTTTCGCACGAGCTTCGCAATCCGTTGGCCCCGATTCGGATTGCTGCGCAACTCCTGCAGTCGCCCAAGCTGGGGCCCGGTGAACTCAAGCACGCGCAGACGATCATTGCCAGGCAAGTCACGCACATGAGCTCTTTGCTGGATGATCTCCTCGATGTCTCGCGGATAACCCGGGGCGCCTTCCTGCTGAAGAAGGAATACGTCGACATTCAGGTGCTCATCGACGATGCCATCGTGGCGGTTCAGCCTGCCATCGACCTCAAAGAACACACCTTTCGGGTCGATCGTCCTTCAGCGCCGATAATTCTGGAAGTGGATCCGGTCCGAATCACTCAGGCAATCACCAATCTTCTCACCAATGCCGCCAAGTACACGCCGAAGGGTGGTCTCATCCACATGGGATCTCGCATCGAGGGCAAGCACTTGGTCATCTATGTGCGCGACAACGGCGTCGGCCTGAACGCCGAGTCGATCGGGAAGGTCTTCGATATGTTTTCGCGGGTCGAATCGGAGGTGGGCCGCAGCGAAGGCGGCCTCGGGATCGGTCTCGCCCTCGCCAAGGGGCTCATCGAACTGCACGGCGGCCGAATCGAAGCGCGCAGCGCCGGAGCGAACCAGGGCAGCGAATTCTCGATCTATCTGCCCCGCACCTTAATCGTCGAGGAGTCCGCGATCCCTATGCCGAATCAAGACGGCGGGACCGCCGATGCAGGCGTGCCGCTGAGGATCCTGGTAGCGGACGACAATCGCGATAGCGCCGAGACGCTCAAGATGTTGCTAGAGCTCTCGGGGCACGACGTGCTATTGGCCCACTCAGGCTCCGAAGCGCTCGAAACGGCGACGCGAGCCCGCCCGGACGTCGGGATATTCGACATCGGAATGCCGGATCTGAACGGTTATGCGCTTGCCGAGCGCATCCGGCACGAGGCGTGGGGGAAGCGCATTGCCCTCATCGCGCTGACCGGTTGGGGCCAAGAGTCAGACAAGCGACGCGCGCTCGCGGCAGGATTCGATCACCATCTGACAAAACCGGTCGACCCGGAATTCTTGGAGCGATTGCTGCAGGAAAGATTCGGACGGTAAGGGTGCTTCGAGGTTTGTCCTCAGCGGCCCAGCGTTTCACAACTTTAGGCTGCTGAACGCTGAGGGCCGGCTCGATCCCACGCGCCGCGCCTCGCGTTAGGCACTGTCAGAGCGAAGGCGGGATGCCGCTGTTGCGCGAAACCTTGCTTCCACGGCCTCCAAAGTAGTGCCTGGCTTTGCCAAACTCACCGGCTTGGGCGACCATCGTCCAATCGAGACCAGAAAAGACGTAAGTGACCCACGACAACGATAAGACGGCACGTCAACTTCCGCCGTACAGCGATCCGGATCCCGCGGAATTGGTATCAGACGTACTTGAAACCCCCGCAAACGGATCAGACCAGCCACAACCCCACCGGGAGGACCCTCAGCCAATGCTCGACATCCACGCTCCTCATCAAGGTCTCCACACGTGGAAAGATTTCTTCATACACATCGCCACGATAGCTGTCGGTCTCCTCATAGCCATCGGCCTCGAGCAAAGCGTCGAGTACGTCCATCACCGCCATCAACTGCGGGATGCGCGTGACCAGCTGGCTCTTGAACTCGACGGCAATCGAGAGGTTCTTCGCAAGAATATGGACTCCATCAAGGAGCTTCAGACCGAACTGGATCGAGACATGGCGGTGATTCGCGACTACCAATCATCTAAAACCGCGATGAATGGAAAACTCAACTACTCGCATTCCGTTTTCCGCCCCCACGACGCGGCCTGGCTATCCACGAAACAAAATGGAGTATTGGCACTGATGCCATACGATGAGATAGAAAGTCACAATTACTTCTACGAGTTGCTGGACGACACCATGGCCTCGATAGTCGGCTTCACGACGCCCCTGAAAGTTGCCGAAGCCATTTCACGTCGTTCGCCCGACGGGAATCTCGCGCCTCAAGACGTCGAAGCGTTGATTGCGGCCACGTCGGAGGCACAGGGCAAAGTTGCCATCACTGCAATGCTTCTGCGAATCGAACAAAATAGCCTGCAGGAACAAGCAAGTGTGTCCCAAGGCAAAAAATGATCGAGTTCATATGAATATTCCAGTCGCAGTCACTTGGAAGTTACCGTGAGGGAATACCCGCGTGCTTTGATAAGTTTCTCTGCTTCAGCGTTCAACTCGATGGCTCTCGCGAAGTCCGCATTTGAGCCCGTCGTGTCACCGAGCTTCCGTTTCACGATGCCGCGGTTGACGTACGGTTGGAATGACTTAGGGCTCAATTCGATGGCTCGGTTGTAATCCGCCAGGGCGCCTTCGAAGTCCGCTTTTTCAAACTTATATACACCTCGGTTGCTGTACGGCCTGGGATATGCCGGACTCAACTCGATGGCCTTCCCTGAATCGGCGATCGCAGCGTCGATATTGCCCAAAGATGCGTTTGCCATTCCGCGCGAGTCGTAGGCTTGAAAAAAATCAGGCTTACGTTCGATGGCCGCCGTGTAGTCCACCACAGCGCCCTTGAAGTCGTTCACCGATTCCCTTGCCCTGGCACGTGCATAATAAGCAACCGCAAGATCAGGGTTTAAGAGGATTGCCTTGTTTAAATCAGAGAACGCATCGTCAAAATCGCCTCTTTTCTCCTTGGCGATACCTTCTGCATAGAAGTTCTGCGCGGCGGCGTCACAGCCTGCATTGATTGCAAGGCACAGCGAGGCCGCCACTGAGAATGCCGCCCTCATCAAGCGCTTCATTCGCAATCCTCTAATCTTCGCCGCCCCCGCAATCAGCCCACCAAGCGCGGATTGGGTGTCCAGACGCTTGCGCGCGCCCATTGCTATGCAGAATGGGGAATGTCGCGCGCGACCTCATCGGCGGAGCGCAGGGTGAGCGCCACGAATGCGAGGGTCCCGTTGGTCACCGAAGCTGCCGGGATGGTCGGCGCTCCCACGACAAACAAATTCGCGTGATCGTGGGTTCTGCCGAAGCTGTCGCACACGCTGGCGGCGGGATCGGTTCCCATGCGACAGCCGCCGCCGGGATGGTCTAGATAATTGCCATCGATGTCGCCGTCGATGTATTGCAGTACCTTGCCATCGCCCGCCTTCCCCATATGGGCGAAGACCCCATTGATGTGAGTCTTCGTCTCCCCCGCGCGCGCCTTGGTCGCAGCATTGGCATCGTGGAAAACGTCCGGCAGCGGGTCTCCCCAGCGGTTCTTTTTGTTCGCGTTGAGCGTGAGTCGGCTATCTGCCGATGGATGAATGTCGTAGTAAGCACGGCAACGGGCGACCGGACGGGAACGCTGCTTCTGCTGCCACGATGACAGCAGTTCGTCGCCAAGCAGGAGGCGCCCACCGTTACCCTTTACTCTGGGCAGGCCAACGCCGCTGGGAAAAATCCTCAGGTCATGCCGCATGTAGGTCTTGTCCGCCGGCGAGCGCATGAACTTTCGCGATATGAGGCTATATCCGTCATTCATGCCCGGGAACACTTCGTCCGACTGGAACTCGATCATGGCC
This sequence comes from Steroidobacteraceae bacterium, assembly GCA_036494165.1. Taxonomy (GTDB): domain Bacteria; phylum Pseudomonadota; class Gammaproteobacteria; order Steroidobacterales; family Steroidobacteraceae; genus Bog-1198. The sequence goes on from DASXOQ010000036.1 coordinate 165,114, forward strand.
GCGTAGATTGCGTGACCGTTCATATATCTGCCGACTTGGTCGGTCGAGTTGGCCAGGCCGTTGGGGAAGCGCGAGCAGGCAGACAGAAGCAGCAGGTGCGTGCTCCAGATGTGCCCCGAGGCGAGGATGAATGTGCCCGCACGGTACTCGATTTTTTCGTCGGGCCGTTCGTAGCTGTTGGCCTCGGCCGCCACGATCTTGGTGGACTGCGTATCGAGCACCAGCTTGCGCACCAGCGTTCTATCGTGCAGCGTCAGCTTCCGGCTGGCGAGCAGATCCTTGAAGGTGTAATCCGGCGAGTACTTTGCGCCGGTGGGGCAGATGTCACAGGTGCCGCAGCGCAGGCATACCGACCGACCGCCCCAGGGCTTGGTATTTTTCGCCTGCGGGACACCCTGGAATATATAGCCGCTCCTATCACCCCATTTCTTGTACTGAATCAGGTCGTACGTGAGGGGCATGGGAGGCATGGGATAGGGCTGGGAACGCCAGTCCTCCGAATACGGGCTTGGCTCACCGGAAACGCCTAGCCTGTGCTCCGCTTCGCAGTAGTATTTCTCGAGTTCCTTCCATTCCATCGGCCAGTCGACGTAAAGACCGTACATCGACTTCAGACGCAGGTCCTCTTCCGAAAAACGGTTGCAGGTCCCGCCCCAGTGCAGCGCCTGCCCTCCCACCGCCATGGTTCTCGAAATTTGCCCATTCGACGCCTGATCTTGGATGGAATCGTTGGGCCAGGAATTGTCGCCGTATTCCTGTTCGCGCCGCCCATACCTTGCACGATTTTCGGAGTCGAATATCTTGCGGCCCGCCTCAACAACCGTGATCTTGATGCCAGGCCTCGCTTCGGCGAGTTTCTGCGCCATCATGGCAGCGGATATGCCGCCGCCGATGATGCAAACGTCGCTCTCATAAACCGTGGCCATTGCGAATCTTCCCTCTAGGTAATGGAAACCGGCCGGTCGGCTGAAGTGCCAAGGCCTCGACACGTGGACACTCGAATCGAGGCCTTGAAGAGAAAGTCGTTCCCCTCACTGCTATTGTAAAAGTGGCTCATCAAGTCGGAGGCAATGTGCTGGCCATCGGGCCGATCCGGCAATGTAGTCACTTTGGCCTCGAGGAGAGCGGCCTCAACCACCGCCTTCCTGTCGGCCGCAGACAAAGCGGTGAAAGCAGAACCCTTCGCCTTCGACAGCTGCTGCAGACGCCTGATCTGCGAGGGGTAGCGCAACGAAGGGCTGGGCGGTACCACCGCGAACTTCAATTGGCCGTAGCCATAGCTCATGGGAACGCCAGCCTTGTACCCGTCCAGCCAATTCGCAAATGCGTCGACAGCCTTGTCGCGCCCTTGAGCACCGAGACTGGAGGGCAGTACCACTTCCCCGATTGCAGCGATCAGTTCGCGATCGTCCTGGCTCAGGGCACCGGCCTTCGCTCGGGCAAACGGCAATACATCGCTGAGTAGAGCAAGTACAGCCGTTTTGAAAAGGGTTCTGCGCTTCATCGATGCTCCACTGCCTAGCTGCCATTTGTCTTGGACCCGAATCTCACGCGCCTGGAGTATCGTCGACTCAGGATAGGGTGATTTTCAGGGTTGTTCCGCGACGCCGCCATTCTTCATCCCGAAGCGGGACGTGTGCGATCCTAATCATTAACCGCGCCGCCGCCAAGCAGCCTGACTACAATCGCATCTGGTCGCCGTCGTTTGGCTAGCGTGAAGCTTGGAGCGCGCATGCATGGGTCGTTGCGGCCATCATGGGGCAGTGACTGGCGGCGGAGAAGAGTCATCTATGGGTATTCGGTAACCGACCTTCCGATACCGATGTTCGATCACGCGCGACCGCGGTTCTCAGGCGCGAGTTATAGTGTTGTCCGAGTGCGTTCACGGTTCATGTATACCAAACTCGGTTCATGGCCTGTATGGACCCTTCACTTCGCCCCAGCCCCAACGTGGCATGGGCGCATGCTCATCGACGGTAGCGCCGGCTTGCGAATTGATAACCGCAAGCCGTGACCCCCATTCCAGATAGCCTACCAGTGCCGAGCGAAACTCTGGATCATCAGGCATCTCTAATTCGTCTGCCGTTTCAAGCAGCAGGCTTACCCACCGCTTCCGTTGTTCCTGGCTCAAATGTCGATTGAGATGCTGGCGAATCATGTGCGGGTGGCCGCCATGCTGCTGCGAATACTCAGCCGGCCCACCCAAGACCTCGCCAAGAAACACAGCCACATGCGCCGGATGATCAACTCCCATGTGAGAAAAGACCGGTGAAAGCAATCCATCGCCTTTCACGTGCTCGTAGAATCGAGTCGTCAATTTAAGTAAGGCAGAGTTGCCTCCAACCCAATGGTATAAGGTGGGCACCGCCGCGTTTAAGCGATCGCGGGCTGATTCATTCATGGCCGGGCCCACTGAAGTTTGGTCGGCACGTAATGTCGCATCTCTTCGATGTTGGGCATATAGGGGCGTATATGTGGCAGAAACGCCTCGAAATGTGCGCTCGCCCGAAAAATCTTCAAGTGATCGGAAGTAGACGACCATCGGATGCGAAGGATGAAGTGCTCCGGGTCTTCCTCGCATTGACTCAAGTCGTAGCCGTGACAGACGGGGGACGCGCGCAGCGCCTCTGCCGCTTTTGCATAGTCTGCTAAGAACGCACTGCGTGTCTCGGCCGGTACGCGATATCGAATATATTCGTTGATCATGCCTACTCTCTAAACATTTCCGTCGCCCTCGAACCTTTTCCCGCGTGCGTTTGCTCCAGAGCAGTCTAACTCACTCGTCCGCGAGTCCGCTCATGCCGATAGCAGGTGTCAAAAATGACGAGGGCCGCGCCCATGGCGCTCACGCGTCGGTTCTTGCAACTCGCCGTCCACCTGAACATCAATCCCCTTTCCGCTGAGAAAAATCCCTGCCGGCGAGTTTTCTCGCGTCTCCTGTGACAACAAGGCAAGCCATGAATTCAATCCGGCGGCGTTGCCAGGAATGCGCCCGATAGGCTACGTTGCTCGGATAAGGTCGCTGCTGAGAACATTGGCACACGTGAGCGTCCGGGCTTCTCGATAAAGTGGGGGTGAACCGTGATTTGGTTTATAGCGAAACGCGTGCATGAACTGGCATGCGCTGTGAGTGCCACGGCAGCTTTGCTCGCCGTGGGAACCGCCCAAGCGCAGATGAACCCCAATCTCTTTCAAGACATGCAGTGGCGCAATATCGGCCCATTTATTGCTGGCAAAGTGGATTCGGTGTCCGGAGTCAATGGACGCCCGGGGACCGCGTACGTGGGTACTGATAATGGAGGCGTCTGGAAGACCGTAAACGCCGGCGTCACCTGGTCGCCCGTTACAGATGCGTTGCAGGATGTCCGGGGCTTCACCGCGTTGGCGGTGGCGCAGTCGCGACCGTCCGTCGTCTATGCGGGCACCGGAAGCGTATTTGGTTCTGACTATGGCAATGGTGTCTGGAAATCCACCGACGCAGGAGCGCACTGGCAAAGTACAGGATTGCAGGATGCCGGAGCAATAGCGTGGCTGCTGGTGGACCCGCAAAATCCTGACTTGGTGCTGGCGGCCACGCGCGGAATCGATCATCGTCAGGGGGGAACACGCGGCGTGTTTCGCAGCACTGACGGAGGACGAACGTGGACATCGGTGCTAAATGCTCAGCCCGAATCCGGCGCGACCCACCTGTCCTGGGCAAGCGATGATCCGCAGGTAGTTTTGGCGACAGTAACGCAAACTTATCTTGCTCCGGGGATATCGAATCGCGCGCTCTCAGAGCATCCGGGGCCTACCAGCCTGTACAAGTCCAGCGACGAAGGATTGACCTGGACAAAGTTAAAGGGCGCCGGCCAGCCCGAACTACGCGGGGAGACCGCGGTCGCGGTGGGCACTCATGCCCGCCTATACGTGTTGAACCGCGCGGGGCTTTATCGGTCGGACGACGGCGGCGCGAGTTGGTCGCTGGCCACCAAGACCATCTACACATCCAGCAAACAAGTTCTGGTAGATCCGAGCGATCCGGACGTGGTCTATACGATGGGTACCTGCGTCTACAGATCCACCGATGGTGGTCACACGTTGGTCGCTTTCAAAGGTGCACCCGGCGGTGATGACCCGAATCAGTGGTGGATCGATCCCACTGACCCGAACCACATCGTCTACGGCGGCGATCAAGGAGCGTCGGTCAGCATCGATGGCGGTCAGACCTGGAGTTCGTGGTACAACCAAAAAACGGCCGAGATCGAAAAGATCACCACGGATAACCAGTATCCTTACTGGATATACGGCAGCAAGCAGGACAGCGGTACGTTCGCGATCGCCAGTCGAGGCTCGCTCGGACAGATAACGGATCTGGATTGGTTTCCAATGCCCGGTTGGGAGACAGGTTTTGTGACCGTTGACCCTGCCCATCCCGACGTCCTATTCATGAACGGCCCTTTGGGATTCCTGCAGAAACTGAATCGCAAAACTTGGGGCGCGCAGAGCGTCGATTTTGGCGTGGGCACCATCAGCCGCGTTACCGACACGGATTTTCGACGCGCAGTTTCGGCTCCGATCGTCTTTTCACCGCAGAACCCGAGTGTTTTGTATTACGGCACTCAGAACGTTTGGGAGAGCGAGGATGGTGGTGATCACTGGCGAAAAATAAGCCCGGACCTCACCGCGCATCCAGGAAAACCGCCGCTGCCCAATCCGGAGGGAGTGCATCACGGTGACGCACTGGTGGCGCTGTCACCCTCAACCGTGCAAGCCGGGGTCATATGGACGGGCAGCAACAATGGCGTCCTCTATCTTACGCAGGACGGCGGGAAGCAATGGCTCGACGTCACGCCGCCCGAGATGTCGATCCATGGCGTCATCGAGGTACAGGCGTCGCGATTCAGTCCTGCCGAGGCCTACGCAGCGGTGCGCAACGATGCCATTGGAGATTATTCACCGCACATCTATCGCACGCGCGACTCCGGCAAGTCATGGGAGGCCATCGTTACGGGCCTGCCGACAGAGCAGCCGACCGGCAGCTTTGTTCGAGCGCTTAAGGAAAGCGATCACAAACGCGGTTTATTGTTCGCGGGCACGGAAACGTCCGTGCACGTGTCGTTCGATGACGGCGATCACTGGCAAGCGCTACGCCTGAATCTTCCGACGACCTCGTTTTATGACCTGGAAATTCACGACGGCGATCTGATTGCCGCAACCTACGGGCGCGGCCTGTGGATTTTGGACGATGTGTCGCCTCTCGAGCAATTGACCGCGGAACTCGCCGAACAGCAAGCGGTCTTGTTCCGTCCGCGAGCCGCGATTCGGGTCCAGTCGAACATCAACCAAGACACTCCTTTCCCGCCTGAGGTTCCCCATGGAAAAAATCCACCTCAAGGAGTTGTGATCGACTACTACCTGAAGCAATCTGCGCAGGATGTGCAGCTGCAGATCTTCGATGCCAACGGGAATCTGGTGCATTCCTATTCGAATGCTCCGATTAGGCCCCTCGATCAACCCCTGCCACCGGCGCCTGCGTTCTGGGCACGGCGATCGCAGCCCCTACCTGCGACTGAGGGTCAACACCGCGTGAGCTGGGACATGCGTTACCCGACGCCCCCTGCTCTCTTCTTCGATCAGTCCAGCGGAGCAGTGCCGGAAGACACCTCATACGTCCCGGAGGGACCCATGGCGCTGCCCGGCGAATACAACGTGAAACTGACTGTGGACGGAGTTTCCTCCAGTCAACCGGTGTTGCTGAAACCGGATCCACGCCTAGATGCTTCACCGGTGGAGATGGATGGCATGAGTCGGCAATTGGCTCTTTCGCAACGTATCGTCGCGGTTATGTCAGCCAGCAAAAGCGCCTACGAGCAGGCGAACGCCCTGGATGGGCAACTGTCACCGCCGCGCGCGGGTGTGTCGAGCGGCTCAGTGAAAAAGTTGCGGACGCGAATCGCCGAACTCACCGGCACTATCGACGATGCCTCCATCGGCCTTTCCGGCGGTTCCTACGCTGTGGCGCCGATCAAGGGCGCCACCAGCTTCAGCAGGATCAATGGACAGGCATCGACTCTACTGGAGATGGTTGAAGCCACCAGTGATCAAGCCCCCGTGCCATCGTTGTACCAGACCTACTCGGATCTATGCAGAGACTTTAACGCCACATTGGGCGCCTGGCAGTCGTTGCGAGCAAAGGCCGAGGCGGCTGCTAGTTTGGAGCATGCCGGTGACGGACCCGGCATGGACTCTGTCAGATCGATCGACTCTTGCGGGGCCGCAAGTGCGAGATCAAGCGACTGAGCGAGGTAACATCAGGCCACCCAGATATGAAGCGAATCTTCGAATGGCTCGGAATCGTAGGCGTAAGTAGTGCGGCCGCGCCTGGAGTCGCGTGGCCCGACCTGCCAGATGTCGGCTACGTTTCGGGTCGGTCGCAACTATGAAGGATGTGGGTGCAGGAAACGCTGCTTTTGCGGTTGTCGGTCGACCTTCAAGACCGCTTCAAATAGCAATTCCGCAGTACGCTTTGCGCGCTACCAAGGGAACGTCGACGCCGATAATTGTTATCCAAGCAGAGGATACAGCGGCCGGAAAGACCATTGGATTTAAGGCTGTCGGTGCGTCGAGGTTGGGCGTGTGTCCGTTGTCAGAGGTTCGGTTGCTGGGGCCGAAGAAACCGCATTGAGGCACTTGATTTAACAAGCGAGCATTCGATCGCCGACAACGGCATTGGAGCCGACCTCGCCTCCCGAAACAACACGCGCCCTTCGGCCGAGACGGCACGTCCCGAGCTCGTTCTGCATACCCCTGGTTCATGAAATTGGTGGGCCGTCTAGGGATCGAACCTACGACCAATTGATTAAGAGGGAGCCAAGTACCGCTGTATCAACCGTCGTCATCGCCGGCTCGACTACGCCGCCAAACTCTTCCGGATTCGCCGTGGTGAGACCAATACATCCGCGGACACATGGAATCGTTCGCGTAGAGTGCGCACCATAGTCATGCTCAGTTCCCGCTTCTCGTTCAAGACTTCGCTCACACGGCTGGCAGTGCCAAGTAAGGGGATGAGATCGGCGCGCGTAAGTCCGTGTTGATCCATGAGGTACGTGAGAAGAGCCGGGAGAGACGGCGTTACACGCGGCCATCGGGCGCGCTCGTAAGCCTCAATTAAGCGTGCTTGCGCGACAATCCGCGCCTGATCCTTCACATCATTCGAGCCCATAAGCCGCTCGATTAGTGCTTTCGCCTCGGCATGATCCGCATCATTTTGAATCAATATTAACGTAGCTTTCATTATACCGTCTCCGCATCAGTCCCGTCGTATTCTTCGTGCGACCCAAAAAAGCGAACAATCAAGACGCCGTTCGCGTACTGCACACACGAACATTGGTTCACGAGCCTGGCGCACGCTCAGACCGTAATCGAGTCTTGGAGGCGTGAATACAACGAGCAAAGACCGAAGAAGATCCTGGGAGGGCTTTCACCCTCCCAGTTCGCAAAACAGTTGGCCATCAAGGCCGTTACAATGCCGGAAGAGTCTAGTGCCATCCCCTACTGAAAGCGGGGGGACGCCGGGTTGGGTTCATTAAGTGCTCTTTCAATTGCGGCTTTTGGGACAGTCGCAACATTGGTTTTGATCGGTCGCTGAAAGAAATAGTTGCCGGTTAGGTGAAAGCAAATATCCTC